>DVEP01000040.1 GCA_015655975.1 Eubacterium sp. | reverse complement strand
ACTGACTCCGCTTGAAAAACGAAATCAGTTTGTTGCTTAAAATTTAATTATTCTGCCATCGGTGGCCTTTTTTGTATTGTCTGCACAATTTGGGGCAGTACATTAATAACCGTCTTTTTTTTTATTTTATAATCTTTCATTTATTTTATAATCTTTCATTTATTTTGTATAATTAATTCAAAAATTATTTAGAATAATAAAATCTATTTTTTATTCACCTGTCACATAAAGTCTTCCCATTTTATCAAATGGCAGTTGTTCAAAATTATTTGGAAGTTCAGTTAAAGTATAGTTACCTTTTTCTTCAAAAGGAAAATCTTTGATTTTAAATAATGTATTGTCTGAAATATCACTATATTTTTTTGCACCTTTTGAAATTTCTCCGATACTTTTCTTTGTATTAACTACAACATTATTTTTAACTTTACTGTTTGCAGGATTTGCAGCGAACATTGGGTCTTTTGTATCATCAAAATCATCTGATAGTTTTGACAGTTCAGGAAAAGCACTTTTCCACGCATTAGAATTAATATCAACTTCGTTCAAAGTTGCCCATAAACCTTCTCCTTTAGTTTTGCTGTGATGAAACCATCCGCCGTCAGACCCATCAACTATTGCTCGGTCATCATATAAAAATGCGCACGATGAATTGACAATCAAATTATTTTCAATCGTTAAATCGCGTCCGCCTCCGAGTAAAAATGCATTTCCCGGAATATTTAATAATAAATTCCCGTACGCCTGTTGTCCTGAAAGTGCGTCATCAAAATAAATAGCGCTTGGAGAAAAGTTTTCCGAGCCGATATTGTATATACAATTATATCTTATTATATTGCCATAATAGCTCCAACTTCTTCCCGCATATATTGCGCCTGCATCAGATGACTGCAAAACAACATCGTGTATTATATTATACTCAATAATGTGATTGTTGCCTGAATAAGTAATTGCCTCGTGAGGTGAATTAAAAATTTCATTATGACTGCATAATCCCCCTACTCCGTTTAATGAAACAGCAGGTTGATAGGTTTTGTATATTTGAGACCAATCGTGAATTAAATTGTTTGTAATTATATTTTGACCTGAAGTTAAGTTTTCCCTGTTTCCGCCTGTTAAAATAACACCTGCTTTGCCTGTTGCGGTAATTTCATTGTTTTCAACGAGAATATTTGAGCCTGTGATTTCTATTGCATTTTCGCCTACATTTTTTATGGTACAGTTTTTTACGGTAATGTTGTTTCCGCTGCCTTTAATCGCATTTAAGCGTGTACCCGCAAATGTTATGCCGTCAAAAGTTATGTTATTTGCATTGTTTAAATTTATTAAGTTTTCAGTCGAAAGAGAAAGTGAAATTGTTTTGTCTTTAAAATCTTTAGGCGGTATAAAATAAAGTTTCATATCATCTTTATCGATATACCATTCATTTTCTGCATCTAATTCTTCAAAAACATTAAAGAAATAGTAAGGCATATTCTCTTTAAAGCCGTAAACACTTGCATATTCTGTTGTAATTGTGCCGTTGTCAACTTTTTTCAATGGTGTTGTTGAATCTGCCCAATCGTACTGAAAATAGCCGTACATCCAAATATCATCGCTGTCAGTCCACGATTTCGCTCTGTCGGTTACTTCTTTTTTAGCCTCAAAAGTGCCGCCTCTCGGATTTTTAAGTGTATCCCATTCTTTATTTGTTTCAGTTCCTTTTGAAGTATAAACTTCTTTAGAATCACCGTTGTCAAGAATTTTTCCGGTATATAAATATTCGTTTTCATTTGGATAGCGAGCAAGCGTCATGCGAGTATCGTCACAAAACAGTTCGCAATATATACTGCCTGCTTCATTGTATTTTTCTGCCTGATTAAATTGTCCGAATGCTCGAATCTGTCCTATTTTCTCTGCTGTAATACCGTATTTTGTTAAATCCAGTACTTTTATATTGTTTTTGTAGTCTTTAAAATCATTTGTATCAAGTGTAAAACCACCGTTAAAAACAACATTGTTTTCAGCAAAAAAAGTTATATTACTGTCTTTTTCTGTTAAATTAATAGAATTCACAGAGTATTCCCCTTTTGAAAAATAAATAACTTTTTCAGACTTATTCATTTTTTCAGCCAATTCAACAGCGCGCTGTGGAGTTTTGACAGGACTTTCTTTTGTGCCTGAGTTTTTATCATCTCCGTCTGCCGAAACATAAATATCCCCTGTTTTATTTTCTCTTGTTAAAGACTTCGGTACGGCAAGATTATTTGGAACTTCTTGTTTTTCTGCCATGGTTTTTTGGCTTGAACACGATGCAAAAAACATTACAAAAGATACACAAAGCAATATTGAAATAACTTTTTTTAAAGTATGCGACTTCAAATTAATTCCCCCTATATTAAGAAAATTATATTTCGTTAAAAATCAAGTGCATATTTGCCGATAGATTTTTCTGCTCTGTTTTTATATTTTCCGTTTGTAAAATCAGGTATTTCAACAGATATATTTCCGTTTGAAATAGATTGCTCTGACAAAGCGGTAATACACATCCAAGAAGCAGCGTCATAAACATCTATAGCAGGATAACTTTCGCCTTTGGCAGAATGTATCATTGAACGCAACACCAGATAGTCCATTCCGCCGTGTCCGCTTTCAATCATTCCTTTAGATTTGTGTTTCCACAAATCGTTATCATAAGTTACTGCATACTTATCTGCATTTTTCCAGATTTTTTGCGGGTCGGTATCAATTTCGGCAATATCTACATCTAAATCTTTTTCTAAAAAAACATAATCACCGTCTTCCTGATACATACCTTTTGTGCCGTGTACAGTGAAATTACGGCTGTAAATTCTCGGCAATGTTGTATCTAAAGTAAGTGTAATTGTTTCGCCGTTTTCACAAGTTATTACGGTTGTAACGATATCCCCTTGCTTAAAATGAGTATTTAACAGTTCTTTGTCATTTGGTTTCTTATCTTTAATGTATTGGATAAGTCCGCGAGATTTACTTGCAACACTCACAAGTCTAAGCATTCTGTTTCCCCTGTTTATTTTCAAAATTTTTGCTATCGGTCCGAGTTCGTGAGTAGGATAGTTCTCGCAATTATGATTTATGTAATGCGGTAAACGATAATGTCTGTTTTCTTTACCGTAAGATACTTCTTTTCTTAAATCGTGTTTATATGCTCCGTCGCAGTGCACAATTTCACCAAATTCGTTTGCACGAGCCATATTTAAGCACATTAATTCGCGACGGCCGTAGCAACAGTTTTCGAGAAAAAAGAATGGAGTTTGTGTTTTTTCATATGTTTCAACCAAGTCGTAACATTCCTGTAAGTCGTATGTTCCGCCGACTTCCATTGCGGTAAAAATACCCTTTTTCATTGCTTCTATTGCAATTTTTATATGATATTGCCAAGAAGTTGAAATCACTACTGCATCAACATCATTTCTTGACAGCACTTCATCATAATTACAGGTCATAAACGGAGTGCTTCCGCATTTTTCCTTTACGATATTATATGCGTTTTGTATTCTGTCTTCATAAGTATCGCAAATTGCCGTAATTTTAACATCATCCATTTTCAGCAATGGCTCCATAAGTTGTTTTCCGCGTTCGCCCATTCCTATCATGGCTATTCTGATGATTTTGTTGTTCATAATAAATTTTTTCTCCTTATTCTTTATTCTTCAGGTGTACGAAGAACGTACCATTTATAAGACATAGGCTTAAGCGTAATTTGCATAGTAATATTTGCGTTTGAGTCTATATTGAAAACTTTTTGATTGTTGTCATTTTCAGAAACGATAATTTCGTTATCTGTAGGTATAGAAGGTAAAACTTCCGGTATTTTTGCGTCTTCGACTTTATCGTCGGTAATATAAGTTCTTGCAGAACCGTCGCGTGCACGAATTACAAGCGGAGCAATTTCTTCTCCGTACAGAGGATAAATAACATCGCTGTTTTTTGTATTTTCAAACGGAGCAGGCGGACTGTCAAGACCTGAAAGGCCTGTATAATAAACAGGAATTGTTACATTTTGTGTTATCTCTTTGTCGGTTTGATTAAAGAACATAACAAAACCACGAATTTTGCCGTACGGAAGTTGGTTCATTATAGCGTCTATGCATTGAGTTCTCGACGGGTTTGATGTGTCAATACGAGGCGGCATAAAGTGTATTGTAATACCGTTTAAAACTTCACGATATTTTTTATAAACAGATGTCCACTTGTGAAAAATTTCTTTTCCCTTTTGCGAATCATAAACTTTTTTACCTCTTATGGTCGGCCAAACACCACTTGCTACAATTTGAGCAAGTGCCCAATCAAATTCAAATGAATTTTTTTCTGTCGGGAAGAATTGAGCGTCTTTTCCGCCGCCGTGATAAACATTTAACGGTAAAAATCCCCAACACTGAGAAGGATTTTTTGAAAATGTTCCTTTATAATAATAAATACGCGAAGTTACGAGTTGCTCTGCACGATGTTCGGAAAAAGCAATTTCTTCATATCCGACACCGCAACGATTTATTCCGTTCAAAAAATGCCAGTCGGGAGCATTAATATATACTCCCCTTTTTTTAATTTCAGCGTACCAATCTACAACAGAGGCTTTCCATTGTTTATATTGAGAGTCGGTAAAATCGTCATGATTGTGTGTTTTACCGCCCGAACAAGTCATCATTCCGTAAGGTCCGTCAATTTCTACTGCATCTGCGCCTGTTCGGTCTATAAATCTCAATACTTTTTTCATATATCCCTGAGCCCAATCTGTTGCCAAACATCTGCAAATATGACTTGCATCATGATTTAATGCCTCATCACTTTTTACGGGCCGATAATTTTTTACATAAGCAAGTGTATAAGCGCCCATTCTTATGCCGTTTTTATGACCGTAATCATATGCTTTTTTTATTCGGTTTAAATATTTTTCATTACCGCTTTCCATATTGACTCCTGAACCGAACGATTGAATAATCATTTCAATTCCCAATTCTTTGCATTGATTTACTGCTTTTTTTATGGTACGCGTTGAATTTGAAATGAGATGAAAAAATGTAACATTGTCCATACACCAAGGAGCAATTCTGCGATACATTTCCTTAACTTCAATTAGTTTTTGTTCATAATATTTACTGCCGAAAAGAAGTTCGTATGCAATAATAGAATTTAATTTTTCATTTGGTTTCAATTTTACATTCATTCGTTGCAAAGGTGCAACTTCAAATGTATCGTAGTGATAGCGAGCATAGTTTTTTGCATATTTTGAAAAATCAAGACCTATAAAATCTATAGTTGAATTATAGTCGCTGTCAACAAACAATTCGTCCTTATGAGCTGAAATTTTCATTACATCTACTGATATATTATCTATCGTTATATCGTCTTTTACTGTGTTGTGAACTGTCAAAGATTTCATTATAACAGGTATTTCATCATAGATTTCAAAACGCACGGTTACAGACGGTAAATTGTCGGCTCTGTAATTTAAAAGTACGGCTTTGCCTTTAGGAGGATACACTCCGTTTGAAGTCATCGTTTCTGTTTTATGAAAAGCAACGCGTTCTTCACACTCAACAATTTCTGCGTTTATGTATTCATAGCAATCAGATGAATATTTTTTGCCGTTTACTGAAATTTGAAAACTTTCAAACGGTTTGCTGATTAATTGAGAATTGCTTTGCAAATTTTCAAAACTCACTGTTTTGCAAAAATTTTTTTCAATTTTTTTGCAAATTAAACCATTTTGTAAAATGAATTCTCTATCATTTTCTGTAATGTCAGCAAAATATTTGTTTTTTTCTATTACCCAGTGTTTCATAATATTTTCTCCTTAGTCTGAGTTACTGATTTATTTAAGTTTTTCTGAAATAATATATTTTACATTCGGAACAGACGAAAAGCATAATATCGTTCTGCCGTGTTTATCTTTTATTTCAGTATAATCAACAAAAGAATTGTCTTGAGCAATAATAACAGGGTTTTCAAATTCATTGTAAATTTGAATTTTGTCCTGAACGGTACTTACAATTTCAATTCTTTTTACACATTGTTTTTTTGCCGAATAAGACGAACTTACCAAAAATGCTCCTCTTGCACGCAAATTTACAAATTCAGCGTCTTTATTTTTCAGCCAATTAGGAAAAACTTTAATTGTTTCAACATCACTTGAAAGCAACATACTGTTTATAAACTCAATTCCGCCGGATTTTTCAATGCCGTGTGTATCGCCGTAATCTTTAACAGTATAGTTTGTCATAAAGTCTTTTCTGTACAAGCGTTTAAATTCAAACAATACTTTTTCGGGACTGTATCCGCATCTTATTGCATGAATAAAAATTTTCGGCAAATTATTCACTTGACGAAAATTATCAAAATTAAGTGATTTGTATAAATTAATTGTATTTTTAGAAGCATTTTTCACATTGTCGTCACTGTCAAAGTCCATATCTTCACAAGGGTGAATAAATTCAAGAGAAACAGTGGCAGAGTCTTTGTTATATATCAGACCTTTTTCGCCTAATGCCAAAACATTATCAACATTCTTTTTTCGTAAAAATTTACCGTATTTAGCATTTCGAATAGGATATTCAGGAAGATGGTCCAAAAAATCTTGCCAAATCTCAATTTTCTTACTGTCAACCGCTGAATAACCGCGATTTACACCGTCTAATACGCACATTAAAATATTTTTAACAGAACCGATAACATGAGGTGCGTTCAATTCAAATGACCCTTCGTGTGCTCCCGACCAGAAAACATATCTGTAATTTCCGTCTTGTAAAATTTCTTTTTCACGCCATGATAAAAAGAAATTTATGTTTAGTTCCAAAAAATCAAAAATTTTTTGAAAATAATTTTTATCTAAAGTATAAAAATAATAAGCGGTAAGACCTGTTGCGGTAAATGCCGCATCATTCATTTGTTTCCAGTATCCTCCTGCTTTTCCTCCGTTCCATGCAGACGCGCCGTAAGGTCCCAAAGCAACATGGTAAAGCACGGCGTTGTCAATACCGTTTCGCAAATCATTTCTGCCTTTAAAAATATTGCCTTTATATATTCCGCCGCAAATATATTCTCGGCAAATCAATTTCAAATCTTCTTTTGCTCTTCGTTTTGCTTCGGGAATAAAATCTAATATAGGTTGTGCAAGAGATTTTGCAAATTCGGGTCTGTTTGCAGCGTACATTCCGTAAAACGGCGCTATGAAATTATAATTCATATGAAAATCGCCGTTCCATTTCGGATTGTCCGTTGTTATAAAATTCCCGTATAAACCCGGAGGCATCTTATTTTCTCTTGAACAGCAAGCCATAATATACAGCGAAGTGTAGTAGTATTTTTCAAGTTTATTGTCTGACAAATTCACGCTTGAAGCACACCAATATTCACGCCACCATTTTTTATGTGATTTTATTTTTTCTAAAAAATCATTTTCATTTTTAAAAAGTGTTTCAATATCATTTGCCTGTTGATATGCTTTTTTGTCAATTAAATTTTTATTGCCGTCGTATATTTTACCCCCGCCGCCGACACACAGAACAAGATGTTTTGGTATATTGGATTTTATTTGAACTTGATAATTAATTTCATTTTCGGTATGTGAAATTTCTTTTATCTCTTTTTCAAAGTCGATTAAATAAAGAGCGACAGACGAAGTCCAAGATTTTTCATTTTCTGCAAAATCAGCTGTTGAACGCTGTACATACCCTTTACCGTTTTCATTGAAATAATTGAATGCATAATCTTTGCAATTATCAGGAACACTTACTGTTAATTTTAAATTTATATCGTTTTTTGATAAAATACTAATTGCCAAAGCGTTTGTATCTGATAAACAATATGCTGTAATTGAAATATCATCATATATACTTTTAAGACTTGCAGTGGATAAGTCTATTTTTTCACAAAACAATTTATGACTTTTAAGATTTTCAACGGTTAATTTACCTACTCGTAATGTTGTTACTCGTCGAGAATTAAAATTCATTACATCATCTGTTTTTAAATCTCCGCAACTCCAAAAATCATTTTTACCGATTAAGTATTCTTTTTTTACGCCCGAACCTGATGAAACAATTCCCAAATCGCCGTTTCCCAATAAAAATGTTCGTGGCATTGAGGTTGTTATCGAGCCTTTAAAATCAGGCTTTTTTACGAAGTTGTTGAAACTTTTTAATTTCTTTTCAAGTTCAGTCCATTGTGTATGCATAATTTTTCCTCTGTATATTCAATAATTATTCTTTACCTACAAAATCAACAGGAACTTTTTGATTTATTGCATTTTTTTGATTAGGCAGCCATTTTTCTCCTAGTTTTAAATCTTTTTCGCTGTTTTTATGTACAATTACTTTTTCAACTGAAGAAGAAGCGGAGAAAAATGCATAATCGCTTATTTTTTCAACTGATGAAGGTATTTCTATCAAAGTGAGTTTCGGATTGTCGAGATAAGAAAAAGCGTCTGCTCCTATTTCTTTCAAAGTAGAAGGCAATGTTAGAGTTTCTAAACCTGAACATTTTAAAAAAGCTTTGTCTCCTACTTTTTCAAGACCGTAATTCAACTTAATGTCACGAAGGTTTGAACATAAATAAAAAGCATTGTCATTTATTGCTCTCACTGTATCCGGAACAGTGAATTCTCCGCCTGTCGTATTTCCGTTTTCGTCTGTAACAATAGGATTTTTATTGTTTGGATAAACTAATAACTCAGTCATATCCTTGTTATACAAAACTCCGTCAACCGATTTAAAATACGGATTTTCTTCACTCACATTTATTGATTTCAATTTTTGACAATTTGTCATTGCCCAACTGTCAATCTTTTCAATGTTTTTACCAATATTTATTTCAGTAAGATATTCTGAATTAGAAAAGCAAAAATCCATTAACTGTGTAACAGCTTTTCCGTTATATTCATTCGGAATACTAAATACGGTTTCTGTCGAAGAACCTGTATATCTGTATAATGCACATCCGTTTTCAACATTTTTATACTTTGTTTTATTATTTTCCGAAAAAGAACACGAGGTAAAGAATGTTACCAATAATAAAATTGTGAAAATACATGCAAACACAGAGCGAGTTTTACATTTCATTACAATTACTCCTTTCAAACAGATGTTGTAATATTTTCTTCTATATCGCATTGTTCGGAATCATTGTTTCTTACCTCTAATTTTTCTCTGAGTTCATTCATCATTTCTTCATGCCTTTCTTCCGTAAGGTCATAAAAATGATAAGGGATAGTTGCAAGCAAAGTAGTTGCTGAAGTCAAAACAATAGTTACAATAAATATTTCATTGCGAATATCTGCATCGAATAAAATGTTCCAATCTGATGTAAAACCGAATATACCGTAGAGTGTAGGAATTACCATTGCGGCAACGGTTGTTATAGGAGACGCAAGATAGCCGAATATACCCATACAACCGTCTAAACGCTCCCCTGATATATATTGCTGATAGTCCCATATATCAGCATTCATTGATGTTGTAATGATAGTTATAACAGAGCCCAACATTGTGCATAAATATTGTGAAACAACAATTATCAGTAAACTGTTTATATATACTCCGCCTACTGATAAAAGCAAACAGCCGACGCTCATATATTTACAAAACAGCATTAATTTCTTTTTTCCGAATTTTTTAATAAGCCAAGGAGAAAGCAACATTCCCGGTGTATATGCCGTTCCTAAAATTGAAGACATAATTCCTTGAAACCAGTCTTGTCTCATATCATAAATAATAAGCATATTTATGATATTTATGGCACCTATTGAAAATGATGTTATCCAAGAAGAAATATTGGTTATCCATAAATATTTGTTTCTTAAAACTTCTTTAAAGCCTTTACGCATATTTATTTGCGGTTTATGACTTTCATCTTGAATAACTCTGTCTTTACAGCCAAATGCAAGAAACAAAGTAAAAGGCACCATAGCAAGCACCATTATCGGCACAATAATTCTATATGTACGGATATTTGTCAGTCCCCCGACAGCAGCTGCCGCAACAGGCCAAATTATATTGTAAACAGACGGAAACAAACCGCTTATAAATGAACCGATGGAAATAATTCTTGTTCTTTCATTTGTATTAGGAGTAATTACATTTTGAACATTTCCTGCCTGAGCAAAGCAAGTGCCGAAAGTAGTCCAAATTGCAAACATTAAATTCATTACCCAAAACTTATCATTGTAAGAGAGTTGATTGTACGGAAACAATACAAGAAGCATCATAGTTGCAATGTTCGGTAATATGCCTGCAACTATCCAACAGCGATATTTTCCGAATTTTTTTGAAAAACAGCGGTAAACAAAAATATTGTAGTAAGTTGTAAGTACCTGAATTAAAAACTTAGTACCCAAAACTTGAGGTAATGCAGGCATAAAACTTTCAAAATACTCTTGCGGTATAAAAAAGCAGCATACACCGATTAATGTAAATGCAATCTCAGACCAATTAATCATATTCATAGTCTTTTTCGGAGGTCTTCCGAGATTATCGGTAATAATCATCGCAATGGGTTGAAAAAGATAATTTAATATCATATTTACAATGCCTAACATTGCGAAATCCATCATTTTTAACCCGTAAATAGCGCCTACGAATAAACAACTTGCGGTAAACTGCAAATTTGAACTTGTATATAAAGCGTTATTTGAACCGCCTGAACCTAAAATAAAGAACAAAAATTCTTTATTCGACACATATTCCCCGGGTCTGGGCTTATTCCAATATGTTTTAAAATCTGTAAAAAATTTTTTCACCGTTCCGGATATTTCAGCTTTAGTTTTCATAATTCTCTCCTTCTCAAAGTATATTATGAATTATTTAAATACAGGATGGTCAATAATTGTAACTTCAGGTTTTTTAAAACCTTCTTGTTCAAAAATCACTATTTCATTCTCGTGTTTCAACCATACGCCCGGAAGATACAAGGTTTGTTGAGGTCCGACTTCCCAATATCTGCCCAAATTTTTTCCGTTGACAAAAACATATCCTTTTTTGAAATTTTTAATGCTGACAAAACAGTCCGCTTTACTGTCTGTGTAAAATGTTCCTTTTAAATATACAGGAAATTCCGATGTACTTTTTTCTGTGAAGTTTAAATTTTCATATTTATCAATCGGTATTGTGTAAACATCGAAATCATAGGTGTATTGTTCGCCTATCATAATGTTTGCAAGACCTTTTCTGTCGTGAATTCGCTTTGCAAAATTAATTCTGCCCATACCTTCAACCAAAATATCTACACTGATTTTCCCGTTAAATGCAGGTATAGGAAAAGAAAAACTCTCAGGTGCGTCTGCATTTGCCCTGATTTGTTTTTTTGTGCGTGAATTCGAACGGTCAAAACGACCTACAAATTTACCGTTTACATAAACATAGGCTATATCATGCACTCCGTCTGCTGCTATTTGCGTGCTTGGATAATTGCCTTCTATTACGGTATGATATAAAATCATTCCGTAATTTTGACCGTAATATTCCATATAGTGCGGAATATGAGATGTGTGTTTATCGGCATTTTTTTTGACATTTTCTATGAAAGACGCCGTGTACGGCAGTTTAACAGAGCCTATTGATTGAGTTTGAGGCCTTGGCGGAAGAGACGGAAATTCAATGCCTTGATTTTTACACAGTGCGTCGCGTATAACAAAATATTTTTTTGTGTAATCTCCGTATTCATTTAACGGCGCGTCATAGTCGTAACTTGTAGTTGTAGGCTGATAAACATTTGCATAATTTGCTCCCGCCATAAAACCGAAATTTGTACCGCCGTGGAACATATAAAAATTGAAATTTGCATTTTCTTCAAAAAACTCATCAACTATTCGTTTATTTGTTTTTTTAGTATAAATGTCTGAAGAATGATGATGTTTGTCTCTGAAATGGTCAAACCAACCGCACCACATTTCGCCGCACATTAAGGGTTTGTCAGGCTGATATAGTTTTAGTTCCTTTAAACCGTCTTTCGGATAACTTCCAAAATTTACAACTTTAAATTCATCATCTAACGAACCGCCCGAAAGATGATAGTTACTTTCGCCGTCAGATGTAAATAAAAGCACATTTATACCGTTGTTTTTCATCAAATTTCTTAAATAATTTAAATATTTCTTGTCTCTGCCGTAACTTCCGTATTCATTTTCTATCTGCATAGCAATAATCGGACCGCCGTTTGTTATTTGCTCTTTTGCAAGCATCGGAAGTAAAACATCAAAATAATTTTTGACAAAATTCAAATAGCGCTCATTGTAACATCTGAGTTTTATATCGTCATATTTTAAAAGCCATGCAGGAAAACCGCCGAATTCCCATTCTGCGCAAATATACGGACCGGGACGAACAATAACATATAAACCCGTTTCTTGTGCAAGTTTAATAAATTTTATTAAATCATTTTGCCCGTCAAAATCAAATTTATTTTCTTCCTTAGGCTGATGAATATTCCAAGCAACATAGGTCTCTACTGTATTAAAACCTGCCGCTTTAAGTTTTTTCAATCTGTCTTCCCAATATTCACAGGGTATTCTGAAATAGTGCATAGCCCCTGAATAGATATGAAACGGCTTTTCGTCCATATAGAATGAACCATTTTTTATTTCAAGCATTATAAATATCTCCTTTTATTTTTTTAATTTTATTTCAACGCTTTTATGTGCAGGCACAAAAACATTTTTAAAATCAATCATATATGTTTCTTCAAGAGGATTTTTTCTGTTGCTTTCATTTTCAATGAATATGCGATAGTTTGAATCATTTTCGGTAATATTTTTAATTATGAGTAAACCGTTTTTCGCTTTTGCTTCAGCGTGGTCTAAAACAAATACAAATTCGGTGTCAGGGTTTACATAAATTCCGGGAAGTTCAAAATATGTAAGCATTGCCGAAACTTCACACCAACAGGAACCGCCGGGAAACTCGCCTACATTTGCAGTTCCTTCCCAATCTGACAAATTGCATCTTTCCCCTATTCTTCCCGGTAAATTAAATACGGTATTATACAATTTATCGGTGATTTTTTCGCCGAATTTTCCTGAATTGTGCAGTTTTTTTAATGCTTGCGCATAAAAAGAATTAATAGATTTTTGCAAACCGATATTTCTGTTGTTCCATATATAACTGCAGTATGTAGGGTTATTCGGAGTACTTACATATTGTGTAATACTATGACTGATGTCTCGGCAAAGTTTTAAATATTCAATATTGCCTGTTGCTCTGAAAAGTTTGAACAAAGACGCACCTGAAAGAGTACAAATTCCCGGTGCTGCGTGTTTATTTTGTACACTTGCCCAAACTGCTCCCGTAGTTGCAATTTTTCTTTTGTACCATTGAGTATTTTTCTCATATTTATAATCATAAGATACACACCAGCTCGAACACAATGAAGCAGTATCAACGGCTCTTGCAAGCCATTTGTCATCTTTTGTTTCACAATACAAAGATGCTAAACTTTCCAATAATGCAAAAGCAGATTCACTGTCGGGGCATCCTAATATTTCGCCCGGACCGCCGTTTGTAAAGCCCTGTAAAATATATGAATTGTAGTATTTTTCTGCCGAATCGCACGCAATATCTAAATATTTTTTATTGTTAAAAAATATACTGCATAATACAAGTCCTGCAGGAGCAATAGAAGCCGAAGCCGTTGATGCTATAAACGGTTTCATATTTTCTATATCCATAAACTGCGAAAATTCTTTATTTTTTTCATAATATGCAACAAAAGCGTCTGCAAGTTTTTTCAGCCCGTTTTCCCATAAATCAGGAACTTCTTTACCGCTTTTCTGCAAACAAAGTAATTGCTTTGCGATATAATACATTGCGTCGGCATTTTTTCTGCTCATAACTATATTTTTGTTTTCTATATCGTAAAAACAATCTCCGTATATTTTCCCGTCGCAATAAATACCGTATAAAAAACCGCTTTTGTGCTGAACTCTGTTGAATACAAAATCTAAAGTTTTAGCGCTTTTTTCTACGCTTTCTTTATTTGAAGAAAAAAGTGACGGTAAAGTATTAATAGCGCCGCCTACCCAACCTGTTTGCCATTGTCTTGTAACCGAATTTCCCGTTGCTTCCGAAGATTTGTAGAACATACCGTCCGACACCCAGTTGTTCTTATTGTATTTATTTTCTATCAAATCAAACGCATACGACCACGAAACATCATTTTTCAAACTGCGCTCATTACTTTTGCAAAGTCTGTGTTCAAAAAATGTATTCAAAAACTCTGTCTTGTCGGTGCATTTAAAACTATATTGCTCAATATTAAATGTAGCGGAACAACCCTTTTTTAATGTTATTGCACAGTCATCGGATTTTTCTTTTGTTGTACACATAGCATATTTTGTTTTTTCACGAATGCAAGGCGATGAAATATAAAATCGAAGAAGCCCTGTTTCTATATTTTCTTCTACTGTTAATCCCATATTTCCGCATTCGTTTTGAGCGTTAAAAAACAAAAGTATTCCTTGTTTCTCTGTTTCGGAAAAATATCCTACGCATGCTGTCGATAAATCGCCTACATTAAGTTGAACATAACTCTTTCCGTCTAAAGATAAACGAGGAACATCGGTTATTACAGGTGATTTTTTGCTGATTTGGATATCATCTCCGACATACATTGGCGGATATTCTCTTTCAACACTGTAAAAACGGTTACCGTTATACAATGCCGACGGTGCAAAAATGTAGTCCGTAATATTATGATTATAAGTTTCAAAAACAACGCTTATACCACAATTATTTATATCTTTTTTAGCAGTAAAAATTACATCAACGGTCTTTTGTCCGTTTTTGCATGAATTCTTTGATGTATGGATTTCAAAAGATTTTTCATTTATACAATCGTTTAGTGAGTATTCTTTTTGTGAGATAAGAATATTTTTATTATAAAAATTCGTTCTGAATAATTCAGTCATGGTATTCCTCTTTTTAAAATGATGAATGAAACTGTTTTTATAGTGTTTGGTCAACTTTTATTGAAAGTTGTGAATAAATATCATTTGAAAATTCGCGTTTTGCAATGACTTTTTCAAAAATCGCCTTGACGGCCTGATATCCTTGTTCAAAAGGCTGTTGGCAAATAGTTGCCGAAATTTCACCCGAATTAAGCGCCTGCCGAACGATAGGAATATCATCAAATGTGCAGACCTGTATTTTTCTGCTTTGCTCTTTAATTGCCCTAAGCGAACCTTTTACACCGCCGGCAGTTATATAAACAAAGTCAATTTGTCGGTATTCATTTAACACCTTTTTCATTGAATTGTATGCTATTTCATCGTCGTCAAGATTTTCCGATACACCCAAAAAATTAATTTTAGGATAATCTCTTTCTAAAATTTGTTTAATTCCTTCTACACGCTGTGCATGACCTTTGTGCAGCGTACTTCCCGTAACAACAAAAACATTTGCCGAGCCGCCTGTAAGCAAACCTATAAGCCTGCCTGCAATTTTACCGCTTTTTAGATAATCACAGCCAATATAAACAGAGTTTTTAATATTTTCCGTTTTACCCGTAAGCATAACAATATTCATACCGTTTTCGGCAAGTTCCTGCAATTTTTTGTTTACTGTATCATTACAAATCGGCGAAACAATCAGTTGCTTTGTATTTGGAGAAATTTTATTTAAAAGTTCAAGAAGTTTTTCTGTTTTATACCCTTTAAACTCCGAAATTGTGAGTTTTATGCCGTATTGTGAAAATTCACTTTCGCCTGCACGCAGACCGTCGATTACATCAGAAAAAAAGGGGTTACCGATACTGTTTAAAATTACCGCCACTTCAGTTGTTTTCCCCGATTTTGCAAGTGCGGTACCGATTACATTCGGATGATAATCATATTTTTCTGCAATTTTAAGTATTTTCTTTTTTGTTTCAGGAGAAATTCCGCTTCTGTTTTTTAATGCGCGGTCAACCGTACCCCTGCTTACACCGGCAATTTCAGCTATTTCTTTTACGGTAATTGACATATAAAAACTCCTTTGACTTTTACAAAAAAATAAAGTATAATATCCGTGCACGAGCACGAGTTGTACATATTATACAATTATTTAAACAAACTGTCAACGAATTCTAATTATTTTATCAAAAAAGAGAAAGAGTAAAGATTATGAACAAAAAGTCAAAACAATATCACAAAAAGAAAGCGGAAGAAATTGTTTCTCAAATGAATGTGTATGAAACTATATCTCAATTAAAGCATAATTCACGAGGAGTTAAAAGACTTGGAGTTTTACCGTACAATTGGTGGAACGAATGTTTGCACGGAGTAGCTCGTGCAGGAACTGCTACCGTTTTTCCCCAGGCGATTTGTATGGCGGCTGCATTCAGCGAAGAATTAATGTATGAAAGCGCAAAAATAATTTCAAACGAGGCTCGGGCAAAATTTAATGAAAATCAGAGAAATAAAGACTATAAAATATATAAAGGTCTTACTATGTGGAGCCCTAACATAAATATTTTCAGAGACCCTCGTTGGGGACGGGGACAGGAAACATACGGCGAAGACCCCTATTTGACAGGATTACTTGCCAATGCTTTCATTAAAGGTCTTCAGGGAGATGACGAAAAATACATTAAAACTGCGGCTTGCGCAAAACATTTTGCAGTACACAGCGGACCTGAAGCGCAAAGACATTCTTTCAATGCAAGTGCAACAAAAAAAGATATGTTTGAAACATATTTGCCTGCGTTTAAAAAGGCTGTTCAGGAAAGTAAAGTTTGCGGAGTAATGGGAGCTTATAACCGACTTAACGGAGAAGCCTGTTGTGCAAGCGAAAAAATGATAAAAAAATTGCTCCGTGAAAGTTGGGGATTTGACGGATATTTTACATCCGACTGCGGTGCTCTTTGCGATATTGTTTCAAAACATCATTTGGCTTCAAATCCGATTGACGGCGCAGCAATGGCAATTAATGCAGGATGTCAGTTAGAATGCGGTAAAATGTTTAAATTTTTGATTTTATCATATCTATTAAAAAAAGTAAGTTTAAAAACATTAAAATCATCTGCATCAAAACTGATTGAAATACGAAGCAGTTTGGGAATGTTTTCCGACGATTGTCCTTACAATTCGATTTCCGCAAATGAAATTGCAACTTCCGAAAATGAAAATTTTGCCGTTAAAATGGCTGAAAAAGGAATTGTTTTGCTGGAAAACAACGGAATTTTACCGCTTGAAAAAAGTTCAAAGAAAATACTTATAATAGGATATAATGCCGACAACGACTTGGCTTATTTAGGTAACTATCACGGAACACCTACAAGCTTTGAAAAATTGCCCGATGAAATAAAAAAGATGTATGGTAACAGCGAATATATTAAAGGCTACTCATACAATGAAAAAGAAAACCGTGTTTTACAGGCAGAAGCACTCGAAAAAGCCGAGTCGGCAGATACTATACTTGTTTGTACAGGATATGATTGTTCAATAGAAGGAGAAGAAAACGGCGAAATATTGCCAAAAGACACAGTTATTAAAATTCAGGGCGACCGCGAAACGCTTGAACTTCCCGATGTTCAAAAAGACCTGTTGAATAAACTTGTGAATTTGGGCAAAAAAACAGTCATAATTAATTTTTCGGGCGGTGCGGTAAACTTCAGCGAATATAAAGAAAAAACAGACGCAATTATTCAATGTTGGTATCCGGGTGCAAAAGGCGGTCGCGCAATAGCAAATATATTGTTCGGAAATGTTTGTCCGAGCGGTAAACTGCCCGTAACATTTTATAACAGTGTAAAAGATTTGCCCTCGTTTGAAGATTACTCCATGAAAAACCGTACATACAGATATTTTAAGGGTAAAGTGCAGTACCCTTTCGGTTACGGACTTTCATACACGAATTTTGAAATGACAGAATGTTTGCTGACAAACAAAACATTTAACTGTAAAATAAAAAACACAGGAAATTATTTAAGCGATGAAGTATTGCAAATTTATGTAACCCAACCTGAAACAAAATATGAAAATCCTATCCGTTCTTTAATAGGCGTAAGGCGTTTTGAAGTAAAACCACAAGAAACAGTCGATATAACTTTTGTGTTCTCCAATAAAGATTTGTATTCAATAAATGAAAACGGAGATACTGTTTTTCTTAAAGGAGAATATACATTTCATATATCTGACGGTCAAAATATTTCGCACAAATTTCATTATACCAATAATGAAGAAACAAAAATTATTGAAAAATGCCCGATATAAAACATTGTCATCTACAGAGGTAAAATATGAAAATAATTCCCGCTATACTGAGTCTTTTTGACTACAAACCCGAAAAAAGCACATTCTACGGAAATGTTCCGTTGTCGTCAAATACTTTTCACGGCAAAAACGGTACATACCTTGACTTTGATTTTGAAAAACCGACAAAAATTAATTTAATAACACTTTTTGAAAAAGGAGAAAATGTAACTGATTTTGAAATTTATTACAAAGAAAAAAATCAATTTAAAATGTTCTATAAACAAAACAGAATTTCTAAATTAAGAGTTTGCGCATTTGATGATATAATCACAACAAAAATTCGTATTAAAATTTTAAACACACGAAAAGGATATTTTAAACAAATTGACGCATACATTTACAATTTGCCGAAAAAACAATGTAAATTCAGAAAAACAGCATATATGCTTGCAGAATTTCAAAATAAAACAGACCCTAATAATTTGAAATGCTACAATAACTTTAATGTTATTGGCTGTATTCGTATGAATGAGAAAGGTGAAATTTTCTTTCCGAATGTAAAAAATGAATTCGGAGAATTTGACGGTAAAGAGCGTTTTGAATCTGCACTTGCTATGATTAGAGAACATACAGAAAGTCCTGCAATTGCAGTTACGATTTTGTCAAGCGACTATGTAAAAGCGTTCAAAAATCAAAACACCGTATCAAATATAGAAAGATTTTTAAGCAAATATAATCTCGACGGCATTTCGTTTGACTGGGAATATCCAAAAAATATATATGAATGGCGTGTATTTGATAAATTTATAGTTGAATTAAAAAGAAAAATAGGCAATAAAAAAATCACATTAGCGCTTGCTTCATGGCTTAGATACCGTTTCAGCAAAACGGCTGTAAATTGCATAGATACAGTTGAAGTAATGACTTATGATAATATGAAAAGAGATATTGACGGGCATCATTCAGAATTTTTCAGCGACTGTGCAAATACCGTAAATCATTTTATAAAAATGGGCTTTGATACTTCTCAACTTGATTTGGGTCTGCCTTACTATGCCCGTCCCGTTGACAGCGCAGGTTATTGGAAAGATTATAAAGACGAAGTCGATAAAATGGATAAGTTTACGAATGTTGTAAGCGGTGATTATCGTGATATTGACGCTGAAAAAAAGCAAATTATCGTAAAAGACAGGTTTTATAATTCCTGCCAAATGATTGAAGATAAAATCACTTTTTGTATTTATGCCGATGTAGGCGGAGTGATGATTTGGGAACTCGGCGCCGATACTTCTTCAAATCACGAACTATGTTTGTCCAAAACTTTGAACGATACGGTAAGAAAAAGATTAAAATAAATAACGCCCTGAGATGTTTTAAACATCTCGGGGCGTTATTGTTTATATCGACGCATTGAAAGCGTCTCTTATAGTTCTGACAGGAATAATATCTGCATTTTTCTTTATTTCATTTGACAGAGATTTGTAATTGTGAAACGGAATTACACAAGTATCAAACCCCAAGCGTATAGCTTCGTTGACTCTTTGTTCACAGTTGTTTACTGCACGAATTTCGCCTGCAAGACCAATTTCTCCAAACGCTATGACATTTTCTTTAACGGCCTGGTCTTTTAATGAAGATACCAAGGCGAGCGCTACCGTTAAGTCAGCGGCCGGCTCGTCCAATTTTAAACCGCCTACAATATTAATATAACTGTCCATACTATTAAAAAAGTACCCTGCTCTTTTTTCTAATACTGCAATTAACATATTCATTCTGTTGTAGTCAAATCCCGTACTCATTCTTCTCGGAGTTCCGAAACCTGTTGCCGTAACAAGACCTTGAACCTCTGCCAAAATCGGTCTAGAGCCTTCCATTATGCACGCCACACAGGTACCGCTTGTATTTTTAGGTCTGCCCGACAACATCATCAGCGATGGATTTTCGACTTCCTTCAAGCCGTTTTCAACCATTTCAAAAACGCCTATTTCATTTGTTGAACCAAAACGGTTTTTAACAGTTCTTAAAATTCTGTAGGAGTAGTTTCTCTCGCCTTCAAAATAAAGAACAGTATCAACAATATGTTCAAGAACTTTAGGACCTGCAATAGCCCCGTCTTTATTTACATGCCCGACTATAAAAATAGGTATATTCAAACTTTTGGCAGTGTGCATAAATAAATTTGTAGATTCACGCACTTGAGTTATACTGCCCGCTGACGAAGATACTTCATCGTAAACCATTGTTTGAATTGAGTCTATAATTGCAATAGCAGGCTTTTCATCTTTGATAGTTTGAATTATTACTCCGACATCGGTTTGGGGTAAAATAAACAAATTGTTTGTTGTAACTCCCAATCTTTGAGCTCTGAGTTTGATTTGATTTGCCGATTCTTCACCGCTTACATAAAGAATTTTTCCGTTTTGACCTATATTGTTGCATACTTGCAACAGTATTGTAGATTTACCTATACCCGGGTCGCCGCTTAAAAGCGTCAGACTTCCGCCCACTATTCCGCCGCCGAGCACCCTGTCAAACTCTTTTATTCCTGTTTTAATTCTTTCTTTTTCTTCGCTTACAATATCATTTATATTTAAAACGGGCGAAACAGGTAATTTCGTACTGTTTTTAATATTTGTCTTGATTTCTTCATTCATGGTGTTCCATTCATTGCAACCGGGACATTTTCCGTACCATTTAACGCTTTCATATCCGCATTCACTGCATACATATATGCTTTTTACTTTATTTGCCAATTTGTACTCCCCATTCAAAAATTCCAAGCGTAATGATATACGCTATTTTGTTTTGATACTCTTTATTCTTTAATTTTTCATTTTCTTCATAGTTGCTCATAAAACCGCACTCAACCATTACAGACGGAACAGACGCTTTATAAAGTATATACAAACTGTCTGTACTTTTTTTTGTTATTCTTTGATTGTCGGGCTGCAAAAATGTTTTGTTTTTGTTTTGAATACAGTCTGCAAGTTTATTGCTCTTTTCATCATTCGGAGAAAAAAAGACCTGCATTCCCCACTCTCTCGTGTCTTCAAAATGATTTTGATGAATTGAGATAAGCGCCGAATTGTTTACCGAATTAACATAGTCAAGACGATTATATAAATCGGAGCGATTTCTTTCTTCACCTTGCTTATAAAACTCATAATCGCCGTTTCTGATCATTTTGCAATTTATTCCCATCACGCTTAAATAATCGTAAAGTGATTTTGAAATATCTAAATTGATATTTTTTTCAAGAGTTCCGTCATTTGCAATTGTGCCAGCGTCTTTTCCTCCGTGTCCTGCGTCAATAACAAATGTATAATAATTGTTAAACGCTGTATTTGAGGCTTGCAGAGCATTTTGCGCGGTATAGTTTATTACACAGCATATTATAAAAGAAAAAACTAATATTATAACTATACTTTTAAATTTTTTCAAAATAATCACCAAGTAATTATATGAGTTTATTATATAATAATATTATCAACTAAACAACAATTTGTTGATTTTTTTTAAATATAGAGATATAATTTACACTAAGGAGTGATATTATGAAAATAGTAAATCTTGATTCTTATACAACAAACCCGGGAGATTTATCTTGGGAATTTCTAAAAAAATACGGGGATGTTACAATCTACGACAGAACACTGCCGGAACAAATTATTGAGCGGTCGAAAGACGCCGAAATACTTATAATTAATAAAACTGTTATAACAAAAGAAATTTTGAAAAATTTGCCAAAACTAAAGTATATAGGTTTACAGTCAACAGGCTACAATGTTGTAGATTGCAAAGCCGCAAAGGAACTCGGTATTACCGTTTGCAATATTCCGTCCTACTCTACCAACGGTGTGGCGCAGCTTGTTTTTGCTTTCATACTTGAAATTGCCGACAATGTAGCATTGCACAACAACGCAGTGAAAAACGGCGAATGGACATCTTGCCCCGATTTTTGTTTTACCAAATCTAATATATTTGAACTTGCGTCAAAAACAATAGGAATTATAGGCTTCGGAGCAATCGGCAGAAAAGTTGCAGAAATAGCTGAAGCGTTCGGAATGAATGTTCTTGCTTATGCCCCGAGACCTAAAGAAAAAGGTAACTTAAAAACAGTGAAATTTGTTTCACTTGACGAACTTATTAAAAACTCTGATATTATTTCGTGTCATTGTCCTTTGACACCTGAAACTGAAAATTTAATTAATGAAGAAACAATATCTAAAATGAAAAAATCTGCAATTATCATCAACACATCAAGAGGACCTGTGATTGATGAACAGGCTCTTGCGGACGCATTAAACAACGGCAGAATTGCAGCGGCAGGTCTTGATGTTTTAAGGGAAGAACCGAGCAATGCAAACAACCCGTTGCTCAGTGCAAAAAATTGCTTTATAACACCGCATATTGCATGGGCAGCATATGAAACAAGAAAAAGACTTTTAGGAATATTAGACGACAATATTAAACATTATTTAGACGGAAATCCTCAAAATGTTGTAAATTAAAGAATAATTCCGTTGATTTTAACGGTGTTTATATTGTGCTGAATACTTTGCACTGTTTTCTTGCTTTTTTTGAAAAACTATGTTAAAATGATTAAGTTAATAAAAGTAAAGAGGTGAAAAGATGTTTAAATTTTCTTGCAGATAAAATAATATACAATAATTCTATATTTACGGTATTATTGTATCTATTGCAAGAAAGTAAAAATCTTTTCACTCACTATATATAACTGTTTATCATCACTTTGCAAAGTGATTTATTATGTTATTTTGAGCTGCAAGAGTTACTTTCTTGCAGCTCTTTTTAATTATAAATTCTAAGCAAGGAGGATGAATATTATGTCAATGATTAAAGTGGAAAATCTTACTTTTTCATATCCGTCAAGTTATGATACTGTTTTTGATAATGTTAATTTCAAAATTGATACAGATTGGAAGGTTGGTCTTGTAGGAAGAAACGGAAGAGGTAAAACAACCTTGCTGAATCTTTTGCTTGAAAAGTATGAATACAGCGGTAAAATTATCAGTTCTGTACTGTTTGATTATTTCCCGTACATTGTTGATGATAAAAAACAGATGACAATAGACATATTAAACGAAGTTTGCCCTACAGCGGCGGAGTGGGAATTAATGAGAGAATTATCATATCTTGATGTTAAATCAGATGTGTTGTGGCGGGCATTTGAAACACTTTCAAACGGCGAACAGACAAAAGTTTTACTTGCCGCACTCTTTTTGAATGAGGGACATTTTTTGCTTATTGACGAGCCTACAAATCATTTGGACGCAACTGCCCGTAAAAAAGTATCTGAATATTTAGAAAAAAAGAAAGGATTTATATTGGTATCACATGACCGTCAATTTTTGGACGGGTGTGTTGACCACATACTGTCAATTAATAGAACCGATATAAAAATACAAAACGGTAATTTTTCATCTTGGATGACAAATTTTGAAAAACAGCAAGAATTTGAATCAGCACAAAATGAAAAACTGAAAAAAGATATAATTCGGTTAAAAAAATCTGCTGAATCTTCTGCTGCATGGTCATATAAAACGGAATCGTCAAAATACGGCAAAGGTCCTGTTGACAGAGGTTTTATAGGACATAAAGCCTCTAAAATGATGAAGCGTTCAAAAGCAATCGAATCAAGACAGAAAAAAGCACTTGAACAAAAATCGAAATTGCTTAAAAATACAGAAACGGTTGATACACTGAAGATACAATCGCTTGACTATCATTCCGATACACTTATATCATTTTCTGATGTATCTGTTATTTATGATGACTGTCGTATTTGTCAACCGACAACATTTAGCATAAAGTGCGGAGACCGTGTTATTATAGACGGAAAAAACGGCAGCGGAAAAAGCAGTCTGCTTAAACTTCTGTTAAATTATCCTATAGAGCATACAGGTACGGTAACAATAGGTTCCGGTCTTGTGATTTCCTATGTGCCGCAGGATACCTCGTATTTAACAGGAACATTATCGGATTTTGCCGAAGACAATAATCTTGATGAAAGTCTGTTTAAAGCAATACTCAGAAAAATGGATTTTGAGAAAGTTCAATTTGAAAAGGATATGAAAGATTTTTCATCGGGTCAAAAGAAAAAGGTTTTAATCGCAAAAAGTCTTTGTGAAAAAGCACATATATATGTATGGGATGAGCCTCTTAATTATATCGACATTTATTCTCGGATACAGATTGAACAACTTATAAAAGAGTTTTCACCGACAATGATTTTAGTAGAACACGATATTGCTTTCAGAGATGCAATATCCACAAAAATTGTAAGATTATAAAAAAAGACTTCCTATGATTTTAATCAAGGAAGTCTTTTTTACAAATTTAATTTTTGCTTTTTTTGTCAAAAGACAGTTTGTTTTCTGTGCCGTTTGCTATTTTTTTAATATTGCTTTTGTGCTTATATATTATTATTACAGCAAAAACAACTGCAATAACGGTAAGCGTAAAATCTTTATAGAAAAAGTATGTAAGCACAGGATACATTACAGCCATAATTATTGAACCGAGAGAAACCCATCTTGTAACGGCAACAGTAATTAAAAAGATTGCAAGCAGAATGAGACCTATTCGCCAGTCAATCAACAAAACCATACCGCCTGCAGTAGCAACACCTTTTCCGCCCTTAAATTTAAAAAACAGCGGAAAGATGTGGCCTAAAACACAAAAAAATCCTGCAAATGATTTAATCAATATTTCGTTTTCATTATATATTTCATTACCGAAAATTAAATGAGCAATACCGATTGCAACAGCAACTTTAAGCATATCTCCTACCATCGTTGCAACAGCAATTCCTTTGCCGTAAGTGCGAAGCATATTTGTAGAGCCTGCATTTCCGCTGCCCGATTCTCTGATGTCTTTATTTTCAATCTTACGACTTAAAATGATTGAAAAATTAACACTGCCGAGCAAATAAGATATAATCGCAATTAAAATTGAAGAAAAAACTAAACTTGAATTAATCATTTTGTTTTACCGTCCCCTCTTTCACGAACTATAATTCTTACCGGTGTACCTTCCAAACCAAAAACTTCACGAATTTGATTTTCAAGGTATCGTTGGTATGAAAAGTGAAAAAGGTCTGCGCGATTTACGAAAAATACAAAAGTAGGCGGTCTTGTTGACGCCTGAGTCATATAGTATATTTTCAGTCTTTTTCCTTTATCCGTCGGAGGCTGAACTCTCGCAGTAGCGTGAGATAAAATATCGTTTAATTTGCCTGTTGAAATTCTCATTGAATTTTGATTGTCAACAGACTTGATTAAACTGAACAAACGGTCAATTCTCTGACCTGTTTTAGCAGATATGAAAATAATAGGAGCATAACTCATAAAACTAAAATCGTTCATCAGTTTTTTTCTGAACTCATCCATTGTTTTACCGTCTTTTTCGACTGCGTCCCATTTGTTAACTGCTATGATACAGGCTTTACCGTTTTCGCAGGCAATTCCCGCTACTTTTGAGTCTTGTTCCGTGAAACCCTCTGTCGCATCAATCATAATTACACATACGGTAGCCCGTTCAACAGCCATTCTTGCTCTTATTATTGAATATTTTTCAATAGAATCAACCACTTTGCTTTTTCTTCTTATACCTGCTGTATCAATGAAAACAAATTTACCGTGCTCATTTTCAATCAAAGTGTCTGTTGAATCTCTTGTGGTTCCGGCAATATCAGAAACAATCATTCTGTTTTCGCCGCACATTTTGTTTATCAAAGAAGATTTTCCGGCGTTTGGTTTGCCTATGACTGCAACCCTCACTACATCGTCGTCTTCTTCATCTTCTGTATCTTCAGGAAGGTATTTTAAAACTTCGTCTAAAAGGTCGCCTGTGCCGTGCCCGTGGTTTGCAGAAACAGCAAACGGTTCTCCTATACCTAAATTGTAAAACTCATAGAATTCGGGTTCAGGGGCGCCGATAGTGTCGCATTTGTTAACGCACAAAACAATAGGCTTTCCGCTTTTTTGAAGCATTGCGGCAACTTCTTGGTCAGTTGCAACAACCCCGCTTTTTAAGTCCGTAACAAAAATAATTACATCGGCAGTGTCAACAGCTATTTCAGCTTGGCTGCGCATTTGTTTTAAAATAATGTCGTCTGTTTTAGGTTCTATACCGCCTGTATCTACTAACAAAAATTTTCTGTTAAGCCACTCGCAGTCGCCGTAAATTCTGTCGCGGGTAACACCCGGTTTATCATCAACAATCGAGATACGAGAACCGACAAGTTTATTAAACAGAGTCGATTTTCCGACATTCGGTCTGCCGACAATAGCAACTATTGGTTTTGACATACAAAATCACTTCCCTGTATTGAAATAAAAAAGACGGGCTTACTCGCCCGTCACATAAAGAGGTTTAATTATGCTTCTTCTTTAACTATTACAGCTTTGCCGTTATAGTAACCGCAGTTGTCACAAACCCTGTGAGGCACTGTATATGCAGAACATTTAGGGCATTTAACAAGTGTAGGAGCATCCATCTTCCAAACGCTTGATCTTCTCTTATTTTTTCTTGCTTTTGAAGTTTTTCTTGCAGGTACTGCCATTGTATATTCCTCCTTAATTATACTAAATTAACTTAGTTTATTCTTCGTTAAGTAACTGTAAAAGGACTTCCATTCGTGGGTCAACATCTTTTTTACAATCACATTTACCGTCATTCAAGTTTTTGCCGCACTTTGGACACAAACCTTTGCAACTTTCTTTGCACAAAATTTTGTTTGGAAGAAACAATAAAATTTCCTCGCGAACAAACTCGTCCAAATCAAGTGAAGCATTATCAATCACAATGTAGTCTTCAAAATCTTTGTCATTTTCAAAATGAGTAACAAAAACTTTGCTTGTTTCAAATGACATTTCTCTGTGAACAGGTTCTGCACACCTATCACAAAAACCGTCATAATTAAACGAAACATTTAACTTGCACTGAACAATGCCGGCTTCTTGAAAAAAAGTCCCCTTAACAAAAATTTTATCTTTTATCGGGTTAAATGAATTTAAAAACAAATCGTCAATTTGGAAAGAATAATCTATTTTTATAGTTTCATCTGAGCCGTTAAAAAGATTTGCAAGGTCGATTAACATAATAACACCTCATTGCACTTAATGTATTATATATATATAAGTTGCTTTTGTCAAGAGAAAAAACAAAAAAAGGGAGCGCAAACCACTCCCTTTTTAATATTTTTTTACATTTCTTCGCAATAATCGAAGATTTCTACAGGAAGGTCTTCCTTGTCACAAGAAATTGTGAAATAAAAATCAACATCTGTTGACTCTGAAAGTTCAGAAAGCATTTCAAAAAATTGAGGGAGTTTTTCGTATTCTCTGCCTACAATTTTGAAAGTTGCGTCAACAAGAACTTCTGTTACATCGTAGTTGCCTGCGCAAATGCCTGCAAGAAAACCATAGAATGCTTTGTGTCCTTTGATATTGTAACTTTCTGTTTCAAGAAGTCTTGCTTTTGATGAAATGTCATAAGTGAGTTTTGGCTCATTTTCAATACAAACAACATTACCGCTTGAAGTTTCTACGCAAGAATTAACAAGGTCAATGAGTTTCTTTGTTTTTCCTGCACCTTTATTGCCTATAATGAGTTTAATCATTTATTATTCCTCCTAAGAGAGTATTTTTACAATATTATAATATCACACATTAAGTTGCTTTTCAAGGTTTTCTTTTTCACTTTCATATCCGGGTTTACCGAGTAAAGCAAACATATTTTTTTTGTAGCTTTCAACGCCCGGTTGGTTAAACGGATTTACACCGAGCATATATCCTGAAACAGCACAGGTTTTTTCAAAGAAATAAATTAAGTATCCTATTTCTTTAGCAGAAATTTCAGGAATTTCAAGAATAAGGTTACCTACCCCGCCCTCAGTATGTGCAAGTAAGGTACCCTGAAACGCTTTTTCGTTAACAAAGCTCATTGGTTTGCCTGCAAGGAAATTGAGGCCGTCTGCATCGTCTTCTTCAGCTTCAATATTGAAATCGTCAAGACCTTTTTTGAAATTGATTGCAGTTTCAAACATAAGACTTGAACCGCTTTCCTGAATATACTGACCTACTGAATGCAAATCTGTTGAGAATATACAGGAAACAGGATAAAGTCCTTTTCCGTCTTTTCCTTCACTTTCTGCAAACAACTGTTTAAGCCATTCATTCATCATGGTAAAACAAGGTTCGTAGCAAATGAAACACTCAAGTCTTTTGCCTTTTTCATAGAAACAATTTCTCAAAGCAGCGTATTTAAGCATATCGTTTTTCTCAAAAGATTTTTCGCAAAGAGAGTCCTGAGCTTCTTTTGCGCCTGCCATAAGTTCGTCAATATCAATACCTGCAACAGCGATTGGGAGCAAACCTACTGCTGTCAAAACAGAGTATCTGCCGCCGACATCGTCAGGTACAACAAAAGTCTCATATCCCATTTCGTCTGAAAGTTCTTTTAAAGTGCCTTTTGCTTTGTCTGTTGTAGCAAAAATTCTCTTTGCAGCTTCTTCCTTAGAATACCTTGAGTAAATAAGGTCTCTGAAAATTCTGAATGCGATAGCAGGTTCTGTTGTAGTACCGCTTTTTGAGATGACATTGATACAAATATCTTTGCCTTCACAAATTGACTTGAGTTCTGTAATTGTTGAAGGGCTGATTGAATTGCCGATAAAGTAAATATCGGGTGTGTCTTTTTTAAGTGCATTGTAGTTTTGAGACTTTAAAGCTTCGATAACCGCTCTTGCACCGAGATAAGACCCGCCTATTCCGATTACAATAAGAATATCACAGTTGTTTTTTATAAACTCTGCGCTTTTTTTAATTCTTTCAAACTCTTCTTTATCGTAATCAGTCGGAAGGTTTACCCAGCCGAGAAAATCTGAGCCTGCGCCGTCTTTGTTGTTTAAAGTTTCAAGCGCTTTAACGGCTCTTTCTTCCATAGCTTGTAAATCTGACTGAGATACAATGTTTTCTGAAAATTTTGAATTAAGTTTTACTGACATAATTTATATATCCTCTTTTCAATACTTTTTAATTCTAATACATATTACAATATATTTTCCTATAATTCAAGACATTATTTAATAAATAATGTTAATAAAATATAACAAATTTTATCAGCAACCCATATTTTTAAGTAATTTTGTAAACAGATATTTGACGGAAATTTTATTTATATCTCTGTCGCAGATAAGTTTTGAACGGGCTATTTCTTTGCCGTCGCAGGTGTAAATGATATATCCGACGCAATCGCCTTTTTTAACAGGCGCAGATATTTTCGATTTGATTTTATATTCTTGTTCAACATCGCCGTAGGAAGTTTTCATTAATATGCACTGAGATTTTTCTGCCGTCGGTTTGAATTTTTTAATTTCTCCGTATTTAACGGTAACGGGAGAAATTTGTTTTTCATCTGCTATCGGATAAACTGTTTTAAAATTCGCAAATCCATAGTCCAAAAGTTGTTTTGCACTGTTAAATCTGTCTTCACTTGTTTCCGCGCCTAAAATAACTGCGCAAAGGCTTGTGTGTTCTCGTGTTGCAGTAGCGCTTAAACAAAAACCTGCATTACTCGTAGTTCCTGTTTTAAGACCCGTCATACCTTTGTATTTGTTAATCAGTTTATTTGTGTTTGTAAGTTCAGTTTTCCCGTTTCTTAAGTAATCCATCCAAATAGTTGAAAAATTCTTTATAGTGTCATATTTTATCAGTTCTTTTGAAATCACGGCTAAATCATAGGCACAGGAATAGTGATTTTTTACCGTATCGTCAAGTCCCGTACAGTTTTCAAAGTGCGTATTTTTTAATCCCAATTCTTTTACTCTGTCATTCATCATCTTAACAAAAGCCTGCTCAGAACCCGCTATATGTTCTGCTAATGCATTGCAGGCGTCGTTTGCACTTGCTATCACAGTTGCTTTGAGCAAATCTTTTACAGTCATTTTCTCATCTAATTCAAGCCAAATTTGGGAACCGCCTTTTTCAACCGACGCTTCGCTTACGGTAACAATATCGTCCATTTTTATTTTGCCGTTTTCTATTGATTCCATTATAACTAACAGACTGGCAATCTTTGTAACAGAAGCAGGCGATAACTTTTCAAATTCATTTTTCTTATATAACACATCTCCTGTATCGGTATTAATTAAAATTGCCGATTTCGCCGTAGTTTCCAATATCTGTGATTTATCTTCGCTTTTTGCGTAGGCACAAAAAGGTATTGTCAGACAATAAATTAAACAAACGATAAAACAAATTGATTTTCTAAATTTAATCATAATTATAACCCCCGTATATAATTATGATATTGATAAAACAATATTACTTTGATATAATAAAAATCGAGGTGAATTATGAAAGCAGCATTTTATACACTTGGTTGTAAAGTAAACCAATGTGAAACAGAGTATATAACCGAATTATTCAAAAAAAACGGTTACGAAATAGTAAACTATACAGAAAAATCAGATATTTATGTTATCAATTCCTGCACCGTTACGGCAACTGCAGACCAAAAAACAAGACAAAGTATAAGAAAATTTAAAAGAAATCATCCTGAAAGTATTGTCATTTTAACAGGTTGTATGCCGCAGGCTTACGAAAGCAACGCAGCGGAATTGTCAGAGGCCGATATAGTTATAAGCAATAAAGAAAACAGTAAAATTATAGATTATTTAAATCAATACCTTTCTTCTTGCCAAAGGCTTGTACATATAGACAAACATAGTTCCGGCGAAAAATTCGACGAGTGCCAAATAACATCTTTCGGTAAAAGAATACGCGCTTTTGTTAAAATAGAGGACGGGTGCGACAGATTTTGTTCTTACTGTATCATTCCGATTTCGAGAGGCAGAGTAAGGTCAAAGCCGTTAAACGACCTTAAAGATGAAGTTAAATCGCTTGCCGAAAACGGAATTAAAGAAATTGTCCTTGTAGGGATTAATCTTTCTTCTTACGGAAAAGGAGAAAACTTTAATATTGTAGATGCAGTTAAGATTTGCGCTGAAACAGACGGAATTGAAAGAGTCAGGTTGGGCTCTTTGGAGCCCGACCACATTACAGATGAAATTATTGAAAATTTGAGTGAGATTGAAAAATTTTGTCCTCAATTTCATATTTCGCTGCAATCGGGCTGTGATAAAACACTGAAATCTATGAACAGGCACTACACATCTGCCGAGTACAGAGAACTTTGTGAAAAACTCAGAAAGACTTTCAGCGACTGTTCTCTGACAACAGATGTAGTTACGGGTTTTTGCGGTGAAACAGAAGAAGACTTTAATGACAGTTTGAATTTTGTTAAAAGTATTTCTTTTGAAAAAGTCCATGTATTCCCCTATTCAGAAAGACCGGGAACAGCCGCTTCAAAACTCGGAAAAGATTTGCCGAAACAGTTAAAAGAACAAAGAGCAAATATATTGATTAAAGAAAACGATAAAATAAGAGAAAACTATTTTCGTTCTTTAACAGGAGAAACAAAAGAGGTTTTGTTTGAAAATTTTGTTGACGGTTACAATATCGGATATACAAAAAACTATGTTCCTGTCAAAGTTAAAGGCGAAGAAAATCTCGTATCCAAAACAAAAAAAGTTAGAATAACAGATTTTTCAGGGTGCGATTTTTGTTTCGGAGAAATAGTTCTTTAAATTTTCAGACTCTTTTTTCATAACACTGTTTTCAGGTTTAAATACAGATGAATATGAAAACACATATATACCTTTGACTTTTGAGTTATTGCCGACATATTTTGCTTGGTTAGTAAGTATGTCGGTATTTTTTTTGAATTCAAACAAGGCATTTGAATTGCTTTTTGACGCGTATTCGTCTTTATTTCCGCATTTATACATAGGTAAGCCTATATATATTTCCTTATTTTCAGTCATTTCACACCATTCGTTAACAGTTTCTTTAAAGGGACATATTTCGTTTTCAAATCCATAGTAAATTTGAGGACAAATATAATCTATAAAATTACTTTTCGCCCACAATTCCACATCTGCGTAAATTGTATTTTTACAGTAGTCGATATTACCGCAGGGACTTATTCCGAATTTCACATTTTCATCAGCATTTTTTATTGCTTCATTGACTTTCTTTATCATTTCATTTACATTGCTTCTTCTCCATTGTGCCAAAGATAAATCCCCGCCTTGTTCTTCCTTATACTTCTTGTAATATTTTGCGTCTGCTTTTTCGCTCATATCGGGCGGATAAAAATAGTCGTCAAAATGAATAGATGAAACATTGTAGTTTTCAACTATTTCTTTAACGCCTGATACAATTAAATCTGTTACTTTTTCGTCCGCAGGATTAAAATATATTTTATTGTCTAAAGTAAATGTTAAACCGTCAAAATCGTTTCTCGGTTGTTTTTTTGCATTTTGAGACACTCTGTAAGGGTTTATCCACGCTTCTATATTCAAATTCAAAATTTGCGCCTGTTTGCATATTATTTCTAAAGGGTCGTATATAAGTTCTTGATTTTCAAAACAATACTTTGATACAGGAAAAACTTTTGAATTGTAAAATGCGTCTGCACACGGTCTTACCTGCACGCAAACAGTGTTAAATCCGTACTCCTTTATTTCTTTAAAAACTTTTTGAATGCTTTTTGAAAATTGATTTTCATTTGAACAACTTTTTGTTATATTTGACAATTCATAATATGTAAGCCAAATGCATCTTACACAATCATTTTTATCAGTCAAATTTTCAGATTTTTCAATATTTTTTTCCGTTTGTGTTGTGCTTTTTGTCTTTTCAGAATTTTTAGGAACTAAAACACAGCCGTTAAAAAATAAGCATATTGCTAAAAGAATAACATTAAATATAATAATTTTTTTCATAAACACTTGAACACTCTCTCAAAATGAAGTATATTAGAAATGGTGATATAAATGGAATACAGAATCGGAAATTCAAAATTAGTGTGGCCTTTGGGAAAAACAACAAAATTAGTCTGTCCTCATTGTCAAAAGACTGTTGAGTTCAGTATTTTTTCAAATATAAAAACAAGTCTTGTTGCAAAACTGCCTGTACTTGAACTGAAAAATGTTGTTTTTCTTGTTTGCCCTGCCTGTGCGTCTGTTTACGGAATTAAAGAAACTGCGGCAGAATCTTTAAAAAGCGGAAATTTGCTTGCAATAGGCAATTATGATTTTGAAGAATTAGAAAAATTTAAATAATGAAATATTTATTGTTGTATTTGACAATCATAAATCTGTTTTCGGTATTTTTGACTGTCAGCGATAAAAATCGTGCTAAAAAGAAAAAATGGCGAATAAGCGAAAGTGCTTTAATTATTTCAGCACTTTTAGGCGGTGCGACTGCAGAATATATAACTATGAGGATAATTCATCACAAAACACTGCACAAAAAATTTATGTTAGGTCTGCCCATTATAATTATTTTTCAGTTATTTTTAATATTGTATATATTTTTAAAAATCGGAGCAAAAATATAATTGCCCCGATTTTTTTATAGTATAATACATATCAGTCCGTTACAGCCTTCGTTGATTACTCTCTCAATTGTTTCTCTGAATTTATTTCTTGCGTCTTGCGGCATTCTGTACAGTTTATTGTGCAGACCTTCATTTACAAGTTCGTGGAGCGAAGTTCCGAATATGTTAGAATTCCAAATTTCTCCCGGATTTTCTTCAAACTCTTTAAGCAAATACATTACAAGTTCTCTCGATTGGCTTTCGCTTCCGACTATCGGCGCGACTTCTGTATATGTATTGCACTTTATCATATGAATTGACGGAGCGGAGGCTTTCAACCTTACTCCATACCGACCGCCCTGTTTCATAATCTCAGGCTCATCGAGTTTTAATTGTTCCATAGTAGGCATTACAATTCCGTATCCGTCTTTTTCAACTTGTTCCAAAGCACTGTTAAAAGCGCTGAATTTGTTTTTTAGTGAATACAACTCTATCATCTGAGACATTAACTGTTGTTCGTCTGAAATTTCCGTATTGCATTTTTCAGACAATATCTTGTAGAAATATGAGTTGTCAATAGAAAGTTTGACTTTTACGCTTCCGCAGGATAAATCAATCATTTCTATTTTTACACCTGTTGCAATTTCACTGTCGTCAAAACTCTTTGTAAAATCATATACTGTCCTTATCGAAGACAGACACGCGCACTTTTCTTTGATTTCAGTGAATAGTTTTTCTTTGAACCAATTTTCTTTTTCAAGATTTTTAATCCACAAAGGCATATTAACTGAAATATCTGATATCGGAAATTCGTATAAAACATTCATTAAAATTTGTTTAATGTCTTTTTCTTCAAGGTCAATACAACTGACAGCCAACACAGGAACATTGTATTTTATTTGTAAAGATTTTGCCAAAGCCGTTGTTTCGGGATTGTTTGGATTTACTGAATTTAAAACAACGGCAAAAGGTTTGTTCAACTCTTTTAATTCGCCTATTACTCTTTCTTCTGCCTCTTCATATTCATCTCGCGGAATGTCACTGATGCTTCCGTCTGTCGTTACAACCAAACCGATTGTAGAATGTTCGGTTATAACTTTTTTTGTACCGATTTCTGCTGCCATATTAAAAGGAATTTCCTTTTCAAACCAAGGCGTCATAACCATTCTCGGCTGTTCGTCTTCTATATAGCCTAAAGAACTCGGCACAATATACCCAACGCAGTCAATCATTCTTACACGCAGATTTACAGACTTTTCGACGGAAATATTTACAGCGTCTTCCGGTATAAATTTCGGTTCGGTTGTCATAATGGTTCTTCCTGCGGCGGATTGCGGCAATTCATCTTTTGCTCTTTCCTGAAGATGAGGACTTTCGATATTCGGAATTACTATCGTATCCATAAACTTTTTTATAAAAGTTGATTTACCTGTTCTTACAGGTCCTACGACTCCTATATAAATATCTCCGCCTGTTCTTGAACTCATATCTTTATATATAGAATTATCCATAATACTCCTCCTTAAATGCCGGGAATCATTAAAATTCGTTTAGAATCAATGATATTTGAAGTTAAATCATTTTCTTTTATTATTAAATCAACATCTGAATTGAACTTTTTTGCAATGTTCCATACATTGTCTTTTTCATTGGCAAAATAAATTACAAGAGCAGGAGTTTCAATCACTTCATCATTTGTTTCTGAAAAACTTTTCAGCGCTTTGATATTATTTCTTTTACACAAAATCGCATCAATAACAGAATCGAGACGCAGTTCAATTTTGTTTTGCGATTTAATAATGTAATCAAAAGACAAAAATTCTATATTTGACAAACCTAAAACATCTTTTTCATTTATAGATGTATCATATTCCAAATCTTCTGTTGTTTTTGCAAACATCATATTTCCGTCAACAGATTTGTATAAAATTTCAATGAGAAGTTTTGCTTTAATTTTCACTGAATTTTCGCATTTAATTTCAGTTTTAATACAACTGACACTTAGGTCGCATATCTCCGAAATATCTATCGAATCAAAGGAAACTACAGATTTGAACAGAGTCTTATCTTTTATTTTGCCGATTAGGCAACCGCTGTTAATTGTTTCAAATTCACACGAAATATTCTTATTGGGACAATAAGCGTCAACTATAAAGTTTTCATTTTCTTCGCAAAAAGCGTCAAAATTAATTCCAATTCGTCCTGCCGCTTCAAATATTTTTAGTTCGCCTTTTTCATCTGCCTTTGCCGTAACACAAATGTTTTGCACATCTAAATTACATATACAGATTGATTTTTCATCTATTCCCGATACATCAATAATTTTATTTATATCTATCAATGAATTAAATTTCATTATATTTTCATCTTTATCGTCAACTGTATAGATAACAGAAATTCTAAGTTGAGCTTTAATCAGTGCTTTGTCCTGAACAATATTCATTTCCGTTAAATTCACATTTGAAAAAGTGTTTACAATACTTTTAATTTTCACATTTTCTTCTGTATTCCCTATTTGTTCGCAAAAATCTATTTTTTCCGTTGAACAAGCCGAAAAACTTAGTTTTTTTGTATTTACAATATTCTTTTTCAAAATATCGCATTCACAAATAAGTTCACAGTCAGACCTGCTAAAAACATTAAAATTTATTGAAAAAGATGAATGAATATCAATTCTTCTTTGATTTATCATTCTTACATTGTCATATTTTTTCACAACTCTGTATTTTATTACCGAGTTGTCAGGTAAATCTAAATTCACGCTTACTGTTTTCGAAAAATCTTCGTCGCAGGAATAAGTTTTAAGACAATTATCGTTTGAAGATATATAGATTATATCTATTTTTGTCTTGCCGTAAAATTTGATTTCATTTTTTGTTTTTTCATAACCTGTTATATATGGTGTTGCAGAACTTTTAATTATTTTAAGCAAATCGTCCATATATTGCGGCAAAGTTATGTGAAAATCAAAGTCGCAGTCTGCCAAACCGTTGGTTATGTTTTTAAAATCGGAAATTTGTTTCAAAGTATATTCAGATGCCATAGCTTTTCTCCTTCGCGTATTTTCTATAAAATACTATGAAAAAAAGACGAGGAATATACCTCGTCTTACTTTTCTTCTTTTACTTTTTCAATTTTAAAAACGGCTCTTAAAATACTGCTTAAAAATTTAGGACTTTTGATAAGTACAACTTTCATAGGAACTCCCCCACTCATTTTTTACAGCAGATGATTCCGAGAATGATGACTACTATTGAAAGTATTCGTGTTATCCATATAGTAGGCAAACAACACGCGGCAACGCAGCCAACGCCAAAAGCAATCCATAAAAATTCTTTTCGTACTCTTCCTTTCATAGTATAATCACCACCCTTTCACTGCGTGTACCCTATACTATGATATTTATGCTTAATCGTTACTCAGAATAATTAAAAGTTTGCCTTTTTTTACAGAAACTTCTGCATAGTCGCTGTCAGCGGCTATTTCATTGCTTACTGTCAACTGTGCATAAAGTTCTAAATAATAATTATTTAACGGGTATTTAGCGCCTTTTATTGTTAAATTTTCAACATCATTATATAAAGCATATACCGAGAAATATTTATATCCGCAATCTCTGTTTATAACCGTTTTGTCATCGCATATATATACTAAATTTTTATCGTCTGTTATTCTTGCTTTAACATTGTTTTTAAAACAATATGTAAGCGAGTGTATATTTGCAAGCGTGTGGTCCAACCTATTGCCTATTGCACCGAAAATTTCGATTTCCGTTGCGCCTCTTTTTACCGCTTCACGAACACAGGAAAAAGTGTCAGACTCGTCTTTTACGGGGTTTAATTTTACTATCTCACAATTATAGTCAGGTAAATCTGACGAATCAAAATCGCCTATTATTAAATTTGGAATGAAATTTAATTTTTTATATCCGCTGTCTGCCGCAATGATATATGAACTCCTGTCAATCTTTTCTTGTATGAATTTATCATCGGTGTTCGGCGCACCTGAAACTATCGAAAACTTCATTTCTTTTCCCATTCTTTAATATTTTTTACTTCACTGTACATTTCTTTATAAGAATTAAAACGACTCACGCTGATTTTACCGTCATCAACAGCGTTTTTTACTGCGCACCCTTTGTCAACGGTATGACTGCAGCTTGTAAACCTGCACTGTCCTAAATACTCTTTGAACTCACGAAAACAATACGGCAAATCATCTTTTGAAATGTACTCAAACCGCTCAATATCAAGAGAAGAAAAACCGGGAGTATCCGCAACATATCCGTCGCACACTTTTAAAAGTTCGCAGTGTCTTGTGGTATGCCGTCCCCTGCCCAACTTTTTGCTTGTTTCACCGACCTCTAAATTTAATGAAGGTAAAATAGAGTTAAGCAGCGAAGATTTACCGACGCCTGTATTCCCCGTAAATGCACTGACGCTGTTTTTTAACAAGCGTTTAATTTCATCTGTATCTGCGTTGTCGGTATTTGTATTGCTTATTGATACAACCTTAAAGCCGGCGTCTTTATATATCTTTTCAAATTCTTTGTAATTGTCCGACAAATCAATTTTTGTAAAAACAATAATCGGTTCAACATTTTTGTGCTCTGCAACAGCAATCAATTTATCAATCAAATATGGATTTAAAACAGGGTCTTTGGCAGAAGAAACTATAAACAGCCTATCAATATTTGAAATAGGAGGTCTGATAAAACTGTTTTTTCTGTCAAAAATTTCATCTATTGTATTTTCTGCGTTTTCATTTACCGTAATTTCAACATCGTCGCCTACAAGCGGTGTAATTCTCTGTTTTCTAAAGCTGCCGCGCGCTTTACATTCATATATAACATCAGCGGCTTCTACATAGTAGAAACCGCCTATTCCCTTTACAATTTTACCTTTCATATATTCTCCGAGTCGATATTAAGCGTCATTTTTTAATGAAAGTGTAACCGATTTGTCAGAATCAGCAACAACTTTTTTAGAAGAAACTATACCGTTATTTACAAGTTCGGCTTTAATTGTAACTTCTTTCCCATTTTCAACAGAAATACCCATAGTTGCACTCGAGCCGTTTAATACAACATCTTTACTGTCGTATTGCTCGCCGTCAACATATATAACCAGTGTATCTTTAAGAACTTTTTTAGGTAATTCTACAATAATTTTAATATTGTATTCAGACGGAGCGCTTGTAGGAGGTGTTCCCGAACTGATTGTGATTTTTATAGAATCATTCGGGTCAATAGAACTGCCTCCGATCGGACTTTGCTCTATTACTTGATTTTTCGGATATTCACTGTCTTCTGTAACAAATTCAATATTTGAAAAACCTGCTTTTGTCAAAACATCTTTCGCATTAGCCTGAGAAAGTCCGCTGACATCAGGTAAAACTTTTCGTTCACTTTCTGTTGTTGCCGGACCGGAACTGATGAAAACGGTAACAAGAGTGCTTGAAGATATTTTAGAGGTTTCTTTCGGATCGCTGTAAACAACACAGTTGTTTTTTACATTGTTGCTTTCTACCGATACAAATTTGTAGTTTGTAATACCTGCATTTTTCAAAATCTGCTCTGCTTTTTCTTTTTCTTTTCCGTACATTGCAGGAACGGTAAGACTTTTGTTAGAGGCTGCAACAACAAGTTTTACCGTACTGTTTGAAATCACACGCTCACCTGCTTCCGGCTTTTGGCTGATTACGGTTCCCGGTTCGGCAGAATCGGTTTCCTGCTGTTCCATTACAAATTCATACGGATATTCTTTGCTTTCTATGATTTCATCGTATGACTGACCCACAAAATCTTCAAGTTGTCTTGTGTCTGTATTTAATGATCCTGTAAAATAAAGAATGATTAAAACTATCGCTGCAATTAAAACTACCGAACCTGTAACAACTGCTGCAATTATTTTTTTCTTGTTATTGTTTGCATTTTGAACTTGAACACTGTCTTCCTGACTGATTTCATTGTTTTGATTTTTGTCTGTTTTTATAACATATCTGGTAGGCTCTTTGTCAACAAAATATGAATAGTCAAATGTTACTTTTGGATTTTTAATTATTTCCTCAATATCAAGCAACATTTCAGTTGCTGTTTGATACCTTGAAGAAGGATTTTTTTGCATAGCATGAACAGTTATTTGTTCAAGTCCGAGCGGAATGTCGGGATTTATTTCGGTAAGCCTTTTTGCTTCATTCTGAAGTTGCATAAGTGCAACAGAAACAGCGCTTTCTGCTTCAAACGGAACTTTACCTGCAAGCATTTCATACAAAACTACGCCTACCGAATAAATATCTGCTCTTTCGTCAGTAAACTCGCCTTTAGCTTGCTCAGGACTGATATAGTGTACTGAACCGATAGCATTTTCAGTCATTGTTCTTGTTTCGCTCCTGCTGAAACGCGCAATACCGAAATCTGCAACTTTAATTTGCCCGTTAGGAAGAAGCATAATGTTTTGAGGTTTAATATCTCTGTGAACTATACCCCTGTCGTGTGCGTGCTGTAACGCCCTTAAAATCTGAGAAGTGAAATATACAGCGTCATTCCAAGTTATTGTTCCTTGTTTTTGGATATATTCTTTAAGAGTTATGCCGTCAACATATTCCATTACAATATATTGAAGTTTGTCGCCGAAATGGACATCATATACTTTTACGATATTAGGATGCGATAAGACTGCTATTGCTTTAGATTCATTTTTAAATCTGCGCTTAAATTCTTCGTTTGCAAGAAATTCGTCTTTCAAAACTTTTATTGACACAGTTCTGTCGTCTATACTGTCGTATGCTTTATATACGACAGCCATACCGCCCACTCCGATAATTTCCTGAACTTCATATCTGCCGTCAAGTCTTTTTCCAACATAGTTTTCCATTTATTATACCTACTTTTATTTAGTTTGCAATCGCAACAACTGTTATATTGTCGCCGCCACCGTTGGCATTTGCCTTTTTTACAAGTCTGTCGGCAAACGCGTAGTATTTACTGTCTTTGATTTCTTCACAAATTTCCTGAGAAGAAACATAGTTTGACAATCCGTCTGTACATATAATCAGTGTGTTGCCCTTATCTAAGTCAACTTGCCTAAAGTCAATCTCAATAGTTTTTTCTACGCCGAGCGCTCTTGTGATTATGTTTTTATTCGGATGAACTGCCGCTTCTTCTTCTGTAATCTTACCTTTGTTAACAAGGTCCTGTACCATACTGTGGTCCATTGTAATTTGTTTAAGTCCGTTTTCGGAAACAATATACGCACGGCTGTCTCCTGCGTGCATTATATACGCCTGACCTTCTTTAACAATAGCGCAAACCACTGTCGTACCCATTCCTCTAAGTTCGGGTCTTTCCAAACTCATATCAAAAACTTCGAGATTTGCAGCCACCAAAGCAGAATGAAGCATATTTTTAATCGACATATCTTTCATTTGTGCATTGTATGAATTATTGATTTTTTCACTGATAACTTTAACAGCGAGTGCACTTGCAATATTTCCTCCTGCTGCGCCGCCCATACCGTCGCAGACAACAGCCCAAGCAACTCCTCCCGGAAGTTCTCCGACTGCGTAAGCGTCCTGATTAGTTTCTCTAACCATTCCCTTGTCTGTTTTAGCAACAATTTTCATAGCTGTTCACCTCGGTTTTTTATGCGTCTGAGCTGACCGCAAGATGCGTTGATATCAGCCCCGAGTGTTCTTCTAATTGTAGCATTAATGCCTCTTTTTTTCAACATCAGTTGAAAATTCCTGATATTTTCTTCACTTGGAATTTCATTGTCCCTTTCTTTTACATTGTTTACGGGAATCAAATTAACATGGCAATTCATGCCTTTTAACAAATCGGAAAGTTCTTTCGCCTGTTTTTCTTTATCATTTACACCTTTGATTAAAGTATATTCAAAAGAAATTCGCCGAGAAGTTTTACTGTAATATTTCTTGCAGGCTGTAATTAATTGTGAAATATCATATTTGTTGTTTATGGGCATAATTGAACTTCTGACTTCATCATTGGATGCGTGCAATGAAATTGTAAGAGTGATTTGTAAATCTAAATCTGCAAGTTCGTATATTTTATCTACGATTCCGCAAGTAGAAACGGTAACATTTCTCAGGCTGATATTCAAACCGTTTTTATCATTGACATTTTTTAAAAACTTAACTGTGTTTTCAAAATTATCAAGCGGTTCGCCTATACCCATCATTACTATATGGGATATTTTAATGCCTAAATCTTTTTCAGCTGAGTGAATTTGGCTTTCAATTTCACCCGATGTTAAGTTTCTTTTAAATCCTGCAAGAGTTGACGCACAAAATTTGCACCCCATTTTACAACCGACCTGGGATGAAACACATATTGTGTAACCGTACTTATATTTCATTATTACCGACTCGACATACTCTGCATCGTTCAGTTTAAACAAATATTTAACGGTATCGTCAATTTCGGAAACATATTTATCTTCAATTTGACAGCTTGAAATATAATAGTTTTCTTGCAAAATGCTTCTTAAATCTTTTGAAATATTTGACATTTCCGAAAATGAAACTACCCCGAATTTATGCAGCCATTCAAAAATTTGCTTTGCCCTGAATTTAGGCAAATTCAAATTCTGACATAAAAGTTCAACTTCAAAAAATTCAAGTGATTTAATATCTTTTTTAATCATATTTTTTCCTAATTAAAGCCATAAAGAAACCGTCTCCGCCGTCTTTTGACGGAAAAACAGTAGATTGTGTAATACATTCAAAATTCTCGTTTTCTTCCAAAAACTTTGAAACAATTTTCTCATTTTCATTTTTATTTAAAGTACAGGTTGAGTAAACCAACTGTCCTCCTGTTTTTAAATATTTTGAACAGGTTGACAAAATTTGATACTGAATATCATAAAGCGGTTTTATTTCGTCAAGATTTTTATACTTTATTTCAGGTTTTCTTCTGATAATTCCAAAACCGCTGCACGGCACATCGCAGATTATTTTATCCGCAACAGCAATATTTTTATTAAAAACACCGGCATCGTTTACGCCTGTTTTAATAATGTTTATGCCAAGCCTTTTTGCACCTTCATTCACAAGTGAAAGTTTGTTTTCGTGAATATCAAAAGAATATATTTGACCTTGATTTTTCATATTCAGTGCCGTTTCAAATGATTTACCGCCGGGACAACAGCACATATCAAGCACCGTTTCGTTACTTTTTGCATCGAGTAAATCTGCAGCCTTTTTACTTGAAATATCTTGTACAAAAAACAAACCTTGCTTATAAAAATCACTTTCGGCAATATCGAATTGAGATGTAATTTGTACCGAATTTTCAATTTGTTTTGCTTCTATACCATTTTTATTTAACAATTCACAAAGTTCTTCGGCAGATATTTTTAAAACATTGGGAGTCAGATAAATAGGCGCTTTTTCATTTATTGCGTCAAGTATTTTCTTCGTGTTTTCTTCCCCGTACGCTTTATTCCAAAGACCGATTAAATGCTTCGGACAGGAATATTTATATTCGTCAGGCAAAGCATTAATATCAATTCTATTCTGACAGACACTGCGCAAAACGGCGTTTACAAAACTTTTATAGTAAGAATACTTTTTATTGTTCAGCAAATTTACTGTTTCGTTAACCGCCGCTCTGTCGGGTATATTGTCAAAAAAGTATATTTGATAAACACCCATTCTCAAAACGGTTTTGACTGCTTTTTTTGAAGAACTGTATTTTTTGCAAAATTTACTGATTATGTAGTCAAGAGTCAGTTTGCGTTCAACTACACCGTAAACCAATCTTGATATAAAAGCCTTTTCAACTGAGTTATCGACTTTTTTCAAATAATTATTAAGTGTAATATTTGAAAATGAGTCGTCAATTTCAATTTTGTTTAGTATTTCAAAAACTATTTGTCTTGAATTTTCAATCATAAAAATTAATCTCTTCTGCTGTTTAAAATAATTAAAAATCTAAATAAAGTAGCAAGTGCAGACGCAAGAGCTGCAACATAGGTTAAAGCGGCAGCACCTAAAACTTTTTTAGCGCCGACATTTTCTTCTTTTGTTAAATAACCGTTTGCTTCAATAGTTTGTATAGCGCGTTTGCTTGCATTGAATTCAACAGGAAGTGTAATAAGTTGAAAAAGCGCCACCATACCGTATAAAACTACACCTATTGTAATTAATGTATCGCTTGTGATAATCATTCCGAAAACTGCAAGAGGAATACCGAGTGCAGAGCCGATTCTTGTTGCCGGAATGACAGCATTTCTTAACTTCAAAAAAGCGTACCCCTGAGCGTGTTGACACGCATGCCCTGCTTCGTGGCAGGCAACACCTACCGCTGCAATGGAAGTAGAGTCATAGACGCTTTCCGACAAATTTATCACTTTAGTGGCAGGATTGTAGTGGTCTGTCAAATTTCCGCTTATTCTTTGAATTTTGACATCTGTTATACCGTTAGCAAGCAAAAGTCTTTGCGCTGCTTCGGCGCCCGTCATATTTCGAGAATTGCGTATTGAAGAATATTTGTTGAATGTTGATTTGATATTAAGTTGACAAATAAGAGCGAATATGAATACAGGGACCATTATGATGCCTGTCATATAATAAAGCCAATATGAGCCCATATTATCCTCCTATAATTGAATTGAGTTCTATTTTATTGCCTGCAAGAAAATCTTTTGCAGACATTCTTTTTTTACCCTCAAGCTGTAACTCAAGTATTTCAATACACTTACCGTCTCCGCAGGAAACAACAAGTCTTTTTTTATTCGACATTACTTCTCCGGGAAGATTTCCTAAATCTTCGCAAAGAATAGATTTGTGTATTTTTAAAGTTTTAGAATTAAACTTAGTTTGAGCACACGGCCAAGTCTGCAAGCCTCTAATTTGATTATGAATTTGAAACGCAGATTTATTCCAGTCAATTTCTGACATAGATTTGTCTATCATTTTTGCATATACATAGTCGCCTTGCGGTTGCTTTGCCGGAGTTATATTGTTGTTTTCTATCATATCGAGAGCTTTTATAAGGGCGTCGGCGCCTATAATCGACAGTCTTTCAAACAACTCTTGCGATGTTTCATTTTCACCTATATCCGTTTTTTCAACGAAAAGCATATCTCCAGTATCCAAACCTTCGTCCATTTGCATTATAGTTACGCCTGTCTGTTTATCTCCGTTTAAAACGGCGTATTGTATAGGCGCGGCTCCCCTGTATTGAGGCAGCAATGAAGCGTGTACATTAATGCAACCGTGTTTTGCAGAATTTAATATTTCTTTAGGCAAAAGTTTCCCGTATGCAACAACAATTATAATATCGGCATTAAAATCTTTTATTTGCTTTATAACATCTTCGCTTTTCAAAGTTTTAGGCTGAAAAACAGGAATATTGTGTTTTACTGCACACTCTTTAACGGGAGTAGGCATAATAATTTGTTTTCGCCCAACAGGTTTATCAGGCTGTGAAAAAACCGCTAAAACATTGTGTTTGGAACTTGTCAGTTTTTCAAGACAGCCGACTGAAAAATCGGGAGTACCCATAAAAATACAATTCAAATTTCCACCTTCTCGCCCGGTAAAATATGTGATGTAAATAAAATGCCGTCTAAATGGTCGATTTCATGACAAAATGCCATAGCTTTGAGTCCCTCGCCTGTGTAGATATGCCAAACGCCGTTTCTGTCCTGCGCTTTGACCTGAACTTTCATAGGTCTTTCTGTAACGGCAAATCTGCCCGGCAGAGACAAACAACCTTCTTTCTCGTGTTGAACGCCTTCCGACTTTACAATTTCAGGGTTTACAAGTTCAATAAGGCCGTCGCCCACATCTACTACTACCACCCTTTTTAAAATACCTACTTGAACGGCGGCAAGACCGCAACCGTTTTCCTGATACATGGTTTCAGCCATATCATCAATGAGCTGTGCTAATCTGTCATCAAATTTTTCTGCAACTCTGCTTTTTTTAGTTAAAGTTGAGTCGCCAAATTCAATTATTTTTCTTAAAGCCATTTTATTCTCCTAATTTATACCGATAGGATTTAAATCTACCGATACCGAAACATCTTTATATTCTTTTATTTTACTACAAAATTTTAAAATTTCTGTTATCATTTTTCTAATATTTTTATCATTTTTGCATTTAATTATCATATTGTATCTAAATTCGTTGTTGATTTTAGAAATTTTAGACGGAGACGGTCCCAATACAATGATTTTTTCTTCTTTATACTCATTTGTGTTGAGTTCAACAAGTTTGTCAAAAAAAGATTTTGCACAAAGAGATACATTGAGTTCGTCTTTTCCTAAAAAAAGTATGGTAATCAAATCGCAAAACGGCGGATATGTAAGCATTCGCCTTAATTCGATTTCAGTTTCAAAAAATGATTTATAATCTTGTTCTGCGGCATATTCGATAATTTGATTGAACGGATTTATGGTTTGTATTACAGCCAAACCGTTTTCATCACTTCTGCCGCTTCTGCCGATGACCTGAGTCATTAAATCAAAAGATTTTTCGGATGCGTTATACTCCTCACTGTAAAGTGAATTGTCTGCATTTACTATTCCGACAAGTTTAACATCCGGAAAATCAAGACCTTTTGCAACCATTTGGGTACCGACCATAATATCGTACTTCTTTTCTGCAAAATCTTTCAGCAATTTTTCGTGTGAAAACTTTTTTGAAGTTGTATCGGCGTCCATTCGCAAAATATTTGCATTCGGAAGTATAGCTTTTATCTCATCTTCTATTCTTTGTGTTCCGTAACCCGAATAGCGAACATTGTGTCCGTTACACTCGGGGCAAATGTTATCCAATTTTTTAGTATATCCGCAATAATGACACTGCAAACGATTTGAAACACTGTGATATGTGAGAGAAATACTGCAATTTGGGCAGGTTATAACATGGCCGCAATCTTGACAGGCAATAAAAGTGTTATACCCTCGTCTGTTTATAAGCAAAATAGACTGAAAACCGTTTTCAAAATTACTTTTAAGCAAATCTGCCAACTGATTACTGATAGGAGAAAGGTTTTTGTTCTTGTATTCTTTCTTCATATCGACAGTTATCACTTCAGGTAACTTAGAGTTTCCGTATCGCTCATCTATTTCGCACAACTCATATTTGCCGACAGTGGCAAGAGAGTATGATTCAACGCTTGGTGTTGCAGAGGCTAACACCAATAAGCATTTGTTATATGCGCATCTAAACTTTGAAATATCTTTTGCATTGTATTTAGGAGACATTTCGGACTTATAACTTGACTCTTGTTCTTCATCTATAACAATAAGACCGAGATTGTGTACGGGTGCAAAAACAGCACTTCTCGTACCTATTGCAATTTTTGCTTCTCCTCTGTCAACTCTCTTGTACTCGTCAAATCTTTCTCCGAGTGAAAGTCCGCTGTGAAATACCGCAACTTGATTTCCGTATCTTTTTATAAAAATGGAAATCGTTTGAACTGTCAGAGCAATTTCAGGCACCATAACAATGACATCTTTTCCGCTTTTTATGACATCGTCTATAAGTTTCAAATAAACCTGAGTTTTGCCACTGCCTGTAATTCCAAAAAGTAAAGCGGTTTTAAAACTGTCGTTTTTTGACAATTTTAAAAGTTTTTCATAAACCGACTGTTGCTTTTTTGAAAGTTCTATTTTGCTTTTTACAGATTTTTCATTTAATGAATACGGTTGTCTGTAAATTTCCTTTTCAAAAAACTCAACGACATTGTTTTTTTGCAAAGTTTTAAGAACGCTGTCGCCTACCGAACAAAACTGTTTAATCTCCGAAACGGAAGCGCTGTCAACATCATTCAACAAATTGACAACCGACTTTTGTTTAACTGTCAGCTTATCATATGAAAAGTCAGTTTTAAGTCTGACCATTCTTTCGCTTGCATCGCCTATTTTGCCAAAGCCTTTTGGAAACATCAGTTTCAAACACTCATATTCAGAAGTAAAATATCTTTCCTTCATCCATTTTGACAACTGTAAAAATTCGTCGGACAAAGTAACACTGTTGACAACTTCGCTTGAAATTTCTTTTAGTTTCGATGTATCGCCGTCAAAAATATTCAATACAACACCGTATCTTTTTTGATTATTTCTGCCGAACGGAACTTCAACAATCGAACCGCGAAAAATTTCACTTAACAAATCTTGCGGTATTTTATAACTGAAATTTTCTCCAAAACTGAAAAAAGTGTTTTCTACTGCTACTTCGGCAATTTTATCAGTCATTGTTTTTAGTTTTTATTTCTTCAGGCTCTTCAACGATATATTTTCCGTCGTGCAAATCATCAATAGCTAAAGAAACAACTTTTTCGTCAAGCATCACTTCATTTTCAATAGCTTCATCTTGTATCTGTCTCGCTCTTTTAGCAGTTGCAACAACAAGTGAATATCTGCTGTTTGTGTTTTTTAATAATTCTTTTAAATCGGGATTGAACATAGTAAATACCTCTTAATTTCTTTTATTTAATTCATTTGTAATAATTTTGTCTATTTCATTTACGCAAACAGAAAGAATATCGTTAACAACACAATAATCGTAGTCGTTCGCTTTTTTCAATTCATCATTAGCAATCAACATTCTTGATTTAATACAATCTTCACTGTCTGTTCCTCTGTCAACAAGTCTTTTCTCAAGCACTTCAAGACTTGGCGGCATCAAAAAGATGGAAAGACAATCGGGCAACATATTCATAATTTTTGCAGCGCCGATAGTTTCAATTACAAGTATGCAAACTTTACCGTTTTCAACTGATTTTAAAACTTCGCTTTTCGGCGTTCCGTAATAGTTACCGTTATAATTAGCAAATTCAAGAAAATCATTTTGTCTAATCATTTCTTCAAATTCATCTACTGTTTTGAAAAAATAATCTTTTCCGTCTATTTCTGCCGAACGCCTGTTTCTTGTAGTAGCAGAAATTGAAATATGGCAATCACTTCTGATTTTGCATAGTGATTTTACTACTGTATCTTTTCCGCATCCGCTCGGAGCAGATATGACAACAACCATTCCTTTATTCATCACTGTCCTCCATACCGAATTTTGAGGCAATTTGTTTTACATCAAGATAACTGAGAATTGTGTTATCGGAATCTGTAACAATTACACTCATAGTTTTTCTGCCGTGAGTGGCATCTATAAGTTTACAATTGGCTTTGCTTTCCTGAATTATTCTTTTAACAGGAGCAGATTCAGGACTTAATACAGATATAACACGCTCAGCGTTAACTAAATTGCCGAATCCTATATTAATTAACTTCATATTTTTGCCCTTTTACTCAATATTTTGGATTTGTTCTCTGATTTTTTCTATATCGGACTTAATATCAACAACTTTTCTTGATATTTCAACATCACTGCATTTTGAACCGATAGTATTAGTTTCTCTGTTCATTTCCTGAACAAGAAAATCCATTTTTCTGCCTATTGCTTCTTCGCTTTCCAAAAATGTTTTGAATTGGTCTATATGACTGCGAAGACGAACGGTTTCTTCATCTACGGCAACTTTGTCTGAATAGATTGCAGCTTCGGCCAAAATTCTCTGTTCATCAACAGCAGTTGACTCAAGAACTTCTTTCATTTTTTGATAAAGTCGTTCCTGATATTCATTTACAGTCTGCGGTGAACGACTTTCAACAAAAGAAACACACTCTAAAATACGGTCGCACTTTAAAAGCAAATCTGCTTTTAATTTTTCGCCTTCGGTTTCTCTCATTGAAATGAATTTATTTACTGCATTTTCAGCAACGATTTTTACGCTTTGCCATACCAAATCTTCATCAATTTCCTGCTTAGTTACGCTTAAAACTTCGGGAAAACGAGAAATTAAAGAAGAGCCGAAATCTTCTTTTAAACCCAACTCAACTGAAAGTTCTCTCAGCGAATCAGCATACGCTTTTGCCAGCGGTTTATTTACCTGAACTTCAACAGAGTCATCTGACAAATTTTCTATTGTTAAAGTACATTCAATTTTTCCCCTTGCAACTTTAGAATTTATAAAAGATTTTAACTTTTCTTCTAAAAAAGCATATTGTCTCGGGACTCTTGAATAAAATTCAAAAAATCTGTGATTTACAGATTTTATTTCGACAGTTATATTATAGCCGTTTTCCTCGCCGTAACTTCTGCCGAAGCCTGTCATAGACTTAATCATATTTTTTACCTCATAATAAAAGACTTGAAAAAACTTTTTTTAATTTCGGTTTTTTCAAGTCCAATTATAATTATTATTATTGTATATATCAAGGGTTTGTTAACGCTTTGTTTACAATATTAACAAAAAATTAATTTACTTATTTTCCTTTGCTAAAATACTTCTTGCAACGCTTATTCCGTTTGCAGACGCCTGCATAAGACCTCTTGTTACCGAAGCGCCGTCTCCGACTGCTCTCAAACCTTTAATGCTTGTTTCAAAATCTCTGTCAACAACAACTTTGTTTGAATAGAATTTAACTTCAACACCGTAGAGTAAAGTTTCGTCGCTTGCAATACCCGGAGTTACTTTATCAAGTGCCTCAAGCATTTCAGCGATATCAACCATAATTCTGTGAGGAAATACAAGTGAAAGGTCGCCGGGTACAGCGTCTTTTAAAGTAGGCATAATATTATTTCTGTAAAGTCTGTCTTCAGTTGTTCTTCTGCCTCGTTTAAAATCGCCGTATGTCTGAACAAGAATTTTACCGTCACAAAGCATATTGCTTAATTGCGCTATATGTTTACCGTACTCAATAGGAGATTTAAACGGTTTAGTAAACTTTTTAGAAACAAGAAGCGCAAAGTTAGTGTTTGTAGTTTTGAACTCTTTTGATTTATACGCATGACCGTTTACAACTGCCAAACCGTTATCATAGTATTCGGTTGCTACTTCACCTGACGGATTTGTGCAAAATGTCCTTACTTTATCGTCAAAAGTAGGTGTGTGGTAAACAAGCTTTGCTTCGTAGAGATTTTCATTTAAAAATTTCATAACTTCATCTCTTACTTCTACCCTAACGCCTACATCGACCGTTCCGACTTCTGTTTCTATATTGTGTTGTGAACACAAATTAGAAAGCCATTCTGCGCCCTCTCTGCCGACAGCAGAAACAATTTCCGAGCACAAATATGTTTCGTCTTTGGTTTTTACACCTTTAACACAACCGTCTTCAATAATGATATCTTCAACCATTGTGTTAAAAATCATATCCACGCCTTCATCTTCAAGAAAATGTTGAAGTTTAGCGTAAATTTTGTAACCTTCTTCTGTGCCTAAATGTCTGATAGGACACTCGATTAATTTAAGGTTAGCATTGATGGCTTTTCTTCTGATTTCTTCAATTTCTCTAAATTTATCAACGCCGTAAACATTTTTATCTGCGCCGAATTTAAGATACACATCGTCTGCTTCTTTAAGAAGTTTTTGTGTATTTTCATATCCTAGTATTTCAGGAAGATTTCCGCCGACATCAGGCGATAAAGAAAGTTTACCGTCTGAAAATGCGCCTGCTCCTGCAAAACCTGTTGTAATGGAGCAAGGTTTACATCCTACGCACTTTTGAGTAACTCTTTTCGGACATTGTCTTTTTTCAATAGAGCGACCTTTTTCTATCATTAAAACTTTAATTTCAGGCTTTTGTCTTTTCAATTCATAAGCGCAAAAGATACCTGAAGGGCCTGCGCCGATTATTATCACATCATAATTATTATTCATAATAAAATCCTCCGAAATTTATCGTTCTTCTCTGTAATAATTAAGACCGAGATGCTTTGGTTGATTTGAATTTTTCTTCTTTCTCATAGATGAAAATACGAGCACTATCGCTGTCAGTAAAAACGGCAGCATAGAATATATGTCGATTGGAATTTTAATAACATCTGACGGAACATAGTATTGTAAAGTCTGGAAAGCACCGAAGACAAATGAGCCGAGTACGGCAACAAGAGGAGACCAACTTGCAAAAATAACAAGCGCAACTGCTATCCAGCCTGTACCGTTAACAATACCGCCTTCCTGCCAACTGCCGTTAGCAGAGATGAAAGCCATATATGCACCGCCGAGACCGCAAATACCGCCGCCGACAATGATATTAATATATTTATAAAAAGTTACATTTATTCCTGCCGCGTCCGCTGCACCGGGATTTTCACCGACTGCTCTTAAATTGAGACCGTATTTTGATTTTTTAAGAAAAACAAAACAAATGATTGCTATTGCAATAGCGAGAAAAACAAGTATATTCATTTTGTTAAAAAACTCGTTAAGTAACGGTATGTCTTTAAAAGCGGATATAGACAGACTGCCTGTTTTAGAAACAAATTCTTCAGAAAGTTTCGGTGCTCCGCCCTCAGCAGTTGTCATTATTGTTCCGAGAACTTTTGCAAGACCTATACCGAAAATAGTCAGTGTCAAACCTGTAACATTTTGATTTGCTCTGAGCGTAACAGTAAGAAATGCATAAATAAGGTCAATAATCATACAACCTACAAATGCGGCAAGCAAAGCCAGGAAAAGACTGTTTGTATGAAGCGCTGTGAAAAAGCCGATAAACGAACCCATCCACATCAAACCTTCAACGCCGAGATTTAAACTTCCTGTTTTTTCAGTTAAAATTTCGCCGACTGTTGCAAACAAAAGCGGAGCAGCAGAAATTATAGATGCGCATAAAAAATTCACAAAAGTTTCCATAATCATTTTGCTCCTTTCTTGCTTTTTGATGAACTGATAGTTATTTTATAATTGATAAAGAATTCACTGCCGAGAACAAAAAACAGAATAATTCCTTGAAGAACATCGGCAGCATAGGCCGATATTCCGATTGCAGTTTGCATATTGCTGCTTCCTTTTTCCAAAATAGCAAAGAAAGCAGAAACAACAGAAATGATGATAGGGTTAAGTTGTGATAACCACGCTATGATGATACCCGTCCAACCTACGCCGCCTGTAATACCTGTTGTCAAAGTGTGGTCGTATCCTGTTGACTGCACCATACCTACGATACCGCAAATTGCACCGCTTATAAACATAGTTCTGACGATAATTTTCTTAACATTCATTCCTGAATATCTTGCAGTTTCCTGACTTTCTCCGACAACAGATATTTCATATCCTCGTTTTGTATATGTCAAATAAACATAAACAAACACAATCAACAAAACTGCTATAATCCAACCGATATGGACTCCGAAAACTTTCGGTAAAAATACATTTTCGTCAAACGAGCCGATACTTGCAAAACCCTGTGTTCTTTTCCAAGGTCCCGAGATTAAAAATGCAATCAAATATTGCGCTACATAGTTCAGCATCAAAGTAAAAAGCGTTTCGTTAGTACCGAATTTAACTTTAAACAGTGCGGGAATTAGTGCAAAAATACCGCCGCCTATCGCACCTGCAATAAACATAACCGGAATAAGAATTACTTTAGGCCAATCAGAGCAATTCAGCGCAAAAAAGCAGGAAAAAATACCACCCATCATTATTTGACCTTCAGCGCCGATGTTCCAAAACTTCATTTTAAATGCAAATGAAAGACCTAAAGATGTTATTACTAAAGGTATCCATAAAGAAACCGTTGATTGAAATGAAATCTTCGACCTAAAACATCCGTCAATGATTGATTTATACGCCTCAAAAGGATTGAACCCTAAAATCGCTATAAATATTCCGCCTATAACAAGTGCAAGTAAAACAGACGCAATTCTTAAAATTATTTTTGAACTATTTGACATATTTACACGCTTTGCCAAATGCAAAGGCATATTGTTTGTTTTTTTATGCATCTGCAAACACCTCCTCTTGTTTTTGACCCGCCATCAACAAACCGATTTGTTCTTTTGTAACATTTTTAGCATCTACAATACCTGTAATTTCGCCATGACAAAGCACCATAATTCTGTCGCACAAACTAAGCAAAACATCTAAATCTTCGCCTATAAACAGAACTGCTACTCCGCGTTTCTTTTCTTCATTCAGCAAATCGTAAACTATATATGAAGAATTGACATCAAGTCCTCTGACAGGATATGCAGTAACAATTACCTGCGGACTTGCTTTAATTTCTCTGCCTAAAAGCACTTTTTGAACATTTCCGCCTGAAAGATTTTTAACAGGTGTATTTACGGACGGAGTTGAAATTTCAAGTTCTTTCACAAGTTTATCGGCAAGTTCTTTTGCAGGTTTTTTGTCAACAAAAATACCTTTATTTGCGTTGTATGATTTCAAAAGCAGATTGTCAACCATGCCCATTGAAGCAACAAGACCCATACCCAATCTATCCTCGGGAATGAAACTCATGCTTATACCCTGTTTGATTATTTGGGACGGAGTGTTGCCTATAATATTCTTTTTGTTGAAAAGAATTGCTCCTTCTTCAGCCTTTTGTAAACCTGCGATTGTTTCACAAAGTTCTTTTTGACCGCTTCCTGCAACACCTGCAACACCGAGTATCTCTCCGCCCCTGATATCGAAACTGATATTTTTGAGGGCTACTGTATCGCCGTTTTTAACAGTTAAATGATGTACTTCAAAAAACTCATCGACTTTTTCCGTTTCAGGTCTTTCTATTGAAAGTTCTACTTTTCTGCCCACCATTAAGTTTGTCAATTCACTTGAATTTGTTTGAGATGTTACAACTGAACCGACTGTTTTACCTTTTCGTAAAATAGTTACTCTGTCACTGATTTCAAGAACTTCATTTAATTTATGAGTAATGATGATAATAGCACAACCGTTATCTCTCATATTGCGCAAAATTTTGAAAAGCCTTTTAGTTTCCTGCGGAGTCAAAACAGCAGTGGGCTCATCTAAAATAAGAATTTCAGCGCCCCTGTAAATTACTTTCAATATTTCGACTGTTTGCTTTTCGCTGACCGACATATTGCTGACGATTTTGTCAGCGTCGGTTGTTAAGCCGTAAAGTGAGGAAATTCTCTGCAACTCTTTTTTGAAATTCTTTTTACTTGCGTAACCCATTTCAATATTTTCTTTTGCAGAAAAAACATCTACAAGTTTGAAGTGCTGGTGTACCATACCGATACCCAAATCAAAACTGTCTTTCGGAGAATTGATACTTACTTCTTTTCCGTTAACCTTGATTGTACCGCTGTCCGGATGATATATCCCTGATATCATATTCATCAGCGTTGTTTTACCGGAACCGTTTTCACCTAAAAGAGCGAGTATTTCCCCTTTTCTTACTGTCAAATCTACGCCGTCGTTCGCTTTTACGGAACCAAATGTTTTTGTTATACCTTTAAGTTCAATGGCTATATTATTTGTCATAAATACACATCCTAATATAAATTACCGTTTAATGCTCAGCACAAAACACAGAAAAATACGGTCTATATTTTCTGCTGAGCATTACGCAGAAACAGTGGGACACAAAATTGTGTCCCACTTATTAAATAAAATTATAATGTTGAAACACCTTTTACATAGTAGGTCATTTCCTGAGCAATTTCTTTGTCAGTCAAATCGTGTCCTAATTTTGTACCGTCTGCTTTTTCAACATCCTTATTAAAGATAACTGTTGTTCCGTCAACAATACCTTTTTTAGCTTCTTCAATAGCTTCAGCTGTGCCGTCTGCAACTGCTTTTTCATTGATAGGAGAAATATCCACAAGACCTTTATTCATACCTTCGTAGTAGTTGCCGAAATCTTTCCAAGCTTTACCGTCAAGAACCCACTGAACAGCTGCTGTATAGTAAACATTCCAATTCCAAATAGGAGAAGTGAGGCAAGTAGAAGGAGCAGCAGGTACCATGTCTGAGTTGTAACCTACACCAAATACTTTTTTGCCGTTTTCGTTTGCTTTTGCAATAGTTGTTTGTGTTGTATCTGAGTCGCAATGCTGAGAAATTACAGAACAACCTGCGTCAATAAGCGCTTGAGCAGATTTTCCTTCTTTTTCAGGGTTGTACCATTCGCCTGTAACAGAAACTTTAAGAGTGCACTCCGGATATACAGATTGAGCGCCGAGAAGGAATGCATTTATACCGCCTGTAACTTCAGCGTTTGTATCGTCCATAGCAGCAACATATCCAAGAACAGGATTGTTCAATTCTTTTGCTTTAAGACCTGCAACTACACCTGAAAGGTAACGAGCTTCGTTAATTCTTCCGAAATAGTTGTTGAAGTTTGAATCATTGCTGAGTGAACCCGAGCAGTGAGAGAAAATGATTTCAGGATACTGTTTTGCAAATTCATCAACAGTTGTCATATAGTTGTAACTTGTAGCGAAAATGATATTACATCCTGCTTCAACAAGTTCCTGAAGAGATTGTTTTGTGAGAGTTGTGTCTGTGTCAGCAACATTGTCTTTGATGATAACATTTTCTTCAGGAATGTTGAGTTCTTTCATCATACCTACAATACCTGCTTGGTGTGCAGCAGTGTAGCCTGAAGTATCATCTTTACTTGTAATGTGAAGAACGCCAATCTTAATTGTGTCAGCAGTCAATTCACCTTTTTTGTCTTCTTTGTCTGTTGTGCCTGAAGAACAAGCAACACATACAACTGCAAGAACAACCGCCATTAAGATGGCAATGAGTTTTTTGGAAAGTTTCATTTAACTGTTCCTCCTTAAATAATAATTATTAAAAGGCAAAAGCCTCTAATTACAAATTTATTCTCTGAAAGTTATTTTACCCGTTTCGTGATTCATATCTTCAACAATTGCAAGTGACTCTACACGAATTCCCTGCTCTCGTAATTTGTCTCCGCCGTGCTGATACCCTTTTTCGATGACTATTCCGCAGCCAGCAAGTGTTGCGCCGCTATTATCGACCAGTTCAATCAAACCGTTAAGCGCGTTTCCGAGTGCAAGAAAATCGTCAACAATGAGAACTTTGTCGCCCTCATTTAAAAACTTCTTGGAAACTATAATATCATAAGTTGTACCATGCGTAAATGAAGCTACTTTTGAAGTGTAAACTTCCCCCGCAATATTTTTTGACTTAGTTTTTTTAGCAAAAACAAGCGGACAATTAAAAAACTGAGCAGCCATACATCCAACGCCTATACCGGACGCTTCAATCGTTAAAATTTTATTTATACCGCAATCTTTATATAAACGATAGAATTCTTTACCGACTTCTGCCATAAAAGGAACATCTATTTGATGATTTAAAAAAGAGTCAACTTTTAATATATTCCCTTCATATACTTCGCCTTCTGCAATGATTTTATTTTTTAATAAGTCCATACAAAACCCTCTAATCTTTTTTACAAAGGTATAATACATTTTTTTTAGTATTTTTGCAATTTTTTGTATTATCTTGTAATATTTTTGTAAACAAATATCTAAAATATGTTAAAAAAGTTATAGTAAGTAAGTTATTTATTACTAAGTTAAGTAAAAATAATAAATAGTAAAAAAGAACTTGCGCAAACAAGTTCTTTAAAACTAAAAAATATACTATACAAATGTATTATATCTAATGCAAAAAATCAGATATATCAGATATAAAATTTCATATTGATTATGCATTTATTAAGAACTATTACTGTTCTTTGCAGAATGTTATAGTATTTTGACCACGATGGCGAATTAAACTTTGTGTAGTAAAAGTGCCGTCGTTTTTTATATTAATCAGAGTTCCGCCTCTGAACGGAGTCAAATAAATATTGTGGTCGCACGAAAGTCCGTAAGTGAGCCTTATTCCTTTGTAATTCACAGAAAAATTGTTCATATGGTCGTGTCCTACAAAACAACCTTTTGTCGAACCGAGTTCAAGCATTGTTTCAAACATTTGGTCGTCAACGGCAGGTGTTCCGTTTTCATTAAAAAATCGAAAACCAAAAAGTCGATTGTCCGTACCCTTTGCTTCATCATATGCAGTCATAAATTCCTGCATAGGAACATGAAAGAATGCAAGCGAAGGAACAACTTTGTTTTCATCACCGTTTTCTTCCTTGGCTATTTTCTTAACTGTATTTTCATACCAATTTACCTGATTGTCATGAAAATGGTCGTAGCCTTCGTTTACACTGTCATAACTGTTTGAGTCCATAAAAATTAAAGACATTAAAGCATTATCGCTGTCATCACGAACAGTGTAGTAATAATTGCCCATACCGTCTACATTTTCATCTCCGCGTTCGTATATACAATATTCAAGCGATTCAAGGTAGTCGTTGAGAGTCTGTTTATCTGCGATTTTTTCAGGGTCCAACACTTCATTCGGTTCATACTTAATATCCAGTCCTTCATGATTGCCGAATGTAAACGCCCATGGAATCTTGAACTTTTCCATAAAAGTACAAAAAGTTTTAAACGCAGTATAGTTTTCTTTTTCGCTTGTAATATCACCTGTAACAACAATCATATCGGGTTTAGCAGTATCAACCATAGCAGTAATGGTTTTAAACGCTTTTGCATCTTTTTTCTCATCATTTAAAATATGCACATCTGTTATCTGCAATACAGAAAAAGCCGTATCATCAGAACGCACATATTTTTTGCCGTAAAAAGTAACGCCCAAAGTTGCAATACCCCCTATAATTGCTAAAACAAGTAAAACAGATATAAATATCTTCATACCTTTTTTCAACTTACATTTCCCCTTTTACAGTTATATTTTCATTCTTAACAACATTTTCATCAAGATGTTTGTTAAGAACATTTACAGGTTTATCGCTGTGCATTTCGGTAACCAATCCGTTTTTCCATTTAAAACTGATTTTAGCACCGTTTACTACCATGTTTTCAACTTCACCCGACTCGCCGAAATTTGAAGGTAAAGCCGCAAGCAACTCTGTTACTCCGTTTTCTTCGGTAACAAGCATTTCATTAATCCCTGCTACAAATCCGAGATTTCCGTCAATTTGAAAATAAAACGGAGGATGAACGCAGAAAAGGTTTTTGAATACAGAGTGGCTTAACATACTGCGAACTACTTTTTGTGCAGTATCGCTTTCTCTCAATCTTGCCGAAAGACAAATTGCCCAAGCGGCAGACCAGCCTATGTATTGTTTTGAATTGTCAATTCTGTAATGAAATAACCTTCTTACCCATTCTCTTTTTTCGCTGTCTGAATAATATGAAATAACATTTGCAGGATAAAAAGCGTACAGCGGAGAAAAATGACGATGTCCTTTTTCTCGTGTTTCAAACTCTTTGTGCCACTCGCAAATGCCGTTTTTTTCTTCTTTAAAAGCATACAAAAACGGTGTTTTTTCTTTTATTTCATCTTTCAGTTTACAGTCATCGGAAAATTCAAGAGCATTTTTAAACGCTTGTTTGACAAGACCCATATCAAAAGCAGACGCGTAGTCAAGTTTACAGTTTTTACCGTTTTTTGTAAAAACATTTTCAGGCGAAGCCGAAGGACAAACTACATATTCATCATTGTAAAGAACGAGAAAATCACAGCAGAAACGAGCCGCTTCTGTTACAATTTCTTTTATTTTATCTTCATATTTTTCGAGAAAACCGTTTTGACAGTGCGAATACAGTTCATTTGAAAGCCACACGCCGCACAACGGAGCAAACATATAGTTTGCGCCTCCTTTGACAGGAGGGGTTTTACGCCAAAGGTCAACATTATGATTGCAGGCAAAACCGCTGCAGCCGTAATTTATCTTTGCAGTTTTTCTGCCGTTTTGTAAAACTTCATATACCATTTTAACAAGAGGTTCAATGCAGTCTGACAAACCCGAGCGTGACGCTGACCAATAGTTCATTTGAGTATTAATATTGACAGTATAGTTGCTGCTCCAAGGCGGGCGAACGGAATTGTTCCAAATTCCCTGAAGATTGAGAGGCTGACCGCCCTTTCTGCTGCCTGAAACAATCATATACTTTCCGTAATTGTAAAGCAGTTCGCTGAGCGCTCTTTCATCTGCACCCTTTTTAACCGACTTGAGCAAAACATCTGTCGATAAGTTGTTGTCGCAGTTAAATGACACGCTTTGATTGTTATAAAGAGAAGAATAGTCTTCAATATGACGGACTTTAAGTTCATTGTAATCTTTATTTACGGAATTTAAAGCAGTCTTGCACTTTTTCATTACCTTGTTTCTGTCAATTTCAGGCATTTCATCAAAGTTTTTAAAACCTGTTGCAGTAGCAAAATACAAAATCATTTCCGTTGCATTTTTCACTGCGATACAGTTATTCTTGATAACAACCTGACCGTTTGTGCTGACTTGTGTTTGCAAACAGAAAGCCATTCCCTTTTTCTCATTGTAACGAATGGGACGAAGTTCACTTCTCAAATAGTTAGGTGCAGCATAGTCCGGTGCGTTTCCGACAAGAAACAAATTGTTATCATCTGCGCGTACTTCATACTTCAACTTGCTTTTTGCTCTGATTTTTACAGAAAAAGGCTCAACTGTTTTTATTCTGTACACTGCTATTTTGTCGGGATTTGAACAAAATGTTTCGACTGTACAACCTGACGATTTCACTGTGTGCACTGCGTTTGAAAGATTTAAACACCTTGAATAGTTTGTTTTGCAAACTCCGCTGAATTTTAAAGAAACTTCTCCGAGCGGCATAAATGCTTCGCTGTAAAATCCGGTAAGTTCACTTTCACAAACAGCGTCCGCCTCTGCATTTTTACCGTCAAAAATAAGTTTTCGTACTTTTTGAAGACTTTCATAACTTGTTTTTCTATTGTAATCTTTAGGATAGCCCGACCACAAAGTTCCGTCATTGAAGCATATTTTTTCATTTTTCAGCGAGCCATAAACCATAGCTCCCATAAAACCATTGCCGAGCGGTAACGCCTCACGCCAAACTTTTGCCGGTTTATTATACTTTATATAATGCATCATAAAACTCCTATTTCATAAGTATCAGAGTCTAAATCTACCGTAACTGTTGTTCCGTCCGAATAAGTTGTTTTTTGTCGTCTGTAAGAGCCTATAAATTCGTGCTTAACCATTTCTTTATTATATAGTTTCTCCTGTAAGTTTGAAAGGACTTTAACACGATTGATTTCTTTTTTCAACTCATCATCCGAGAGCATACTTGTATCGGCAGAACGATTGTCATTGCCTATTTTTGTATTTTCTTCTATATATGGGTGAAAGTACGGCATACCTGCATTCAAAACGCAATACAAACTACCGCTGTCGCCTTTCGGTATGCCCCAGTTATTCCACCAATCCCAAGGAATCATTATACAATCATGAAATACCAAACTGCCTAAAGGAACGGGTATTCCGACCGCCTGACCGTCCACCTGCGGTCTCAGTGTAAACGGTCCGTGATGAACAAGAGCCAGATGGTTCAGCAACTGCATTGCCGGTTCTTCAGACGACATAATCATACCTTTATCATTTAGATAATCAAAACATTCGGCACGATGTTTTATGCTTTCTTCTCTTGTAACTTTATGTTTCGGATTAAAGCACTCATCGCCGTTCATTACAGAAAAAACATCAAGATATGCACCCTGAACATCTATACCGTTTTCCTCGAGTTCTGCATATGTTTTCTTCACAAATTCAAGGGCTTGAGAAGAACAAAGGAAAGTATGTTCACCGCCGTCCCAAATTGAGCAATATGGGTGTGAACCGTCAATTTTTGTAACAGCCTTATTTATATCAAAAACAGGTGAAGAATAATAAAAATCTCGATATTGGTCATGCAGAGCAAATATATAGCCTAAATCTCTGCTGACTTTCGCAAACTCTTTCAAACCATCCCAACCGCCTGCTTCTTCGCACGGCGGAAGAATGTACGGATGAATATTGTCGTAACCTTCTTTTCCCCAACCGTCAGTATGAATATAGAGTTTATCAAGACCGCATTCTTTGAATTTTTGCATCTGTTTTGCACGCTCGTAAAATGTAGCATACAAAATTTCGTTTGTACCGTTTTTATCGTAAAACTTAGATTTTTCATTTATTTTTGAATAAATTTTATGATGCAGAACAGGACAGCCGATAAGTTTTTTTATGTTGTTGTTTTTCTTGATTTTATCATCTATCGAAACGAACTGTCCGTTATCAATAAGATATTGTCTGTAATCTTTTGCAACGGTATTATAGTCGCCTTTCTCGTGAAAAATAAACTTTATCTTTCTTTCGTATGAAAGTTTACCGAGAGATGACAACCAATGAACAGAGTTGACAAACGCGCCGTGTTTTCCGAAAGCTGAAAACATACAGGCATCATAAGGCGTATCGACAATAGCAGTAAATGTATGTCCGTCGCACACCCTGCCCCAAATCGGCATATAGCAATCGCCTGTATTAATTTTCCTGATATAGTTTGCAAAACCAAAAGTTGAAAGAAAATTCTTTTTATATCCGTCAGGCAAAATAAATCCCTGACGCATCGCGTCAACATGGTATGAATACTGACCTTTTTTCTTTGAATTGAAAGGCGCCGGAAAGTAAACTGACTGAATATCAAAACCGGTTTCATTTTCTGCTTTAATTGAAAATTCAACAGTATTTTCATTTGTAATCTTTGCAGTTAAAATCAAAGTAAAATCAAGAACTTTGCCAAAAGCTATATATCCCGAAAGTTTTGTTACAATTTTAGATTTTGAATATTCAAAATTTTTCTTCATTGCTGAAAAAAGTGTTCGGTATGTACTGATATATTTATTTCCGACTTTTTTACGAATGATTATATATGGTGCTCTTCCGTCGCTAACCCATGAAAAGCCTTTATGTACAACTTCATAGTCGCCGGTCAATTCATTTACTTTTAATTCTATTTTACTGTTTTTCATAAATAATTCCCCTTAATCAGAAAAAGAGTATTTTGTATAAGTTTGCTGCAAAATGGCAGTTGTCAAGTGAAAAAACATTGTCAAATGTTTCTGTAGAGTTTTCGCCTTTTCCAAGCAGACCGAGTGCTTTCATAAACAAACAGTGAACTTTATTTTTCTTGTTCAAATTTTCATCAAAGACAAGAAAATCAGGAAGCGATACCGCAAAATAATCTATTTTAACATTGTCATCTATATGTTTTTCCGCATAAGAAATAAGTTTATCAAATCGAACATTTGCTTCATCTTTTCTGCCGAGTTTAAGCAAAGCGAGTCCCTGACAGAAAATTGTTTCAGGCGGTTGGTCATTATAATACATAGCGCTTTGAGGCTCGGAAAGTCCCAAAGATGCTTTTTCAAAACACTCGTTTGCCTTGATTGAGTTGTTCATCTTTTCATAAGCAAGCCCGAGCAAATAGTTTTGCAGATTTTCCTGTGCTCCGTAAAGTTTACCTTCACCTAAATTGTGAGGATATTCAAATGTACGATTTAAAAGTGAAATAGCTTTTTCGGGTTCGTTATTGTCAAATTCAAACTTTGCCAAAGAGCAAAGAGAAGCAATATATTGCGTAGGCGCTTTGCCCTCTCCGCCTTCCCACGGATGAAAACTGTGAGACATAAGACAATTCAGCGCGTCTTCGTACTTACCGTTGAGATTTAAAAGAGTTACATACTCGGTATATAAATCGTCTCGAAAATCAACGAGTTCTGAATAGTTTTGTAAAAATGAAAGTCTGTCTTTTACAGGTACTTGAGTTTTTTTGTAGAGTTGGTCAAGTTCCATTAAAACGCGGGCGTCTGTTTTGTCGAGACTGAATGCTGTTTCAAGAGCTTTTACCGCTGACTTTTCATCAAATTTTTTATTGTAATATGCAAGCGCAAGGTTACGATATGCCGTTGGAAATTTTGAATTTTTTGCAGTTGTGTTTTCCCAACATTCAATCGCCTCATCATATCGTTTTTTATCATAATAAAGACAGCCGAGATAATAGTTTGCCATAGCGTTATCGTCTGTTTCACGCAATGCACTTTCAAGAACAACCATATCGTCAAGTCTGTGCGGGAAGCAAAGATAACTGTCTGCTTTTTCTGCCTGAGCAAGATGGTATTGCGATTTTTCCTGATTGCCGATAATTCTATATAAATCAGCAAGATGATAATGTACAAGAGGATAATCTGAATTTGATTCAAGCAACAGTTCAACTGCTTCTTCATAAAATCCGCCCGTCTTATATTCAAGCGCAATTTCGATAGCAGTATCAACGCGCATTTGAAGTTTTTCGCCCAAAATTCTGCGACTTACAAAGTCAATAGGGTCAAGAATATTTGTTTCTTTTGCAATTGCAACAGCCTCGTCATTTTTACCGAGTTTAAGCAAAATAAGAGCTTTAAGATTGCGTGCTTTATAGTTTCTGCCGTTTTTTATAATAGCATTTTCAACATGCTCAAGCGCAGTGTCGTATTCGCCGTTTCTTGCAGAAATACAAGCAAGAAAATAAAAAGCCGACTCCTGACATGCATTGCTCCAAGCAGATTTATAAAAAGCGTCGTAACTTTCGTCAAATTTGTTTTGATAGAACAAAGACAAACCTAAATTGTAATACGGCTCACTGTCGTATGGATTTGGATTTGAGCGCGTCAATTTTTCTATTGCTTTATTAAAATACTTTTCACTCTTAGCAAATTCGCCTCTCTTAAACAACAATAGTCCGTATGCGTTGTTTAGTCTGATGTCCGTATCATCTCTTTTAAGACCTTCCAAATAGTAGTCTTCTGCAAGATATGTTGCATGGCGATACTGTTCAATATGAAGACCGTACAAATACAAGTCCTCTGTTGTTTTACAGTCTTTTGGTTCAGGCGGACACACTGCCGGAGGAGTGAGTTCTTGCTTTTTGCCGTTCACAAAATAATTTAAATACAATCTGCCGTTTTTAACAATTCTTATTTCATCTGTATTTTCGGCATTTTCTATTTCTATTTTTGCTGTTTCACTCGGCAACAGTTCAACAGTTTTACTTTGAATTCTTTTACTGTCTGAGATTGCCTGTATTTCGATTTTACCTACATTGCCCGAAGCGTACAGATTTACCGCTTTGTTTTCAAAATTCATTGCAAGGTCTTTTGTTGCATTATGAACCGTGCCTATTTCTTTATACGGCATAAAATATTGAGTAAAACGCTTTTCTTCCATAGGCGCAATAAAAGTGAAATCGGGTTGATTGTCAGTAAAACAACCTGTCATCAATTCAACATACGGACCGTCTTCATCGGTCAAATTTCTGTCCCATGCCTTACCGAAATCTCCGCATCCCCAAGTCCACTGTTTTTTACCCGGAGAAACATGATGGTCTGCATAATGAAGAATGCCTGCATTTACGCCGTCGTCATATCCGCCTACGAAATTATAATCAGATTTAGCAGCCATATACGATGTAGGAACAGGAAGATTTTTATAGCGCGAAATATCAACGCCTTTGCTGTAATCAACTTTGTAATATGTTCCGGTTGCTATCGGAAAAGTTGAAGACGCACGCTTACCGTGGTCCATAACCGTTGTAACATCGGGCGGGAAAATACTGCGAGTATCGTCATTAACTGCAACGGCAGGGTTTGCCCACCACAAAAATGTTTGCGGTACATCTGTACGGTTATATAACTGTGCTTTAATTTCTATATATGTACTGTCAGGATAAAGCGTAAAACGAGCCATACCTTTTGTACGAAACATATTTTCTATTTCGCTCATTATAACGGTTGCCGAGCCGTCGTCATTTTTAAAATACTTGTAATCAACAGGGTCAAATGTACTCGGACGATGATGTTGAGGCCAGTTAAACTCAATTCCTCCTGAAATCCACGGTCCTGCAAGGCCCACTAAAGCAGGCTTAATAACATGATTATAGTAAACAAACTCGTAGCCGTTTGTTTTATCTGTTGCACGCTGTATTCTGCCGCCTATTTCAGGCAAAAGCATAACTTTTATATAATCATTTTCAAGAAATACAGCTTTATATTTTTTATCTGTTTTTGTATCGTAAATTTTATCTATAACAGAATGAGGATACACTTTACCCGAAGAGCCCTGATAAACTCTTTTTTCAAGAAACATTGGGTTTCTGTCAGGTTCACCTATATTGTATGTGGGAATAGTAATTTCCTCTTCCCAAACTTTAACTTTCGAAAACATACGAATTTTACCTCACTTTAACAATAAATATTTGTATATAATTATACAGTTATATACAAATGAATAATTTAGAAAATCTATCTAAAATTTTAGAAATCCTATCATATAACATCATATCACAAAATCGTTTTACAAAAAACAAAAAAAGCAGAATATCTAAATAATTTGATACATTTTCAAAAGCAGTAAATATACTTTTAATGTATAATAACAATATATTTTAGAATATATTAAAAATAGGAGAAATAAATATGGACACAAAATCGCTTCACAATGACAGCACTATTACAAATTGGGATGAAGCAATACCGCTCGGAAACGGCGATATAGGCTGTTTAATTTGGAATACTTCAAACAGTCTTCGTTTAAGTATGGACAAAGGCGGTATTTGGGACTGCTCAAATCCGCCCGAAAATCAAAATAACTTTTGTTATCAAAACATTCAAGACTTAGTAAAAAATAAAAAATTAAAACAACTGAGAAAAAAATATGATGACTGCTATAACAATGTAACGCCTACAAAACTTCCGGCAGGCAAAATCATATTAGATTTAGGAGTCAGTGAAAATGTTGTTTCAAATCTTTCTTTTGAAACTGCCGAAGCATCTTTATCGGCAGGAAATATTCGACTGAAAACATTTTTACACGCCTGCGAAAATTACGGAATAATGGAAATTAACAAAACCGATATAAAGGTAAACATTGAAAATCCAAAATACGGAAAACCAAAAAAACCGATTTTTCAAAGGCGTTTCAGAGGAATAACGCAAACTCTGAAAAATCTTCATTATCCTGTTGCTGAATTTTTTACTGAAAAGAATAAAGAAATAGAATATCAATATTTTATTCAGCCGACCGACGATAGATTTTACGGTATTATGACGGCTAAAACAGAAATTGACGGCAAAACAATAATTGCTTATACCGTAGGAGTAGGAAAAAGTACAAATTTCGTTGATGAATGCCGTAAAATACTTGAAAAAGCAATAAAAAACGGATATAATTCCGCTTTTAATGAGCACTGCAAATGGTGGTCTGAATATTGGAGCAAAAGCACTGTTTCTTTACCTGACAAACTTTTGGAAAAGCAATGGTATTTAAACAACTATTTATTAGGTTCCTGCAGTCGTAAAAATTGCTGCCCGATGCCTCTTCAAGGCGTTTGGACAGCCGATAATAATTCTCTGCCCCCTTGGAAAGGCGACTATCATCACGATTTAAATACACAGATGTCTTACACAAGTTACTTGAAAGCAAATCGTTTGGAACAGGGCGAATGCTTTATTGACTATTTACTCAATATGTCTCAAGCAGGAAATAACTTTGCAAAAAACTTTTACAAAACCGACGGAATTTGTTTGCCATCTGTCATGGATATAGAAGGACACGCTTTAGGCGGTTGGTGTCAATACGCGCTTTCTCCTACAAATCAACTTTGGCTTTGTCAAATAATGGCAAGATATTGCTATTTTACACAAAACGATACATATATCCATAAAATATACAACTATATGAGAGAAGTAGGAAAGTTTTTATTAGGCATTTTGAAAGAAAACAATGGTTTTTATAAACTTCCGCTTTCATCATCACCGGAAATCCACGATAACACAATCAAATCTTGGCTCACACCCAATTCCAACTATGATTTAGCTCTTATGCGTAATTTTGCAGAAGATATGATACATTTAAGCGGTATGTTAAATGATATTCAAACTCAGGCAGAATGGCAACAGCATCTGAAAAAATTCGAACCGCTTGCAATAGACAAAAATAATGTGTTAATGCTGAGTCCCGACGAAAGCCCCTATTGTTCTCACCGACATCATTCTCACTGTATGTCAATTTATCCCTTAAAAACTCTTGAATATACAGATGAAAACAGTAAAAAAATTATTGACAATACAATATCCGACTTAGAAAAACACGGAATCAGCGAATGGGTCGGCTATTCATTTGGATGGATGGCGCAGCTTTACATCGCCAAAAGCGACGGAGAAAACGCCTGCAAAATGCTTCACGATTTTTTTGAATATACCTGCACATCAAACGGCTTTCATGTTAACGGCGATTACAAAAAAATGACGCAATTCAAAATGAAATACCGTTTATTTACTCTTGAAGGTAATTTTATAGCAACAGATGCAATCCAAAATATGCTCCTTTACAGCGAACGCGAAAAAATCAAACTTTTTCCTGCCATACCTGAAAGTTGGAAAGATGTTGAATTTGATACATTCAGAGCATACGGAGGAGTTCTTGTAAGCAGTAAAATGAAAAACGGAATAATTGTTTATTTAAAATTGGAAGCGACGGCAGACTGCAAAATAATTATTGAAAATGACCTTTCACATTTAAAAACTGACAATCAATCATATTTCTCTAAAGAATTTATAATGAAAAAAGGAGAATTTATTATATTTTCTTAGTCCACCTCAATTTTAAAGCAAACAGGCATTGATGAATTTATCTTTTGTGTTTTTATGGTAAGAGCTTTTTTATTTTGTGAAAACTCAACTTTTTCTTCACTTCCGAGAACAGAAATGTTTTTTATAACACAATGGAACAAATCCATACTGTCGGCAAGTGATTTAATTTTAAACTCACTTTTACCTTTCGGCTTCAGCGCAAAAGCATAAACAATGCCTGTTTTACATGTAAAGCGGTAATCTCTGCCTGTATAACTGAATTTTTCATTGAAAGAACCGCCTTTTTGCTTTTTGCCTTCACCGAAAACTTTGTATGGCTGAGTACCCCAGATTGCTTCTGCATTTGTCTTGGTAAACTCGCCTATTTTATTTAAGATTTGTATTTCTTCTTCGCATATTGAACCGTCTGCTTTTGGACCTATATTAAGTACAAAACAACCGTTTTTTGAAATAACATCCAACATATTGCAAGCAATAGTTTCGGCTGTTTTAAAACGGTTTGTTGTACAATAACTCCACGAATTATATGCCGTCGAGGTTTCTCCCTGCCAAATATACGGACTGATATTTTCAAGCTGACCTCTTTCACGGTCAAATATCGCGCAGTTATACATTACAGCGTCTGACTTATAATATACACAAACTTCTTTGCCCCATTCAACAGAACGATTGTAATAGTATGCAAGAAATTTTTTCATATACGGACGAAAAGCCCTATATGAAACCCACCAGTCAAAAAACAATGAAGACGGTTTGTATTTATCTATCAATTCACAAGATGAGACAAGCCAATCTTTGAGCCAATTTTCAGTTGGTTCTATTCCGTGCTCCTGCTTCAAAAGAGTGTACAGGTTATTTGCTTTGTAAACATTTTCGCACTCACCGTAAAGTTCCCTGTACTCTTCATTTTCTGTTTCATTTCTAAAGCCGACGGTTCTGCCGCCGTTCAAAAACCAAAAATGCTCTGCTCTGTGCGATGACGCAGAAAAAACAATATCGTTTTTTTCGCATGCGCTTTTATATTCGGCAACAAAGTCTCTTTTAACAGGCAGTTTACAAGTTGTCCACTCTGACAAATTACTGTCGTAAAGTTTTATACCGTCGTGATGTTCGGCAACAGGCATTATAAACTTTGCACCGCTGTTTTTTACTGTTTTTACTATTTCGTCGGCATCAAAATGCTTTGGCTTAAACATAGGAATAAAATCTCTGTAATTAAAATTTTTGCCGTATTTCTTCTTATGATGCCAATAAACAGGGTTTCCTTTATAGTACATCAGTCTCGGGTACCATTCGCTGAAGTACTCCGGAATGGTAAAAACGCCCCAATGAACAAATACACCGAACTTTGCCTCTTTGTACCACTTTGCAACAGGATATTCGGCAAGACTGTCCCAATTCGGACTGTATTTGCCGTTCTCATTTACTTCATCTATTTTTTGCAGATATGACTGCATTTGTAAATCTGTCATATTTTACTCCGAATAATTAGTATATTTAAATTCAATTATACGATTATACAAATTTTATACGCAAATTTATTTTCAGTATTAAAGCATATTTTTGACTGTTTTGATTTCTTCAAAATCATCAAATTTATAAAAACTTTTTGCATTTTTATATAAAAACTTTTCTTTGTCATCTGCGGAAATATCATTTGATTTCAAAACAAAATCAAAACTCATTTTGTATGTTATTTCGACCATAGTTCGAGGATAGTCGCTTCCCCACATCAACTTGTCAATTCCGCAAATTTCCGACGCTTTCAGTATTGATTTTACAGCGGACGGATAAGGGTAAAATTCGCTGTTAAACAGCCAAGTTATACCCCCGCTTTCTATAAAAACATTTTTGTATCTCGCAAGCTCAATCTGCTTTTCCCAGCCTTTTCTTGTAACCATGCCGAAATGACCTATTGCAATTTTCAAATTCGGATACTGCTGTATTATTTCGGCAAGTGAGCCTGTCTGGGTATCGCCGTCCGCCATATCTATCGAAATAAACTTATTGTTTTTATCGGCAATTTCAAACACTTTTTCGTGCTTTGTTAAATCCTGCGCAGTCAATCTTCCTGCGCAGATTTTTATACCGTCAAAGCCGTCAATATTAAACGGTTTATTTTCTTCATAAAGAGAGCAAATCTTGAGACAGTTCGGATATTTTTCTTTTGCGGTTAAGAGATAATTGTCCTGATTTCCGTCAATTTCTTCTTGCGTAATTACTGCGCCGTTTACACCTGCATAGTCCATATTTGAAACAAGCATATCGGCCGTGTTTTCTCCGTTTAACATATACGGCGGCATCATTTGTCTGATTTCGCCCCCAAAATTGCTTTTGCCGTTTTGGAGCGAAAAAACCGACTTTCCGTCAACCTTTCCGTTTTGCTTTTTCCACAAATGAGTATGAGCGTCTATTATCATAGTGTTACTCCGTTTTTGAATATGGCTATTTCTCGATAGCTGTTTTGTTCGTTTTTTGTTTCTTTTCCGTTTGCGACATCACATACAAGTTGAACCAATTCCTCTAAATTTCCGCTTTGAGCGTCAAAATCAATCCAAGACTGCTTTTTCTGCGCAAGGTTTGTATTTGTCGATATTTTAACAGTCGGTACAGGCGCACCGAGAGGTGTTCCCCTGCCTGTTGTAAACAACACTAAGTGGCAACCTACAGCAGTTAAATTTGTGATTGCTACCATATCGTTTCCCGGTCCGTTTAACAAACTCAGTCCCGATTTTGTTGCAACATCTCCATAGTCAAGAACTTCGGTTACGGGCGCATTTCCGCCTTTTTGTACACAACCGAGAGATTTTTCTTCAAGAGTTGTTATACCGCCCTCTTTATTTCCGGGCGATGGATTTTCACTAATCGGTTGATTGTGCGAAATGAAATACTTTTTATAGTTATTAATCAAACTTACAGTATCGTTGAAAACTTTTTCATCAACACACCTGTCCATCAATATATGTTCGGCGCCGAACATTTCAGGCACTTCCGTTAAAACTGCAGTTGCGCCCATTGAAACGAATTTGTCTGTAATTTTACCTACAAGAGAATTTGCTGTAATACCCGAAAGACCGTCACTTCCGCCACACTTCAAACCGATTTTCAGTTTTGAAACAGGTACGGTTGTTCTTGTATCTTTTTCGGCTTGCTTTTGAAGTTCAGATATGATTTCTATGCCTTTTTCAATTTCATTTTCACAACTTTGCGTATTTAAAAATTTTACTCTTTTTTCATTATATTTTCCGAGAACTTTTTTTAGTTCATCTATATTGTTGTTTTCGCAACCCAGACCCAAAACAAGCACACCGCCTGCATTTGGATGCCGAATGAGATTACAAAGAACTTTTTGTGTTACAAGCAAATCGTCTCCGAGTTGACTGCAACCGTATGGGTGTGTAAAAGCAAAAGCACCTGTTTTCTGTGCAAGCGTATTCGCAACGCCGTTTACACAACCCACTGTAGAAACTATCCATACATCATTTCTTATACCTATTTCACCGTTTTCACGCTGATAGGCAGAAATCATTATCGGTTCTTCTGTAGGAAAATTTTGAATGTTTAGAGTGTATCTATACTCACTTTCTCCTGCAAGATTTGTTTTTAAATTGTGCGTATGTACAAGTTCACCTTTTATAATATCTTTTGTCGCAGTACCTATTGTAAAACCGTATTTTACTACGCTTTCGCCTATATGAATATTTTTGATTGCGTATTTATGACCGTTTTCAAGATTTACGCTGACATTATCTTTAGAATTTATTATAACATTGCCCATTCAGTTGCCTCGCTTATTCCTTCGGTATGAATTTTCTCTATACTTTTTTCGACCGAAGTCAGCATATCTGTTAAATCGCAGCCCCACAAATTCGTACTTGACAAAATATCTTTTACAGAGTTGTTTTTAATATACTCAACTGCCGACAAATCATCGTTTACATCATTTGTTTTATAATACTCAATTAAACAAGCAAGTGAAAAAACAAGAGTTTTCGGCAAAACATTGTATTTATTTTTATATTCTATTATTGACGGCAAAACTCTTGTTCGGAATTTGCTGACTGAATTCAAAGAAATTGACTGCCATTTGTGTTTTATATACGGGTTTGAAAAACGCTCAAGTACAGCGCCTGCAAACTGTTTTGCTTCTTTTGAATTATCAAGTAACGGAATGATGTATTCAAAAAGACAAATATCAAGATATTTTTTCAAGACAGTGTTTTCCAGACTTTCTCTGACAGTCTCTACGCCTAAAAGCATTGACGGAAAAACAAGAGAAGTATGACTGCCGTTGAGTATTCGCACTTTCATTTTTTTGTACGGCGTAACATCGTCTGTCCAAACAATATTGAACCCTGCTTTTTGCATAGGCAGTTCTTTTTCAAAATTTCCTTCAATTACCCACAAATGATACGGTTCGGATGTGTCAAGAAGTTTGTCTTCACCGCCTATTTCCGCAAACAATTTGCTTTCTTCGCCTTTCGGAAAACCTGTTACAATTCTGTCAACAAGCGTATTGCAAAATGTGTTTTTCTCGTTAACCCATTTTATAAAATCAGTTTCTAAATTCCATAAATTTGCATATTCTAACACACATTTTTTAAGTTCTTTTGCATTATCATCTATAAGTTCGCAGGCAAAAATCACAAATCCGTCAAGATTATTTTTATATCTTTCATACAACAACTGTGTGAGTTTTGCAGGAAATGATTTTGCAGGTTTATCAGTTATTTTATCATCAGCACAAAAGACTATGCCTGCCTCGGTTGTGTTGGAAATGATAAATCTAATATCAGAATTTTTTGCAAGTTCAAGATATTTTTCATATTCTTTATATGGATTTATTGTTCGGCTGATTGAATTAATTTGTGTTCTTTCACATACTTCTTTGCCGTTTTCCACTCCTCGTATATAAAGATTATATACGCAGTTTTGCGAATTCAGTAAATCCGCCGTTTTTGAATCGGTCGGCGAAACAATAACAATTTTACCGTCGAATAAACCGTCTTTATTTAATTTGTCAATAAAACTGTCAGCAAAACCACGCAAGAAATTGCCTGTGCCGAACTGTATTATTTTTTCTTTCATAAACTACTCCGCATCTGAAAATTTCACAAGCAATTTAGCAAGTGAGCCGTCATTGTGAACAAGAGAATCAAAAGCAGATTTTACATCTGAACTGTCATAAATCTTGCTAATCATATTTAACGGATTTACTTTTTCCGACTTCACAAGTTCTATAAGTTCTTCAAAATCTTTTGTATATGCATTTCTGCTTCCGAAAATATTGAGTTCTTTTTTCAATATTATCGAATGAACAAAATTTGTTTCTCTTTTGCCGTTGCCTATTAATATGATATTTGCACCGTGCGCTGCTTCATCAATACAATTTAAAAATGTTTCAGGTGCTCCGCATGCTTCAACACAAACATCAAAACCGTTGCCGTTTGTAAACTCATGACAAGCACTGTGCAAATCAGTTTCTTTTACATTAACAACTGCATCTGCTCCGTAATCTTTGGCTAATTCCAAACGGTTTGAAAGCATATCTGCAACAAGCACATTTGCGCCCATCGCTTTTGCTTTAATAAGTGCAAAAAGACCGATAGGTCCTGCTCCCATAATGAGAAGATTGTCTTTTGGCTTAACTTGAGCCCTTGACAAAGCGTGGTTACTTATAGAAAACGGCTCAATCAAAGCAAGTTGTTTTGCAGTCAAACCTTTTCCGTCTATGATATGTTCAACAGGCATTGTTATATATTCCTGAAAACTTCCGTCTCGCTGAACACCCATAGTTTGATTGTCATGGCAGGCGTTAACCAATCCTCTTTTGCAGGCGTAGCACTCACCGCAATTAAAATACGGATTGCAAGTTACAATATCGCCTTTTTTAAGACCTTTATCATTTTTCGGAATTTCTACAATTTGTGCAGAAAACTCATGTCCCGGTATTCTAGGATATGTAGTAAACGGTTGATTGCCGGTATATGATGCGACATCAGCACCGCATATACCGCAATACAGCACTTTTAATAGCGCTTCGTTTTCTTTTGCTACGGGAATATTTTTATCTACAATTTTTATTTCAAACGGTTTTGTTATTTCTACAGATTTCATTATTCTTCCTCACCAATATATTTTTCATTCCATACAACAGCAGTTTTTAAAGGTGCGCCTTTACAATAGATTTTATTTTCATACGCACCGATAGGATTTGATATGAATTCGTCCTTATCTATAAGTTCAACAAGCGTATCAAAATTGCTGTTGCAAAGAATTTGTATCGCTTGTTCCATATGTTTTTGAGTGAAATTTATGGACGAAAGAATGACTTGATTTTTAAATCCGAACGGCATTGTATCATAGGTAACTTTCGGACCGAGTGAAAAACTGTTGTATATGCCGTTGCAACCGAGAACACCGTGTTCAAAAGCAACTCTGCTCTCAACTTCTGTTCCGCTTGTTCCTACAAAAACAGTTGCAGTACCGCCGAGCGTTTTAATTATAGCGTCTGCCGACTCTTGCTCATTTAAACCTGCCAAAGACAGATAGTCGCATCCAAGTTCATTTTTTACAAACTGTGCTTTTTTGCTGTTTTCACTGCTTCTTGCAACAAAAAGAATTTTTGCGTCTTTACAGTTTCTGTGTATTTGGTCGCCTATAAAAAGTCCCGTTGTACCCAAACCGAAAATTACAACTCGGTCAAATGTAGATTTAACTGCACATTTTTTTGCCGTACTTTCATCACACTTCTGTTTTGCAAGTTCAACACGAAAATTTTGTGCTTGACCTATATCGCACATTCTTTCATACTGAAAAACAGCACAGGCGTAAGGGTCAGAAAAAACAAGTTTTTTAGCAAGAGATAACGGCATTTTTGTAAGACCTGCGTACTCTTTCGGTAAATGCAAAAGCATATCTGGGTTAAAATACCCTTTGTCGCAAAAAATACCGTCGGCACCGTCGCAGCCGTATTCAAAATATGTTTCGTTTTCAGTAAATCTTGTCGGGTCGTAACTGTCTCCGCCTCTTATTAATACTATCGCAAAGCGATTTTCACTCGGCACCCAGACAACACCTTCATGACCGTTTATCAATCTTGACTGCTCTGTCGGGAATTTTTTGTCAAGTTGACATTTTCTGCCCATTTTCATAAGTTCAAAATCTGTTCCGCAAAATCCGCAGAAAACAGGCAAAACCTCTACTCCTGTTTTTTTATCTTCATTTCTCAGTCTTTGACGGGCAGGGTTAATCAAATTTATTTCACCGTACTTCAACGGTGATTTTTCATCATTTACAAAATATGTAGCGTATGTTTTCAAATTCACACCTCTTAAAACTCTTTAATTTCTAAACTAACATTGTTGCTTTCATCAATAGTAACAACCGTTCCGCCAAGCATTTCAAAAGAGAAATTGCAGTTGTATGAACTTTTTGTCATATAGCAAAGTTTAACTCCGTTATAATCGGCAACAAAATTGTTGATATGGTCATGACCGGCAAACATATGTGTTCCGCCGTTATCAATAAATGTTTGTAAAAAGCCTTCATTTTCTACTGCAACACAGCTTTCTTCCTGTCTTGCTCCCATCTCAAAATCGGTAAGTTCTTTGTATTCCGGAACAGGAACATGCATAAATGCCATATTTGGAACTTGTTTACCGCTTGTTTCATTAATTCCTTTTACAGCCCATTTATACCATTCGATTTGATTTTCATTAATACCGCCGTCGCTTATTTGTCCGTCAACAATTCTGTACTGTCCGTCATCGAACATAAACAGTGAATATACTACTTCATTATTTTTTGTTAAATTAACAATATAGTTACCCATACCGTTCATTCCCGACGGACCGGATTTGAACAAACAATGCTCACTTGCTTCGTAAATTTCTGCAAGTTTTGCTTTATCGGCTCTGCCCTCATAGTCATGGTTTCCGAAAACAGGAGCCCACGGTATTTCAAACTTTTCCATAAAATCGCAAAATTGCTGTGTACATATATCGTTCCAAGCTGTAAGAACTGTGTCTCCGCCGACTACTATTAAATCAGGATTAACTTCATTAATGAGTTGCTTTAATTGAATTTCGCTCATACCGTCAAGTATAAAGTTAACACCGAGAGACGCTGCAAAAGTTGCATGGTTTCTGATATGAATATCGGTAAGACAAAGAATTTTAATATCATCATTTTTAATTTCTATATTTTGTGCATAATCGGGAGTATATGTATCATTTACACTCCAATCATCACAAACAGCTACACCTTTTTGCTCTTCCAAAGCAACAGATGCAAAATAAGCATTGCAAATGCAAACGATAACAGCAAGTGCTGCAATGATGCTAATAATAATTTTAACGGGTTTTTTTGAAAAAAACTTTTTCATATTAATCTTTCTCCTTTTCAATTTTATAAATTACTGACGAAAAATCAGCCAAACTATGACCGCATTCGCTTTGTTCATTTCCCTGATAGTTTTGTAAAAAAATCAAGCCGTTTTTCATAAGTGCTTCGCCGCTTGCACTTACATTTGTTTTATCAACAGTATAAATACTTTTTGATGACAAACCTTTTAATTTTAATTTTGGTAATTGCGAAACAGAAAAAAACATTTTTTGAAACAACATCACATACGATACTTTTTTATCTGCTCCGACTAATTGCCAAGCAGTGAAGTTTTCATCAAAACCATCGGTCAATCTGTAAAAAGTTCCTTTTGAAATTAAACTTCTGATTTGCTTATAATGAGCTATGTATTTTTTCAACTGTTCAAGTTCTTCTTTCGGCAGTTTTGTCAAATCATATTGCAATCCGAGTATGCCGAATGACGCAACATTGTATCGGCTGTCAAGAGTACTCATACGCTTTGTTTGTTGGTTAGGAACTTCAGAAATATGGTTGCACATTACCTGAAGCGGATAGCCGTAACTTGTACCCTCCTGGACAAGTGTTCGTGTAAACACATCTGTATTATCAGACACCCAGCCTATCGGCATATAGCAAAGCATACCAAGGTCAAAACGAGCACCGCCGCTTGCACACAATTCAAACAAAACAGTCGGGTTCTTTTTCGTGATTTCAGAAAGAACTCGGTAAAGTCCGCACACATAACGGTGCTGTACTTCTCCGAGAGGTGTCACCGCAGAAGTGAAGTCTGAAAACATACGGTTGAAATCCCATTTAACATATTTTGCTTTGCTCTTACTGATGACAGAACAAACCGTTTCCACCAAAAAGTCCTGAACATCTTTTCTCGATAAATCAAGAATATATTGATTTCGCCCTAAAATCGTTCTTCCCTGTTCGGTACCAAGCGCCCAATCCGAATGCTTTTCAAAAAGTTCACTTTTTCTACTAATCATCTCAGGCTCAAGCCAGATGCCGAGTTGCATATTTTTTTTCTCAACATAGTCTGCTATCGCTTTAATTCCGTTAGGGAATTTATCTTTGTTTTCATACCAGTCGCCCAAAGAAGTAGTATCGTCGTTTCTGTTTGAAAACCAGCCATCGTCTATAACAAGCATTTCGGCACCGATTTCAGAAGCGCAATCGGCAAGAGCGCACAACTTTTCTTCCGATATATCAAAAACGCATGCTTCCCAACTGTTGAGTAAAACAGGTTTAGGCTTATTTGCCCATCGTTTCGGGACAATATGATTTTTTACAAAAATATGCATATTTTGCGACACACCGTTGTAGCCGTTTTCTGAATATGTCAAAACTGCTTCCGGTGTGAAAAATGTTTCACTCGGCTGCAATTTGAATTGAAAACCAACGGGAGAAATACCGCTTAAAACTCTTACACCGCCGTATTGCGATACTTCAAACACTTCCTGATGATTTCCGCTGTAAATCAAGTTGAAGCCGTAACTTTCGCCTGAAAAATTGTCTGCATTATTTTGTGTAAGCATCACAAAAGGATTGTGAAAAGCACCTGAAGCGCCGCTTTGCGAATCAAATACAACTTTTCCCGCTTTTAACTGTTGTTCATTTTTAAATCGTTCTCTTGCCCAAGCTCCGTCAAATGACAAACACTTATATTTACCGTTCGGTAAATCAAGCTGCATACTCATTAAACTATCAATGCAGACAGGCTTTTGATTTGACTTGATTTCGGAATACCTTGTAATTACATTGCAATTTTCAAAAATCTGATAATATAGATTTAATTGTGTATTCGATTGTTTATCTTTCATAAAAATACAAAGACACTGGTCATAACTGTGTGATTGAGCAAAATTTTGTCTTGCAAGTGCATTTTTCAGTACGACGCAACCGTCATATACAAATTCACACAAATTGTTTTCACAACTTACAACACACGCGTTTTCGCGACGGTCTCCGCAGCCCAGCGACGAATATTCAAACTGCATTGCGTCTTTTCCGTATGCAACATCGTTTTCAGGATACAATGCAGAAACAAGCAACATAGAACGCTTTTCAAAAAAAGACGAATAATCCTTTTGAAACTCTATTTTTGAGCCGTAATATAGATGCTGCAAATCGCCGTGCGGTGTAACTGCAAAAATATATGAATTATTATTTGTATTAAGATGAAAAACATTGTCGGTTATCTGTATCATAAAATTCTCCGTAAATATTATTGTATATGTAAAAATTCAAACTATTCTTTAGATTAATAATCAATATTATTCCATTATGTAATTTCCATATTTAAATCTCCTCTTTTATACTTCTTGACAGTTTACATATTAAATTGTACAATAGTTTTGTAAATCTTTATTGCGAAAAACTATCAAATTATTTAGAAATCCTATCATAAAGGAATATGTGCTATGAAATGCAATGAAACAGGTGTTTTAAAAAAATCGGAAGTCTATTTTTCTTCTCCGTCGCAAACTGCAAAAAAAATATACTATTATCCTGTCAGCTCAGGACATTTTTTCTGTGTCAAGGGCTACCATTTAGTACGAAACAACTATAACAGTCTTTTGATTACTCACATTTTAGACGGAACTTTTACATATATCAAAGACGGTAAACACATAACGGCGCGCAAAGGCGACACTGTTATTCTCGACTGTTACAAACCGCACGAATACTATACTGACAACAGTTTAGAATCTATATGGATTCATATAGCAGGCGCAAACTCGCTTTCTATTTATGAAGAGATTGAAAAAAGTCAGGGAAATATTATAAAATGCAAAGATATTCAGCATTTGAGAAAACTGCTTTTCCGTATTTTTGACAATATGAAAGACGACAATCCGCCTGTCGAGTTAAACTATTCTCTTGATATATACAAAGTGTTTATGGAACTGTTAAACCCTCAAAGTGCAAAAAACAAAGGCGAAAGCAGTTATGAAGATATAATTCAAATAGTCAAAGACTATATTTCCGAAAACCTAAACGGCAATTTAACTGTCAGCAACCTTGCTAAAATTGTCAATATGAGTTCTTCTCACTTTTCAAGAGTTTTCAAACAACAAACAGGTTTTTCTCCATATGATTATATTCTGATTTCAAGACTGAACAGAGCAAAATATCTGTTGCAGGTAACAGACATGACTGTTGCTTCTATTGCCTATGAAATAGGTTTCAACAGTGAATCTAACTTCATATATTTTTTCACTGAAAACGAGGGTATTTCTCCCGGAAAATTCAGAAAACTCAAGTTTTAAAATAATACTAAAACCTTGGTACTGTTAAAGCACCAAGGTTTTAATTTTTTAAACTATTTTAAATTATACAGCCTTTTTTTAGAATTATATTTGCATATTGTTTTGTTTCTCCTGTCGCAATTACTGCGTAGGCTTTTTTCGCTCTTTCATAGTATGCAAATCTTTCTTCAAACGACATTTCTGCTTTTGGTTCGTATTTTTTCAGAATTTCGGCATATTCATTCCAAATATCAGTATCGACCGTATCTCCGTCACACTTTTGCATTAAAACAAAATTATTTGTGTCATATTGGTCAAGAGGAATTAATTGCAAAATCGAATTAAGCATATCGCAGGCAGATATTCCGTCTGCTCGTATGAGAATATTTGCATTTGACGCTGACGGAAAATTTGCGTCAGCAATAACAATTTCGTCGCCATGTCCCATCTCACAAAGAACTTTTAACAAAGTCGGCGATATTTCTTTAGGAATATTTTTAAGCATTTTTTCGACCTTTCTTTATATTTTTACAATATTATTTATTTGCATCAAAAACTATGAAGTCAAACTGTTCGGGCACGGTAATTTCACTGTCTTTTTCGCCGTACAGTTCTTTTCTTATTCCGCGATAAAGCTCGTCTAAAAACTTATCTCCCTCACGGAAATCGAGAAGTTTGAGTCCGCCGTCTCCCGTAAGTATTTGTTCTGCCTGTTTTGCATTGCCTGTTTTCAAATATGCCATTGAAAGATACATTAAAAGCCGTTGATTATTTTTAAGTTCAGCGTCAAGCAATTCAAACTCTTCTACAATTACATCAAATGCACTTAATTTGAGCAATAAAGTAAAGATACTTTCTGCAAGAGCATAATTTTTAACATCAAAACGCAATGATTTTTTTGCAAAATAAATGCTGTTATCATTACCTGTCTGATAAAGAATGTGAGCATATAAATGCGTATTTTTTTCATTATTATCAAGAATAAGACTTTTCTCGCACCATAATTTTGCATTTTCAAAATCTCGTTTGTCGTATGAAAGTAATGCGAGTTGATACGGAATATTCCAATCACAAACATTTTGATTTTTCAAAAGTAACTTTTCCGATTTATTTCCATACGCAAATGATAAACTGTCATTTATTCTCTCACCGTTTACAAGAGAAAGCCAGCCTTTAATGTCATCGTTTTCTGAAAAATCAAGTTGTTTCGGAACTTTACCGCCCAAGACACCGTTAAGATAACCAAATCCGCTTCCGGACAAAACAACTTTTCCTTTTTGCAAACTTATATTTTCTGTAAAATATGTAAGTCTGTCGTCTAAACTGTTTTCTTTTGTAAGGCTTTCGATTTGTTCTTTTACAGCTTTTACAACTTCACAATATTCGGAGTTAACCGCTTCTTCAGGTATGTCTGCAAGTGTGTAACACTCTGCAAAAGTCCAAACGGTTTTTGGCGGCATAGGAATGCACTCGTACTGTGTTTTGCCGATACCTGCTTGTATTTCAACATAATCACCCGCTTTATCGGTAAGTATCCTCTGCCAATGTTTTGAACCTTTTCTGTGTCCCCACGAAAACAACTTTCTGCCCTTTAGATTGTTGCTTGAAAACTGCAAAAGTCCAAAACCGTCTTTGCTGACATTTGCAATAAATTTAATTTCTTCAGGAAAAATGTCGTAAAAATAATCTATAGTATTAGGTATATTTTCAGGATATGAAACATCAATTCCGTTATCAAACGGTATTGATGATTTTTTTATACCCATACCGTCGGAATTGTTGTATGCACTGTTTGCAGGCACAACAACACGACCGCCTTCATACTCCGGCGTTGCCATATTTGACCACCAATACATAGGCACAACTTCTGCATTTGTATTCTCTATACGAACGGTCGTCATAAGTTGATTTTTTTCAAGCCAAAAGTCAATTTGATAGTAAATTTCTCTTGTTCTTTCAAATTCATAGAAACGCAATACATCTTCTCCGTTTTTACCCTCAACAAAAGCACAGTACATTTGTGAACAGGTGAACGGTGAATGACCTATAATTCCGCAATTCCACTCTACTCCGCCGGAAAACCAAGCATTTCTTATGCTTAAATTTCTAAAACGGATAACATCGTTTGTATAAAGCACATCTTTTTGCTGCTTCTTGTCAAAAAGTCTCCAAAGTCTTGCTCCGAGAGTCGGCAAAAATTCAGCATAAAGATATTCATTTTCAAGAACAGCTACTGTTATTTCTCTTTCTGCTTCTTCGGAATAAGCGTTTTGCTGAGTATATGGATATGAGGTTTCGCGCCAACCGTAGTCAATAAACAATCCTTCAAAATCGTCTATCGTTGACTTTGACTGATGAGCCTGTCTTGACTGCGAAAGATGCGGCAAATCGTTATTGCTTATAAATTCGGAAACACGATATATTCTTTTCTTAAGTTTCGGCATATATTTTCTCCTATTTTATAAATATATTTTTTACAATAGTATTTAAACAGTTTTTATCAGTTTAAAACTATATTGTTACAATTTTTTGATTTAATTTTTTTATTGTTTGAAAACTTATTTTCTTTAATAAAAATACCGTCGGTATTTTTTGCCTTTATACAATAGCCTTTGTAGTTTTTAAATGTATTTTCCGTAAGTTTAATATTTTTGTGAACAGCGCCTGCATAAACTCTGTTTTCAGGTTTTATAAGTATAGGTGTCTGACCGCAATATTCAAAAACATTTTTGCTGATTGTTACATCACGGCACATTCCGCTTTCATACCAACTTTTTGCATCGTCAGAAAGAAGAATTCCGCTCATGGTTGTACTTATAAAATTGTTGTTTGAAATATTTACCTTGCCTCTGGTGGTAATGAGCAGTCCTCTTGTAATAATTCTTGTCATAATATTATTTTCAAACTCAAGATTTGGACAAGCGTCTGTATCTTCAATTACAATTCCTGTTTTAGCATCATTCACATTGCTGACTGTGAGCAATATTTCATATTCATTTAATAACTCTGATTTTTCAATGATTGCGGTACCTTTTTCAATCAAAGTATCGGTATTTATATACGCAATTTTGTCTCCTGCTCTTAAAGGATTGAAACCGTGCGACTGCGGATGAGAAAAACGAACGGTAAGCTGATTGCCGACTATATTCGTTATTTTAAAATGAATACCGTGAACATTCAGACTATCATCTCCTGCTCCGTCAAAGTAACTGTTTTTGATTGAAACATTGCCTCTGCACATACAAATTTGAATGAAATCGGCAACTGACGCCATTTTTCTTGCAGAATCTTTTTCAGGTGAAAATTGAACACTGTCAACTGTAATGTTTTCACTGTCCTGTGCAACAAGCGCAAGTGAATAGTTGAATCTTTGCTTTATATTTTTTAAAATTACATTTTCACACCTATTTACAAATATTCCTGCAAATTGGCGTCGAACATCAAAAATATAGTAACAATCTCCCATTTTAAATCTAAAAGTATTTGGAAAAGAAACACGAATTTTCCGATTGCCTAAATCAGAAACTTTTAGAGCAGATAAAAACGGATGCTTTACTCTTTTTATTTTTTGACGGCTTTTTTCTCTTATAAGACCTATCCAAAAAGCATTTGCAACATTTTCATCAGCGGCCACGCGATAATCTTTACCGTAAAAGTATAATTTCCCGTTATCAAATTCATATTGAGTGTCTCGGTCAATTTCAAAATCAATATCGAAAAGAGTTTTTCGCACCACTTTAAGTTCGTGCATATCGGGGTGAGCGTGCCGAATTTCAATATTCTTAACAGTAATATTTTTGCAGTTTTCCATTGCAATGTTAGTTACTTTACCATCAATCACAAAAACAGAATCACTGCCGTCAAAAACAATATCATTAACGCCGTTAAAATAAAACGGTACGGCATTTAAATGCGGTATTTCATCTTTTGAAAACTCATTATCTCCCACCGTATTAGTTATGTAAAGCATATATTTTTTGCATTTTTCACTATCTAGATAGTATGTACCTTTATCAAATACGACTGTTTTTTCTTCGTCAATTGTTTTAAGATATTCAAAAAGTTCAACTAAGTTTTCAGTTATATCTTCATTCGGAAAAATGTTGAATTCAGACGCTTTTATTATTTTCATATTTTATTCCTCACATTTAAGTTTTAATAAATTACAATTATAACTGCAATAAATACAATCAATATCTATATTATAAATTCTTTACGATAAAAAAAATTAAGAAAAAATGCTGTATAATTTAGAAAAACTGCTATTTTTTAATGGTCGTTTTTCTAAAGTATATAGTTGAATTTCTAAATTAACGAAATAATTTTAATGCTATAATAAAACACGCTAATTAAATAAAAAGGAGAATTTTTTATGAAAACACCCTTTAATTTTAACTATGACTATTCAAGCTGTATGGTTATGAAACTCGGCATGGCTTTTCCCGACAAAAAAATGAAGGAAAAAGCATAGTAAAATTGTCTTTTGAGGACGCTCTTGAATGCATAAAAAAAATCGACAACATTACACAGGGCTTAACAAAAATATATTACCTTGTAGGCTGGCAGTATTTAGGACACGACGACAAATATCCCGATTTTTTTGAAGTCAACAAAGCGTTAAAAAGACCACAGGACAAAACCGCATTTGACAGCTTCAAATGGTTTTGCAGCGAAGCAAAAAAACACAATTCAATCATCAGCGTTCACATAAACTTCAACGATGCATACGACAACGCTCCGTCGTTTAACAAATTTGTAAAAGCAGGTGCATTGATAAGAAAAAGAAACGGTAAGCCACATGCTATTGAAAGATACAACGGCAGAAAATGCTACAAAACCTGCCATAAGAGTTATTGGGAAACAGGACTTTTCAAAAAGCAATTTGACAGATTTGTTGAAACATTTCCGTTCATCGCAGAAACAGGTACTATACATGTAGATAATTTTCAATGCTACAAAAACTATGCGCCGTATGTAAGCATTAAAGAAATGCAAGACGCACGACGCAAAATGATTGAATATGTTAAATCAAAAGGTATAGATATCACATCTGAATTTACATACAAAGAAAGTGACACTCTTCCAAACAGACCTATCTTCGGTCTTCCGCGCGACCACTTCAAATCTTCTCCTATGGATACAACAGGACTGATTCCGCTCAGTTGGTGGTGCTACCGTATGACAGACGAAGAACTCTTGGAAACCCCTCCTCAAATTTATTGCGGCGGAGAGTTTAGAGAAGAAACGCTCAACAAAATATTTTACGGCAATATGCACGGCGAAGATATTGTAAGTAAAGATAACAGTAATTGGACCAAAGACTTTATCTATCGTTTTGCAACATATCAAGTACCCGGTCATTATCTTAACTCATTGAAAAGAATTTCAATCAGCGGAAATAAAAACAGCAAATGCTGTGAATTTTCAGACAATGTAATGTCCTATGCAAAAAACGCAAGAATAACAAAAAACGGCAAAACAATCAAAGAGGGCGACACACTTCTTTTACCGATTGTCCAAAAAGAAAACACTTATATTGCATACAGTAAAAACGGAGATTGTTGTAACTGGAATATTTTTGACAAAAACAAAAAGACGGCAGAAATATACAAAATCACAGAAGACGGCAATAAATTTGTTCAGGAAACTCCGATAACCAACGGCGAGCTGCATATAAACATTCCAAAGGAAACAGCATTTGTAGTCGTTTGTAAATAAACAAGCAAAAACAACACCTGTCACAGAGAATACTGTTTCTCGCAACGACAGGTGCTGTTTTATTTTATGAAGTTTTAGAATAGTACAATTTAATTTACTAATTGCTCAATGCATTTAGTTCTTTAAAATTAAAGAAAAAAGTGTAAAAAAGGTATTGACATACAGCGATTACTTTGGTATTATATTAAAGCAATTTAAACCAGCTGTATATGGGCCATTAGCTCAGTTGGTTAGAGCCACCGGCTCATAACCGGTCGGTCCGGGGTTCGAGTCCCTGATGGCCCACCATATAGGGGTATAGCTCAGTTGGTAGAGCAGCGGTCTCCAAAACCGCGTGCCGAGGGTTCAAGTCCTTCTGCCCCTGCCAAAAAAAGCACCGATTTTTCGGTGCTTTTTTCCTTTGTTTACGCTGTTTTACGGCGATTTTGCTTGTATTTCCCATATTGATAAAACTACGGCGCACGGTCTTTTCCGTACGCCGTCTTTTCATTTTCACACTGTTTTTTGTTCACTCTGTGCCACACAATCCATGCATTCCGTTTGGTACATCATCAAAAAAGCATCAATCATAATTCAAATTCATTCGTAATACCCATTAGCATATCCGTGTTTCGTTTGACATAATACATTTCGGTTATCTCCGAAGTGGTGTGTCCGAGTAGGTCTGCCACCTGCCTCGGTGTTAATGCTTTTATCGTTCCGTCCTCTGCACGTACTCCTGTTACAAGCTTTGTTGCGAAGGTGTGTCGTAAACTGTGTAATCCTTTTTTCTTAATTCCTGCCGCATCGAGTATTGAATAAAACCGTTTTCTTAGGTTTAACGGTCTTGTGAAGTTGCCGTCTGCATCGGGTATCAATGGTGCGTCCTCACCGAAATATCGCTCGTTTCGTAATTCGATAATCGCTTGTATAGCCGTTTCGTTCAATGGTACAATACGCTTGCTTGAAGCGGTTTTCAGCTTGCCAACTACGATTTCTCGTCCGCTTTTTCTCTCTGTTCCGTCACGCTTTTAGGCTTCTTTAACACCTCTTTGAATGTGCATCACTTTCTTTTTAAGGTCTATGTCGCTGTTAATTAAACCCAACACTTCTGCAGTCCTCAACCCTGTGTTCAGCATAAGAATATATGCGGACGCTTGATTATGTTTCGGCTTGCCTGAGGGGTACTTCTTGTATGCTTCCGCCTTGAATTTATCAATTTCCTCATCGGTAAATACGGTTATTGTTTCGCATACGGGAAGCACTTCTTTGTTTTGCTTTGCAAGATAATTTGACTTTTTTATTGTCGGCACAGCGTTCATCGGATTCTTTTTTATGAACTCTTCACGCATAAGATAATCGAAGTATTCGTTAAGCAGATTGTATGTTTGCTTGACGGTTGAGAATGAATATCCCTTGTCGGTCAGCGTACTAATTAACCGCTTAATGTCAGCGCCTGTTATGTTAGACACAATGAGTTTTCCCATGTAAGGGACGATTTGATTTTTGTATATCTGCTCGTTTCGGTCATAGGTTACTCGTTCAACATTTGGGTACTTAAACACTTGCAGGTAATTTAATAAGCTGTCACTTACTGTCTTGTTACCCTCAATGGCGTCAATGATTTCTTCTTCGAACTTGGATATGTAGTCAGTCATCTTCTTGTTGACCTCGGCTTTTGTTGTTCCGGAAAAGCTCTTGCGTTTTCTTTCGCCTTGCTCATCCTTGTACCAAACCACGCCACCCCATCTGCCGTCCGTTCGTTTGAATGCGTTGCCGTTTGTCAGCAGTTGTTTTTGCATTTTATCACTCCTTTCGCACACACAATATCACAAACCTTTTTCAATATCCAGACCAAAGATTGTGTGTTTGCTTTTGTTGTTTTAGCTTCAAAAAGCCGTCACAAATCGCCCACATGCCGTTTTTAGTTTTAGTCCGACGTGTTACTCTATTTTGATTTAACTTGCTGTTATTTTGTCCACAGCGTTGTCAAAATTTCTTGATTTTCGATAATCATACCCCAACTCTCAAGTGAATACGCAAGAACCTTGAAATTCTGCGAAAAACACCCCTAACTGCATACGAATTTCTTATCATACGCAAAAGTATTACGAATCGAAAAGCCGACAGGCTTTGCCGGACGGCGTTTTCGGGCATTTCCAAGCCCGAAAATCATACCCCTTTATCCTGCTTTAAAATCGACGGCTTGAAATTTGCTCAAAAACCCACTCAAAAGAGCCGAGATTTCATACAAAATTGCATCAAAAATCAATTCGAAAAATGCAAAAGAAAAAACGCTGTTTTTTCAATTTTATGCTTTTAGATTATTTGTCATCGGCTCGTACAGTGGGGTACACTAAATTTGATGAACTGTGTAGATATTATTTTGCTGTGCGTTTTCAAAAAATCTTTGAGTAATATCTATGTAACCTTTTTCTTCAAGCGACTTGAGCGTGTTTCTGCAAGTGGTCGGACACATACTACACTTCTTAGCCATCTTCGGAACAGACCAATAACTTACGCCTTTGCTGTCGCCAACCGAAACAAGAAAACAGTAAATCATAAATTCATAAGGCGAAAAGTTTTCTTCAAAGATTTTGTTTGGCATATAGAAAACCTTGCCGTCGGTTTTGTAATTTTTATTTGCGTGCATCATTTTTATCCTTTCTTAATTTGTTTTTGAATCCACAATTTGAATTCATCTTTCGGTACAACAATTCTTGTACCGATTTTTATTTTTGGAAAACCTTTTTCATTGACAAGCTCGTACGACCTTGTGCGAGATATTCCAAGCACCTTTGCAACCTGCGACACCGATATCATCATCGGTAGCTCATCAAAACTTTTGTAGCTTTCTTTCATTGCTCTGCCTCCTTTCGTATTATTCGAGAGATACTTTTTCAAAAAAAGAAAAGAGTATAAGTAAATTTGAAAACAAAAATTCACCCGTGAAAAATGTCCCTCTACTATACAAAGAAAAATCTCAATTTTGTTCGGGTGTTTTTCAAAATTTTTTACACCTTGTTTACATTTAATTTCACCATAGAAAAAAATACCCCTCTATAATACGGAGAAAAATTCAAGTTTTGTTGATGTGTTTTGAAATAAAATTTACAAATTATTTTAAGTAAAATAAAAACCCTCACCATATAAAGTAAGAATATGTTCACAATTTAGAATTTATTGAATATTATTATCAAATATGATATAATAAAATGAATAGTTTTGACTTGATATGTCATCTGTTTTACTGTACTGATTTTTGTACGTTGCAAATTTTTATATTGACTTATCTTTAATGCTGTAGGAGAATCATATTATGAAATTAATCAATAATGTTACCGAAACTTTGAAAGATGATTTATCTGTTGAGATTCATGAAGGAAGCAAACTGTCTATCGCAGCAGCTTGCTTTTCTATCTATGCCTTTCAAGAACTTAAAAAGCAACTCACCTCTATTGATGAATTGCGTTTCATTTTTACAGCTCCAACTTTCGTAACAGAAAAAGCGAAAAAGGAAAAGAGAGAGTTTTATATTCCACGACTTAATCGTGAACGCAATCTGTATGGTACAGAATTTGAAATTAAATTAAGAAATGAACTTACTCAAAAAGCGATTGCCAAAGAGTGTGCAGAGTGGATTAAGAAAAAAGCTGTATTTAAATCTAACAAAAGCAATGAAGATATGATGGGCTTTATGAATGTAGATGACAAGAATTATATGCCTATCACTGAATTTTCAACGGTTGGATTAGGTTGTGAGAGAGGTAATAATGCCTATAATTATATTCAAAAAACAGAAGCACCTATGAGTTCGGCTTATTTGTCACTATTTGATCAACTTTGGAATGACAAGAGTAGGCTGCAGGATGTTACCGATGAAGTTATTGACAGCATTACAGCTGCTTACAATGAAAATTCTCCGGATTTTATTTATTTTGTTACTCTCTATAATATCTTCAATGAATTTTTAGAAGATATTTCTGAAGATGAACTCCCTAATGAAGCAATCGGTTTTAAAGACAGCAAGATTTGGAGTATGCTGTACAATTTTCAAAAAGATGCCGCTCTTGCTATCATCAATAAACTTGAAAAATATAACGGTTGCATTCTCGCTGACAGTGTTGGCCTTGGTAAAACATTTACAGCACTTGCAGTTATAAAATATTACGAAAGCAAAAACAAATCAGTGCTGGTGCTATGCCCTAAAAAATTAGCCAACAACTGGAACACATATAAAGATAATTACATTAACAACCCTATTGCGTCTGACCGCCTCGGTTATGATGTTCTTTATCATACAGACCTTAACAGAACACATGGACAGTCAAATGGACTTGACCTTGATAGAATAAATTGGGGTAACTACGGTCTTGTAGTTATTGATGAATCACATAATTTCAGAAACGGTGGTAAGATAGTTGAAAATCCGGATGAAGAAGCAAAGGATAATCGCTATGTTACCTTGATGAAAAAAGTTATTCGAGCAGGTATAAAAACCAAAGTTCTTATGCTTTCGGCTACACCGGTAAACAATCGCTTTAATGACTTGAAAAATCAACTTGCCCTTGCATATGAAGGACACACAGATTACATAGACGAAAAGCTCAATACTAATCGTACCATTGATGAAATATTCAGGAACGCCCAAAGAGCTTTTAACACTTGGAGTAAGTGGGAACCATCAGATCGTACAACTGAAAACTTACTTAAAATGTTGGACTTTGATTTTTTTGAAGTCTTGGATAGCGTAACAATAGCCCGTTCAAGAAAACATATTCAAAAATACTATGACACAACTGATATAGGAACTTTCCCAATAAGATTAAAACCTTTATCGCCGAGACCGCATTTGACTGACTTGAAAACTGCAATAAATTATAATGAAATTTTCGAGCAGCTTATGCTTTTAACATTGACTATATACACTCCGACACACTATATACTTCCGAGCAAAATGGACAAGTATGCAGAACTATACGAAGATAACAAAGTCAATGTAGGCTTTACTCAAGCAAACCGTGAGCAAGGTATCCGTCGTTTGACGGCTATCAATTTGATGAAGCGTATGGAAAGCTCCGTATATTCTTTCAATCTTACTCTAAAGAGAATAAAAGATTTGATTGAAAGTACGATTGCGACGATTGACAGATTTAATAAGCAATCTGCACACGAAATTGAATTAACAGATATATCTAATATGGATGAGTTTGACGACGAGGACCAAAATACAGACGACCTGTTCTCTTTTGGTAGAAAGATAAAAATCGATCTTGCCGATATGGACTATGTATCTTGGAGAGATAGTCTAGCAAAAGATGCAGAAGTTATTGAACTCTTAACTGTTATGGTTGGTGACATTACTCCGGATCACGATTCAAAGTTGCAAGAACTTTATAAAATTATAGATGAAAAAATATCTAACCCGATTAACGAAGACAATAAAAAGATAATCATTTTTACTGCGTTTGCGGATACAGCAGGATATTTATATGACAATGTAAGCGAGTATGTCAAATCAAAATATGGACTTAATACTGCAATGGTATCTGGCTCAGTAGACGGTCGTACCACTTGCCCTAAGCTTCGTGGAGACTTAAATACTGTACTGACCTGCTTTTCTCCGATTTCAAAGGGTAGAGATTTATTTGAGAACATTCCAAAGGAAGATATAGATATTCTAATTGCAACAGACTGTATTTCAGAAGGTCAAAACTTGCAAGATTGCGATTATCTGATTAACTATGATATACATTGGAATCCGGTTCGTATTATTCAGCGTTTTGGTCGTATTGACCGTATCGGAAGTAAAAATAAGTATATCCAGCTTGTCAATTTCTGGCCTGATGTAACCCTTAATGATTACATCAATCTAAAAGCTAAAGTTGAAACCCGTATGAAGATAGTAAATATTACTTCAACCGGTACGGGTGATGATAATCCTTTAAGTGATGAAGAAAAAACTGATCTTGAATACAGAAAAGCACAACTCGAAAAACTGCAAGAAGAAGTTGTTGATATTGAAGATATGACAACCGGCATTTCAATAATGGATTTAGGTCTTAATGAATTTAGGCTTGATTTGCTTGAATACATAAAGAACCACCCTGATATTGAAAAAGCTCCGTTTGGACTTAATGCAGTTGTTCCGGCAAATGAGGATGCACCAGCCGGAGTGATATTTGTTTTGAAAAATCGCTCCGATAGCGTAAATATTGATAATCAAAACAGACTTCACCCGTTCTATATGGTATATATAAGCGACGACGGAGAAGTAATATGCGACCACCTTTCGCCGAAGAAAATGCTTGATAAAATGCGTTTCCTTTGCAAAGGCAAAATCGAGCCGATTCCACAAGTGTATCGGGAGTTTAATAAGGAAACCCGTGATGGCAGAGATATGTCAAAGTTTTCCGACTTGCTCGGAAAAGCGATTGCTTCTATTATTGAAGTCAAAGACGAAAGTGATATTGACAGTTTCTTGGGTGGTGGACAGGTTAGCTTTTTGACAAACGAAATTAAGGGCTTAGATGACTTTGAACTTATTTGCTTCTTAGTCGTAAGATGAGGTGATTACAATGCTCGGTTTACCGAAGTCAACGGAAATGAGCAAACAGCTTCCTAAAAAGGCTATATATGCAAAATTTCAAATGAATACAGCGGCAAAAGAGAAGATTGACGCTGATATTTCGAGAATTACTATCGTGGGTGAGATAGCACCGAGTAAGGTGAATATTCCCGCTGGAGAGAAAGTCACCGGCTTCTTTGTTCTGCTTGTGACACTGAAGAAAAAGGACTTTGATGAGAAAACGATTGCCACTCTGTCTCGACTTATTCCACAGAACATTTTGTTTGTACTTGAATTCGAGGGACAAAGCAAGCTGGCAATCTTCCACACAAAGCTGATGCAAACAGAGTGGAAACCTACCGAAAGTTGTTCTGTTGAACTTCGAGGATTGAATCTCGATAAAGTATGGGAAAACATCATAAAGAGTTTGGAGCGTGGAGTGTGGAATGAGGAGTTATCTCTTGATGAAAATTTAGCACTCCACGAACAACAGGAAAAACTGCAAAAGCAGATTTCCAAACTCGAAAAGCAAGCACGAGCAGAAAGACAACCCAAAAAGAAGTTTGAACTTGCTTCAAAGGTCAAGGTGCTGAAAAAAGAACTTGATTTATTAAGCTCCTCTAAAACGGGAACACAATCTAAAGCTGATGTTAAGAGCTATTCGGATAAAGAAGAACAGACAGCAAAAACGGTTAAAGCTATTTCTATTTTACCTGAATATGCGGCGGATATTTTTGATGGATTTAAGACTGTTGAGTGGCGGTCTTGGAAAACGAATTACCGTGGAGATTTGTTGATATGTGCCAGTTCAAGAAAGCTCAAAGGTTGTATCAGCGGATACGCCCTTTGTATGGTTGAACTTGTCGATGTTGTGCCGTTCACTAAAAAGCATTTGGGCGGTGCTTTGATGGACAGTGTTCCTGACCCTGCCGGATATGCGTGGCTTCTCAAAAATGTCAGGTTGATAAAGCCGTTTCCTTACAAGGGAAAACTGCATTTATATGATGTGGACGCTTCTTTGGTAGAGGTTCTTTCTCCGATACAAACAAAAGAAGCGGACGAAGAATTTGAAAAATACTATAAGCAGCTTTATTTAGATGCCGGAGCTGAGTTTTAATGAAAAATGATTTTTAAGGGAATTGGAGGGATAAAATGGACAAGCCCAACCCAAATGACAACATACCGGAATCCTTGCGTAAAAGCATTGAAGTTAGTGAAAATATAAAAAAGTCCGTTGCGCCTATTGTAGAGCAGCAAGAAAAAATGAAAAAGATTGTGGAAGTAGCGGCTATATCCAAAATTGCTGTGTCAACGCCAGCGTTAGATGCAGTAAAAGAAATGACAAATAATAGTGCGGTTAAATCAGTTCAGGATAGCATAAATACATCTAATGCTATTAACGCTAACACAAAAGCGCTACAACTATGTACCGGAGTTGGAACGGCTATTGAAGCACTACATAAAAATAGCACAGTTAAAGCCATAGGAGAACTTGCTGTTAAGTCTGCAATACCGACTTACCAGTTTGAAAGTCCGGCACTCAGGGCATTTGATGAGTGGAATAAGAAAGTTGTAACAAATATTGTTTCCAGTCTGACTACACTTGTTCAAAGCCCTGTAATGCAAGAGATTCACTCCATAACCTCCCACCTTGGTACGTGGCTGCAAACAGTAGATTTTTCGCCATTGGCACGCATACTTGAAAACATTCGTGCAATTGGATTTGACTTTGATTACAAAGAAATTAACGAGATATTTCTAAAAGCAATGTTTGATGCTAAATGGTTTCCGTATGCTGGATGGATTGCGGATTATACAATGGTTGATGAAATACTTGAGATACTGGATACAAGCAGAGCCAGCAAAAATCGTATAAAGAGAATAGACAGGTTAATATTCTCTTATTATAACAAAGATGAAATTAATAATCTCAAGAGTGGATGGAAACAAATGAACCTGCCCTCCTATATGATAAGAATTTTAGCTCAGTCTGTTCAAGCATATCATCGCAGAGAATACGCACTTACAGTAAGTGCCTTGTCAACTTTGTGGGAGGGAATTATTCAAGAAAAAGCGAAGGACGATAGTTATCGAGTTAGCAAAAAGACTCGTGAAAATCTTAAAAAGTTAATTGAGGAAAATGAGTTTGACAGAATCTTTTCATCATTTTGCGAAGAATTCATTTTTTATGATTGTAAGAAAGCTGAAGAAGTTAAACCGGATGTTCCCGGACGTCATGGGATAGCTCACTGTTGGTACAATACATATCCAAACAGAAAAGTAGCATTAAATGCAATTCTGTTTACAGACTTTTTATTAAGATTAAAACCTTTAGACAAAACGGAGGAAAAAGAAAATGGACAAACTCAAGATGCAGACGGTTAATAAGGCTGATGAGAATTTTAAGAAGTTAGCGGCAATGTTCCCTAATGCCGTTACCGAAACGATTGACGAAAACGGCGAGGTAGTTCGTGCTATTGACAAGGATGTGCTTATGCAAGAAATTTCCTGCAAGGTTGTTGACGGAAATGAAGAACGCTATCAGTTCACTTGGCCTGACAAGAAGAAGTCTGTTCTTCTTGCCAATGCACCGATAAACAAAACCCTCCGTCCATACAGAGAGGAAAGCGTTGATTTTGATAATACTGAAAATCTTTATATCGAGGGCGACAACCTTGAAGTGTTGAAGCTGTTGCAAGAAACTTATCTTGGAAAAATCAAGATGATTTACATAGACCCGCCGTATAATACGGGAAATGATTTTGTGTATGAGGATGATTTTTCATTAAGTCAATCTGAATATGTTTTATCTAGTGGACAAATGACAGACGATGGTGAACGATTATTTCAAAATACAGAAACAAATGGCAGATTTCATACAGATTGGCTTAATATGATATTTCCGAGAATAAGGCTTGCAAAAGATTTACTTACTGAAGATGGAGCGTTATTTATTAGTATAGATGATAATGAAGTTACCAACCTTACGAAGGTATGTGATGAAATATTCGGCTCAAATAATCGTGTTGCTTTGATATGTCATAAATCAAGAGCATCTGTTTCAAACGACAAAATCATTTCTCCCAATCATAATACAATACTGTTCTACGCAAAAAACAGAGTGGTTATGGAAAGTAACCGCAAAATGATTGGACTCGATCCAGTTTTAGAAGGATTTGATTTGGATGATAACGATGGAAAGGGTGCATATAGACTTGTTCCGGTTGATGGTCCGGGTGGTGCTAAAAAAGGAAATCCACATTATGAGTTCTTAGGAGTTGAGGGATATTGGCGATTTTCTAAGGAAACTATGAAACAGAAATATGAGGCTGGATTAGTTGTTCGAAAAGGGAACAGTCTTTATCAAAAATATTTTAAAACAACAGCTGAACAAACAAGAAGAACTGCAACTACTTGGTGGGACGATGCAGGTTTGACTTCGTCAGCTACTTCGAAATTAAAGAGCCTTATGGGAGAAGCGACTTTTGATACGCCAAAGCCTTTGGAATTGATTGATAGAATGCTTAGAATGATGACATTTTCTGACGATAATTGTTATGTTTTAGATTTCTTTTCAGGGTCTGCAACAACTGCCCATGCTGTGATAAATTATAATGCAGAAACGAGTGGAAAAAGAAAGTATATTATGGTTCAGCTTAAGGAAAATGTAAACGAGAAATCTGAAGCGTATAAAGCAGGATATAAAAATATCTGTGAAATTGGAAAAGAGCGTATTCGTCGTGCTGCTAAAAAGATTAAAGAAGAAAATCCAGAAGCTAAATTTGATGGAGGATTTAGAGTATTAAAATGTGATTCATCTAATATGAAAGATGTTTATTATAATCCGCAAGAATACCAACAATCTTTATTTAATGATTTAACTGATAACATTAAAGAAGATAGAACACCTGAAGATTTACTATTCCAAGTAATGTTGGATTTAGGTGTACTGCTTTCAAGCAAGATTGAAGAAACCACTATTGGCGAAAAAAAAGTTTTTGATGTTGCTGATGGATTCTTAATTGCTTGTTTTGATGATAAAGTAACGGAAGAAGTTATAACAGAAATTGCAAAGAAACAACCTTATTACTTTGTAATGAGAGATAGTTCAATGGCTAATGATAGT
>DVEP01000039.1 GCA_015655975.1 Eubacterium sp. | reverse complement strand
CCATTCCTAAATATATCAAGGTGTTTTTATTTTGTCACTTCTTTCCTCGCTTAAGCTTTTTCTTTTCCACCTGCATAGCAGGTGGTTGCCTTTTTTACATACAATCAGCATATAAAAAAGACAGGTAAAAAACCTGTCTTTTTTATTATACTATAATGTTTATAATATAGGAGAGAAAAGCAAAAAGAAGTTTTCTCTTATTTTTTCTTTGTTGCTTCTTGTTTTAAAATCTTCCAAAGTATATTGTTTGGTGCTGTTAATATCATTATTAAAAATGGCTATGTATTCTTCTACAAGTTTTTTGTCATAAAATACACCGCATATTTCATCATCTACAAGCAGACTTCTGATATCCATATTAACAGAACCTATACAGCAAATGCTATTGTCTATGACAATGGTTTTGGCGTGAATATAGCCATTGTACTTATATACTTTTGCGCCGTACTGCATAAGTTGCCCGCAATAATAGTTTGTAACAGGGTCAAGAAAAAAACTTGCTTTTATCCCTGGAATTATTATCTCAATTTCAACACCCGATGCGGCTGCCGTTTTAAGTGCGTCTATTGTAGATTCGTCCGGTATAAAATACGGAGTCTGAATTCTGATATGACTTTTTGCACTTCGTATCATACTCAAATAACACATTTTTATAGACTCTTTGTCCGTATCAACACCTCCGACAACAAATTGACAAGGATATTTTGAAACGGGATAGTTATACGAAAATGCTTTATCCGCAGATTTTTCGGCATCTTCAAGATGTGCCTTTTTAACATTGCAAAACCAGTCCGCCATATATGACACTTCCAAAAGTCCGCAGCACTGACCTGTCAATCTGATTTGAGTATCGCGCCAAGGATTTTTTATTTCTGCCATATTTGCGTATTGTTTACCTATATTCATTCCGCCGATATACGCAATTTCATTGTCTATGACAACAAGTTTTCTATGACTTCTGAAATGCGTTAAAAACGGTTTAACTCTTTTAAATCTTCCTCCCGCCTCAACAAAAGGCCGAAACATTTTTTTCGGAGAAGAAACATTTGCAATAAAGTCGCACATTACAATAACTTCAAGCCCCTGACTTGCTTTTTCTGTCAGTATTTCCATAAACTTGTTGCCTACTTCATCATTGTGAATTGTGTAGTATTGTATATGTATTGTATTTTTGGCATTTTTTAAGTCATCAAAAAGTTTTGAATAGTGGCTTCTTCCGTCAGTGAAAATTTGATAGTTATCGTAACAAGTCAATTCGCTGTCGTTGTACGCTTTATTAAAATTTATGACCTGTTTTTGCATCTCAGTAAAATCAAAATCATTTATATTCTCGTACGCAATATTTTTGCTGTAATTGAACTTACCTTCATATCGTTGTATCAATTTTGCATTTCTTAACTCTCGAGTAATCTTAATACTTAGAGTGCTTCCGAAAATCAAGTAAATAAAAGCGCCTACATAAGGTAAAAAAAGTAAAATTAAAACCCAAACCATTGCTTCGGACGGATTTTTTCTTTCAAAAAATATCACACTCAGCAAAAGCAGGAAATATAAAATTAAAAGTATTATTTTCATATTCTTTCTCCAATTTCAACACAGATACGATTTTTGCGACCTATTGTATATGATAATTTAACACAGATAGCAGACCATGTCAAACAAAAAAAGCACACATACGGTGTGCTTTTAATTTATGCCAGTTTTCTTTTCAGTTTTTTTAATATCTCTTTTTCTTTTCTTGAAACCTGAACTTGAGATATGCCTAAAGTTTTTGCAACACTGCACTGAGTCTGTCCTTCAAAGTATCGCAGTTTGACAATTTGCTGTTCTTTACCCGAAAGCGTAGAAATTACCTGATTTAGCGTTATTCTGTCAAAAATGTTATCAGAATTATCAAAAGGTACATCTATTTCATTTTCATTTTCTGCCGTACCTGACAAGGACAATACAGGGCTCAAAACATTTTCAAGTTCGCAAATTTCTTCTTTTGAGCAGTTCATAATATCTGCCATTTCACTGATTGTCGGAGAACGCATATTTTTATTTTCAAATTTTTCTTTTTCCCTTTGCAAAACCAAAGACTTTTCTTTTAAACTTCGGCTTACCTTTACAGTACCTCCGTCCCTGAAAATTCTTTTAATCTCGCCCATAATAACGGGTACTGCATAGGTAGAAAATTTATAGCCGAGAGTTTCGTCAAAATTGTCAACGGCTTTAATCAAACCGACACAGCCCGTTTGAAACAAATCGTCGTACTCAACGCCTTTTCCTTTAAACCTGCTTGCTATTGAATGAACAAGTCCTATATTTTCTTCTATAAAAGCATCTCTTTTATCAATTACCACTTTGACTTACCCGAAATCTTTTTAAACAATGTTACAGTTGTACCGCAAGCGACTTTTGAACGAACTTTGATTTTATCGCAAAAACTCTCCATTACGGTAAAACCCAGACCTGCTCTGTCCGACTCCCCTGTTGTGAAAAGAGGAGTCATTGCCTGATTTAAGTCATCAATACCGCAGCCCTTATCCTTAATTGTGATTTTCACTGTATTATCGTCGTAAATATTGCCCGTTATGTAAATTTTTCCGAAAGTATCTTTATACCCGTGTACAATAGAATTTGTTACAGCCTCTGAAACTGCTGTTTTAATATCTGACAATTCTTCAAGCGTCGGGTCTAACTGAGCAACAAAAGCCGATACAACCACACGGGCAAAACTTTCGTTTGAACTTTTAGAATCAACTGTTAACTTCATTTCATTTTTTGACTTCATTGTTTTTCTCCTTTATAGATGCGATTGATGACAGACCTGCAAGTTCCATTACTTTTTTTGTTTGTTTTGAAACATTTCTTATTTCTAATTGACCGTTGTAGCTCTGCAAAGTTCTGTATCTGCCCATAACAAGACCTATACCGCTTGAATCCATAAACCCGACATTTTTGAAATCGAGTATCAAGCACTTTGGTTTTTTTAATGTAATCGCATCGTCAATTCTCTGCCTGATAGGTATAGCAGTATGATGGTCTATTTCGCCGTACAAATATACTGCAAGTGTTTCGCCGGCGCTTTCAATAGTAACATTCATTGTACTTCCTCCGTATTAAACATATTTAGCAATAAAATAATACCGCCGTGTTACGCACAAAGAATAACACGACGGTATTAAAAAATATGACGAATTGTGTTTACAATATATAATTTCTGACTTCACGACACAAATAAAACGAACCGCATACAAGAATTCTGTCACAGTCCGTATTTTTAGCCGTTTCTATTGCCGTTTTTGAATTTTCAACACATTCTGCATTATTAAATTTTTCACTGATTAAACTATACAAATCTTCAGCAGACATACACCTTGCATTGTCGCACTGCGTTACAATTATTTTATTGCAGTAAGGCATTACGGTATCTATATATTTTTTGCAATTTTTGTCTTTCATCATTGCAATAACAGCAGTTATATTTTCATCTTTCGGCAAAAAACTTTCAAGGGCGACTGCCGAACTTTCATTATGCGAACCGTCCATAATAAATTTACCTACGCATTCCTGTCTTGCAAAAAGTGCAGGATACTCGCAAATATTATTTATGCCGAGCAAAGACAAAGCAACTTTTGCAGTTTCAAAATTGTTTTTTCTGAAGTCGTTTTGTTCTTCAACACAATATAATTGTGCATTTTTTTGACTGCATACATCTTTCACAATATGCTCTATACTCTTATTCGGATAAAGTACAACTTTTGAATTGTTTTTTATTATACCTGCTTTATGCTTTGCAATTTCTTCAACAGTATTTCCGAGGAAATTTGTATGGTCAACGGAAATTGATGTCAAAACGCAAAGTTCGGTGTTGTCTATTGCATTTGTACTGTCTTCAAGTCCGCCCATTCCGCACTCAACAACTGCGCAGTCAACTTTTTTTTCGGAAAAATAGTAGTACATCAGCGCCGTAAGTCTTTCAAACTCACTTCCCTCGCCTTTAATGAAAGGCAGATAGTGCGCAAAATCTTCTTTGCTTATATTTTTGCCGTCTATCTGTATCTGTTCGGTATAGTCTGTAACAAAAGGAGAAGAAAAAAGTCCTGTTTTATATCCGTTTTTGCTTAGTGAATTCGCTATTATTTTTCCTATTGTACCCTTTCCGTTAGTACCTGCAATATGAATGATTTTATAGTTATTTTGAGGATTGCCCAATCTTTCAAGTAGTTTTTCTATTCTTGAAAGTCCCGGAATAATTCCGGGACTTGAATTGAACAATATATCATTTAACGCTTGTTCGTATGTCATATTATTTACCGAGATTTTCAATAGAATTTTTAAGCACTTCTATTTTTTCAGTTAAAACAGAGGCATCTTTTCTGTTTTGTTCAACAACTTTTTCAGGTGCTTTATTCACAAAACCCGGGTTTGAAAGTTTCTTTTCAATAAATGCAAGTTTATCTTCACACTGAGCAAGTTCTTTTTCAAGTCGTTTTCTTTCGGCTTCAAAATCTACAAGGTCGCCCAAAGGAATATAAATCTTTGCGTCGTTTGTAACTATTGTTACTGACTTATCGTCGTTTTCAAATTTTTGAGCAACTTCAACTTCCGAAGCAGAAGCAAGGCGTTTAAAGAACTCTTTTCCGCTTTCAAAAATGTCTGTCTTTACAGTTTCAATTTTAACAGTTGCTTTTTTTGACGGCGGAACATTCATTTCAGACCTTCTGTTTCTAACGGCTCTGATTGCGTCCATAATCATTTCCATATCGTTTTCTTCAATCGGGAAATTTAAAGACTCATCGTATTCAGGCCACTTTGAAATCATTACAGACTCTTCGCTATGAGGAATTGCCTGATATATTTCTTCTGTAATAAACGGCATAAACGGATGAAGGAGTTTGAGTATTCCTGTCAAAACATATACCAAAACTGCCTTTGCTGTATCTGCGTCTTCGCCTGACTGAAGTCTGATTTTTGAGATTTCAATATACCAATCGCAAAATACATCCCAAATAAAATCATAGAGTTTTGCAACTGCTATACCAAGTTCAAAGTTTTCAAGATTTTCAGTAACTTCTTTCGCAAGTTTGTTGAACTTTGAAACTATCCATTTGTCTTCTACTGCAAGGTTCTTCGGAAGCGATGTGTAATCTCCGTTATCATCAAGATACATTAAAACAAATCTTGCAGCATTCCAAAGTTTGTTTGCGAAGTTTCTTGACGCTTTAACTTTATCGTCCGAGAAACGCATATCGTTACCCGGAGCATTACCCGTCGCCAAAGTAAATCTGAGTGCGTCTGCACCGTATTGGTCAATAATTTCAAGCGGGTCAATACCATTGCCGAGAGACTTGCTCATCTTTCTTCCCTGTGAATCTCTGACAAGTCCGTGAATGAGAACTGTGTCAAACGGAACTTCGCCCGTATGTTCAACAGCGGAAAAAATCATTCTTGCAACCCAGAAGAATATAATATCATATCCTGTTACAAGAGTATTTGTAGGATAGAAATACTTTAATTCTTCCGTATTATCGGGGTATCCGAGAGTTGAAAACGGCCAAAGCGCAGAACTGAACCAAGTGTCAAGTGTGTCAGGGTCCTGGTGAACATTTTTGCTGCCGCACTTTGTACAAGTTGTAACATCTTCTTCGCTAACCATCAATTCTCCGCAATCATCACAATAGTATGCAGGAATGCGGTGTCCCCACCAAAGTTGACGGGAAATACACCAGTCTTTAATGTTTTCCATCCAATGATAGTAAGTTTTGTCAAATCTTTCGGGAACGAACTTAACTTTGCCTTCTTTTACAACATCAACAGCAGGCTTAGCAAGAGGTTCCATATTTACAAACCACTGCATTGAAATTCTCGGTTCAATAGAAGAACCGCATCTGTAACAAGTACCGACATTGTGACTGTAGTCTTCTGTTTTAATCAAAGCGCCTTCGGCTTCCAAATCTTCAACTATTGCTTTTCTCGCTTCGTTGCGGTCCATACCGCTGTATTTGCCCCAGCCCTCTTTGATGTGAGCGTCGGGAGTCATAATGTCAATTACTTCAAGATTGTGGCGTTTGCCTACTTCAAAGTCATTTGGGTCGTGAGCAGGTGTAATTTTTACTACGCCCGTACCAAACTCAATATCTACATAGTCATCTGCAACTACGGGAATTTCACGATGTACAATCGGCAAAATCAAAGTTTTACCTACCAAATCTTTATAGCGTTCATCGTTCGGATTAACTGCAACGGCAGTATCGCCCAAAATAGTTTCAGGTCTTGTAGTAGCAAGTTCAAGGTAACCGCTTTCGTCTTTAAACGGGTATCTCAAGTGCCAAAAATGTCCTGCTTGGTCTTCATACTCAACTTCTGCGTCAGAAATGGAGGTAAGACAATGCGGACACCAGTTTACCATTCTTTCACCGCGATAAATAAGTCCTTTATTGTACAAGTCAACAAACACATGCTTAACAGCCTTTGAACATCCCTCGTCCAAAGTAAATCTCTCTCTGTCCCAATCGCAAGAAGAACCGAGTTTTTTAAGCTGCGACACAATTCTGCCGCCGTACTGTTCTTTCCAATCCCATGCTCTTTCGAGAAACTTCTCTCTGCCGATGTCTTCCTTGGAAATTCCCTCTTTTCTCATTGCCTCAACAATTTTTGCTTCTGTTGCGATTGATGCGTGGTCTGTACCGGGCAGCCAAAGTGCCTCGTATCCCTGCATTCTTCTCCAACGGATTAAAATATCTTGCAATGTTTCGTCAAGTGCATGTCCCATATGCAACTGTCCCGTAATATTGGGAGGCGGAATAACTATTGTGTATGGTTTTTTGTCAGGATTGACTGTTGCGTGAAAATACTTGTTGTCAAGCCAAAATTTATATGTTTTGTCTTCAACTTCAGCAGGGTCGTACTGCTTTGCTAAATCTTTTGCCATTTAATTTCCTCCTAAAAAATAAAAAACTTCCGACTCAAAATATGAGACGAAAGTATAAACTCCGTGGTACCACTCAAATTGCGAAAACGCCACTCAATTCTTTAACGCAGAAATACGCCCGATACTACTCTGAGTTCACATCGGAAGCTCGCAAGCTACCTTCACTGCCTACTTCTTATTGTCTTGCACCAAACGACAACTCTCTGAAAGAAAAGCACAGTTACTCCTCTTGGTCTTTGCCTTTTACTTTTTATAATAATATCATTATAAAAAAAATTTGTCAATATACAAAATATGAATGTAATATATATCGCAAAACAAAAGCCTGTGTTTTTTGACACAGGCCGTAATGTTTGTTATTAAGTTTTAATTTCGTAAACAACAAATTTTATTTTTATTGTTTTAATTTAAATTTAATTGATTGTCCGAGAAAGGATTTGAATAAAATCTATATTCAAATATCTGCTAATTAGCCCATTGGACTTGTCCGCCTTTCATAAATTTAACAATCACATTCAATAATTGTAACTCTATAGTGCAATTATAACAAATGCTAATATTCAATGCGTTTCATTAAATATTATATTTACCTTTTACATAGGTTTGAATTTGTTTTACATATATCTAAAACATTCATATACTTTGCTTTAATTTATTATATATGTAAATCAATATTTAACTCAACTTAGTCAAGTTAATATCTAATTACCTTTGCATTGGTATATCCTCGCTACTTTTAAATAATACTTTTGCTTGTCGCCGGCATATCGCAGATTTTGCCAATATATTATTTAATTGTATTTAGCACTTGCTGCCATTACTGATTCTGCGTTAGCATACTAAGTGATAAATATATCTATAATCCGCCTACAAATTCCGTTTTTGCATCTGTCGATTAAAAATTCGCTATTATCAGTCAGCTTCGCAAGCGCTTCTGTAAACCGGCTCTGCCTTGTCCATTGGAAACGCCTCCTTTTTTAATGTAGAAGATAATGTGAAAATTACGAATCTGCTTCATTCGTCTCTATATTTCTTTCTATCCCTTATCTTCAATTACATTATAACAAATCTTTCGTAAAAGTCAATAGTTTTTTTCACATTTTTTAGATTTTTTTGTAAATAATATATAAACGAATAATTAATACTTTTATTATTGACGAATTGATGTTTTTCGGTTAAAATATAGTATATTAAACAGACGGAAGTGAATACTATGAATAGTGAAAACGAATTTTACGAGCCTGAAATCATCGGAGTAACATCTGAAGACGGCGAAGAAATACTTTTCGAATTACTCGACAGATATGAAGAAAACGATGACACATATATTGCGGTAACTCCATACTATGATAATGCAGAGGATATTGTCGAGTCCGACTGCGAACTCATCATACTCAAAGTTTACGAAGAAGACGGCGAAGAACTTCTCGGCATGATTGAGGACGAAGACGAACTTGACAGAATATTTGCAATATTTGAAGAAAAACTTTCTGACTTGTACGAAATCGAACCTATGGAAGAATAAAATTAACCCTGCCTTTCTCGATAATCAGCAACTTAAATAACCCAACACTTTTATCTTCGGGAATCAGACTCCGAGTGCGGATTGCAGACCTCCCGTTTTAACGGAAGAAGGGAGCGTGAAACACGCGGGATGATACCCACCTGCTTTGACGCAGGTTATTGCCAGTACTGACGGCTGGGCGGGGATAAAAAAAGAGCGTTTTTAAAACGCTCTTTTTTTATTGTCTTTTATTGATAGTTCTCTATATTTTTTAGAAGCCAACGCGCTACTCCGTCGCTGTTGTTTGACTCAATGATTTTATTTGCAAACTGTTTCAATGAAATATCCGCATTTTCGACGGCATAACATTCATCTGCAATTTTAAACATTGAAATATCGTTTATTCCGTCTCCGAAACAAACAATTTTTGAGCAATGCAAAATTTCAGCAAGTTTTTTTACCGCCTCCGCCTTGCTTGTTCCATCAGGCGCTATTTCAAGCCAATAGTCGCCAGAGTAAATATCTTTTTGAAAATAACATGTGTACCTATCCTTTAACAAAAAATACAAATGCTCTAATCTTTCTTTTTTATCTATACAAGTAAAATAAAAAATATTCTCAAAAACTATACTTTCCTCGTTTGAAAGCGGACGCTTTCTGCTATCGCCGACTTTTGTGTTCAAAAAATCTTTTTGCTCACAACTGATTTTATTTTCATAGTAATAAAACTTTTCTTCACTGTCATTTTTTGTATATACAAAAGGATATACGCCATTTGCAGTCAACATTTCATAGATAAAGCGAACATCTTTTTCCGAGAAAAATGTCTTGCTTAAATATGTACCGTCTGCTTTATTTTTTATAAAAACTCCGTTGTACACTATTGTAGGGACATTTGTTGTAATATTCTTTATAATAGGAAAAGCGGAATAGTCAGAGCGTGCAGTGGCAAAGGCAAAATTTACGCCGTTTTTCACAATAGAATTTATCGTATTGCAGGTAAATTCCGAAATTATTTGATTGTCATTCATTAAAGTTCCGTCAAGGTCGGAAACAAAAAGAGTGTCGTATTTTTTCATAATATAAAACAAAAAGTCGGCAATACTTTATGCATTACCGACATTTTTTAATTATTCACCTTTCATACCAAGGAGTTTTGCACCGTTTTTAACAGCGTCAACAGAAAGTTTGATTGAATCAAAGATTGCTGCTTCGATGTCATCAGGTGTACAGCCGAGTTCTTTGCAGTCATCGGTAGGAATGAACAAATTCATACCCATAATATCTGCAAGTCCTACCGGGTCGATACCGGGGTCAACATTGCGATTTGCGTAGTCTTTTCTCATATGTAAACCAAATGCTTTGAAAGTCCACTTCGGAACATCGCAAATTTTTCTGTCTTGTACTCCCATAGCGCGATAAACAATTTTAAGGAATTGACGCCATGTAAGGTTGTAGCAAGAGATACCGTATGCTCTGAAACCTTTTTCCAATTTTTCAGTAGCGCCTACGATTGATTCAGCAACCTGACGAACAGTAAGCATTGCTGTACCGCCTGCAGGATACATTGTGAAAGGCATTTTTTCAAATCTTTCAAGTTGTTCAATAAGAATTGTCCAAACAGGTCTTCTGCCCGGTTGTGTACCGAAGATGTATGGAAGTTCAAGAACTGCTACGCTCATATCGTCGTCAGCAAATTTTTCGCAAACTTTTTCTTGCTCAATACGGCTTCTGATGTATGGATGTTTTGCACAAAGGTCCATATCAGGTCTTGCTTTAGCAAGCCAAGCAAAGTATGAGCCAAGAACTGTGCAATGTTTGATTCCTGATTTTTTTGCAAGTGTTAAAAATCTTTCAAGCGGGTCGATGTTGTATTTCTTGTAAGCGTCATATACAGGAGCAGGAAATTCAACTCTTTCGTCAACGCCTGCGGCAAATACAAAAGCATCGCAGCCTTCCATTGCTTTTAACAATTCCTCATCGGAAATTTCAAGGAAGTTACCCCAAGTAATTTCCATTTCCTCAGGAATAGGTGCACCTTCCGGAAGAGGCGGAAGAGCGATAGTTTTAACTTGATGTCCACGGTCAATAAAAACGCGTGCTGCGGCAGAACCGAGAAGGCCTGTACCGCCAATGAGTAATACTTTCATAAGTACTGTTCCCCCAATCAATTATTACGAATACAAGTATAGTACCTTTGTATAAAAAAGTCAACACAAAAATAAACAAAAAATAAACGAAAAATAATTTGAGAGAAAATCTCACAACAGAATAAAGTGCTTGAGAATATTGAAAAGTTCGCTTAAAATCAAGGTTTGCAGACATTTTTCTTCAAAGAAAAGGTATCGTAGAATACCGCAAAATATCGTAACAGATTTTTTAAATGGAGTAAATTTGGAGTAAAGATTGAAAGAAAATGGAGTAAATATTTCAAGAAGATATGAAAGGAATGACGCAGATAGTAGAGACATTGTCTGCGTTATTTTTATGAGGAATGATGTAAATACTAATCAATTATGGTATTTAAGAGAATATAAACAAAAATGAATTGAATGGATTTCTAATGCAAAAAATAGTTGACCAGTCAACTATTTTTTGCTATTATTTAGTTATTCCTAGAAAAGTGAGGTAAAAATGATGAAGTATAAACGATATCTTTTCCCTATATTGATGGGGAGCACAATGAGTTGCATTATGTCTCAAATGAATACTGGAAAAATTGTTTTTCCGTCTATACTTGTGATGATGTTATTACAATCTACAGTTGCAAGTATAGCGTCTTTAGTTTTTCCAGCTGGACTTATAGGTGCAAAATTAACAGATAGATTATATACTGGAAAATCGTACATTGTTTTTTTACTTTTTTCATCAATAATTCCAGCGATATATTTTACTGCAATTATGTCTATAAACGGATTATTACGAATGAAGGGATACGATGAGAACTTTTGGAAAATATATTTTTCTTCATTTCCTATCAATGTTTTATTTGGATATTTTTCAAGTATTTTTTGGAATGTGATATTGGACAAAGTTTTAAGAAGAAAAGAAAAAGAGGCATAAAGTGGAAAAAAGTATTGGAAAACTTATAATGTATTTATCAAGATGTATTCAGCAAAAATTAAAAAATGTAGTTGTTCCATTTGACATAAGTGTCGGAGAAGAACCTTATTACATGGCACTTACAAGAAATGATGGATTGACTCAAGATGAATTAACAAAACTTGTAAAAGTGGATAAGGCTGCTACGGCTCGAATGGTTAAATCGTTAGAGCAAAAAGGATATATAACACGAGAAACAGACCCCAAAGATAAGAGAAATAAAAAAATATATCTTACAGAAACGGGAAGATTACAATATGAACCTCTAAGTGATGCATTAAAAAAATTCAATCAAGATTTGACATCAGAATGGACTGATGAACAATATGAAATTGTTTATCAAAGTTTGGAAATGCTACAAAAGAGATTTGAATTTGATAATAAATAAATTTTAGTTTATAGCAGACAGTTTTTTGATTGACTGTCTGCTTTTCCTTTTCACTCATAATTGATAGTAGTGGTATAAAATGGTTCATATCCATTTTGCAAAGACCATTTACAATGATATAGATTGATTGTAAGGGTGGTGGGAGTTCCGTTGATTTGGTTATGTTCTGCTTCGATTTCTGCTACCACTTCATCAGTATTCCAGTATTGATATACGATAACTTGTAGTTCGGTATCATGATTAGCCCCATTGCTGAATGACATACTGTTAAATACAAGATAATCGGGTAAACTGATATAATAGAGAACACTTGCAAGTAAGGCTAGAATAATAGTTCAAATATAAATAATAGACATTTTTCCGACATCGTTATACAAATATAAAAATAAAGCGATGTTTCGGCAACGATTTACAGTAAAAAACTGTCTTAAAGTCGCCTTCACATCGCTTTGGAATTCAAACTTATACAGGATGAACTTTGCTTTCTATATCGTCGTGCTTACCGTCAAGTCCGTACTTTTTATCTCTGCGTTTTTCAAAGAATTTAACAGCAACCTGACCAAACTGAGCGTATGAAAGAATATCTTCTTCCTGCTCATAGAACTCTTTGATGTCATCTTTAAATGTGTCAAGTTCGGGTTTGAGCAAATCAGCAGGACGGCAAGTGATTACTTCGTCGTCGCCGACAATTTTCTTTTTGAAATCGTCATCAATTTCGCAAGGTGTTTTACCGTATTTGCCTGCAACCATATCTTTGAACTCTTTAGTAACCATTTTGTAGCGTTCGCCCATAATAACATTGAACACTGCCTGGGTACCGACAATTTGAGATGTAGGTGTAACAAGCGGAGGGTAACCCGAGTCTTTACGAACTCTCGGAACTTCTGCGAGAACTTCGTCAAGTTTGTCTGCTTTTCCTGCTTGTTTAAGTTGAGAAACAAGGTTTGAAAGCATACCGCCCGGTACTTGATACAAAAGAGTATTGGCATCTACGCCGAGCATTTTTGTGTCAAGCAAACCGCTTTCAATATACTTTTCACGAAGCGGAACAAAGAAGTTACGAATTTCAGAAAGAAGTTTAATATCAAGACCTGTATCGTATTCAGTACCTTGAAGCGCCGCTACCATAGACTCTGTTGCAGGGTGAGATGTGCCCATAGCAAGAGGGCTCATAGCAGTGTCAACAACATCAACGCCTGCTTCTATACCTTTAAGCAAAACCATAGAAGCAAGTCCGCTTGTATAGTGAGTATGAAGTTGAATAGGAATATTGACAGTTTCTTTAAGTGCTTTTACGAGCTCATATGTTCCGTAAGGCGTCAAAAGACCTGCCATATCTTTGATACAAATAGAGTCTGCACCTGCATTTTCAAGTTGCTTTGCATAGTCGCAGTAGTATTTTGTATCGAAAACAGGACCTGTTGTATAAGAAATAGCAGCCTGAACATGACCGTTATATTTTTTTGCAGCGTTTATTGCTGTTTCGAGGTTTCTGACATCATTGAGAGCATCAAAAATTCTCATAATATCAATACCGTTGTCGATAGATTTTTTTACAAAATAGTCAACAACATCGTCAGCATAATGACGATAGCCGAGCATATTTTGACCTCTGAACAACATTTGAAGTTTTGTGTTCGGGCACTTTTTACGAATTGTGCGAAGTCTTTCCCACGGGTCTTCGTCAAGAAAACGAAGGCACGAGTCAAAAGTAGCGCCGCCCCAACATTCAAGTGAATGATAGCCGACTTTGTCCATTGTTTCGAGAATATCAACAAATTCTTCCGTTCTCATTCTTGTTGCAATGAGAGACTGATGAGCATCTCTTAAGACAGTTTCGGTAATTCCAATTTTAGCCATTATAGACACTCCTTAATTTAGTTTAAAGTTAAGATTACTGTTCCTGCCTCTACGCTGTCGCCTTTTGCAACATTGATTGATGCAACTGTGCCTGCCTGAGGAGCAACAATATCATTTTCCATTTTCATAGCCTCAAGTACGCAAAGAACCTGACCGTTTTCTACTGCCTGTCCGATAGAAACTTTGATGTCGAGAATAGTACCCGGCATAGGAGACTCTACTTTTGCCGAACCTTCAGAACCGCCTGCTTGAGCAGGTGCAGATTCAGCCGGAGCTGCTGCAGGAGCGGGTGTCGGTGCTGCTGCAGGTGCAGGTGCTGCAACAGGAGCTGAAGCGTTGCCGGATTCATCTACTGTAACATCGTATGCAATACCGTTAACTGTAATTGTATATCTTTTCATTATATGTGTCCTCCCGAATTATTTAACAGAATGTTTTCTTGCTATTGTTGTTTCTCTTTTACCGCTGAGAATATCAAGAGCAGCGCAAATTTTCAAGCGTGTTTCCGATGGTTCAAACACATCGTCAACTTGTCCGCAAGCAGCCGCTGTCAAAGGTGAAGCCTCTGTTGAAATATACTCTTTTACAAGTTCTTCACGATTTTCGCCGTTTGCAAGGCGGTCATTGTAAAGGAAAGCGACAGCAGATTCAGGTTCAAGCGCTGAAATTACAGAAGAATTCCACGCATAAACAAGGTCTGCATTTGCGCCTCTGCCTGCAAGAGCAATATATGAAGCACCGATTGCACTGCCTGTAATAACCGAAATTTTCGGTGTTGTTGCGCCTGCATATACACACGCAAGTTTTGTTGCTGATTTAACAATACCCTTATTTTCAGCTTTTTCACCTTTTTTGAAACCGATTGTATCTACAATAGTAACAACAGGAATACTGTAAGCGTCGCAAAGGCTTACAAATGAAGCTGTTTTTTCACAAGCGCAAGGACAAACTTCTTTGCCTGTAAAACCGACAAAGCCAACAGTTGAACCCATAACAGTTGCAAGTGAAGTTACAACTTTTGAAGAATAGTCTGCTTTTAACTCTACAACGCTTGAAGCGTCTGCAACAGACTCGATAATTTCCTTAACATCTGATTTTTCACTCAAAACTACCGAGCTTTGAGAAAAATCAAAAACAGGAAGTGCAGACAAATTGTTTGACGGCATAAGCGATACAACATCTTTTACCGCATTAAGAGCAGTATCAAAATCGTCGCAAACAATATCAACAGTTCCGTTTTCGCAGTTGTCCTGAGCAGAAATTTCACAAGGAGCTCCGAGATAGTATTCGCTGTCTTTAACAGCAACTACAATATCTGCCGCCTGAGCAACCATTGTACTTGTACCGAGGCAAGCGCCTGCTACAAGTGAAATTTGTGGTACAACACCTGAAACTGCCGTACTTGCTTTTAAGATTTCACCGTAAGCTGCAAGAGCTTCGATTCCTTCTGAAACCTTCATACCGTTTGAATCGTAAATTCCTATAACAGGACAACCTGTTTTAGCGGCAAGGTCGTAAATTTTTTTAATCTTTGCACATTGTGCTTTGCTGACAGCACCGCCGTCAACCGAAATATCCTGACTGAAAGCATAAACAGCATTGCCGTTTACAGTACCGAAACCTGCGACAACTTCAACTTTACCGTCAGATGATTTTGCAAATGCATCAATTTCCGTAAAAGAAGCGTCGTCAAATAACTTTTCGAGTCTGACTAAAGCCTCAGTGCTTTTTTCTGAAAGATTAGCCACTTATTGTTCCTCCTTGAAAATGTTATTAAAATAACAATCTTGCATAGTATAATAACACTTTTTACATCAAAATACAATAGTTTTTAGTATACAAATTATTATACATATTTTAAGATTATATTATTAATTTTTTAACTAAATACACAATTATTTATTTGTCAGATTTTTTATCCGTTGACCTCAACAACTTTTTAATTTCAAACTCTGAAAGTTCTCTGTACTTGCCCACCTGCAAGTGTCCGAGTTTTACCGAGCCTATTGAAATTCTTTTTAAACGAATGACATCAAGACCGACGGCTTCACACATTTTTCTGATTTGTCTGTTTCTGCCCTCTGAAATAATGAATTCCAAAACGCATCTGTCATCGCCTTTAACAAGCAAAGTTACCTGGCACGGAAGTGTTTTTCTGTCGTCTATAACGACACCGCTTCTGAGTTGATGTATCGCCTCGTCGGAAACACTCTGTCTGACCGTAACTCTGTACACTTTAGCGTACTTATGTTTTGGGTGTGTTATAGCATTTGCAAAATTACCGTCATTAGTCAAAAGTAAAAGACCTTCGGAATCTTTATCAAGTCTGCCGACAGGATAAATTCTTTCTCCGACATCACTCACTAAATCCATAACGGTTTTTCGTCCCAACTCATCACTTACGGTTGTAACATAGCCTCGTGGTTTATTGAGCATAATATAGACAAAATTATCGTTTTTCATAATACGCTTTCCGCGCACCGTTACGACATCTTTTTTCGGGTCAACCTTGTCACCCAACTGAGCAGGGTGCCCGTTCACCTTAACTTTTCCCATTTCAATAAGTTCTTCGCTTTTTCTGCGCGAAGCAACTCCGCAGTCTGCCATAAACTTTTGCAGTCTGACTTCAAATTTACTCGACATAATCAATATATTCCTCTGCTTTTATTTTTACCTTTTTAATTAGATTACCGTTATAATAACACAAAACTTCACCGATTTCATCCCCTTTTTTCACAGGGGCATAAATAAACGGATAAATTCTTTTCTTTACTGCTACAAGACTTTTATCTTTAACCATTATTGTTTCATCGGAAACGCCCTTTAACTTGTCTTTGTTCCCGCCCACAACATTAACATACACCTCATTGTAAAGTGAAATATTTTGAAATTTTCCAAAACAAAGTTCGTACAACTTTTTATGGTCGTTCCAATCGTCAAAGTCGTTGAGAGTTACACAAACAAGCGTCAGACCGTTTTTTGTTACGGACGATACAAAACACCGACCGCTTTTTTTGGTAAAACCTGTTTTAACTCCGTTGCAGCCGTCAATTTGACTCAAAAGTTTATTATGATTGTACAATGTAATCTTCTTACTGTTTATCATAATGTCAGCGCTTTTTTTACTGCACAAGGAAGCAAATATTTCATTTTTAAGCGCAGCTGAACTAAGCAAAGCCATATCATAAGCAGTTGAATAATGCTTTTTAGAATCAAGTCCCGACGGAGTAACAAAGTTTGTAGAGTTCATGCCTATTTGTTTTGCCTTTTCATTCATCATTTCGGCAAATTTTTCAATACTTCCGCCAAGAAAAATTGCCGTTGCATCGGCGGCGTCATTTCCGGACGCAAGAAGCATTCCGCACACTAAATCTAACAAAGTTATTTTATCTCCGACTTTAAGACCGAGACTGCTCCCTTCCGAGCAAAGCATATTGCTTGTAATATTGACCGTTTCATACAGTCTGCCACTTTCACACGCGAGTAAACAGGTCATTATTTTCGTCGTTGACGCCATTGGCATTTTCTCAAACTGATTGTGTCCGTAAATGATTTCTCCGTTTTGTGAATTGACAACAACAGATGATTTTGCACTGTCGCAAATTGTATCTGCGTTTGCAGAAAAACAAAAAGAAAAAACAAATGTGAAAGACAAAAAAACTGATAAAAACTTTTTCAAAAAAAATCACCCACATATTAATATGAACGGGTGATTTTTAATATAATTATTATTTTGTTTCTTCAGTTGTTTCAACTGTTTTATTTTCTTCTTTGCCTGTTGAAAGCAATTCTGAAAGTTTGTCTATGAGTTCAGGAATCATAGATACTGCACGGTCAGCAGAACTTGTGTAGTTGTTAATCTGCATCATTCTTACTTTACCGCTTTGAATAACGATAAATGCAACAGGTGTAATGGTGATACCGCCGCCACCGCCGCCGCCGAACAATTCAGCGTTTTGCTTTGAAGGCAGGTCTGTACCGCCTGATGTAAAACCGTAGGTAACTTTAGATACAGGAATGAGAGTTGTATCGCCTGTAACCATAGGTTCGCCTATGATAGTGCCGACATCTACCATCTGGCGCATTTTCTCCAAAGTGTTTTCCATTATTTTGTTTACCGGAGTTTCTTTCATAATCTTTTCTCCCTCTCAATAATTATTTATTTTTTATGAAATTGACAAGAAATGTCTTTCCTGCAGAAAGTACAATTCCAAGCAAATTTTTGACGCTTAAACTAATGACAAGGTCAAGCCCTGTTTCTGTGTACGGCGCAAGAAAATCGGCATATATTTCTTCTTCATAATTTTTAACTTTCATACCGTTTCTGACAGCGCCTATAAAAGGATAATAAAAAGAACAAACTCTGCCGTGATTTTTTGCAATTTCAGCGGCATCGCTTCCGCCTGTAATTATTTTAACATATAATTGTGAAATATAAAAGTCTTTTATTAAAGTTGACATTGCCGACACAACTGTATAGTACAAAGTGCTGACAAGACCCATTATACCGCAAATACCGTCCTTATCGTAAATTTCTTTGATGAAGTTCGGTTTTTGTTTTGTCGGCTTTTCTTTCTTATCACTCGTCTGCTGAGTTGTCTCGTTGTTTCTTTCAGACGAATTTCTATGCGAACCGGTGCCCGTTTCTTCGCCTGTCAATTCTGTTGCTGTTGATTTTTCAACCGACTTTTCGGTTTCAACAGATTTTTCATTTTTTTCTTCAGTTTCATTTACTTGTTTTTGTTTTTTTGACTTTTTATTGTCTGCCGCCGCTTCTGCCGTTTCTTTCGGAAACAGTACAAAAGAAAGCAATTCAGACAATTTAATGTCTTTCTCAAAAAACAGCACTTTAACACGGGTTGACCACCCATTGTCGTATGTAATAAAAAATGTTGCTCTTATTGAAAGTATGAAAGCAAAAATAACAACAAGAATTGCCAAAACAATTAAAAAAGCAGTCACTTAATATCCCCTTTCAGTAACCCTAAGCGTTTAATCGGTTTTTTCACTTTCAGAAACCTCTTGTGTTTGTTCAATATCAAATATAGTGGTTTGAGAATTGTCTTTTTTTATCAACTCTGCATCTTCGTCGGTAGGCAGCTGCGGTAAATCTTCAAGCGACTGCATTGAAAAACACCTGAGAAATCTGTCGGTTGTACCATAAACAAGCGGTCTGCCCGGCAAGTCCATTCTGCCTTTTTCTTCTATCAAGCCTTTTTGCACCAAACCTGATACCGAGCCCGAACAATCTACCCCTCTCACCTGTTCTATGAAGGCTCTTGTTACCGGCTGATTATATGCCACTATAGCAAGTACCTCAAACGCTGCCTGAGACAAAGGAGTATTTTTTTTAACTTCCAGCAAAGCTCTGACATATTCCTGATACTCTTCACGAGTACAAAGCTGATACTTGCCGTTCATTCTGACAAGACAAATACCTCTGTTGTTTTCATCAAGCATTGCACCGTAATGCCCAAGCAACTTTGTCATAGTTTCAATATCAATATCTAAAACTTCTGCAAGTTTGGATGCCTCAATCGGCTCTCCCGATGCAAAAAGCATTGCTTCAATTTTTGAAATAACATTTTCATTCTTCAACAGACGGTTGCTCCTTTCCCGTAAGTTCAACAGACGGGTTTTGCATTTCGCCGTCTATAACGACTTTTTTTGATTTGATAAGTTCAAGAACTGCAAGAAAAGTCGCCACCATATCGGATTTTGAAGCAGAATCTTTAAAAAGAGAAAGGAAACTGACTTTTTTTCCAACCGACAGTTTTCGCAAAACAGACACTACTTTTGTCTGAACATTTACAAATTTTCTTTGAACTATCACTTTAAAACTGTCTATCGGCGGAGGAAGTTTTCTTTGCGCTTTGCCCACCGCATTTATATAAGCATTTAAAATCTCGTTTGGTTCATGAAACCTTTCATATTCATAGTTCACATAACTGTCTTCGGGAGTCCTTACAAACCTGTTAAATCCGTCTGTATTCTCAGACAGTTTTTGCGCAACATACTTTGCGTCTCGGTACTCTATCAGTTCGCCTGTGAGTTCCTTTTTCAGAACCTCTGCTTCTTCGTGTTTCGGAAGCAAGGACACTGTTTTGATGTATATGAGTCTTGCCGCCATCTCAAGAAACTCGCCTGCAACTTCAAAGTCTTGTTCCTGCATACTGCGTACATAGTCTAAATACTGTTCAACAAGAGTGAAGATAGGAATATCGTTTATATTTATTTTGTGTTTAGAAATAAGATGAAGCAACAGGTCCATAGGTCCCTCAAAAACTTCGGTCTTATATGATAATTGTTCCATTTTTCACCTTAAATAAGTTATACAAGCAAATTTAAAATAAACTCGGGAATTATACAGAGCAAATTAAACAGTTGTCTTGACAAAAATGCAATAGGTCTGTCTAAAAATCCCAAAAGTAAAACTGCCATCAAGCCGTACATTATATATCTTTCATATTTCATATAATTATAGTAGGCTTTGTTGCTTAAAAAACAGCCGATTATTCTCGAACCGTCAAGCGGAGGAATAGGCAAAAGATTGAAAACGGCAAGTGAAATATTGATTGTTGCGGCATACGAGAAAAATGTAATGATTGCTTCAAGTACAATATTACTGCCCGACTTAATTCCGATAAATATAAAAATATATGAAAATGCAACGCTTATTCCCGCCATAATAATATTTGAAAGCGGTCCTGCAAGCGCAGTGAGTGCGATGCCGTTTTTCATTTTGCATTTTTTAAATTTATACGGATTTATCGGCACAGGGTTTGCATAGCCTATACCGAAAAGGAATATCATTATCGTACCTAAAATATTCAAATGCGACAACGGATTAAGTGTAAGCCTGCCCTGTCGCTTAGCAGTATCATCGCCGAGTTTGTATGCCGCCAAACCGTGTGCATACTCGTGAATCGGCAAGCAGCAAAAGACTACGAAACAACTTGATAAAATAAACATTATAGCACTGTAATAATCACCGTTCATTAAATAGTGCATTAAAGAAAACATACGCTCAATCCTTACTAAATATAATTATAGATTACATTAAAAACAGTGTTTAGTCAAGTTTTTTTGCCGTTACAATTCTGTCATTATTGTAACAATCCTTAAACACACAAACATTTTCAAACTTTTTTGAAAAAATTTCTTTTACATCGTCTGCCTGTTCGTTGCCTATTTCAACAGCTATATATCCGCCCGATTTTAAGCAACTGCTCCAAATATCACAAAGCGCTCTGTAAAAAACAAGACCGTCTTTTCCTCCGTCAAGCGCAGAATTCGGTTCTTGTTGTACTTCCTGCTGTAAACTTTCTATTTCATCTGTTTTTATATACGGTGGGTTGGAAACTATCAAGTCTGCTTTCGGCAATTCAAATTTCGGGTTTAAAACATCGCCTTTTACAACTTTTACATTTGCACAGTCATTTGAATTTTCAAGCAAATATTGAAAAGCGTCGTCGTATTTTTCTACTGCATATACAAACGATTTTTTCACTTTTTTTGCGATTGAAACCGCAATACAACCACTGCCTGAACACAAATCATATATTATAGGTGTGTCTAAAGTATTAATAATTTGTACACATTTTTCAACAAGTTCTTCCGTTTCAGGTCTCGGAATTAAAACGCCTTTTCCCACTTTGAATGTCGAATCGTAAAAATCCCATTCTCCGAGAACATACTGTAACGGCTCACCCGACTTTACACGCCACAACAAGTCGGCAAACTTTTTCATAGAAACAGGAAAATCTTTTTTCTGTTTAAAATGAGAAGTTTTCACTCTTGCGCAATGGCAAGCAAGACAAAGCGCCTTAAAATCTGCCTCTTCAACACCGTTATAGGATAAAAACTGTTCCCCGTATGCAACTGCTTCTGTCAGCGTCATTTTATTTCATCATCCTCCGGATTATCTGTAATTACAGCATTAAAAGCGGAAATTCCGACTTCAATCATTGAATCGTCAGGTTCTTTTGTCGTAAGTCTTTGCATCCACAAACCGGGTGCAGAAAGAATTTTCACAAAAAGATTGTCGTGTCTGCCTGCATATTTAATAAATTCATATCCTATTCCCATAATAAGAGGCACAAACAGAAGTTTGAGCAACATCCATAAAACTCTTATTTCAGCAATTTTCGGAAAAATAAGCGCAAGCGGAGTGGAAATGAAAATACTGATTATAAGCATTACAAAAATAAACGAAGTACCGCAGCGAGGATGAAAACGAGTTTGCTTTTTTACATTTTCTACAGTCAACTCAAGTCCTGCTTCATAACAGGCAATTGTTTTGTGTTCTGCTCCGTGATACATAAAAGTTCGTTTAATATCTTTCATTTGAGAAACCGCCGCAATATATGCTACGAAAATGATTATTTTCATTACACTTTCAATAGTACCCTGCCAAACGGTTATCGCGCCGTCGCAAGCGTTGTTTATTAAGTTAAAAACAAGTACAGGTAAATAAAAGAAAATTGCAAATGCAAGTATAAAACCAATTATCGAACCTAATATCATTATAAAATTCATAAGTTTATCGCCGAATTTATCCATGAGCCACTTTTCAAACTTGCTCATTTCTTCGTCTTCAACATCTTCCATACCTGAAACTTCAGCACTGTGCATCAGGCACTTGTACCCTACAACCATAGAGTCGATAAACGCAAATAAGCCTCTGATTATCGGCAACGAAAAAAACTTATTTTTATTTTTCAAACTTTTAAAAGTATGATAATCTACCTGAATATCGTTATCAGGCTTTCTGACAGCGGTAGCTATACCTTTCGGTCCCTGCATCATTATTCCTTCAATGAGCGCCTGACCGCCTACCGATGTCTTTCTCGCCTTTTTATTTCCCATAAAAATCTCCGTTCATTTTTTCTTTTTTACAATCATGGTTAATCAGTTGTCCGAAAGCAAAGGCAAAACTATCGTTACCATAGTGCCTCTGCCCTCCACACTGTCTATATCTATTTTCCCTCCGTGCAGCTGCACGAGTTCGCTCGTAACTGCAAGACCTATACCCGAGCCTCTTACGGAAAGATTTGCCTTGTAAAACTTTTCTTTTACATGCGGTAAATCTTCTTTGGAAATTCCGCAGCCTTCATCGACAAATAAAATTTTAAGGCATTGAGGAGCAATATCTTTTTCTTCGTTTGTGATTATTGCTTTGACGAAAATACGACTTCCTGCGCGCGAATACTTAAGAGCATTGTCCAAAATATTCATAAACACCTGTTTAAGCCTGTTCGGGTCCGCATTTGCAGGAGCGCACGCTTCGGGCACATTGTATTTTACATCTATACCCTCTCTGTGTGCTCGTTCTATGAAAGTAAAAATTGTTTCGTCAAGTTCTGCTATGATATCACACTTTTGAAGTCGCAAACTCATTCTGCCGCTTTGTAAACGGCTGAAGTCAAGCAATTCTTCAACAAAGCCTTCAAGTCTTGCGCTTTCGTTCACAATCACCTGCAAACCACGCTTTGTAAGTTCATCTTCAGATTCTGCATTTTCGAGTTTTAATGTTTCCGCCCAGCCTTTAATTGAAGTCAACGGAGTACGCAACTCGTGAGAAATTGTAGAGATGAAATCGTTTTTCATTTTATCGCTTGCGGCGATTTCCTCTGCCATACTGTTGATATTGTCGCAAAGTTCCCCTATCTCATCATCGCTCTTATTTTCAATTCTTGCATTCAGGTTGCCCTTCGCAATCAATTTGGTTGTTTCGGAAATTTTTTGAACAGGAATGATAATAGACCTGATAAAATACAAATTTGAAGTAATCAAAATCATAAAAAACACAATCAGAATTATTCCCAAAATCAAATATATAGCAGAAATTTGCTTGTCAACTTTTTCAAGCGACGCTATAACTCTGACTGCTCCTATTTGGTTAGAATCTTCATCGTACAAAATTCTTGTAATTGCCATTGCTTTTTCGCCCGACTCCAACTTTCCTGTCCATTTCGCAGTTGAGTTGTTTGAATTCAGCGCTTCTTCATAGTCCGGCATTGACTGTTTTTTTATGTTAAAACCGGATGAAGATGAAATGACAACACCGTCTGCGTCAATAACCCAAACGGTAGTTTTGTCTTTGTAAGAATAGTCTTCGATAAAATTGATTGCCGTCGAGGCAAAAGGAGAGCCTGACTGTTCGTAGATTGAAAAGTAGTTGTTTGCAACATTTGACACGCCCGCGCTTATAACATTTTCAACCGAACTGTAATAATAGGCGCGTAAAGAAAAACAGGCAGTAACAAAAACCGCAATAAATATGAGAGCGATAACACCGACAACATTTACAAGCCACTTCAGCGTTATTCCTTCTATTTTTGCCTTTTTTAACTTTAGTTTAAGTTTTTGCATTTTTACTCCTACTTATTTTCTTTCGGTAATCCATTTGTAGCCGAGACCCCATATTGTAACCAACCTTGTAGGACTTGACGGATTATCTTCAACTTTCATTCTGAGTCGTCTTATATTAACATCGACAATTTTTTCATCGCCGTAATAGTTAGCGCCCCAAACATGTTTTAAAATATCGTTTCTTGAAAGCGCCGCATTTGGATTTTTGAAAAAGAATTCTATAATTTGAAATTCAACCTGAGTCAGTTCAATAAGTTTGTCATTTTTTGAAAGCGTCCTGTTTCTCAAATTCAATTCAAAATTGTCAAGTTTAATTATATCGCCCTTAACATCGTTTTTGCGAAAACCTTTTGCCATTTCAACGCGTCTGTAAACGGCGTCAACACGAGCCATTAGTTCACTCGGGGAAAAAGGTTTTGTAACATAGTCGTCGGCACCGAAAAGCAAGCCTGTTACTTTGTCCATTTCCTGTGTTTTCGCACTGAGCATTATGATACCGAAATCTGCAGAGCGTTTTCTCAACTCTTTGCAAAGTGTGAGACCGTCCATTTCAGGCATCATAATATCTAAAATGGCAACATCAAAGTCGCCGTTTGCACGGTCGAACAACTCAAGCGCAGTCTTTCCGTTGTCTGCCTGTTCAACTTCGTACCCGCTTCTGCGGAGGTTAATAACAATAAACTCACGGATTGATTCTTCATCTTCTGCAACAAGAACTTTTTTCATTTATTTTTCCTCCTTAGTATTCGGTAAAATTCTGTTTAATATATTCGTATGATATATCGTAGTTGTTTTCTTCAACGCTGACAAGATAACAAAACGGTGCTTTTTCATACAGCATTTGGTAGCCTTCATAATCGTTCTGCGAATATTCTGCTTTAAAAACCGTTTTGACAGAAAAAATTTTCTTTTCCGATTTTTTATCTTTAACAATCAATTCTCTGTTTTTTTCATCATAAACAGGAAAAGTATTTTTAAAAATTTTGTCGTCAACACTCAAAAAATATCCGTCTTTGTTGTTCAAAACACTGTACTGTTTGTGAAAAAGAACATAGTCATTGTAGTTTTTCCAATTAATCAATTTCAGTTGCGACGGCACCGAAACATCATCGCAGTCCATAGGAATTTCTATAGAATTATCACCGTCAATATCACGGCAATTAATTGTATTGGAACGATAGGTTTCTTTTGTTACACCCGTCTTATAATCGTAAAACGGAGAAATGATTGTATCATGTTTGTCAGACCAATATACTATTTCCGTTATCATTGAATTTGAATTTTTCAAAGCGTCGGCATATACAACATAGCCGTTTTCATCATTTTTACCTACTGTTATATTTGAATATGAAGTTATGTTTGAATCGAGTTTTGTCGAACCGAGTTTCTTTTTTTCATTATCTTTAAAAGAATACAAAACTGCCGATGAACTGCCCGAGTCCGAACTCGGAGTATTGAAAATTAAAACCTCATTCAACTTATCGCCGTTTAAATCTGCCGTAGTATATTTTGAAAAAGACAAATCTTCATTCATTACACTCAACTCAAAGCCGTTGTCTGCCGAACTGTATGAATAAATAGACAAAATATAATTTGATGTATTGCTGATTACTTCCCAGCTTACAAGAATATTTTCCTGTCCGTTACCCGTCAAATCGCAAAAAGAAATCTCATTCACATCGCTGCCTTTGCCGACTATTGAAGATGTAACCTGCCACTTACCGTCCTGCACGGCAAGAAGCGCCATATTGACAGTACCTAAAGCGTCAGACGGCTCATAGAAGGCAATAGCCTCCGACTTTCCGTCGCCGTTTAAATCTTTTTTTATAAAAGATGATGTATAGTTGCCGTTTATACAAGTTTTAAGCGTGTATTTTTTTGCGTAGTCGTCAAGTGCTTTTGAAATTTCAGCGTCTTCTCCGAACGGAGAAATAGGTGTAATGAGTTCGTCCAGCGAAGAAGAAATATGAAACGAACAACCGGAAAATAAAAACGATATCAAAACTATCGGAACAATCAGTTTGATAAACTTTATCAATTTCAGACTTCTCACCTCAAATGTAACCTAATTTTAACTATAATAACATATTTTTAAAATAAAATAAATAGATATTTTAAAATAGTTACATAACAATTACATTTACGGATAAAAAACGCAAAAAAATAAACCTTAAAACCGTTTCCGATTTTAAGGTTTAGATGGTGACCCATCGGAGATTCGAACTCCGGACACCTTGATTAAAAGTCAAGTGCTCTGCCAACTGAGCTAATGAGTCATTCCGCCCCGTTTTGTTTGGGGCACTGGCTGGGGAGGCAGGATTCGAACCTACGCGTGAGGGAGTCAAAGTCCCTTGCCTTACCGCTTGGCGACACCCCAATATGTTGGGTAAATATTTAATTAAAAAGTGGGGTGGGATATGGGATTCGAACCCATGATTTCCAGTGCCACAAACTGGCGCTCTAACCAACTGAACTAATCCCACCATAAAAATTCAGCCTTAATTGAGTGGCAGAAAAAGTGGCGCGCTTGAAGGGACTCGAACCCCTGACCCACTGCTTAGAAGGCAGTTGCTCTATCCACCTGAGCTACAAGCGCATTGGAGCGGGTGATGGGAATCGAACCCACACAACCAGCTTGGAAGGCTGGGATTCTACCATTGAACTACACCCGCAAGCGACGGTCATTATTATAGCCGAGAAGCTCGCATTTGTCAATACCTTTTTTAAAACTTTTTTAAAATTTTCCAAAAAATATTGAAATAAACTTAAAAAGTGCAATTCCGATTCGTACAGACTAAGCACATCACCGTTAACAATTAGGAATGATACCATATACTTAATCGGCTGTCAAGCAAATATTTAAAATTTTGCAAAAAAGATTAAAAATTATATATTAATAATTATTTTATACAATATTTTTCAAAATATTGCACAGTCTTACAAAAAATCAAAGGCACACAGAGTATATGCGCCTTTGATAAAATACCTTATTACTTAATTGATTTTTACACTGAATTCACCGTTTTCATCTGCCGAAACAGTAAACTTCTCAATCTTAACATCTTGATTGAACACAATAGCGTTTGCAAGTTTTTCCTCGACTTCGCGTCTTACCGCATCTCTCAGACCTCTTGCACCTTTTTTACCGCCGTAGGCTTTCTTTGCAAGCGCAACAGGAACTGTTTTGTCATAAACAAGTTCAATACCTTTATCTTTAAGCGACGGAACCAATTCATCAAGCATAATGACCGAAATTTTTTCAAAATCATCAAATGTAAGATTATTGAAAATTATAACTTCATCTACCCTGCCCAAAAATTCGGGACGCAAAAATCTTTCAAGCGCTTTCATAGTAACATCTTTTGTAATATCGTTTTCCGACATACCGAAACCGAGTGTATTTGAATCGGTTGAGCCTGCGTTTGAAGTCATGATGATGACTGTATTTTCAAAATTAACAGTTCTGCCCTGAGAATCTGTAATTCTGCCCTCATCAAGAATTTGAAGCAAAATGTTTAAAACATCTTTATGCGCTTTTTCAATTTCATCAAACAAAATAACGCTGTAAGGCTTTCTTCTGACTTTTTCCGTCAACTGACCTGCGTCATCGTAGCCGACATATCCGGGAGGAGAGCCTATAATTCTCGAAACACTGAACTTTTCCATATATTCACTCATATCAAGTCGAATAAGCGTATCGGGAGAATCGAAGAGATTTGATGCAAGTTGCTTTACAAGTTCTGTTTTACCAACGCCTGTCGGACCTACAAAAATGAATGACTGAGGTCTTTTCTTAGGAGAAATCTGTACTCTTCCTCGCCTTACTGCATTTGCAACTTTTTCAATAGCCTCATTTTGACCTATGATTTTTTTCTTCAAGTCATCTTCGAGATTTGCAAGTTTTTTAATATCGCCCTGTTCAACTTTAGATGCAGGAATACCTGTCCACAAACTAATGACTTTTGCCAAATCTTCTTCCAAAACATAGTTATCCTGAGCTTTTTCAACGAGCGCAGGCAATTCATTGTCAATTGCCATAACTTTTGATTTAAGTTTGGTAATAGTTTCATAGTCGGGAACAGTATCGTTTTCCGTTACCGAAAGTTTATCTATATTTTCAAGCAAATTGCTTTTTTCCTTTTCCAAAAGCTGAGATTTGCTGATGGCAGGGTTACGCAAATTTGCACAGGTACAACTTTCGTCAAGAAGGTCAATAGCCTTGTCAGGCAAATATCTGTCGGTAATATATCTTTCAGACAGAGTAACCGCTTTATAAACAAGCGTGTCGGAAATTCTGACACCGTGATATTTTTCATAGTATTCTTTTATTCCGAGCAACATATTGTACGCGTCATCAATAGACGGTTCTTCTATCTTAATCGGTTGAAATCTTCTTTCAAGCGCAGCGTCTTTTTCAATATATTTTCTATATTCTGTAAATGTAGTTGCGCCTATAACCTGAATTTCGCCTCTTGACAAAGCAGGTTTAAGGATATTGGCAGCGTTCATAGTACCTTCGCTGTCGCCTGTTCCGACAAGGTTGTGAACTTCATCTATAAAGAGGATTATATTCCCTTCGTGTTTAACCTCATCCACAAGGCCTTTAATTCTGCCTTCAAACTGACCTCTGAACTGTGTGCCTGCCACAAGCGCTGTTAAATCAAGCAAATATATTTCTTTATCTGCAAGTCTTGCAGGAACTTCCCCTTTTGCAATTTTGAGTGCCAAACCCTCTGCAATAGCAGTTTTACCTACACCGGGCTCACCTATAAGACAAGGGTTGTTTTTTGTTCTTCGGCACAAAATCTGAACTGCTCTTGAAATTTCCTGTTCTCTGCCGATTATATTGTCAATCTTACCTTCTTTAGCGCGTTTGGTAAGGTTGTTGCAATAGCCGTTTAAAAATTTTCTTGACTCGTCAGACGAATTCTTTTTCGGGCGTTTTGTACGCTTTTTGGTTGTCGATGCATCATCGTCGTCAAAATCTGCGTCAACGGCACCGTCGCCGAACATATTTCCGAAAGGCAGGGTTTGAGCGCCGTCCATATTGTCGGGATTAAACATAGCGCCTAAGTCGCCGAAGTCGAAATCGTCCATATTGTCCATAAACTGACTCATTTGTTCGGAAGCCATTTCCAAATCTTCATCCGTCAGTCCCAGCTTATCTATCATATTTTTTACAGGACCTATATTTAGTTCTTTAGCACACTGAATACAAAGTCCCTGCGGTTCATTATTGGAATTATCTGTACGCTGAATAAAAATTACAGCAGGTCGTTTACCGCATCTTGAACACATTTGTTTTTTCATTAAATAAAATACTCCTTATGGGTTAAGCGTTATCTTTTTGCTCTTTACCCTCTTTAATTTGTTTTACAAAGCCCGGAATATAGCCAAACAAAGAACAAAGGGTTGCAACGGCAGAAATACCTACAAGAACCCAAGTAACAGTTTCGCCGAGCTGAATACCGGTAAATTCAACAAGCGCTCCGTTTTGACCGAAGCAAATGATGACAATCATGACAACATAGAAAACAGTTGTAGCAACTTTTCCCCACATTTCTGCGGCGGTAGGACGCATTCCTTTAGCAAGAAGAATTGCGCCTCCGATAAGCATTACAACTTCCTTTGCAATGAAAAATGCAAAGAGGTACTTAATGCTGTCGTCTTTATATGTAATTATAAGAACTACTACAATCGCCATTTGTGAAAGTTTGTCGGCGATTGGGTCAAGAATTTTTCCGAGCGCTGAAATTTGATTGTATTTTCTTGCAATTTTACCGTCGAAAAGGTCTGTCAATGCGGCTACAGTAATGACAATGCAAGCCTCAAGCACATATCCTTTAACAAACAAAACAGCAAACACGGGAATAAGCAAAATTCTTATAAGTGAAAGCAAGTTCGGAATTGTCCAGCATCCTTCAAAAAGTGATTTCATATTAGTTTTTAAATCCATTACATATACCTCTCTATTCATATGAATTTATTAATGGGATTTATTTCATTAATTTTTTGTATAATCAAACTGTCGTTTAACGCATTTACAAAAGAATCGCCCTCAACTTTCGGCGTGATTTCTGCAAAAGCGTTGATGACAGCACAAAAAGCAAAAACTACAACCACTGCTTTTACCAAGCCCAAAGCAGCGCCTAAAAATCTGTCTGTTTTACCGAGCAACGAGTCTTTTTTCGGAACCAAGAGTCTTGACACAGCCCAAATCAAGCATGAAATAAGCGCCGATACGATTACAAACATCAAAACTCTCACAATTGTAGAAACAACAGGCTGAATGGCCGAGTTATAAATCTCTTCCGCCATACGCTGTGTATCGACCATATTTGATATTGATTCAAACTTGTTTTGTAAAAATCCGAAAACAGACTGAGGCAGTGCAGACAATGCAGAGTTAATACTATTGAAAAACTCATCTAAATTGCTTGAAGCCTGCAATTTTTGATTTATAGACTCAATAACAAGCGGGCTGATTTCATCCATAACAACAGGTGTAATATGTGAACTTACCGCAATACCGAGAGGTATTGTAACAATGACACGCCCGAGACTTATTGCCGAGTAAACAAAACCTTTAAAATAATTTAAAATCATTATAAAAATAACGAAAGCAATGATTATAAAATCAACATAATTCATTAAATCACCCTTTAATCATAAACTATGACATTCAAGTATTGATTGCTTAATATAGAAAAGTCGCTTTGAGATTACCGTAAAAGAAGAAATAACTCCGCAGTCGATTTTTTGCAAAACCTCTCCTTTTTTGTTGCAGCACAGTATTTCATTGTCTATATACAAATAAAAATTGCCGCTCGCAGCCTTCATTTGTTCAGGCACCTGCGATATTGCAAACGAACAGGAAACTTTTCCGTTCGGTTTTATAACGCAAACAGAAACGCTGTCGGAATTCTCATAATCTGTTCTGCAAACGGTCAGATACCCCGAGTCGTTGTAACAATATGAATTTATAACGCCTTTTGAGTTTTCAAAAACATTTACAAGTTTTTTTCTGTCGGCAATTACGGAAACACCTTCCTGACTTACGCAGTACAAATCCGCACCCGAAAAACTCAAATCGTACAGAGTAGGGTAAGTCAAATCGAACTCTTCTAAAATAGTATTATCTTTAACTTTTAATATGCAAACTTTCGTAACAAGCTGCGCATTTTCGGAATTGAAACAAGAAAATGCAACATAGTTGCCGGAAGAATCAACCGACATCTCTGCAACATAGCCTAATGATACATCATACGACGCTGTTTTTTCAAGTGATTTTGAGTAAACAATTATTGAACATTTTGCAGAATCGGACAATGTTGCCACTGAAACTATACCGCCGCTGCTTACTGTTGCGCAAATAATATTATTTTCAGCAGTACCTTCATAGATATTTTTACTATTTGTTTCCAACCTAAATTTTTTACCGCCTTGGTCATATACAAGTGCGTACGCTCCGTTTGTTTCCAATATCGGATTTGAATACTTGTGAACCGCTTCGTTTTTAACTTCAGCGTCTGAAGGATTTAAAACCTGAAAAGAGCCCGAGGTTAAAACCGCTGCGTCGTCAGACAATGCACTGCAAACTGCATTCTCCGAAGAGTCAAGAGAAATTGGATAAACGCTTGCGTCATATCCTGAACTGATTGAAAACCTGCCGTTTGAGTCTGTGTGAGATTTATTGAAAGATGAAAAATCTATTTCGGAAATTCTCAGCGCAATCAAAACAACAACGACAACAGCAATTACTATCCACGCAGTTTTCTTTCTTCTCGTTTCTTTTTGACGCTTAATTTCTTTTCTGCGTTCTTCACGCTGTTTATGCAGTTCTCTCTTTTCTGCATCGTTCACTAATCTCACCTCTTAATACTCAACTTTATTCAAATACAAACCGTACGGCGACGCCGTTTTGCCTGCCGAGTTTCTGTCTTTTTCATCTATAATTTTAGGCAATTCGTCTTTTTTTATTTTGCCTTGCGCAATAAAAAGAAGAGTTCCCACCATTATTCTGACCATATTATACAGAAAACCGTCTGCACAAACTGTAAAAATAACAAAGTCGCCGTCTCTTTTAACATTTGCATAATATACAGTTCTGACAGTATCTTCAACATCTGTTCTTTTGGCGCAAAAGCCTTTGAAATCGTGTGTTCCGACAAAAGCCTGCGCCTGCTCGTCAAGATATTTTTCATCTAATTTATACGGATAAAACATTGCTCTGTTTTCACAAAACGGATTTCTTATTTTTGCATTGTATATTTTATATACATATTCTTTAGACTTACACGAATATCTCGGATGAAATTCCTCTGCTGTATCTTCACACTCGAAAACACAAACCGACTTCGGTAAATATGTGTTGAGCGCAGTCAATATTTTTTCGCAAGGAATACTCTTTTCCGTTTTAAATGTAACGAAATACACATTTGCGTGAACACCGCTGTCGGTTCGTGAACAGCCCTTAACATCGTACCTTTCGGAAAACACTTTTTCCAAAGCGTCCTGAAGCGCCTCTTGAACGGTATAGGCGTTTTTTTGAACCTGCCAGCCGTGAAACTGGCTGCCGTCATATCTTAGTTTTAACAAAACATTTCTCATATTATTTTACCTAAATAAAAATTCAGCAAAAATATGGCAACATAAAGCAAAGCGACAACTCCCATTGCGACAAAATCTCTTGCGTGCATTTTAGGAACATTCATTTTCGTTCTGCCTATTCCGCCTCTGTAACATCTGCACTCCATAGCATACGCAAGTTCTCTCGCGCGTCTGAAACTCGATACAAAAAGAGGAATTAAAACAGGAACTAACGACTTTATTCTTTGAATTAAATTTCCGCTGTCTAAATCTGCACCTCTTGATTTTTGAGCATTTGTTATTTTTTCCATTTCTTCCATCAAAGTCGGAATAAAGCGAAGCGCTATCGTCATAGTCATAGCCACCGTGTGCGGAGCTTCGGGTTTAAAAACTTTTATAGGAGCAAGCAGACTTTCGATAGCCCCCGTCAGCATTGTAGGAGATGTCGTATATGTCAAAAGACTGCTCACCAAAACAAGCACTATTATTCTGACTGCCAAAAATACGGCAGATATTATTCCCTGTTCGGTTATTTTCAAAAAGCCGATTTTTACAAGCGGTTCGCCCGTTCCGTAAAACAAGTTGAGTACCATAGTAAAAATCATTATGAAAACAAGCGGTTTCATACTTTTTAATATTGTTTTTGCCGAAATCTTTGAAACAGCGACAAGAACAACAGAAAACACCACTATCAAGCCGAGTGAAAAAAAGTTTCTGCAAAGAAAAACGGAAACGAGTAAAAACAAAAGCAAAACGCACTTAACTCTCGCGTCCATTTTATGAACAACTGAATTGCCCGGGAAATACTGACCGATTGTAATATCGCTAATCATTTAATTTCCCCCTGTTCATCAGTCTTTTTATTTCTTCAACACCGTCTTCAACGGTGTAAATATCTGTTCTGCAATCTATGCCTTTTCTCTTTAATTTTGAAAAAACGGTTGTTATTTCAGGTACACTCAGTCCTATTTTTTTCAGCTCGTCAACATTTGAATACACCTCGGCAACTGCGCCGAACATTTGCACTTTGCCTTTATTCATAACAAGAACTTTATCTGCAAGTTTTGCAACATCTTCCATTGAATGTGAAACTATTATGACCGTGCTGTCTGTTTTTTTCTGATAGTTTTTCACAAGCGACAAAACAGTATCTCTTCCCTTTGGGTCAAGTCCTGCAGTCGGCTCGTCTAAAACAAGAACTTTCGGTTGCATGGCAATAATGGAGGCTATTGCTACTCTTCTTTTTTGTCCGCCGCTCAAATCGAAAGGCGACTTGTCCAAAACGCTTTCGTCGAGTCCTAAAAATTTCATAGATGACAAAACTCGTCTTTTAACTTCTTCATCGTCAAAGCCCATTTTTTTCGGTCCGAAAGCAATTTCTCTGAAAACATCTTCTTCAAAAATTTGATATTCGGGATATTGAAAACACAGTCCGACAGAAAATCTGACATTTTTAATATTGCTTTTATCTTCCCAAATATCTTTACCCTCTAAATACACAGTACCCGAATCTGCTTTTAAAAGTCCGTTAAGATGTTCTGTCAAAGTAGATTTTCCCGAGCCTGTATGACCTATTATTCCTATTATCTCGCCTTTTTCAATACTGAAACTTACATCGCAAAGTGCGTTTGTTGCAAACGGAGTGCCTGCGCCGTAAAGATATTTTAAATTTTCGCATTTAATTATTTCCATCTAAAATTCACTCCAAAATGCCTGCCAAAAAATCTGCGCATTCATCTGCATTTAAAATTGTCTTTTCAAGATTGCTGTCCAAATTCAGTTTATGAAGCAACTCTGTAGACTGAGGAACATCGAGCCCCAATTCTTTTAAACCGTCAACATCTGCAAAAACTTCCTGAGGCGTCCCGTCTTTTTTTATTTTTCCGTCATCAACTACAATGACACGGTCTGCCTGAACAGCCTCGTTCATATAGTGAGTGATGAAAACAATGGTTATTCCGTCTTCTCTGTTCAACTGCTTTGCGCTGTCCATTACTTCTTTTCTGCCGCTGGGGTCAAGCATTGCCGTCGGCTCGTCAAACACAATGCATTCGGGTTTCATAGCCATTATACCTGCGATAGCAACCCTTTGTTTTTGACCGCCCGAAAGTTTGTTCGGCGCTTTTAACCTATTTTCATACATACCCACTCTTTTGAGCGATTCGTCAACTCTTTTTCGGCACTCTTCGGAACTAAGACCGAGATTTTCAACTCCGAAAGCAACATCTTCCTCTACAATCGATGACACAATTTGATTGTCGGGATTTTGAAAAACCATGCCGACTTTTTGACGAATGTTGAACAATTCATCGTCGTTTGAAGTTTCCATACCGTCAACAACAACTCTGCCTTTTTGCGGTACAATAATACCGTTTGCAAGCTTTGCAATGGTAGATTTACCCGAGCCGTTGTGTCCCAAAACTGCTACAAAAGAGCCTTTTTCAATGCTCAAATTAAGGTTTTCAAATATTTTAAACTCTGTTTTTTTACCGTCTTCATCCTCAACAAAATAGGAAAAAGACACATTTTCATATTTAATTTGTTCCATTTATATCATTCATCCAAACAGCCGTTGCACCGCAAGGCAAAATTTCTTTGCTTTCTTCAACAGGCAAACCAATTTCGTCTGCCGTAACATTTCCGCCCTTTTGAGATTTTATAACATCTGCAAGTATATATTTCATTACGGAGGCAGAAAGACCCGTAGTATAGGAATTTAAAAGCATCAGCAAAGCGTTATCCGAAAGAACCTTACTGCACAATTTAACAAAGTCATAAATAGAGTCTTCAAGTCTCCACACTTCGCCTTTCGGGCCTCTGCCGTAGCTCGGAGGGTCAAGAATGATTATATCGTATTTATTGCCTCGTCTGATTTCTCGTTCGACAAATTTTATACAATCGTCAACAATCCAGCGTACACTTTCTTTTTCAACGCCTGAAGATTTTGCGTTTTCCTTTGCCCACTGCACCATACCTTTTGACGCGTCAACGTGAACAACAGAAGCGCCTTCTTTCAAGCAAGCAACAGTCGCGCCGCCAGTATATGCAAACAAATTCAGCACCTTGACATCTTTTCTGTTGCTGTTTCGTATCACTTCTCTGACAAAGTCCCAGTTAACTGCCTGTTCGGGAAACAAGCCTGTATGTTTAAATCCCATTGTTTTAATATTGAAAGTTAAATCGCCGTAAGAAATTTTCCATGACTCAGGCAAATTTTTAAACACCTGCCAATTTCCTCCGCCCTTATTTGAGCGAATGTATCGTGCGTCTGCCTGTTTCCACATCTGATTATTTCTTTCGCTTTTCCATATAACTTGCGGGTCGGGACGAATTAAAGTTTTATTGCCCCAAATTTCAAGTTTTTCGCCGTTTGAACAATCTATCAGTCTGTAATCTTTCCAATTTTGAGTATATCTCATATTTACCTCATATTTTATAATAATTGCTGAGCGTCTTTTTCAAAGCCCAGGTGTGCGTAGCCTGCCGGAGTAACGCACCTGCCTCTCGGAGTTCTGCTTAAAAAACCGAGTTGCATCAAATACGGTTCGTAAACATCTTCAATCGTAACGGCTTCCTCGCCGATTGCCGCCGCAATCGTTTCCAAACCGACAGGTCCGCCGTTATAGTTTTTTATCATCGCAGTCAACAATCTTCTGTCTATCAAATCAAGGCCGAGTTCGTCTATTTCCATATTTGACAATGCGTCTTCGGCGGCTTCTTTGTCAATTACACCGCTGTGTCTTACCTGAGCAAAATCTCGGCTTCTTTTCAGCAAACGGTTTGCTATTCTCGGCGTACCTCTTGAACGCTTTGCAATTTGCATTGCGCCGTCGTCGTCTGTCTCTATTCCCAATATAGATGCGCTTCTTTTTACAATTTTGAAAAGTTGCTCGTCCGTATAGAGTTCCAGTCGTAAAATGACTCCGAACCTGTCTCGAAGAGGTGCAGAAAGTTGACCTGCTCTTGTAGTAGCGCCTACAAGAGTAAAGTTGGGCAGGTCAAGACGAATTGACCTTGCCGACGGTCCTTTTCCTATGATGATGTCAAGCGCTCTGTCTTCCATTGCGGGATAGAGAACTTCCTCAACACTTCTGTTAAGTCTGTGAATTTCGTCTATAAAAAGAACGTCTCCCTCTTGAAGATTTGTAAGCAAAGCGGCAAGGTCGCCCTGCTTTTCTATTGCAGGACCGCTGGTAATTCTGATATTTACACCGAGTTCATTTGCAATAATTCCTGCAAGAGTTGTTTTACCCAAACCGGGAGGTCCGTACAAAAGGACATGGTCGAGAGCCTCGCCTCTTGTACGGGCAGCTTCAATATAAACAGCCAAATTTTCTTTTGCCTTGTCCTGACCTTCATAGTCTTCCAAAAATTTAGGTCTGAGAGAACTTTCAATATCTTTGTCGTCTTCGATAAAGTCAGAAGTTACTATTCTGTTTTCAAAATCCATTTCTGCCAAAACAAAACCCTCCTAAAATCACAAAGAAGACGCAAGCAACTTTAATCCTTGCCTAATCATTTCATCAACAGACAACGACTTGTCCATTGAACTCACTGCGAGTGCAGCGTCTGCCTTATTATATCCCAGTGCCACAAGCGCCTCTACTGCCTCAGCCGAACTTGAGCCGTCCTGTGAAGAAACGGCAACGGACTGGACATCGGCGTCAGCAAAAGTAACGCCTGCCATTTTACTTTTAAGTTCAAGTATTGCTCTTTCGGCGGTTTTTTTACCTATTCCCTGCGCTTTTGTAAGCGACTTATAGTCCCCCGAAGCAATACAAAGCGCAAGCCTTTCGGGAGTCAATTCGGACAAAATCGACACTGCGGCCTTTGGACCTATGCCTGAGACACCTATCAAAAGTTTAAAACACTCAAGTTCATCTTCAGTTTTGAAGCCGTACAAATCGAGTGCGTCCTCCTTTACGCTCAAATGCGTGTAAAGTAAAACTTCTTTATTTATCTGCGGCAATGATTTTATTGTATTCAAACTTGTGTAACACTTAAACCCTACTCCGCCGCACTCGACAACTGCAAACGATGTGTCGGAATAAATCAAAGTACCTTTAATACTGTAAAACATTTTTCACCCAACTATCTGTCAAAGAATTAAATATATAAATTCATCTAATGCCTGAACAAGAAAACAATTCTTGATTTAAAATCTAAATATATCTGCTGATATTGCCCATAAGCGAACCGCTCGAATGACCGTGGCAAATTGCCATGGCAAGTGCGTCTGCCGTATCATCCGGCTTCGGAATTGTCGGCAAATTCAGTATGAGGCGAGTCATTTCCTGTACCTGTTTTTTTTCTGCTCTGCCGTAGCCGACAACAGACTGTTTCACCTGCAAAGGAGTATATTCAAAAATCGGTACAGAATAGTTTTGCGCAGAAAGTGTGATGACTCCCCTTGCCTGAGCAACATCTATTACTGTTTTCGCGTTATTATTATAAAAAAGTTTTTCCATACTCATAGCTTCGGGTTTATAAGTTTGATGCAACACACACATTTCATTATAAATCTTTTGCAATCTGAGGGGAAAAGGAGTTTTTGCCTGAGTGGTAATCGCTCCGTAGTCTATAACTCTAAATTTATTTCCCTGATATTCAAGAACACCCCAGCCGATGATTGCATATCCCGGGTCAATTCCCAATATGACCATAGTTACACTTCTCCATAATAAATTCAAAATATTATATCATACCGCCGTAATGTTTGCAATATTCTTAATTTATATTATATAAATATTAATAAAAAACAGCACCTTAAAAAGGTGCTTAAATCAAGTTATTTATAAAAACTTCAATATCGTTTTTTGAAATTTCACTTTTATTCGTATCTGTTGAAGGAAGATAAAATTTTGAAACAATTTTACCGTTTAAAACAGTAAAAGACTGGCGCAAAGTTTCACACATATAATCAAAAGAAATTTTATCATTTGTACCCGAGCAAACAAAAATTCCTACTCGTTTCGGTATTTCTATCGGTGGTTTGACATTTCTGAAAAATCTTGCAGAATAATAGCGCTGAAATCTGTCGAGCAAATTTTTCATCGGCCCGGGGAAAAAATTATTGTATATAGGTGAAAAAACAACAACATATTCTGCAAGTTCAAAATCGGCAAAAAACAAATCAAGGTCTTTAACCGAACAACCGTTTTTAACTCTGCAATATCCACAATCTTTGCAGGGCGCAGGGTTCAGTTCGTACAAATCATATTTTACAAGTTCAAAATCTTTATCGTTTAAAAAGTCTTCAAACATATAAACCGCTTCGGAACAAGCGCCGTCTGCACGGGGACTTGCATTTAAAACAACTACTTTTTTCATATTTCTCAACTACTTCTGCCTTTAATACAGCCATTATAACACAAAAAAGAAAACAGTCAACAGAACAAAATAATTTAAAATCATTGAAAATATTTTTAAATTGTGTTAAATTAAAAAGAAAATAAAATATAGCAAAGAGGTTTTTATATGACTGATTTTTTAATAAAGAAGTTTATTAAAGACAAAAACAACCGCGAAAGTTACTCTGTTCTAAGCGGAATTGCGGGGATTATTTGCAATATTCTGTTATCGATTTCAAAGTTTGCAATCGGTGTGGTAACAAACTCGGTTTCCATCACTGCCGACGCCGCAAACAACCTTTCGGACGCATCTTCAAGCATTGTTACGATTGCAGGCGCAAAAATTGCAAGCAAGCCTGTTGACGAAGACCACCCATTCGGGCACGGCAGAGCCGAATATATCAGCGCAATGATAGTTTCATTTTTCATTTTTATTATGGGATTTGAACTTGCAAAGTCAAGCATTACAAAAATATTTAACCCTGAAGATGTAGTGTTTTCCATACCTTCACTTGTGGTACTTTTGCTCGCAATACCCGTAAAACTTTGGCTGTCCTATTTCAACAACAAACTGTACAAAATCACAAACAACCAAAATATGAAAGCTACAATGCAAGACAGTTTAAACGACTGTATCGCAACAGGAGCAACAATAGTTTCTCTTTTAGTATCGTCATTTACAAAGTTCAATATTGACGGATACATAGGCATAGGCGTTGCGGTCATCATTTTCCTTGCAGGCTACGATATTATCAAAGATATTATATCCAATTTATTAGGGAAAGCGCCTGATGAAGATTTTGTCAAAAAAATAGAAGATATGATGCTTGAAGAAGAGTATATAGTAGGTGTACACGATTTAATTATTCACGATTACGGTCCCGGTAAAACAATAGTAAGCGCGCACGCAGAAGTGCCTGCTGACAAAAACATTATGGAAATACACGATGTCATAGACAATGTAGAAAAGCGAATTTCAAAAGAACTGAAAATAGCAATTTGCATTCATATGGACCCTATTGTTGTAAACGACAATGAAGTTTCAAAGTACAAAAATATGATTGCAGAAATAATCAGCAATTACTCAGCCGACTTTTCTTTCCACGATTTCAGAATGGTAAAGGGTCCGACGCACACCAACCTCATTTTCGACCTTGTTACACCGAAAAATTGCAAAGAACAACCTTCTGAAATAGTAAAAAACTTAAGAAAAGCCGTTCATGAAAAAGATGAAAATCTGTTTATCGTTGTTACAGTTGAGCACTCATATTTAAAAGATTAATAGATTGTCAGACGACAAAACACCGACTCTTTTGAGTCGGTGTTTTTTAATCTAAACCACTATTCAGTTTTTATTGTTCAAATTTCTTTTTCTTTGAAACAAGTACTGTTGTCAAAGCTAAAGCTGATGCGAACATTAAGATTGCCCACAACAAAGCGCTGTCGCTTGCACCTGTGTCAGGAGAAGTGATTGAACTGTCAATAATTCCGCTTGAATCACCTGAACCATTGCTTCCGCTACCGTTTCCGTTATCGGAATCTCCGCCCGGAATGATAGGAAGAACGCTTTCAGCCTCTTTAACAGTTACAACAACACTGCCTTGTTTACCGTTAACAAAGTTGCTGTCGCTGTGGTCGTATGTCCAATAAATTGTAACTTGGTCGCCCTCTTTGAAGTCTTTAAGAGAAGTGTCTGTCAAAGCATTTTTATGCTCTGCATCCATATACCATTTAAGACTGCCTGCTTTTAATTTGCTGAGGTCGTCGTGAATAGCATTGATAACTGTGATGTTAGCTTTAGGAAGTTTTGAAAGAAGTTGTGTTTCGCCTTCTTCAACTTCTGCTTTATTAGATACATTCACATTGAAATCTGCCTGAGCAATTGAATAACTATACTCAACAGAATCTGTACCGATAAGGTTTCCTTTATCTGTAGATGCTACTGTAACAACAACAGTGCCTGCATTTACAGGGTCTGAATACTTAACTGTATATTCTTTATCAAATGTGAACTCTTGGTTGTAACCCCAAAGGTTGAGTTCAACATTAATATCTGCTGTTTGTCTTAAACCGTTATAAATCAAACCGTCTTCAACACTCATTTCAACGAGTTCTTTTGAAAGAGGAAGTCTTACAGCAGCTTTGCCTGCTTGAGTAAGAGTACCTGCACCGCTTGTTTGAGCAATGCCTTCAAGCAAAGTTATATATGAATGGTCTGTTGAAGCGTCTGACTTTGAACCGAGTTCAATTCTACCTTCGTTTATCAACTTGCCGTTTTCAGCAATTCTTAAATCTGAATCATAATATTTGTTGTCAATTTGATTTTGTTTAACTTTCAAAACAGTATCTGCCGAAACTACCAAATTGTAGTCAATTACAGGCTGACCGAAAACTAAAATTTCTGCGTCGCTGTCGTTGAGAGTAACAGTATTGTCAGCAAGTGTTACGGAGTTTTCATCTGCACCGCTTGTAAATATGATAGCGTCCCACTCTGATTTTGCACTTTGGTCTCCGATTCCCTGCGCAGCCATAATAACTGCGTTGCCGTCTTTACCTGTTGTAAAAGTACCGTTTTCTGTTTTCACACCTGAAAGCAAAATTTCAGTACCGCCGATACTTTGACATTTATCGTTACCGCCCTCGGCAATGACTACACCGCCGTTAACGGTTACAGTACCTGCATAGTCTTGGTTGTAACCACTGCCTATACCTGCGCCGCCGAGTTGGTCCAAACCACGAGGTTTACCACCGATAGCGCGTACATAACCGCCGTTGATTGTTACATTACCTGTAACCTTAGGTCTGTTTGAAGGGTCATTTGTGAAATAACCGCCGCCGATACCTGCACCGCCGCCTGAGCCTTCTGCTCTTACATTACCGCTATTAATAATGATATCTCCGCAGTTTGAAAGACCGTTTGCTGCTGAACCCCAGCCGCCGCCGATTCCGGCTGCACCTGAACTGCCTGTATAGTCGCCTGCAACAGCATTTAAAGAACCGTTACCCTCAATAGTGAGAGTTGAACCCGATTCTACCCAAATTGCAGGATGATTTATTGTTCCGTGAATTTCGTTTTCGCCTTCAAGAACAAGTGTAACTTGAGCATTTCCGTTGATGGAAATACCCGATTTAGCAGTAGGAGGTTGTATGATATTTAAGTTATCAATTATAAGTGTGTGCTTACCGCCGTTTATTACAACATTGTGTTTTTTCCATACCAAACCGCTGTCGGTTGTACCTGTAACTCTGTGTCCTTCACAGTTGTCCTGGCAAGAATCGTCTAAAACCAAATCGCTCTTCGAAATATCGTGTGTTTCAGACGCAAAGGCAGTGATTGGTATGAGCGAAAGAAGCATACACAAGCTAAGGAAAACGGATAAAACTCGTTTCTTCATTTTTAGTTACCCCTTTGTCTCTAATTGTTTAGTTTTCTTGTTGAATTTTCAAAAAATGCATTTTTATTTGGAAACATTTCCAAATTTTGTTAATTAACTAACATAATATTAAAACAAATTAATACAAATGTCAATCTTTTTTATTTTTTATTCATAATTTATTTAATAAAATAATTGATTTAATTTCATTTTTATACAAGTGTCGATTTTAATTCTATAAATTTTTAATAAATCATAATAAACTTGTAAAAATTCGTCTAAAAAATAAAGCGACAGATAAAAATCTATCTGCCGCTTTATATATTTGGAAAGTGAAAAAAACTACTTATTTAACTGCTTTTTTCTTCTTTGAAATTGCAATACCTGCTCCGCAAACCCCTGCAATAGCCAAAACCATCATAGCAACTGCAAAAGAAATGCTTTCGTAATTACCTGTATCAGGGATTTCCGGTGAATCTGCATCGCCGTTGCCGTTGTTTCCGTTATTGCCGTTGTCTCCGTCAGGAGTTGACGGGTCAATAGGAGTAGTTGGGTCTGTCGGGTCTGTTGTATCATCTTTCTCCCACTGTGCAACATATACAACATCTGCTGTTACTGTATCGTTAAATACAGGAGACCATCCTTTAAAAATATATCCTTCTCTTGACGGTGTGCCTTCAAATTCAGGAGTTTCAGAGCCTCCTCTAAGGTCTGTATATACTTGGTCTTTGAAAATTTCTTCATTTTCAACACCATCTGTATATGTTACTGTATATACTTTTGCTGTTTTTGCAACAATTGAATGAGGTTCATCTACATTTTCAAATGTATAAGAAAACTCTTTTTGATTAGCAGCATCTTTAACTTCTTTGCCGTCAACCAAAACAGAATCAATTACATAGCCGTCATTTGCTTTGATTTCAAATGTTTTGTCTTCGCCGTAAACTACTGCTTTTTTACCCTCATCTGTGATTGTACCGTTTTCGTCGATTTCAGCAGAAATGATTGGGTTGTAGTTAGCAAATACTTCATAAGCGATCGGCTTACCTGATGTTTCACCGATAGTAGTCAAACGGTTAACAGAAATTTGTTGTCCGCCGTCATAAGGAGTTCTCCAATTTTTGTAGTGGTCAAGCGGGTCAACATCTACACCTGTTTTACCATCAACACTGAAAGAAAATCTGTCAGTTCTTGTACCTATACGGTCATTGTCTGTACGATTGCCTTTGTTAACTCCTTCGTACCATTGATTAAAAGTAAATCCTGCCCATTCCCAGCCTTCAACATCTGCTGCCTGGAATTGCTGCCAGCCGATTCCTTGAGACCAAGCATGGATATTTTCATTATTTCTAGCTTCTAATTCAACAATGGCTTTATCACTGTCTTCTGTTGCATTATTAAGTTGCATATACTTTAATTGTAGCATCTTTTACCTGAGTCTCATAGCTATACATCTCTTTGTATCTTTTTGTATCATTTGCATCGCTTATACCTGCAAAAGCAACCATCGGAGTTATGCCGAGCAACATAACCAATGATAACAAAACAGCAAGGAGTTTTTTTGTTTTTTTCATATTAATTACCCTTCTTTAATCAATATTTTTTTGAAAATGCATTTTCTAAATCGACAAAATCGTTCAATTTATATTTGTCAGCTAACTATTGCCTATATACACCAAGTTAAAAAAATAGTCAATAGTTTCCATTTTTAATTCATAATTTTTTAATAGAAATATTAATTTATTTTCACTATTAAACCTTTCATCTATATTTCGTCTAATATTTTCTTTTTACACATTTGAGAATGTGTAAAAAGAATTTGTAATACTCAATTTCAATCAAATTCATTCGTATATGATAAAATTCACTTTTTTTACGCAAAAAATGCGTTTGAAATTTAAACTTCAAACGCATTTTACACTTCTTTGTTTTACACAAATCTATAATTTATTGAGTTTTCTTTGCACCAATCTTCAGCCTTTGCGCGAAGATACTCGTCTTCAAACTTTTCGTAAGTATCACTGATTTGCTTATACGCATTGAAATACTTCCAAAAAGTATCGCTCAATTCTTCATCGCTTACGCCCTTAAAAATTTCTGCAAGTTTTTTGTTGCCGAGTTGTGCTATAAACTTTTTTATTACTTCTTCTTCACTTATTGTAAAATAAGGAATATAACCTTTTGAAACAAGATAGGTCGAAGTGCTCAAATCTGTTTCATTCTCAAAATCGCCCAGAGTATCAACACTTCTGAGCATATAGTCAGACTGACAAAACCAGTACTCAAATTTATTGCTCCAACCTTTTCTCAACGCTTCTTTAGTAATTTCAAAAATCTCAGCCATTCTAATTTGCCTCTTATATACTACATATTTAAATATTCAATACAAATTAACATTAATACATTAATATTAATTGCCTGTACTGTTTACTTTATTTGATTGAATTCATCAAACCGCCGTTTTTGATGATATTTTGTATAAACTTCGGAAACGGCTCTGCTTTATACTCTTTGCCTGTTGTATTGTTTGTAATGATACCGCTGTCAAAATCAATGCTTACATTGTCCCCGTCGGCAATATCATTTGCAGCCTCATCGCACTCAAGAATAGGCAAACCGATATTGATAGCGTTTCTGTAAAAAATTCTTGCAAAAGTAGATGCAATTACGCAGGAAACACCACACTCTTTAATGACAAGCGGGGCGTGTTCTCTTGAAGAACCGCAGCCGAAATTTGCTTTTGCAACTATTATGTCGCCTTCTTTTACTTTTTTAACAAAATCAGCGTCAATATCTTCCATACAATGCGCGGCAAGTTCCTTTGCATCGGTAGAGTTAAGATACCTTGCAGGTATTATAACATCTGTGTCAACATTGTCGCCGAATTTGTGTACAAAACCATTTGCATTCATAACTCTTCCTCCTTAAACTTCTGACGGGTCTGCAATATAGCCCATAACTGCCGAAGCAGCCGCAACATAGGGACTTGCAAGATATATTTCTGACTCGGTGTGTCCCATTCTGCCGACAAAGTTTCTGTTAGATGTAGAAACAGCCTTTTCGCCTTTTGCAAGTATTCCCATATGACCGCCCAAACACGGACCGCAAGTCGGTGTAGAGATGATTGCACCGGCATTTATAAAAATCTCTGCAAGACCTTCTTTAATGCACTGTAAATATATATGCTGAGTTGCAGGAATTATTATAGTTCTGACATTCTTTGCAACTTTTTTGCCTTTTAAAATTTCTGCGGCTGCGCGCATATCTTCAATTCTGCCGTTCGTACAAGAGCCTATAACGACTTGGTCTATATATATTTTTTCACACTCGTCAATGGTTTTTGTGTTTTCGGGAAGATGAGGAAAAGCGACTGTCGGTTTCAATTCAGAAAGATTGATTTCTATTACACTGTCGTATTCTGCGTCATCGTCAGCCTCAAAAACAGTATATTCTCTTTTGCTTCTTGTGTTCACATAATCTAATGTTACTTCATCAACAGGGAAAATTCCGTTTTTAGCACCGCACTCAATAGCCATATTGCAAATACAAAGCCTGTCGTCCATAGAAAGATTTTTAACACCGTCTCCGCAAAACTCCAAACTTTTGTACAAAGCACCGTCAACACCTATCATACCGATAAGATGCAAAACAACATCTTTGCCGCTGACAAACTTCGGCTTTTGTCCGCTAATGACAACCTTGATAGCAGACGGAACTTTGAACCACGCTTTGCCTGTTGCCATACCTGCCGCCATATCTGTCGAGCCGACACCTGTTGAAAACGCACCTAAAGCGCCGTATGTACAAGTATGACTGTCTGCACCGATAATACAATCTCCGCAGGTTACAATACCCTGTTCGGGTAAAAGCGCGTGTTCAATCCCCATATTGCCGACATCATAAAAATGCTTGATATTGTGAAGCATTGCAAACTCTCTCACCTGCTTGCAGTTTTGTGCCGACTTAATATCTTTGTTCGGAGTAAAATGGTCCATTACAAGTGAAATTTTATTTTTATCAAAAACACTTTTTTTACCAAACTTATTCATTTCATTTATAGCGACAGGCGATGTAACATCATTGCCGAGCACCATATCTAAATCTGCTTCAATAAGCTGACCTGCTTTGACACTTTCCAGGCCTGCGTGTGAAGCAAGAATTTTTTGAGTCATAGTCATTCCCATAAATACCACCCCTATTTATACAATAGAATCTATGATTGAACTGCACCCTCTTTTAAGCGCAGTAACGCCGGTTCTTGCCATTTCTATTATTCCGTACTTTTCAACATCTGCAATAAAATCATTTACGGCTTCGTTTGTACCCGTAAATTCAAGAGTAATAGATTTTTCCGAAATATCTCTTGTTCTTGCGCCGTACTTTTGATTTATACTTAAAATATTGTTTTTATCTTCCAAAGTCTGCGCCTCGACTTTAACAAGCAAAAGTTCAGAAGAAATTGACTCTGAATCTGTAAGCAACAAAACCTTTTTGACAACCTCAAGTTTTAAAAGCTGCATCTCTACCTGCCTGAAATTTTCTTCTTCCGTTATACAAGCTATTGTCATACGGGAAAAATGAGGGTCTTCCGTTTCAGAAACCGTAAGAGACTCAATATTGAAACCTCTTCTTGTGAAAAGACTTGCAACACGCTGTAAAACACCGCTTGCATTTTCAACAAGTACGGATAAAATCATTTTACTTTTTGTATCCATAAAAATCTTCCTCACATTTCTTCGATAATATCCTCGCTGGCACCGCCCGGAGGAATCATAGGTAAAACATTTGAATCAGGCGAAATTCTGCAATCTATCAAAACAGGCTCGTTAAGTTCTATTGCAGTTTTCATCACTTCGTCAATTTGGTCGTTTGAATCTATTCTGAAACCTTTAATACCAAAAGCCTCTGCAACTTTCACAAAGTCTGTCTGACGATGCGGGTCTGTGTCCGCATAGCGCTTGTCGTAAAAAATCTTTTGCCACTGACGAACCATTCCGAGAACGGTGTTGTTCATAATAACCATTACAACAGGAACATTGTAACTTCTCATGGTAGCAAGTTCTGTCAAATTCATATGGAAACCGCCGTCGCCTGCAAACATTACAACCTGCTTGCCTGTGCCTACGCTCGCACCTATTGCAGCGCCCATTGAGTAGCCCATTGTTCCGAGACCGCCCGAAGTGAGCATTGTACGAGGTTGTTTAAACTTGTAGAACTGTGCCGCCCAAAGCTGATGCTGTCCTACATCCGTAACAACGATTGCGTCGTCTTTTGTATATTTGTCGGCAGCTTCAATTACTTTTTGAGGATTTACATAGTTGCCGATTTGATTTTGAACAAACGGATGTTTCCACTCTGCGATTTCTTTTTTCCATTCACTGTGGTCGCATTGCTCAATAGCCTGAGTGAGCATCGGAATGATATCTGAAATATTGCCTCTCAGGTGATAGTTTGAAACGATATTTTTATCCATTTCCGCAGGGTCAATATCTATATGTAAAATTTCTGCGTTAGGTGCAAATTTCTTTCTGTTGCCTGCAACACGGTCAGAAAATCTTGCTCCGCAGGTAATTAAAACATCACACTTAAAAGCGGCTCTGTTTGCTTCAAATCTGCCGTGCATACCGATTAAACCGACATGGAGTTCATGTCCGTTCGGAAATGCGCCGAGTCCCATCAATGAAGAAACAACAGGCGCGTCAAGTTTTTCTGCAAATGTAATCAACTTTTCGCCTATATCTGAAGATATTGCGCCGCCGCCTACATAAATAAGCGGTTTTTTACAGTTAGAAAGAAGTTCTACTGCTCTGTCAACGCAGGTCTTTTTAGGCAAAGCGATTTCGTTCGGTTCTTGCTTTTCGCAAGGTGTATATTCGCACTCTGTTGCAGTAACATCTTTACAAATATCTACAAGTACAGGACCTTTTCTGCCGCTTTCGGCAATCTTGAACGCTTTTCTTAAAACATCTGCAAGTTCTGTAACATCTTCCACAAAAAAGTTGTGTTTTGTTATAGGCATTGTAATACCTTTAATATCTATCTCCTGAAAAGAGTCTCTGCCGATAAGCGATGTGGCAACATTGCAAGTGATTGCTACAATCGGTACAGAGTCCATAAAAGCAGTTGCTATACCCGTAACCAAATTTGTCGAACCGGGACCTGATGTTGCAAAACAAACACCTGTTTTGCCCGTGGCTCTCGCATAGCCGTCGGCAGCGTGCGAAGCGCCCTGCTCGTGCGCTGTCAATATATGATTGAAAGTATCGCCGTATTTATATAGCTCATCAAAAATATTTAGTATTGTACCACCGGGATAACCAAAGACTGTATCTACGCCCTGTTCTTTTAAAACTTCAAGAACTATTTGTGAGCCGTTTAATTTCATAAAAGCACGCTCCTTTATTTTTATAAATTTTGATTATATATTTTAAATTATTTTTTATTTAAAGTCAAGAAGACATATTCAACTATTAATATGTTTATATTAATTATTTTGTAAGTATTTTCATATCTCATTTTTCATAAACAGTTCCATTAACACGGTACAAAATCAGTGTGTTTTAAAGCAATTTAATTTTTACTTGTAAAACAAGCGAAAATAATATATACTCTATTGGTAGAATTGATTATTATTCCGAAACGGAGGAATTTTTTAATGAAACTCGGAATTGTCGGATTGCCGAATGTCGGAAAGAGCACTCTTTTCAACGCCATTACAAATGCGGGAGCACAATCTGCAAACTACCCTTTTTGCACCATTGAGCCAAATGTCGGTATGGTTTGCGTGCCTGACGAAAGACTTGACAAATTGAGAGAAATGTACACCCCGGACAAATTCACCCCTGCAACAATAGAGTTTGTTGACATTGCAGGTCTTGTAAAAGGCGCTTCTAAAGGCGAAGGTTTGGGCAACAAATTTTTAAGCCACATCAGAGAAGTTGACGCCATCATCCATGTTGTGCGTTGTTTTGAAAACACGGACATTACCCATGTTGACGGTTCGATAGACCCTGCAAGAGATATTGAAACAATCAATCTTGAACTTATTTTCAGCGACCTCGATATGCTTGCAAGACGACTTGACCGTTCAAAAAAAGCAATGAAGGGCGACAAATCGCTTGCTTTTGAAGTAGATTTTCTCGAAAGACTCATTGCCGAAATGGAACAGGGCAAAACTGCAAGAAGTATTGAAATGACAGATGAAGAAAAAGAGATACTCAACGATATTCCTCTTTTGACATACAAAAAAGTTATTTACGCATGCAATATGAGTGAAGACGACTTTGCAAACGGAATTGAAGACAACGAAAACTATAAAAAAGTGGAGCAAATTGCCGCTGAAGAAGGTGCCGAAACACTGCCGATATGTGCAGAAATCGAAGCCCAGATAGCAACTCTTGAAGAAGACGAAAAGCAAATGTTTCTTGCTGACCTCGGACTTGAAAAAAGTGGCTTGGACCGTCTTATCAAAAAAAGTTACAAACTCTTGGGACTCATATCTTATCTCACAGCAGGCAAACCCGAAGTCAGAGCCTGGACAATCAAAGACGGTACAAAAGCACCTCAGGCCGCAGGCAAAATTCACACCGACTTTGAGCGTGGATTTATCAGAGCGGAAGTTGTTCACTTTGATGACCTTGTTGCGTGCGGTTCAATGACTGCCGCAAAAGAAAAAGGTCTTGTACGCAGTGAGGGAAAAGAATATGTAATGAAAGACGGCGACATTGTACTGTTCAGATTTAATGTATAAAAATAAGGGCTGTTTTACAGCCCTTATTTTTTAAATTTTCATCTTTTTAATAAATCATCCTACTCAGGCGTTTTATTTTAATATTTCAAATTTCTTCTTGACACTTTTCAAAATGTGTCAAAACAATTTATGAATAATTTAAAAATTGTGCATTTTCTACAATTTTTTTATTGACAAACAAACAATTTTGAGTTATCTTTAAAATGAGTGGAGGAATTATGTCTGAAAAAAACTATTTAACAGATACTCAACTACTCGCCCTTGCATTAAGTGGCGACAAAAATGCCATAAATACGCTTATACTTAATTATCGCAAAATGGTAGAATCTATTGCCGACAAATACCGCAATGCCCCTATTGACAAAGACGATTTGGTTCAAGAAGGGTTGATAGGTTTCATCGGTGCAATTTACTCGTTTGATGAGACAAAGGAATCTTCTTTTAAATCCTATGCCTATACCTGTGCTTCAAACGCCGTAAAGTCAGCCCTGCGAAAAGTAATGCGCAAAAAAGATTTTCCGACAGACGCAGTCGTTCCTCTTGAAGAAGAATATCTGTCTGCCGCCGATAAATCTTTGAGTGCAGAAGAAACATTTCTCTCTACAGAGTATGTTTCAATGTTAACTCAACTGCTGGAAGAAAAATTATCCGCATTTGAAAACGAGGTTTTGAAACTCCATACAATGGGATACAGTTATTCTGAAATCGCGGAAAAGCTTAACAAAAAACCAAAAGCTATTGATAATGCAATGCAAAGAATACGCAAGAAGACAGCATCTTCTGACGAATTCGAAAACTAAAAATCAAAACGAGGTAATCAATGATGTACGAAGACAAAACACTCACTTGTAAAGAATGCGGAAAAGAATTTGTTTTTACTGCCGGCGAGCAGGAATTTTATGCTGAAAAAGGCTTTGAAAACGAACCACAACGCTGTAAAGACTGCAGAGACAAAAGAAAAGCTTCTATGAAAGCGCCGAGAGAAATGCACAAAGCTGTTTGTGCTGCATGCGGTGCAGAATGCCAGGTACCTTTTGTACCGAGAGATGACAGACCTGTATATTGCAGCGAATGCTTTTCAAAAATGAAAGAAGATTAAACTTCAAATTCAAAACGACTGATTCACAGGTCAGTCGTTTTTTGTTTTGCTTTTTTCAGACTGCGAAATTCAAACTGATTTTTTTAAAAAAGCATTGTTTTTCAATATTTATAAAAAATATTCATTTTCCTATTGACAATTAAAACTAACTGTGATAATATGTTAAAGACTTACGGAGAGATACCGAAGTGGTCATAACGGAACGGTCTTGAAAACCGTCGTGTCGCAAGGCACCGTGGGTTCGAATCCCACTCTCTCCGCCATTCAAAGAAACCAACAAATGTTGGTTTCTTTGCTGATTTTTATATCGTTTAAACGGCGTTACAACACGGAGAAGTACTCAAGTTGGTGACGAGGCACCCCTGCTAAGGGTGTAGGTCGGGTAACCGGTGCGAGGGTTCGAGTCCCTCCTTCTCCGCCAAAAACAACCACCCAATAGGGTGGTTGTTTGTTTTTAAAACATATATTTTGATTCCAATCCATTGTTCAATGTGTATATAATTTCACAAAACCATACATTTCAATTTCATCAATAAAAAGCAAAAGGAGTGAAAGTATGACAAACGAAAAACAAAAAGACAATTTAACACAACTCAACGAACTCGGAGTTGCGCCTGTCGGCGCTCTGCTCAGAAAATTTGCAATACCGAGTATAATTGCTATGATAGTCGGGGCGCTCTACAATATCGTTGACCAACTTTTCATAGGAAACAGCATCGGCGAACTCGGAAATGCCGCAACAAATATAGTTTTTCCTCTGACAACTGTATGCACTGCTATTGCGCTTCTTTTAGGAGTCGGCGGTGCGTCTGCATTTAACTTATCTATGGGCGAAGGTAAAAAAGACAAAGCTCTTTTTTATATCGGCAACTCAGTTTCTCTTTTAATAGTATTCGGAATTGCTTTGATGGTAATTACACTAATATTTTTAAACCCGATACTGATTATTTTAGGCTCGCCCGACAATATTTTACCACTCGCAAAAGAATACTTGCAAATAACGGCAATCGGTTTTCCTTTTTTAATCTTATCAACAGGCGGTACGCATCTTGTCCGTGCTGACGGAAGTCCGAAATTTTCAATGTTTTGCAACATTGTCGGCGCATTAATTAATGTTGTGCTCGACTACGTTTTCATTTTCATCTATAATATGGGTATGGCCGGCGCCGCACTCGCAACAATAATAGGACAAGCTGTATCGGCAATAATCATACTCGTATATATAAGCAAATTCAAAACAGGAAAACTCACAAAAAGCCACTATATGCTGAATTTCAAATGTATAAAATATTTGACAAGTTTAGGTATGGCTCAGTTTTTCAATCAGCTTGCCATGATGATTGTTCAGGTTATAATGAACAATTCACTGAAACACTACGGCAGTTTGTCAATTTACGGAGAATCCATTCCCCTTGCCTGCTCGGGAATCATCAATAAAGTAGGTTTTATATTTTTTGCAATTTGCATAGGTATCGCTCAGGGTATGCAGCCTATAACAAGCTACAATTACGGCGCGAAACAATACGATAGAGTTAAAAAGACAATTAACTACGCTATGATTACAGGCTCGATAATATGCGTTGCTGCTTTTGCAGTATTCCAAATTTTCCCGAGACAGATAATTGAATTATTCGGAAACGGAAGCGAACTGTATTTCTCTTTTTCCGAAAGATATTTCCGTATATATCTGTTTTTCACATTTATAAACAACATTCAGCCAATGTCATCTACATTTTTCTCATCTATCGGAAAACCCGCAAAAGGAACATTTTTGTCCCTGACAAGACAAATCATTTTCCTCTTGCCGCTGCTGATTGTTCTGCCTATATTTATGGGTATTGACGGAATAATGTACGCCGGACCTGCCGCAGACCTTTTAGCCGCCGTGATTTCCGCATTTTTCCTTGTTAAAGAACTGATTTCATTAAATAAAAACTGATTTACACTGCAACAAATTCTTTGTTTTTGAAAGTTTTGTTGCAGTTTTTTTATACTTGACATATACCCCATATGGGTATATAATATCATTAAAGTTAACACAAGGAATGATGATTATGAATAACAATACAAATCATATTAACAATACTAATACCGACAGCAAATGTGCTTGCGAATGCAGAAAAAAATCAGCCCCGAGAAATGAAGATATGCAAAAAACACTTCAAAACCGTCTGAACAGAATGATTGGTCAATTAGGCGGTATAAAAAAGATGGTTGACGATAACAGATATTGCGGAGATATACTGATTCAAATTGCAGCTGTTGAAAGTGCTCTCCAAAACTTAGGATATATAATCCTGCAAAACCATATGGAAACCTGCGTTAAAGATGAAATAATTAACGGAAACGAAAACATTATTGATGAAACATTTGAACTCATCAAAAAACTGAAATGAAGGTGAAGTAATGAAAACTGAAAAATTCAACATAGGCGGAATGACCTGTGCATCCTGTCAGGCAAATGTTGAAAAATGCGTAAAAAAACTAAACGGCACAAAAGAGGCAGAAGTCAGTCTTATTTCAAATCAATTAAAAATCACTTACGATGAAAATTTGCTTGATGAAAGCAAAATAGCAAAAGCAATTACCGAAATCGGCTACACAGTTAACAACGACAATTCACAAGATACAAATAAAGGCAGTAAGAAAAGCGATTTTGAAAAAAGAAAAGAACTTTCTTTAAAAGAAATCAAAAATATGAAAAACAGACTTATATCATCTTGTATATTGCTTGCCGTTTTAATGTATGTTGCTATGGGAGATATGCTTTCTGTGCCTATGCCGAACATTTTAACGGGTACAAAAAACGCTCTGATTAACGCACTTTTGCAGTTGCTTTTAACAATACCCATAATAATTATTAACAAAAACTTTTTTACAAACGGATTTAAAGCGTTAGTTAAAAAATCGCCGAATATGGACACTTTGGTTGCGATAGGTTCATCTGCGGCATTTATTTACGGTTTGTTTTCAATGTTCAAAATGTCGTACGGCTTCGGACACCAAAACTTTGAAACGGTACACAATTTTGCCCACGAGCTGTATTTCGAGTCATCGGCAATGATTCTGACTCTTGTTACAGTAGGAAAATACCTTGAAACAAAGTCAAAATTAAAAACGACCGATTCAATAGAAAAACTAATGAATTTAGCGCCAAAAACAGCAAACATAATAGAAAACGGAGAAGAAAAAACAATACTTGCCGACGATATTAAAAAAGGCGACATCATCATTGTCAGACCCGGAGAAAAGATTGCGGTTGACGGAACAATAGTTGACGGAACAGGCTATATTGACCAAAGTTCAATTACAGGCGAAAGTATCCCGATTGAAAAAAACAAGGGCGACGAAGTTATGTCTGCAACGATAAACAAAAACGGTTCTTTTAAATACAAAGCGTCTAAAGTGGGCGATGAAACGACGCTGTCGCAAATTGTCAAACTTATTGAAGACGCAGGCAATTCAAAAGCGCCGATTGCAAGAATTGCCGACAAAGTAAGCGCTGTTTTTGTACCTATTGTACTTGCAATATCTTTAATTACTGCAATAGTATGGCTCGCAGTCGGTCAAAATTTTGAATTTGCATTGTCGAACGCCATAGCAGTTCTTGTAATCTCCTGTCCGTGCGCGCTGGGTTTGGCAACGCCGGTAGCAATTATGGTAGGAACGGGAAAAGCCGCAGAAAACGGAATACTTATCAAATCTGCCGAAGCGCTTGAAGTTTTGCACAAAGCAGACACAATAGTTCTTGACAAAACAGGGACTATAACAAAGGGCAAACCCGAGGTTACCGACATCATAATTTTTGACAACAAAATATCTGAAAATGAATTTTTAAAAATCTGCGCAAGCGCAGAAAAACTGAGCGAACATCCTATTGCAGACGCAATAGTAAAAAAAGCAAAAGATTTGAATTTAAAGACTTTTGAAGCAGACGGTTTTTCATCCGTAACAGGCCAAGGTATCAAAGCAAAGATAGACAACAAAACAGTTTTGGCAGGAAATGAGAAATTTTTAAAAAGCAACAATATAGAAATACTTGACAAAAAAGAAACAATAAAAGCCTTAACAAAAGACGGAAAAACGCCCGTGTTCTTTGCTGTTGAAAACAAACTTTTAGGAATTGTTGCAGTGGCAGACACAATAAAACCGTCAAGCATTAATGCGATAAAAAAATTCAAAGAACTTGGCTTAAATGTCATTATGCTGACAGGCGACAACAAGGACACCGCCAACGCCATAAAAAAGCAACTTGATATTGACGAAGTTATCGCCGAAGTTTTTCCGAAAGACAAAGAACAAAAAATATCACAACTCAAACAGAACGGTAAAACAGTTGTAATGGTCGGAGACGGAATTAACGACGCGCCTGCACTGACTCAGGCAAATGTAGGTATAGCTATCGGAGCAGGCACCGATATAGCAATTGACTGTGCCGATATTGTATTGTTAAAAAGCACGCTCTATGATGTAGTAACAGCAATCGAACTTAGTAAAAAAGTGATGAAAAACATTAAGATGAATTTGTTTTGGGCTTTTTTCTATAACATATTGGGAATACCTGTTGCAGCAGGAATACTCTACCCTGCTTTTGCAATCAGGCTCAGTCCGATGATTGGCTCTGCCGCCATGAGTCTGAGTTCCGTTTGTGTTGTAGCAAATGCTTTACGGCTTAAATTTTTCAAAGCAGATAAAGCAAACAGCAATAAAAATATTAACGAAACCAATGAAAAGAAAGGAAAAAATATTATGAAAAAAACTTTTAAAGTAAACGGTATGATGTGTGAGCACTGTAAAGCAAATGTTGAAAAAGCGTTGAGTTCAATTCCAAACATCACCGAAATCAACATTGATTTAGAAAGCAAGAATGTAACTGTTTCTTCCGAAAGCGAAATAAATAACGAGAAAATCAAAGCAGTTATTGAAAATGCGGGCTATTCGGTTGAATTTTAAAAAAGCAAAATAATATTTTGTTGCCATTTATATTCATTAGTAGTATAATTAACACTCAGAGAGGGGTGCTTGCTATGAATAAAAACAAAATGGACAAATTGATTGATTCTTTTCCCATCATAGCCGCAATAAAAAATGACGAGGGGCTTGAAAAATGTCTTTCAAGCGACTGCAAAATTGTTTTCGTTTTATACGGAAACATCAACACAATTTCCGATATTGTAGGAAAACTGAAAAAGTATGATAAGACTGTTTTCGTTCACACAGATTTAATAGAAGGGTTATCGGCGAAAGAGGCTTCTATCGACTATCTGCTGAACAACACTTCACTTGACGGTATCATATCTACAAAAGTATCGCTTTTGAAATTTGCAAAAGCAAAAGGTCTTTTAACAATACTCAGATTTTTTGTAATTGACTCGCTTGCATTAAGCAATATTTCAAAAAACAAAGATGAAAAATGTGTTGACTTTATTGAAATTTTGCCGGGACTTATGCCCAAAGTTACAAAACTTGTAATTGAACAGACAGGCAAAAGAGTTATCACGGGAGGGCTTGTAACAGACAAGTCAGATATCATGACAAGCCTTGACGCAGGCGCGTGCGGAGTGTCTTCTACAAACTCAGATGTCTGGTTTATGTAAATTTTTGTTGCAATGAAAAACATTTTGTGCTAAAATAAAATTAATAAATATATGCCACGAGAATTGAGTAATGGTAAAAAGCGACTTTGTCGCTTTTTACCGTTGCTCTTTTTTTGTTTCAGAGAGGGATTTTTATATGTATGATGTTGCAATTATAGGCTCGGGTATCATTGGCTCTGCCTGTGCCTACTCACTGTCGCAATACAAACTAAAAGTTGTGATGGTTGAAAAAGAAAACGATGTTTGTATGGGTACCACAAAAGCAAACAGCGCTATTATTCACGCAGGTTTTGACCCGAAACCAAACACATTGATGGCAAAAACAAATGTACTCGGAAACGCAATGTGCAAAGAAATTTGCAAAAAACTTTCGGTACCGCTCAAAGAAATAGGCTCGCTTGTTGTTGCTTTTGATGAAGAAGAGAGGAAAACTTTGGACACACTTTTTCAAAGGGGAACTGAAAACGGTGTGCCGAACATGGAGATTTGGAGCAGAGAAAAAGTTTTAGAAAAGGAACCGAACATATCCGAAAAAGTTGTAGGGGCACTTTGGGCGCCGACTGCCGCTATTGTCAACCCCTGGGAAATGGGACTTGCAATGGCTGAAACAGCAGTTGTTAACGGCTGCGATTTAAAACTCTCATTTGAAGTTAAATCTATTGAAAAAGAAAACGGCTTCTACACACTCAAATCCGAAAACGACGAAGTAAAGGCAAAATATGTCATCAACGCAAGCGGTGTAAACACCGATATTGTAAGCAGTATGGCAGGAAAGCCGAATTACAAAATCGTTCCGACTGTCGGAGAATACTATTTACTCGACAAATCCGAAGGAAAAACCGTTTCAAGCGTAGTATTCCCATGCCCTTCTTCAAAAGGCAAAGGCGTTTTGATAGCACCGACTGTTCACGGCAACCTGATTGTAGGACCGACAGCAACTGTAACAGAAAACAGAGAAGATACTTCAAACACTTCAAACGGTTTAAATTCAATTCGCGAAAAAGCGACAAAAGTTGTACCGAACATCAATTTCAGGCAAAACATTCGCAATTTTTCAGGTGTGAGAGCAAACTCCACTGTTGACGACTTCATCATTGATTTTGTTGCCGACAACTTTTTGGAACTTGCAGGCATTCGTTCGCCGGGGCTGTCAAGCGCGCCCGCAATAGCAAAGTATGCAACCGAACTGTTGCAGGAAAAAGGTCTTGCGTGCAACAAAAAAGACGACTTCAAAGACGAAAGAAAACATATACGATTTAACGAATTGAATGAAGAAGAACGCGCAAAATTAGTACAAGAAAACTCATCTTACGGAAGAATTATATGCAGATGTGAAACTATAACCGAGGGCGAAATTATAGACGCAATCAACTCCCCCATTCCTCCTTGTTCCGTTGACGGTATCAAACGCCGTGCAGGAAGCGGTATGGGCAGATGTCAGGGCGGTTTCTGCGGACCGAGAGTTGTAGAAATCTTAGCAAAAGAAAAAGGTATTTCTCCTCTTGAAATTTTACAGGATGCAAACGGAAGTTATATTTTAACAGGCGAAACAAAGGAGGAAAGATGATATGCAGTACGATTTAATAGTTATCGGCGGAGGTCCCGCAGGCTTAGCTGCGGCATACGCTGCCAAAAACAAGGGTTTGAAAAAAATACTCATAATCGAACGAGACAAAGAACTCGGCGGAATACTTAATCAATGTATTCACAACGGCTTCGGTCTGCATTACTTTAAAGAACAGTTAACAGGTCCCGAATATGCAGAAAGATTTATAAATATGGTTGAAAAAACCGATATTGAAGTGATGCTTGACACAATGGTACTGCAAATTACAAAAGACAAGACAGTGCACGCAGTCAACACTGAAAACGGATATATGATTTTGAGTGCGAAAAGCATCGTTCTGGCAATGGGCTGCAGAGAAAGAACACGCGGCGCAATCTCAATACCCGGTACAAGACCTGCAGGTATTTTAACGGCAGGTGCGGCTCAGAGATATGTAAATATTGAAGGCTATATGGTCGGCAAAAAAGTTGTAATTTTAGGTTCGGGAGATATCGGACTGATTATGGCAAGAAGAATGACGCTCGAAGGTGCAAAAGTTCTCGCCTGTATTGAACTGATGCCATACTCGGGAGGACTTCAAAGAAATATTGTACAATGCCTTGAAGACTTCAATATACCGCTTTATCTTTCGCACACAATAACTGATATAAAAGGCAAAAACAGAGTAGAAAGCGTTACTGTTTCAAAAGTTGATGAAAACAGAAACCCAATACCTAACACAGAAATGACTTTTGACTGTGATACCGTTCTTTTGAGTGTAGGTTTAATTCCCGAAAATGAATTAACAAAAGATGCTGAAATTGAAATTGACCCTCGCACAAACGGTGCTAAAGTTCTTGAAAACAAAGAAACTTCGGCAGAAGGTATTTTTGCCTGCGGAAACGCGCTTCATGTACACGACCTTGTAGATTTTGTAACTGCCGAAAGCACTTCGGCAGGCGAAGCGGCAGCAGACTATGTAATCAATGGTGAAAAAGACAGAGAAAAAACGGTCAATGTCAAAACAAACGGTGCGATAGGCTACACCGTTCCCCAAAAATTTCGTTCAAATTCTGAAAACGGAGTAGAATTTTACTTCAGAGTAAGAAAAGTTTTCAAAAAAAGCAGGATAGTTGTTAAAGACGGCGAAAAAATCATTGCAAACTTCAAAAGACAACATATGGCACCGGGTGAAATGGAGAAAATACTTATACCAAAGGTTTTAACAGACAAAATCACTTCAAACGAAATTACAATTTCAGCTGAGGAGGATGAACAATGACAGATTTAATTTGTATTATGTGTCCGAAAGGATGCAGACTTAAAGTTGACGAAGAAAACGAATATAAAGTAACGGGCAACAGTTGTGAAAAAGGTGCAGTTTACGGAAAAAACGAACTCAAAAACCCTACAAGAGTCATCACTTCCACAGTGAAAATAAACAGCAAGAATTACAGAAGACTGCCTGTTAAAACAAACGGCGAAATTCCTAAAGACAAAGTTGAAGACGCAGTAAAACTGCTTGACAAAATCACTTCTCAAGCACCCGTAAAATGCGGAGATGTTGTTTTCAAAAACATTTTTAACAGCGGTGTTGACTTTGTAAGCGCAAAAACAATTAAAGAGTAAACAAATATAATAATCTAAATATAATGTAACAAAAAACATATTAAGTAAAGCAAAAAAGGAAAGGCAGAGTTAATAATGTACTGCCCCAAATTGTGCAGACAATACAAAAAAGGCCACCGATGGCAGAATAATTAAATTTTAAGCAACAAACTGATTTCGTTTTTCAAGCGGAGTCAGT
>DVEP01000038.1 GCA_015655975.1 Eubacterium sp. | reverse complement strand
ATGTCTTTCTCTTTCACGATTAAGACCTCCTTGATATTTTAATTTTTGGTCGGCAAACCCATTCCTAAATATATCAAGGTGTTTTTATTTTGTCACTTCTTTCCTTGCTTAAGCTTTTTCTTTTCCACCTGCATAGCAGGTGGTTGCCTTTTTTACATACAAAACAAAAAAAGCACCGTAACGGCAACATTTTCAAAAACATCGCCGCACAGTGCTTTTATATTACAAACCGAAACTTACGGAAAGCGCGTGATTTACTTTGCCCATATCGCCCGTATCCAAAGAGCCCATTTTTTCTCGGAGCCTTTGCTTGTCAATAGTGCGCACCTGTTCCAAAAGCACAACGCTGTCTTTTGCAAGTCCGCATCTTTCAGCGTCTACCTGTATATGCGTAGGCAAATTGTTTTTATCTACCTGACTGGTTATTGCCGCCGCTATAACAGTCGGAGAAAATTTGTTTCCCACATCATTTTGCACAATCAAAACAGGCCTTACTCCGCCTTGTTCAGAACCGACAACAGGGCTTAAATCGGCATAGTATATTTCTCCGCGTCTAATCATTTTTATCACCCTCAAGAAACAGGAATTTTGTTTTCATTTCTATTCTTGCCATAAAGACGCTTTATTAAACGCCTTTTTTATTATATTCAAAATTTTTTCTTTTGCTTAATATTACCCTATTAACATTACCTATATATTTACAGTTGACTTTTTATTGTCTTGAGGATATAATTTTATAGAACATTTGTTCTAATTTTAAAAATTTACGGAGGCGACTTATTTGGACAGAAAAATTTTGCATATCGACTGCAACAAGTTTTACGCCTCTGTTGAGTGTCTTTACCACCCCGAAATTCGCAACAAACCCGTTGTTGTCGGAGGCGACGAAGAAAAACGACACGGAATTGTTTTGACAAAAAATGAAATTGCTCAAAAGTACAACATACAGACAGGCGAGCCTTTGTGGAAAGCAAGAGAAAAGTGCAAAGACCTTGTTGTTATGCCGCCGAATTTCGACCTTTACCACAAGTTTTCCAAAATGACGAGAGAAATTTACGAACAGTACACAGACTATGTAGAGCCTTTCAGCCTTGACGAATGCTGGCTGGAATTTAAAGATAAGTATTCAAGCCATATCACAATAGGTTATGAAATTAAGGAAAGAATACAAAACGAACTCGGCATAACCGTCAGTGTAGGAGCAAGTTTTAACAAAGTTTTTGCAAAATTCGGCTCCGACTACAAAAAGCCGAACGCTCTCACGGTTGTTTCAAAAGACAATTACAAAGACATAGTTTGGAATAAGCCTGTACGGGAACTGCTTTTTATCGGCAAGGCAACGGAAAACAAACTGAGAAATTACAGAATAAACACAATAGGTGAACTTGCTCAATGCGAAGTCGATTTTCTTGTTTCCGTGTTTGGAAAGAACGGAAGAACAATCTACAACTTTGCAAACGGTTTAGACAATTCTCCCGTCAGACACAAAGACGACATACCGCTTCCGAAATCAATAGGAAACAGTACAACCACGCCGAAAGATTTGACAACAGCAGAACAAATCAAAATAGTATTCACCGCGCTTGCAGACTCCGTTTCTTCAAGAATGCGAGCAAAAAAGCTGAAGTGTTCAGGAGTGAGCATCTCAATAAAAGACAATACTTTCAGAACTTTTTCAACACAAATGAAACTGCAAAATCCGACCTGTCTGTCAAAAGATTTAGTCGAATGCGCAATGGTGCTTTTAAAAAAAATTTACAACAATACTCCTCTGAGAAGCGTCGGGATTACCGCATTTGATTTAAAGCCGAACTCTTTTGTACAGTACGATTTAGAAGGCTCTGTGCTTAAAAAGGAAAAATCTGAAAAACTCGAATTTGCAGTTGACGCGATACGCCGAAAATACGGTAACAAAAGCATAAAAAAAGGCACTCTGCTTTTTGACGAAAGCCTGAGCGCCTTTGACACCAAGACAGAATACCCGATTTCTTCTGTCGGCAAAATTATATAGAAATCACATTCATTTTAGATACTAAAAACAGAACATAATATAAACAAGGTGTAAATGTATCGGCGCACTCTCGTGCGGCAATACATTTTAGCACAGTTCCAATTAAAATCCTCTGTTTTAAACAACATCAGACTAGATTTTTCTTACCTTAACCATAACAAAATTTTTAAGATATACACCGTTTCTTTCAACCGTCTGCTCTTTCACTTCTCTGTACCCTCTTTTTAAAAAGAACGACTTGGCAGTTATCGAAGCGTGCGAAGTTATTTTATCTGACTTACAAAAACTTTCAAGTTCATTGCAGATAAGCGTTGCTGTACCTATTTTTTGAAAATCTTTGTGAACATACAACATATCCAAATATCCGCTTTCATCTATGTTTCCGAAACCGACAATTACATTTTCATCAACTGCAACAACAGTATGAGTATTTAAAAATTGCCTGTTTCTTTTTTCAAAATCATACTTTCCGTTTGCCCACGCATACAGTTGTTCTTCGGTATAATCTTTTGCATTCACACTGTGTACGGTATCATAAAAAAGTTTCATCAACTTTTCACAGTCATTTTCAATATATTTTCTCAATTTCATATTTTTTACCAAAAAAGCACCTTTTTGACGATGCGTTTTCGACTCACAAGCCTAAAAGGTGCTTATAAATTATATTATCTTATTTCAAGTCAAGTCAGTTAAACAATCAGTCAAGAACTGCGCCCGACGCACCTGAAGTTACAAGTTTTGCATATCTTGAAAGATAGCCTGTTGTAATTTTCGGCTCACGGGGTTTCCACTCTTTTCTTCTCTGTTCAAGAACTTCGTCGGAAACAAGAACATTTATTGAATGGTTCGGAATATCAATTTTGATAATATCGCCCTCTTCAACAAGTGCAATATTGCCGCAAACAGCCGCTTCAGGAGAAACATGGCCGATAGCCGCACCTCTTGTAGCGCCCGAAAATCTGCCGTCGGTAATGAGTGCAACAGAGTTTCCGAGTCCGCTTCCCATTATTGCAGAAGTCGGGTTGAGCATTTCTCTCATACCCGGTCCGCCTTTCGGACCTTCGTAACGAATGACAACAACTTCGCCGGCATTGATTTTTCCGTTATATATTGCAGAAAGCGCGTCTTCTTCGCAGTCAAAAACTCTCGCTTTGCCCGAATGTTTCATCATTTCAGGAGCAACGGCAGAGCGTTTTACAACAGAACCGTCAGGTGCCAAATTGCCTTTGAGAACTGCTATACCGCCTGTTTTACTGAACGGATTTGTAATAGGTCTGATGATGTTTTCGTCGAGAATTTCTCTGCCTTCAATATTTTCTCCGACTGTTTTACCCGTACAGGTGATGATGTCTTTATGTATAAGACCGAGTTTTGAAATTTCATTCATTACGGCATAAATTCCGCCTGCTTCATTGAGTTCTTCAATATAGTTTGAACCTGCAGGTGCAAGATGGCAAAGATTCGGTGTTTTTTCTGAAATTTCATTTGCAACATCAAGGTCAAGTTTAATTCCGCACTCGTGAGCGATAGCAGGAATGTGAAGCATACTGTTTGTTGAACAGCCAAGCGCCATATCAATAGTGAGCGCATTTAAAAATGCCTCTTTTGTCATAATATCGCGTGGTTTAATGTCATTTTTAACAAGTTCCATTATCTGCATACCTGCTCGTTTAGCAAGCTGAAGTCTTGCAGAATATACAGCCGGAATTGTACCGTTGCCCGAAAGTCCCATACCGAGAACTTCTGTTAAACAGTTCATACTGTTTGCAGTAAACATACCCGAACAGGAACCGCAGGTCGGACAAGCTTTGTTTTCAAATTCGTTCAGTTGTTTTTCGTCTATTTTACCTGTTTTAAACTCAGAAACAGCCTCTGAAACATTTGAATAACTGATTTTGCAGCCGTTTTGTATGCCGGCAAGCATAGGACCGCCCGAAACAAAAATGCTCGGAATATTAAGCCTTGCGGCAGCCATCAAAAGACCGGGTACATTTTTATCGCAGTTCGGCACCATTACAAGACCGTCGAACGGATGAGCAGTTGCCATTGCCTCTGTTGAGTCTGCAATCAACTCTCTTGTTACAAGAGAATATTTCATACCCTCATGTCCCATTGCTATTCCGTCGCACACTGCAATAGCGGGGAAAACTATCGGTACGCCGCCTGCAAGAGCAACGCCCTGCTTAACTGCTTCTACAACTTTGTCTATATTCATATGACCCGGAACTATTTCATTTGCCGAGCTTACTATACCTATAAGCGGTTTACCTATTTCTTCATCCGTAAGACCCAGAGCGTGAAGTAACGCTCTTTGCGGAGCCGCATTTATACCTTTTGTTATTCTGTCGCTTCTCATAACAAAAACCTCCTTAAAAATCTGTAATAATTATATAATTAATTTGTTTTACTGTCAATTAATAATTGTCAACAATGCGTATTTATGCTAAAATTAAATGAGATTTGAAAGGAAATTTGCTATATGACAGAAAAAGAACTCAGAAAAAAAGCAATGGCGCTCCCGCTTCAGCCCGGCGTCTATATTATGAAAAACAAAGACAAAAAAATAATATACATCGGCAAAGCCAAAGCGTTAAAAAACAGAGTTTCCTCATATTTCGGCAGTCATACAAACCACTCATTGAAAGTCATACGAATGGTGGAAAATGCAGACGATTTCGACTATATCCTCTGCGACAGCGAATTTGAAGCGTTAGTCCTCGAATGTTCGCTCATAAAACAACATCAGCCGAAGTACAACATTTTGCTCAAAGACGACAAAGGCTACAACTATATAAAAATCACAAAAGGCGAATTTCCGAAAATTTCGGAGTGCAAAAAAATCGAAAATGACAACGCGACCTACATAGGTCCGTACACATCGACATACTCCGTAAAAACAGCAGTTGACGAAACGCTTAAAATTTTCAAACTTCCTCGCTGCAACAAGCAGTTTCCGCGCGACTACAAAAAATCGCGTCCCTGTCTCAACGGATTTATGAATATTTGCAGCGCACCGTGCGCAGGCAGAATTTCAAAAGAAGAGTACAATAGAAATGTCAGCGACGCCGTTTCATTTTTAAAAGGCGGAAGTGTAAAAGCCGTTAAAGAAATGACTCAAGAGATGAATGAATTGTCAGAAAATCTCCGATTTGAAGAAGCGGCAAAACTGCGCGACAGAATAAAAGCAATCAAAAATCTTGAAGAAAAACAGAAAGTAGTAAAAATTAATGCGAAAGAGGAAGATGTTTTTGCAATCTCCTACGGCGCAAAGAAAATGTGCTTTGAAGTAATTCGTTTTGAAAACTTCAGACTGACTGACAGCGAACATTTCATACTCGAAAAAGACGAGAACGAGGCGCACGCAAGAGCAGAACTTATAGAACGCTACTATTCAATGAGAAACAAAGTGCCGTCAAGAATTTCAGTTGACGGAGAAATAGAAGACGAAGAACTTCTGCAACAGTTTTTAGAAGAAAAAAAAGGCGGAAAAGTTACATTTATCCACCCTCAAAAAGGCGAACATCTTGCCATACTGTCAATGTGTAAATCAAACGCAAACGAACATATAGCGCAATATCAGGGAAGACTCGGAAAAGAGATGCAGGCTTTGTCGGAACTTGCCGAACTGCTCAATCTTCCCTCTCCTCCCGAATATATTGAAAGTTACGATATTTCTCACACATTCGGTGCAGACAATGTTGCGGGTATGGTCGTTTTCCACAACGGCAGACCTATGAAAAAAGCATACAAGCGTTTCAGTATAAAAGGTTTTGACGGTCAAAACGATGTCGGTTCTATGAACGAGGTTTTGACAAGACGGTTTGAACACTACAAATCCGAACAGGGAACAGACTCGACATTTGCAATAAAGCCCGACCTGATTCTTCTTGACGGCGGTCAGCCTCAGGTAAACGCAGTTTTACCCGTCATCAAATCAATGAAACTTGACATTCCCGTTTTCGGAATGGTAAAAGACAACAAACACCGAACACGAGCAATAGCAACATCGGGCGGAGAAATTGAAATCAACTACAAAAGAAACGCATTTACGCTTGTATCTTCCATACAGGAAGAAGTGCACAGATTTGCGATAACATACCACAGAAAAAAGCACAAAAAAAATTCTTTTTCCTCGTCTCTGCTTGAAATAGACGGAATAGGCGAAAAAAAAGCAAAATCGCTTTTAAAACACTTTAAAACAATTTCTTCCGTCAAATCTGCGTCTGTAGAAGAACTTTCAGCGGTTCAGGGAATAAGCAAAAAAAATGCCGAAGATATTTTTAAACATTTTAATTGATTTTATTAACAAATAATTATTAACTTGACTAAATGTTATAATATAGTTATAATAATGTTCGAAATATATAAGGAACGATGCCAAATGATGAGAGTTATTACAGGTTCGGCACGAGGCAGAAAACTTGCAACACTCGAGGGTGCGGACATCACCCGTCCCACTTCTGAAAGTGTAAAAGAGGCAGTTTTCAGTATGATTCAATTTGAACTTGAAGACAAAAATGTGCTTGACCTTTTCGCAGGCTCGGGGCAAATGGGAATTGAAGCAATTTCCAGAGGTGCTAAACACTGCACTTTCATTGAAACCGACCGAAACGCAAAAACAATAATTGAGCAAAATGTCAAAAACTGTAAATTTGAAAACGAAAGTACAGTCATTTTAGCAGACGCTGTTTCTTTTCTTTCAAGAAACAACAAATTTGACATTGTCTTTGTTGACCCGCCGTACAAAAACGGTTTGGCTCAAAAAACTTTGGCAAAAATCAGCAATGTTTTGACAGAAAACGCTTTGGTCATCTGCGAAACAGATTTCAGCGAAAGTTTGCCGAACGATTTAAGCGATTTAAAAATCATTAAAGAAAAAAAGTACGGTAAAACAAAAATAACTGTTTACCGAAAGGAAAGTTAGTTTTGAAACTTGCACTTTATCCCGGCAGTTTTGACCCCGTTACACTCGGTCATTTAGACATCATTCACAGAGCTGCCGACATTTTTGACACTGTAACCGTTCTTGTTACGGTCAACAGTTCTAAGAACAATCCGCTTTTTTCGCTTGATGAAAGAATAGACCTTCTCAAGCGTTGCATAAAAAAAGAAAATGTTGAAATTGATATTTGCGACGGTTTGCTTGTTGACTACGCAAAAAGCCACGGTGCTACGGCAATAGTCAAAGGACTGCGAGCTGTTTCCGATTTTGACTACGAATTTCAACAAGCGCTTACAAACAAAAGTCTTTACCCTGCTATTGAAACAGTTTTTTTAACTGCGCGTGCAGAAAATATGTTTTTGTCAAGCAGTATGGTAAAGGAAGTTTGTACTTTGGGAGGCGACATTTCAATGTTTGTTCCCAAAGAAATTGCAAATGATATTTATTTAAGATGTAAAGGAGAAGTTTAAAATGACGAATACCGATATTTTACTTGAAGACCTTGAAGATGTACTTGATGACGCTACAAGTATGCCGATGACTAAAAAAAGTTTAGTAGATGTAGATAAAATAAAAAGAATTATTGAGGACATTCGTCTTAATACGCCTCAGGAAACAAAACAGGCTAAAGCGATTGTTGACTCAAAAAACAATATTATTGAATCTGCAAAAAAAGAAGCTGCCGATACAATCAGACAGGCTCAGGAACAGGCAAGAGAACTTGTTGCAAGAGATGAAATCACAAAAACCGCTCAAGCTGAAGCCGCTCAAATCATAAACGAAGCAAAAGAAACTGCTCAAAACGGTCTCAACGAAGCAAAAAATCAGGCTTCCGAAATTCTTTCAAACGCAACAACACAGGCAAACGAAATGGTTGCTTCCGCTCAGCAAAAGAGCAAGGAAATTTTGATGGCAGTCAACAACTATGCCGACGAAACATTGCTTGAGATTGACTCTTCTCTTTACAAAGCGCTTACAGATGTAAGAAGAATAAGAAAAGGTATCTGCGAATCTCAAAACAGAGGCTCAAACAACTGATTTTAAATCAAACATTTTTTGTAAAAACACGCTTTAAACAGCGTGTTTTTTTATTCGATTTTTTACTGTTTTTATACTGTATTTCTAAATATTTTTTATAATTATAATTTATATTTACGATTGATAAACAATCTGATTTAATATATAATCAATTCATAAAAAAGGCGGTGCAAAAAACATGAGAATGAGACACAAGAAAAACTTGGAAGAAAGACTTGAAGCAGTGAGCGACTTTTTGTTTTCTCCAAGAAGAGAAAATCTTAACTATAACGAAAGTGAAGAAAAAATCATAGATTTTAAAAGTATATTCGGCAATGACAATCCGATTTATCTTGAAGTAGGCTGCGGCTGCGGAGGTTTTGGTTGCCGGTTTGCAAAACAAAATCCAAATGCAAATATAATATGCGTTGAAAAAGTGAAAAATGTAATAGTTGTCGGCTGTGAAAAAGCAAAAAACGAAGGACTGAAAAACATTAAATTTTTAAATACATCGGCAGAGTATTTATTGTCATATATTGAGAAAAACAGTATTGAAACAATATTTTTGAATTTTTCCTGTCCTTTTCCGAAGAAAAAGTATGCGGCGCATCGACTTACAAACGGCAGATTTTTAGAAATCTACAAAAAACTGCTTAAAGAAAACGCTCCTATTTTTCAAAAAACAGACAATATGCACTTTTTTGAATACTCTATAGAAGAATTTTCAAAAAACGGTTTTGAACTCAGCAACATCTCTTTAGACTTGCACAACAGCGACTTTGAAGGCAATATTGTCACAGAATATGAAAAGAAATTTTCAGACGACGGCTTCCCGATTTACAGATTGGAAGCACGAGTAAAATAAAGCGAAAAGTAAAATATAAGAACACCGAATAAAAGTATTAAAAATACAATGTTTTCTTGCAAAATTCAGATTGACCTCATACTGTTGCTGTGTTATATTTATTTTGAAAAAATGAAGGTACAAGGAGGCGTTTAATATGACAAAATCCGAAAGCGAGGAATTTCTCGAAAATGTGCTTGAAATTGGGCGTCGTTTAGTGCAAACGGGAGCAGAGGCACAGCGTGTAGAGGACACAATCAGAAGAATTTGTTTTGCCTACGGTTTTGTTTCCTGCGAAGTTTATGCAGTAGCGTCTTTAATCGTAGTTACAATCAAAGACAAGGCAAACCACCACTTCACTCAGTCTGTCAGAATTACATCTACTGCAACAGACCTTGGAAAGTTGGAAGAATTGAACGCATATTCAAGAAAAATTTGTGTTGAAAAGCCTGAAATATCGGAGATTACAAAACATTTAACAAACTATAACAAGCCGAAGTCAAACATTCTCATCAAATGCTTGGGATATATGCTTGCGGCAGGCGGTTTCGCTGTTTTTTTCGGCGGAAGTTTGCTCGACGGTCTTGCCGCCGCAACTACTGCGATAGCAATTTATTTTATGGACTACAACTTTAAACTGAGAAATATCAACGGCGTTGTATATACATTTGTTGCAAGTCTTTTCTCGGGTTGTATAGCGATTTTATTCACACATTTCGGTTTCGGAAACAATGTTGACAAAGTAATCATCGGAGATATAATGCTCTTCATTCCGGGTCTTATTGTAGTAAACAGCGTCAAAGAAATGTTCACACGAGATATAGTTACAGGACTGTACAAACTGATTGAAGCGGCGCTCATAACAGTTGCTATTGCGGCGGGCTTCGGTCTTTCCTTCGTGCTTTTCGGAGGTGATTTTGTTTGAAACAGGAAATTATACAAGTAATCACCGCAGGCATAGGCACACTCGGTTTTTCCATATATTTCAGAGTCAGCAAAAGAAATGTAGTTGCTTCAACTTTGGGCGGTTCTCTCGGCTGGATTGTTTATCTGATTATTTTTCACATATTCAACAGCCTGTTTTTTGCAAACTTCATTGCGGCTTTCATTGTCTATGTTTACTCCGAAATTATGGCAAGAATATTAAAATCACCAGTAAATATTTTTTTAGTTACAGGAATCATACCGCTTATTCCCGGAGGTTCTTTGTACTATACAATGTCTGCCCTTCTTGAAAAAGACGGAGAAATGTTCAAAAGCAAAGGCATTGACACTGCGCTTGTAACAGTGGGTTTGGCAGTAGGAATTGTTGTTTCTGCAATCATCTCAAGAACAATCGTAGCAAAAATAGAACAAAAACGACAGACTAAAAAAATCGTAGATACAAACTACGAAATGAAAAAATAGAAATCAAATTTCAATAATTTTAGATTTACAGGTGTAAATGATGTCTGCAATAAAAATTGCTTTGGTACAAGAAAAAGCAGTACCGAACGACAAAAATAAAAATCTGAATTTAATGATTAAATATATTCAAAAAGCAAGTGCCATGAAAGCTGACATAGTGCTTTTTCCTGAAATGTGGTCTAACGGCTATGCGCCCCCTTTCAGTGAAGCTTTTGATAACCCTACTCATCCTGATTTTGAAAAAGAACGCAAAGAATGGTTTGAAAACGCTGTTGAAATTGAAAGCGATTATGTAAACGCTATAAAAGAAACAGCCGTCAAATACAACATCGGAATTTGCTCTTCTTTTTTATCAAAAACAAATGATAAATATCAAAACACCGCGTTAATAATCGACAGAAACGGAAAAATACTATTGAATTATGCAAAAGTTCATACCTGTGATTTTTCTTTAGAAAAACTGCTTCAAAGCGGAAACGAATTTAGAGTTTGCAATTTTGAGGGAATTAAAATCGGAGTAATGATTTGTTTTGACCGTGAATTTCCCGAAAGCGCCCGTGTTTTGATGCTCAAAGGCGCTGAAATTATTTTGGTGCCTAACGCATGCGATATGAATCCTGCGAGAATAAATCAACTGAATTCAAGAGCTTTTGAAAATATGGTGGGAATTGCAATGGCAAACTATCCTCAAAAAGATTGGGGATGCTCCTGTGCTTTTTCTCCTATTGTATTTGATGAAAACGGAAAATACAAAGACAATGTAATTGTACAGGCGAACGATATTTCAGAAGATATTTTTATAGCAGAATTCGATATGGATAAGATTAGGAATTATCGCAAAAATGAAGTATGGGGAAATGCCTACCGAAAACCTGATGCATATTCAGATTTAGTAAGTTATAAAAAAGAAGAACCGTTTATACGAAACAAATAGACAACAGCCGTCGGGAAATTTATTTTCACAACGGCTGTTTAATTTTGTTTTACTTTGCTTTTAAAATCATTTATAATAAAATAAAGTGTTTTAAACTTTCACCCATTACCCCGTTCTTTTAGCACACAAAACCGTATTCTTACAATAAGGAGAGGATATTTAAGCCCTGCGCGGTTTAACTTCTCTGACCTTACGAGGAATTTATATGAATGAACATTTAATAGTAAAAAAAGTTTACACTGCAAAAAGCGATATGCAAATTGCAGACGAACTTATAAAAGAATATATGCCGTTTATAAAATCTGAAACTTCAAAATTTTTGCACCGACCTCCGACTTCGGACGACGATGAGTTGAGTATTGCAATGATAGCTTTTCATGAAGCAATCAGAAACTATTCAAGAACAAGAGGCTCATTTTTAAAATATGCGTCTATGCTCATCAAAAACAGGCTCATTGACTATGCAAGAAAAGAGCAACGGCAAAACGGTGTATTGTCCATTGAAATGTTGAGTGAAGAAAAAGAAACATCTGTTGAAAACAGTATGCCTGATGATAAAGACGAAATTGCAGATTTTGAAATGCGCGACGCTACAAAGTCCGAAATAATTGAACTTGTGCGTCAAATGGAGCCGTTCGGCGTTTCTTTGAGCGATGTTGCAGACAACTGCCCCAAACAGCAAAAGACGATGAATGCTTGCAGTAAAGCGATTGAATACGCAAAACATCACCCCGAACTGCTTGAGGAGTTTTTAAGAACAAAAAGACTTCCTATGGCGGAGTTGACAAAAGGGAGCGGCGCAGAAAGAAAAACGCTTGAAAGACACAGAAAATACCTTATAGCATTGCTTTTAATTTATACAAACGGCTATGAAATAATACGAGGACATATCAAACAGGTTTTGAAAGGAGGTTTGCTGAAATGAAATATATAGTAATGGAATGTCATATGAGTTACGCTATACTCTTAGACGAAAACGGTGTATTCTTAAAAGCGGCAAATCTTCACTACGAAGTAGGTCAAACGGTTTCAAACCCTGTTTTAATGCAGGAAAATCAAACAGCAAAAAACAAAACGCAAAAAGCAATCAGAAACACTTTAATTGCGATAGCGGCTTGCCTTGTTTTAATTTTTTCAACAGAATACTATCAGTACACAACATCTCCCTACTCGTCGATATTGATTTCAATAAATCCGCAGGTACAAATACAACTCAATAAAAAAGGAAATGTTGTAAGTATTGCAGGCACAAACAAAGACGGCGAAATTTTAATAGACGGATACGACGCAAAAGGAAAATCTAAAACAACCGTCGCAGACGAACTTGTAGAGCGCGCGATTGAAATGGGATTTTTGACAGACGGCGGAGATGTTACATTTTCAATCAGTACACCTGACAAAAATCTATATAACCAATATGAAAGTGAACTGAAAAATTCCGTCAAACCCGACGGCGAAAATGTCAATATCAACATTATTGTTGAAAATGAAAACAACATTGATGACGATGAAGATGATAATGACGATAATGATGAAAACGAAAATGACGACGATGATGACAACGAAAAAGAAAACGACGAAAATGACGACGATTAAAAAATTTTAAAAAATTTTCAAAATTACCCCATTTTTAAAAAACTCCCTTCGTATTCTATTAATGAAAACAAAACGAAAGGAGTTTTTATTATGAAAACAAATAAACAAAAAATTACAGCCATTATATCTATATTACTCATTTTTACAATGATTTTTGCAGGTTGCGTAAAATCTCAAATCAAAAGCGCAAATTCAAAAATAGGAGCAGTAACGCTCAGCGTTAACCCCGAAATAAAAATAGAGTATGATAAAAACGGCAATGTAACAAAATTAGTCGGAATAAACGACGACGGAAAAGCAGTTATACAAAATATTGCAAGCTACGAAAACAAAGATTGCAGCGATGTATTAAATCTGCTTGTAAAAGAAATCTACAACAAAGGCTATTTTGAAAAAGAAATTGACGGAAACGACAGAAACATAGTTTTGAAACTTGAACCAAATTCAGAATTGCCGAATGAAAACTTTTTTGCAAACTTGGAAAACTCTGTTTCAAGCGTTTCAAACGAACTTGAACTCAATTCAAAAATCATAGAAATTGAAAAAGATGATTTTGACGAAAAATATTCAAGCAAAGAAAAAGCGTCAAACTACATTTCTCTTGAAAAAGCAAAAGAAATAGCGCTTGCGCAGGCAGGTGTATCACCTTCAGAGGCAAAGTTTACAGAAAAAGACTTTGATTTTGAGAAAAATGTTGCCGTTTACGATTTGGAATTTGTAGCAAACAATATCAAATATGAGTACGATATTGACGCAGTTTCGGGAAAAGTTATGAGCGCTGAACACGAAAATATTTTTGAAGACAGCAAAGACGACGATGACGACAGATTTGACGATGACAAGTATGACAAAGATGACGACAAAGAAGTTGTGCCGTCCGACAAATACATTTCAAAAGAAAAAGCAAAAAGCATTGCGCTCAACCGTGCAAAACTTAAAGAAAACAATGTTAAGTTTACACTTTCAAAACTCGACCGTGAAAACGGCAAAGCAGTATATGAAATAGAGTTCACTTCAAACGGCTTTGAGTACGACTGCGACATTGATGCGATAAGCGGAAAAATACTCGACTACGACAAAGACAGAATTGAAAAAGACGATATCAACGACAAATACGATGATGACGACGATAAAGATGATGACCGCTTTGATGACGATAAATACGACGACTGATAATCTAAATAATTAAATAGCCGCAAAATTACAAAAACAACAAAAGTAACAGGAAATGGTCAAAGTTACTTCATCAACAATTTTTCAGCAGGAAGAAAGGAAGTTAAAAATGATACAGAATTTAATGCAGGGTAACAGAAATGTTACATATCAAATCATCATCAGCAGTTCAGACCTACTGAAAGACGAACACCTTTCAACAACCGAGTGGGCAGAGGAACTCGATTGCACTAACGACCACGCTGCAAGACTGATGATACAGGCAGGAAGAACTAAAATCGGCAAAACATACTACACTTCAAGGCTTGCTATGAATGCACTGCTTTTGAAAGGCAGTGAGGAATGAAAATGAGTTACAGAACTTAGATACCAACCTGCTTAATTCTTTGAAGTTATATAAATTACAGATTTAACTGCTGTGTTATACTCGCATTTCCTTATAGCCGTTACCCCATTCAGACATAGCATCAAGAACAGGTTTAAGACTTTGTCCTAAATCAGTCAAAGAGTATTCCACTCTCGGAGGTACTTCTGCATAAACTGTCCGAATTAACAAACCGCATTCTTCCATTGAGCGAAGTTGTGCAGTCAACACTTTTTGAGACACATTGCCGACAGACTTTTTCAATTCTCCGAAACGCTTAGTACCTGTAAGCAGTTCCCGTATAATCAAAACTTTCCATTTATTCCCTATCAAAGACAAGGTTGTTTCCACAGGACAGTCAGGCAAATCATTTATTGCTTTTTGTTCATTCATACAGACACCTCCAATATAATAAAACTTTCTGTCTTATTATACCATACAGTTATATTTAATCAATATTTGAAGATAAAAACAAACAAATTTAAAATACTGAAAAAATTTTTTTATTTTTTTTAAATGTCTAAAACATTGAATTCATGCATTTGTTTCCTTTCGGTAACCGTCTTATAGTATCTTTTTGGTAACTACGGAACAATATTGTGCTTACTTTACAATACGAAAATTCATTTTTATAATATAGTCAGAGTTACGAACACGGCCGAGAAATAACTCAACAAAAAGAGCGAAGTAAAAAAACATATTGTGTTTGCTCCGCCAAACTCGAAAAATCCGGGAGGAATATATATTATGAACAAAAATACATTTAAATCTGTTAAACTTGCAAAAGGAGAAATGAACATTTACGATTTCGGTAAAATAAAACTTCACGCATACAAAACAAACGATTTCATCGACGACGAAGTTTTCGTACTGGAGAAAAACGGAAAAGCGGTCATTATAGAGTCGCCTTGCTTCTTTGACAACAACAAAGAACTTACAGAATATTTAAAAGATATTCAAATTGAAGGTATGTTTATCGCCTATCACGGCGCAGGCGGAACTTTTATGCCCGATATCGTAAAATACGCTACACAAAACGCTGTAAACTACTCGGAAAACGGCGGTGGTAAAGCATTGATAGAAAACTTTGCAAATGCTTTCGGCGAAGTATTTGACTCATCCGTGCATAAAATTACAAATATAATTTCAGAAGGAACAATAAGTGTAGGCGACATTGATTTTGAAATTAAAAACACGGCAGAGGCGTTCGACATTGTAATTCCTGAAATAAATACAGTTTACACGCATATGCTCGGGCACGACTGCCACTCAATTATCGCAGGCGAAACACACGCTGACGGTATTGAAAAAGAACTTCAAAATTATATTGCACAAGGTTACGATTTGATATTAACCTCTCATTACACACCTGAAGATTTAAAAGACACACAAACCAAAATTGACTATATCGAAAATTTAAAAAAGATAGCAAAAGACTGTGCCGACGCAGAAAGTTTTAAATCAGAAGTGCAAAAACAATACCCTGCATACAGCGGTCAAAACTATCTTGAAATGACAGCGGGATTTTTCTACGCATAAGAGTAAAATATTGAAATATTTAAAAATATATATTACGATATTTCAGTATTCTCCGCGAAGAAAATCAAGTAAAATTTATTAAAAGATTAAAAATCACGGTGTAAAATTTACACCGTGATTTTTTAATACTGATTAGTTTATATAAACTTGTCAAGTTCACGCTCGACATTCGACATTTTTTTAACTTTCGGATTGGCAAAAACTTTACCTTTAGCAACGACCATACTGATATTTCTCAAAGCATGCAAATCTTCAAGAGGATTTTTTTCGGTAACGACAAAGTCGGCGCACTTTCCTTTTTCTATCGAGCCTGTAACATCGTCTATCTGTGCTATTTGGGCATTTCCGAGTGTTGCGCAATACAAAGCAAAAGCGTTTGAAACACCGCAATATTTTTTGAAATACACAAGTTCTCTCCACATATCATAGTGCGTGATATACGGGCAGCCCGTATCTGTACCCAAGCCTACGGGAATGCCGTTTTTGATGCACTCTTTCGCACAATTTATGATACCCTGAAATACGATATTTCCGTTGTACTGTTCAGTTTCAGTTGTGTTATTTACTTCTCTGTCGAACAACGCAAACGGCAGTGCAGGAGAAATTGTTGTAATATGGCTTGCACCGTGCTGCTTGAAGAGTTCTATCATTTCGTCGTCAGGTTGAGCGCCGTGTTCTATTGTATCTACACCGTTTTCAAGTGCAACTTTAACACCTTGAGGACTTTCTACATGCGCTGCAACTTTGAAACCGAGTTTATGCGCCTCGTCGCAGGCAGCTTTAACAAACTCGGCAGGCATTTTAAGTTCACCCGGCTCGCCTTTTACTTTTGCATCAAGCACACCGCCCGTAATCATCAATTTAATTACATCGGGTTTATCTTTTGCAATCAAATCAACATAGTTTTTTGCATCTTCTGCACTTTTTGCAATGTATGCAAGAGAGCCTGCCATATGTCCGCCCTCAACCGAAATAGCCATATTGGAAGCCAAAACTCTCGGTCCGTCAATCTTTTTATCATTAATTCTGTTTCTTACTTCTGTGTCGCAGTTGATGATACCGCCCATTGTTCTGACGGTTGTAACACCGCTCATAAGCTGAGTGTGAGCGGCGCTTTCGCAGATTTTTCTTGCGACAGTTCTCAAAATTGCATTGCTTGTTACAATCTTTACAAGCTTAACCAAGTCTTTTTGCTTTTTCGACGGTTTACCGCTTGACGGCAAATGAATGTGCATATTTATAAGCCCGGGCATTATGTATTTGCCTTTTAAATCTATTATTTCAAAACCTGACAAATCTGTGTCTTTTACTGTTATATCTGCGATTTTTTCGCCGTCTGTCAATATTACCAAATCTTCTTTGACAGTCATATTTTTACTGCCGTCAAGAACTTTTCCGTTTATGTAAGCATATTTCATTTCTAACTCCCCTATCTGAAATATAAAATACTATAAATATATTTTATACCTTTGTACATTTTCTTGCAAGCAAATATTGTAATTCAAGATGAAAAACAAATATATTTTTAAAAATATACAAATTTTCGTTGTTTTATATGTTCTTATTTAATAAAAATATAAAATTTTTCAATAATTCAAAAAAATTGCACTTTTTCTATTTAAGATATTTTTGTTTTTTGATATAATATTATCCATAGAAAACCAGTATTTAATTTTAAGGGGTGTAATTATGAGCGGTTTTTTCGGAGTAGCGTCTAACGAAGATTGCGTTTTCGACTTGTTTTTCGGGACAGACTACCATTCTCATTTAGGTACGCGTCGTGCAGGTATGGCTGTTTACAGTTTTGAAAAAGGGTTTGACAAAGCAATTCACAATATTGAAAATGCTCCATTCAGAACAAAGTTCACAAAAGAGTCAAACACTATGCAGGGCAACTACGGTATAGGCTGTATTTCCGACTATGAAGCGCAACCGATTTTAATGCGTTCTCATCACGGCACATTTTCAATAACAACCGTCGGAAAAATCAACAATACCGACGAAATTCTTGAAAAAATCATTTCAAAAAACACACACTTTTTTGAAATGCAAAACGGAGAAATCAACCCTACCGAATTGGTAGCGGCAATCATCAACCAAAAAGACAATTTTGTTGACGGTATCAAGTACGCACAGGAATTGATTGACGGCTCTATGAGTATGCTCATTTTAACACCGAAAGGAATTTATGCCGCAAGGGACAAAAAAGGTCGCACACCTATAGTAATAGGTAAGAAAGACAACGGATTTTGCGCAAGTTTTGAAAGTTTTGCATTTTTAAACTTAGGATACAAGAAATACAAAGAACTCGGCCCCGGCGAAATTGTAGTGTTTGACGAAAAAGATATTAAAACACTTGTTAACCCCGGAAAAGATATGAAAATATGCACTTTTCTTTGGGTGTACTATGGCTATCCGTCATCTTCATACGAAGGTATATCCGTTGAAGATATGCGTTACAACTGCGGACGCCTTCTTGCAAAAAGAGACGATGCAAAACCCGACATTGTTGCAGGCGTACCCGACTCGGGAATTGCTCACGCAATAGGATATGCAAACGAGTCTAAAATACCTTTTTCAAGACCTTTCATCAAATACACTCCGACTTGGCCGCGCTCGTTTATGCCGACAAACCAAAGCAAGCGCAACCTGATTGCAAAAATGAAACTTTTGCCCGTTCACGATTTGATTGAAAACAAAAGTCTGCTTTTGATAGACGACTCAATAGTTCGCGGTACACAATTAAGAGAAACTACCGAATTTCTGTACGAAAGCGGTGCAAAAGAAGTTCATATCAGACCCGCTTGTCCGCCGATTATGTTCGGTTGCAAATATCTGAACTTTTCCCGTTCAACTTCTGAAATGGAACTTATTACAAGACGCACTATAAGAGAAATCGAGGGCGAAGAACCGTCAAGAGAAGTGTTGTACGAGTACGCAGACCCTGACAGCGCAAGATATAAAAAAATGATAGACATCATTTGTGAAAAACTTCACTTCACTACTTTGAGATACCACAGACTCGACGATTTAGTTCAATCTGTCGGCATCGACCCGTCTCACCTTTGCACATATTGCTGGAACGGAAAAGAATAAAAAAAGAAATATTTAAAGCCATAGCGCATTTTTCTGCGCTATGGCTTTAAATATTGTACAAAAATTAAATACATATGGAAAATTCACCGAATATGTTATATAATATTCATTACAAAATATTTTGGGAGTAATTATTTTGAAAATAGGTTTTTACGATTCAGGTATAGGCGGTTTGAGTGTGCTTGAAACAGCGCTGAAACAACTGCCCGATGAACAATTTATATACTACGCAGACACCGACAATGTGCCATACGGAGAGAAAAGCAACGAAGAAATTTTAAACTATGCAGAAAACGCAGTCAAATTTATGATTGAAAACGGCGCAAAAGCAGTTGTCATCGCCTGCAATACCGCAACAAGCGTTGCCGCAAAATTTTTGCGAGAAAAATACTCCGTTCCGATAATCGGAATGGAGCCCGCTGTCAAACCTGCTGTTGAAATAAAAAATCACAAAAAAATACTTGTAAGCGCAACTGCCGTAACAATACGCGAAAAAAAGTTGAAAGATTTAATAAGCAGAATCGACAAAAATCACGACACCGAACTTGTGTCGCTCGGCGGACTTGTAAAATTTGCAGAAAAAGGAACTTTCGACTCTGCCGAAATTGAAAAATACTTAACTGAAACTTTAAGCAGTTTTGAATTGAACAAATTTTCTGCAATAGTTTTAGGTTGTACACATTTCAACTACTTTAAAGACACGCTCAGAAAAATTTTGCCGAGTGAAATCGTTTTTGTTGACGGCATAAACGGCACCGTAAAACAATTAAAAAAAGTTTTAGAACAAAACGGTTTGCTTGAAAACAACAAACAAACCGTCGAATTCTATCACTCAGGAAAACCTGCAAATACAAAAGAAGATTTGCAATATTTTAAAAATCTCATTTCAAGACTTGAAGAAATGAAAAAAATCAAATAGTTTTTTGCTGAGCTTTCAGTTTTTTCATAATAAAAGGCAGCACATCTTCTTTTTCAATGTTTAAAACAACTGAAAATTCATCATAGAGCAAATCTTCAGACTCTCTGAAAATCTGCTCGTCTGCAATGTGCAGTTTTTTACCTTCGTCCTGTAGTTTTTGCTTGTGCAAATAAAGTGTTTTAATAATTTTCATTATTTCCAAACGGTCTCCGCTTTTGACTGCATTGCTGAAATAGTCTTTTCGCTTCGAGTCGTCGTCAATCCACATTATTTTCTCATCAGGCAAAGCCTCGATTATATCGTATATTTCCTGTGGGGTAAGAACTTTTCTCATTTTTGCAACAAGTTTTTTATTTATAGACGGAACATAAATAACAGAATCTTTATTTCCCACAGAAGTTAAAACATAATATTTAATCTTTTTACCGTCAAAAAGATTTTCCGTAATTTCAGAGACACGACAAACACCACTCATTCCGTATTGTACTAAATCTCCAATTTGATACAATCTAAAAACCTCCTAAAATTGCACTGCAAAAGCAGAAATAATTTAAGTCAAAAAACTTAAATTTAAAAATGTATTATATCTGACAAATACATTATAACATATTTTCTGAAAAAATGTAAGGGTTTATTTTATTTAAAGTTAAAATTGTTATAATTGCACTTAAAATGATTGGAAATATACTAAATAGGTATTGATTTTTTTGCATCTATTTAGTATAATATCATACGCAACTGAAACGGAGAGTTGTCCGAGCTGGCCGAAGGAGCACGACTGGAAATCGTGTAGTGAGTTAAAGCTTACTCGAGGGTTCGAATCCCTTGCTCTCCGCCAAAAAATAAAGAATACCATTTTGGTATTCTTTATTTTTTTGTCTAAAATCAGCAAAATAAAATCGCAATACATAAATGCTCTAAAACCTTATTATATGCACAAACTACAGCCGTTTGTAAACCATAATAATTTCAACAATCGCATTATATAAAAACGAACTCGATTTTCAAGTCTGTTTTTTGTTAATATTTTATCATTCTCAAAACTGCTTATATTCATTTAAAATAATTGTTTTGCATATTTTTCAATTCAAATTCGACAAAATAATAGACAAGTAAAACTCTGATTGTAAATAAATGAACACAAAAATGAAGAAAATATTAATTAAAAATAAATTTTCTGTTGACATTTCATCTACTAAATGTTATATTGCTAAATGTTAGAATTTTTCAATACTACATACTATATCATTTATTAAGGAGAAATTATTATGAAATATGTACTTGTAACCGGTGCCACCAGTGGTCTTGGAAAAGAAATTGCAAAAGCTCTTGCCGAACAAGGTTGGTATGTTTTTGCAGCAGGAAGAAATGAAAACGCTTTAAATGAGATTACTGCACACACTATGGCACAACCTCTGAAACTCGACATTACAAATCAAGACAGTGTTGACAATGCTTTCAACGAAGTATCTAAAATAACAGACCATCTGGATGCTTTAGTTAATTTTTCAGGCGTTCAGCAAATTGATTCACTCATTGAAGGCGATATTGACACAATAAATTGTATGATTGATGTCAACCTTATAGGCATGGCAAGGATGAACAAAACATTTTTCCCGTTGCTTAACGCATGTAAAGGAAGAATAATCAACTGTTCGTCAGAGTGTGGCTGGATGACTCCACAACCATTTAACAGCCCATATACACTTTCAAAATACGCTGTTGAGGCATACAATGAATCACTCCGCAGAGAACTTATGTTTCTCAATATACCTGTTATTAAAATTCAACCGGGCTCTTTTAAAACAGCAATGCACGATAAAACAGAAAAATCTTTTGATAAACTAATGGATAAAACTGATTATTATTACGATGTTTTAAAAACAATGAAAGTTGCTATGCAACTCGAATTAAAAATGGCAAACGACCCTAAATATCTTGTAAAAGCCGTATTAAATGCCGTTAATTCAAAACATCCAAAACAAAATTACAGAGTTAAGAATTCTCCTATTCTTGAAATGGTTGAACTCATCCCCCCTGTTCTTCTTGATAAAATGTACATTAAAATTCTCAAATCAGAAAAAGTAAGCAGTTTTATGACAAGCGTCTCTCAAAAACTCACAAAATAATAACTATCAATTGAATTAGTGGTTATCATTATATAATAACATAATTAAAAGCCGTTTTGAAAAACAAAACGGCTTTTAATTTATTTCAAATTTCATTAAAACAATGTCAAATAATTTACACTATTGACAAAGGTTAAATATACCTATTATAATAAAATTGACGAAAAATACGATACAAGTGAAATTGTAAGATACTATATTGTTACAGATTATGCAGAAAAGAATTCACTAAAAATGGATACTTGGTGTCAAGACCTGTATAATGGTATTGAAGACGATATGCTTAAAGATAAGGAATTGTCTGACGATTATTGTCTTACAACCTATGGAATTTCCAAGTCAGAAGTAATTCGGTATGCAAAAAAACGAATATATCAAATCGGAATGGAAAGTGCATTTTCAAATATGGTAACTACTGAAGTTACAAACGGAGAAACGCCAAAAAAACACCCGAAATTGAAAAAGCATACGAAAAATTTCAAAAAGATAAACTGCATAAAGGTTCTAAAGCATGGGACGAAATAGAACAAGCATATTATGAAATGATTGCCGAAGATTACGATGTGGTTATATATTAAATTATTCCGACAGCAAGAAATTCGATAACATTTGATAATTCCCCGTTTCTGACGGGGAATTATTCTTTATAAAAAGAAAGAGAAGGTGTAACCTTATTTTTTTGGTTACATCTTCTCTTTTATAATATTTCATTATCAGGCATATCTAAATCAAAACGATTTATTAAAATTATTTTTAACTTATTGTCTTTCAACTATTTTAACAAATTCACCGACTGAAACATTATCTGCCAAATTTATGTTTGCAACACAAATTTCAGCGTTGCTTTCTACTTTTACAATCTTTTTGTTTTTCCACTCAAAACTGATTTCAACGCCGTTTACAACCATATTTTTCACAAATCCCCTATTCCAACTGTCAGGTAAAGCCGGCAACAAGTCAACCACACCGTTTTCATCGTACAAGAGCAATTCGTTTACGCCTGCAACAAAGCCCAAATTTCCGTCAATTTGGAAAAGTGCGGGAGGATGAACTGCAAACATATTGTAGAAAACAGAGTGAGCCATCATACTGTGCATTACACTTTCGGCAGTTTTCGAGTCGTGCAATCTTCCTGCAAGGCACATTGCCCAAGCGGCGTTCCATCCGATAAACTGTTTGCTGTTTTCAACTCTGTAATTGAACAGTTTTCTCACCCACTCGGTTTCCTGCTTATTTTCATAATATTTCAAAACATTTGCAGGATAGAAAGAATAAAGCGGTGAAAAATGTCTGTGGCCTTTTTCGGCTATAGTTTTATCTTCGTGCCATTCAAGCATACCCGTGCTTCCGCACTCATACGGTTTCATCTTCAATAACTTATCATTTATATCGTCAACAAGTTCACCGTTCGGAAAGAGTTCCTTGTAATTCGCAAAAGCTTGTCTTATGATACCCATTTCAAAGTTTGACGCATAGTCAAGGTCGCAGTTGCCGTTTTGAACAAAAGACGCTTCGGGCGACGCTGACGGAGCAGTAACATACTGTCCGTTGTGGAGTACAAGATAGTCGTTGCAAAACTGTGCTGTTTGCGTTGCTATTTCTTCTATCTGTTCTTTATATTCAATCAATTTACCGTTTTTATAATGAGAAAATACCTCGTTGGCAAGCCAAGCACCGCAAAGAGGAGCATACATATAGCAAGGGTTACCCTTTACAGGCGTTGTTTTTCTCCAAATATCTACATTATGGTTACAGGAAGAACCACCGCAGCCGTAATTTACCTTTGCAGTTTTTTTACCCGACTGCACAACCTCATATACAAACCTGAAGAAAGGCTCGGCACAATCTTGAAGACCGCTTTTTGTGAGCGACCAATAATTCATTTCTGTATTTATATTTACGGTATATTCACTGCTCCATGGAGCGCGTACTTCTTCGTTCCATATACCCTGCAATGTCAAGGGCTGAGTACCCTGTCTGCTGCCCGAAACAATGAGATATTTGCCGAAATGATAAAATAAATCTAAAAGAGAATTTCTCACTTCGCCTTTTTTTGCCGACTTGATAAGTTTATTTACAGGCAAGTCATTTTCTTCACACAAAGAAAAGTCTTGTTTTTTAAACACACTTGAAAAATCTTCAATATGTCTTTGCTTAAGTTCGTCGTATGTCTTTTTCTTTGCAGATTTTAAAACTTTTTTACATATGTTTTCAGCATATTTTGTGTCTGTTTCAGGCATCTCATCATAAGCTTTGAAACCTGTTGCAGTTGTAGTAATCAAAACAACTTCAGTAGCGTTGCTGACTTTCAAACATTCTTCGGTAAATGTAACTTTTCCGTCTGTCTTGACCTCTGTTCTTGAACAAAAGCTCATGCCCTTTTGCTCGTTATACTGAACAGCATTTACAACTTTTCCCAAATATTTCGGAGCTACATAGTCAGGTGCATTTCCTAAAATGCTCAAACTTTCTTCATCTGCAACCACCTTGCTTTTTAGTTTACTGTTTGCAGATATTTTAACAGAAAAACCTGAACTGTTTTTAATTCTGTACACAAGCACTCTGTCAGGATATGAACAAAAAGCCTCTCTCACATATTTTCCGTTTTCCGTTGTATGCAGGGCTTTTTCAAGATTCAATTCTCTTTTATAATTTTTGCAGGACGGTTTTGAAAACTTAATATAAATATCTCCGAGAGGGAGAAAAGCCTCGTGATAGTCTCCGCACAATTTTTCCATACAAAGTTTATCGGCTTCTTTGCACTTGCCGTCGAATACAAGTTGACGAACTTCGTCAAGATATTTCAAACTTTCAGGATTTGTTTGGTCTTTCGGATAGCCTGACCAAAGTGTACAATCGTTCAGTGCAATTCTTTCCTGTCTTGCTCCGCCGAATATCATAGCGCCTATATACCCATTGCCCAATGGCAAGGCTTTTTTCCATATACGCGCAGGCTTTTTAAACCATACATTTTGTTTCATAGACTTTCTCCTATTTTACAACTATATTTTCACAATTTTTCATTTCAACTTTATTGCTTTTTTCAAAAACATTTCCGTCAATATAAACATCGCTTGAAGACTTAATTTTGATAGGACTTTTATCGTACTCTTTGAAAACATTGTTTAATATTTTAACATTTTTATGTACTGCGCCGCCGTGAGAAGCATTTTCAGGCTTAATTAAAATAGGTGTTGCTCCGCTGTATTCAAAGACATTGTTTTGAATTGTAACATCTTTACACATTCCGCTTTCATACCAACTTTTAGCGTCATCCGAAAGCAAAACCCCGCTCATTGTATTGCTGATAAATCTGTTGTTTTCTATCACTGCCTTGCCTCTTGAAGTGTACAAAATGCCCCTTGTTATGATTCGGTTAAGCACATTGTTCGCATAGTACAAAGACGCGCACTTGTCAACATCTTCAATAACCAAACCTTTAAAACTGTTCGGTACAGGTTTTTCAAGCACAAGTTTGATACTGTGAGGGTCTGTTTTTTCAGAAGACACAATCTTGTTTTCTCCTTTGCAAAGCAAAGTTGACGGGTCGATAAACTCAATGCCGTCGCCTGCGCTGAGAGGATTGAAATCCCATGCCTGAGGATGACAAAAAGCAACTGTAATTTCATTATTCTGAATGTTTTTGACTTTGAAATGAATGCCGTGAACATTAAGCGCGTCGTCGGCTGCGCCGTCAAACAGACAGTTTTCAACTGTTACTTTACCGCTGCACATACAAATATGCATAAAGTCTGTAAGAGAAGACATTTCATATACACTGTTTGGGTTCGGACAGAATTTGCAACCGTTAAAAGTCAGATTGCAACAATTTTGAGCAACAAAAGCATGCGAATAGTTAAAATACTCGTTGATATTTTCAAAATACAAATCTTTGCTGTTTTCCGCAAAAATTCCGACATCGCTTCTGTGAGTATTAAAGACATGGAAAGTTTGACCCACAACATAGTCATTTTTTAAATAGTATCTGACTGCAAACTTATACGGAGCAATTTCTTTTATGCTGTAGGACGCTCTGAACGGATGAGGTTTTCTTTCGATTTTATTCTTCTGCTCGGGTCTTATTGTTGCGTTCCAATATGCCGTATTTCTAAACTGACCGAATCCGAGTTCGTAACCTTTGCCGACCCATTTGTATCCTTTTTTATCTTTGACATATACACTTTCTTTGTCAAGTTCAAATTCAGCATACCAAGGCGTACACTTTGTTACTGTTAATTTATGCAGGTTCGGTTTTACGGTATCAATAGTAAAGTTCTTAAACTTTACATTTTCACACTGAGAAATGACAGCGTTTGTAACTTTGCCGTCTATTAAAAAAGTACAGCCGTTGCCCTCTACCGTAAGATTTTTGATATTTTCCGCAAGCAAAGCAACTTTGTGCATAAAAGTATTTGAATTCTTATCATATTTTTTATACTCTTCTGCAGATGTTGTGTTTGTTATCGCTCTGTAAGTAGTTTCACACTCGTCGCTGTCAATAAGATATGTGCCGTTTTCAAAAACCAATACTTTTTCTTCGTCTGTTTTTTGCAACTCGCAAAACAAATCGTAAAGAGGTTTTGCCACTTGTTTATTAAGCTCAATGCCGTAATCTTTCGCTGAAAATGTTTTCATAAATTACTCCTTATATTCTTTGATTTTTTACAATTAAATTTTTTAATATTCTTTGCACGACCACTCAGACACTTCCAATTTCAAAGCGACTGTTTTATCTAAAATACTTTCGTCAAAATTCCAATTTCCTTTAGAAGTGTAGTGCTGCATTATTTTATTTAAAGCGTAAATTTTGTCTTCTTTTTTATCTAACAAAAAGGCTTTGCCGACACCCATAACGCTTTTATAAAAATTTGAATATCCGCAGGCGCTTTTGCCCGAGAACAACTCGCCCTGAAAATCTATTTCAAATGATACTGAATTGTTCTTTTTTAACAAGTCAATTTTTTTGCCTTTGCTTGCGCTGTGAAAATACAAAACAAGTTTATCGCCGTTTATTTCATAGCCAAAATTGAGCGGTAAAATATACGGCGCTTTTTCGTCGTTTATTCCCAAACGACAGCATTTGCACATTTCAACAACTTCTGTCATTTTGGAAAAATCTTTAATTTCTCTGTCTTTTCTTCTCAAAAAATCATTCCTTGAAAAACGAATTCAAAATATTAAAATTATTATATAGTTAAAACAGTTTTTTTGCAATATTTCAAAGCAAACTAAATATTAATTATCGAATTTGTATTAAAATTTTTCTATATTTGAACTAAAAATTTTAATATATGAATATATGGTAGATTTTAGTTAAAAAATATTATATAATAATAGCGATTAAAATTAAAGGTGATAGTATGACTGTTCAGGAAGAAGTTGTTGAAAAACTTATCAAAAACAACTACAAAATCTCTTTTGCGGAAAGTTGCACAGGCGGACTTTGCTGTGCAAGGCTCGTGAATGTTACGGGCACTTCACAAGTTTTAAACGAAAGTTTTGTAACTTACGCAAATGAAGCAAAAGTAAAGTATCTTTTTGTCAAAGAAGAAACTATTGAAAAGTACGGCGTTGTAAGTGAAGAAGTTGCCTACCAAATGGCCGAAGGTGTTTGCAAACAAAGCGGAGCAAATGTCGGAGTCGGTATAACAGGAGTTGCAGGTCCCGGCGGCGGTACGGAAAAGAAGCCTGTCGGTATGGTTTGCTTTGGTTTTTGCATCAACGGAAAAACAACTGTCTATACCGCTCAATTTTCAGACATAGGCAGAAACAACATACGAAATAAAAGTGTTGAATTTGTTTATGAAAAGATAAACGAACTTTTGGAGAAACAATGAAAATTTCACTCATATTTACAGGCGGAACTATCGGCAGTGAAAAGAAAAACGGTTCGGTAGCTCCGTCCGAAAACACACAAAATATTTTTTTAAACACAATAGAAGAAAAGTACAAAAACAATGTAGAGTTTAAAACAGTATCGCCGTTTACGATACTGAGCGAAAATTCAAACGGTAATATTTTAAAAAAACTGACAAACTGCATTCGGCAGGAAATAAATGAAAACTGCGACGGAATAGTTGTATTTCACGGAACGGACACACTTGCTTTTTCAAGCGCCGCAATAGGCTATACAGTAGGAAACAATGTGAAAATTCCGATTGTTACCGTAAGTGCAAACTATCCTCACAATGACAACCGTTCAAATGCCTGTCAAAACATATATTCTGCAATAGATTTCATCTTGCAGACGAAAGAAGTCGGAACATTTACGGCATATAAAAATACGAACGGCGTTCCGACTATACACAGAAGTACACGATTGCTTGAACAAAGTGCTTTTACAGACGATGTTTTCAGCGCAGGAAACAGTTTCTTCGGACATTTTAACGAAAAAAATATATTTGTAAAAAATGAAAACTACACTGAAATATCAGATGAAACAAAGCCTTTTGATATATCCGATATTTCGGAAATTTCAAGTGTCTTAAAAATCAAGCCGTATCCTGCAATGAGTTTTCCGAAACTAAGCAGTGAAACGAGCGCCGTGTTGTTTGAAAGTTATCATTCAGGCTCAATTTGTACCGACAGCAAAGCGCTTAAAAAATTTTGCTTTGACGCAAAAGAAATGGGTATTCCTGTTTTTATAAGCGGTCAAAAGTGTGAATACGAAAGCGCCGTATTATACGATGAATTGGGAATTAAACCCATAAACAACATTGCCCCGCCCGCACTGTTTTTAAAAATATGGTTTGCAACAGTTACAAACAGAATTACAGATATAGAAAAATCAATTGCGTCAGATATTATAAATATATAGAAATATACAGAAAACGGAGAACACATTATGAAAAGAATTGCAAAATTTGAAAAGGTATCATTTGAACAATTCAAAAAAGATTTTCAAAAAAACTTCAATGTAAATGATGAAGAAGTAAAAGAGATATACGACAATATAAAACTGCCTGTACGAGCAACAAAAGCGAGCGCAGGATATGATTTTTTTGCTCCTGTTGACCTTGAACTCAAACAAGGTGTGTCAAATCTCGTACCTACGGGCATTCGTGCAAAAATAGACGACGAATGGGTTTTGAAAATTTACCCGAGAAGCGGGCTCGGTTTTAAACACCGTATTCAACTTGACAACACGGTAGGCATAATTGACAGCGACTACTACGGTTCTTCAAACGAAGGTCATATTATGATTAAAGTAACCTGCGACTCAAAAGAAAATGAGCATATCTGCAAAGTTGAACAAGGTCAGGGCTTCGCTCAGGGAATTTTTTTAGAGTACGGAATCACAGTTGATGACAATGTTTGTGAAGTGCGCGACGGCGGTTTCGGTTCTACAACCAAATAAAAATGTTAAAAAAACAAAAATAAAGACCGCAAAATAATTTGTTGTTTTAAATATGCGCAAAAAAAGCGAAGTACAAAAATGTACTTCGCTTTTTATTTTAATTATCAAATTTAAAACTTCAAAATTAATATTGTACCAAATATTTATTGATTTCCCACTGAGAAACGCTTGTTCTGTACTCTTCCCACTCTGCTTTTTTACCCACAATATAGTTAGTGAACAAGTGGTCGCCCAAAGTTTCTCTGATAAATTCGTCTTCTTCTGCAGCTTTTATTGCCTCTTCAAGACTTCCGGGTAAACACTCTATACCTTTTTCATTCAATTCTTTTTTAGAAAGGTTAAATACATTGAAGTCAATAGGAGCAACAGGCTTAAGATTTCTCTTAATACCGTCAAGACCTGCTGCAAGACAAAGAGCCATTTCAAGATACGGATTGCAAGTCGGGTCGGGAGAACGAAGTTCTATACGGGTACCCTTGCCTCTTGAAGCAGGAATACGAACCAAACTTGAACGGTTTGACGCAGACCAAGTGATGTAGGTAGGTGCTTCGTAGCCGGGAACAAGTCTTTTGTACGAGTTTACCGTCGGATTTGAGAAAACGGCAATTCCTTTAACATGAGCCATGATACCTGCAATAAAGTTGTACGCAAGTTTGCTCAGACCGAGTTCGTCTGACGGGTCGTCAAAAACATTTGAACCGTCTTTAATGCTTGAAAGACTCATATTGGTATGCATACCGGAGCCGTCGATACCTGCAATCGGTTTCGGCATAAATGTAGCGTGAAGACCGTGCTTTTGAGCGTATGTTTTAACAACATGTTTAAATGTCATTACATCATCGGCAGCAGTTATTACTTCGTCGAATTTAAAATCTATTTCGTGCTGGCTTGAAGCAACTTCGTGGTGTGAAGCTTCAATTGTGAAATCCATATCTTCAAGAGCAAGGCAAATATCACGACGGCAGTTTTCTCCCCTGTCAATCGGGTTGAGTTCAAAATATCCGCCTTCGTCACTCATTTCAATGGTTGGTTTGCCGTCCTCGTCAAGTTTGAAAAGGAAAAACTCACATTCAGGGCCTACATTGAATGAAAAGCCCATATCTTCTGCTTCTTTTACAACTTTTTTAAGAACATTTCTCGGGTCGCCGAGAAACGGAGTTTTATTGTCAACAAGATAAACATCACAAATCAAGCGAGCAGTTTGAGCGTTTTGGTGCTTTCTCCAAGGGAAAATGTTCCAAGTGTCATAGTCAGGGTGAAGATACATATCCGACTCGTCAATTCTTACGAAGCCGTCAATAGAAGAACCGTCAAACATACATTCGTTGTCAAGCGCTTTTTTTAACTGATTCATTGTAATAGCGACATTTTTCATTATACCGAAAACATCAGTAAATTGAAGTCTTACAAACTCAACATTTCTTTCTTCTGCATCTTTAAGTATTTCTTCTTTAGTGTACTTACTCATTGCAAATACTCCTTTTCAATTTGAATTGTGCAAAAAATAAAAAGCGTCCCCAAAAAACGGGAACGCCTTTGTTCTTGCCTGTAATTACATTATATTCAAAATAAAAACATTGTCAACCGCAAAACAAAATTTTTGTAAAACAAAGAAAGTACATAAAATAATGCAGATGTATTTTTGTTAATTTTATACAATTTATTTTAACCTGCTATGCTGCAACAAAAGTGTTTAAGAATATTGCACTTATGCTGCTCACTTCAAATCTAAAAACTCACTGCTTATTGTTTTTTGAGCGAGTTTTGTGAAATAGTCAACAGACACACCTTTTATACTGTGTTCTGACGCAAGGTCGGAACTGTACTCGGAGAGTTTATATACCGAAAAGTTGAACTTTTTACCCTCTTTATAATAGTGGCAAACTATGGGACAAAGTTTTGCAGTCGTGATTTGAATGTTGCCGTCTTTTCTTTCAACGGTAATTTCTGCCATTCCGCCCAAAAGTTGATTCGGATTTGTTTGATGCGATATGAAATTTCCTATCGAATAATAAACAAGGGTTTTATTTCCGCTTTTTTCATCTGTTATCCACTCAACAGGCTCCAAAACATGAGGATGCGTGCCGATTATTATATCTACACCCAAAGAACAAAAATATTGCGCATATTCCTTTTGATAGTCGGAAACAGTCATTGAGTTTTCCGTACCCCAGTGAGGCAGTGCAATAATTACATCGGCATTTTGCTTTGCCTCTTCAACATCTTTCTTAATCTTTTCTTTGTCCATCATATTTACTATCCATTGCTTGTCGTCGGGCAAAGAAATTCCGTTTGTGCCGTAAGTATAGTTAAGTATAGCGAACTTGATTGAATTTTTTTCATAGTAAACTACTTTGTTGTAGTCTTCTTCACTTGCATTTGTACCGACATGAACAACCTCGGGGTGTTTCTCAAAAAACTTCAATTCTTGTTCAATACCCTTTGAGCCGATATCCATTGAATGATTTGTTGCGCAAGTAAAAATATCAAAGCCTGCGTTTATCGCCGCTTCCCCGACTTCCCACGGAGAGTTGAACAACGGGTAGCCCGAATAGTCGAAATCAGAACCGCCGAGCATTGTTTCCTGATTTATTATCGCAATATCGGGAGTTGATATATATTTTTCAAAATTTTTGTACAAAGACTCATAATTGTAAGTGCCGTCTTCTTTTTTACCCGAATCAATCAGCGTGTTATGAATCAAATTATCTCCGACAGCAATCAAACTCACTTTTGCGTCTTGCTGAGCATTTTGGGTTTCCTGCAAATCGCTGTTGCCAGATGTACTTTCTGCCTGAGTAATGGTTTCTTCGTTCGTAAAATGACCCGCAACAGCCAAGCCTATAACTGTACAGACTGCAAGCAAGACAGGAATAACCGCAGATAGAATTTTCTTTTTGTTAGCCATATATTTAATCACTCCAAATTATTTTTATTCTAACATAACTTATAAACATATTCAATAAACTATAAATTAATAAACCCCGAAAAAACCAAGATTTAATCGGGGCTTATTTTCTAAAAAACTATTTTTTCTGCATTTTTCATAAATTCATCGACAGCAGACTGACCGAAATGCTTTAATATAACTTTAATTCCGTCATCATAAAAAGGAGGTCTGACTGACAAATTATGACAATCACTGCCGATTAAATGAACAAGACCTCTGTCAACAAGTTTAAACAATTTTTTTCTTAAATGTCTCGGATAGTCAGCAAAAGACGAAATGTTTACCTGAGTCAGACAACCCATATCAACAAGTTCTTCAATTTTTGAAAAATCGCTCATCAGACTGTTGTACCTCTCAATATGCGCTAAAACAGGCACTATCGAAAAGTCGTAGTACAGGTTTTCCAGCCGTTCAAAAGTTTTAGATGAAAAAGGGTCGGAAAAAGAGTGTTCGAGCAGTGCATAATTGCTTTTTGCAATTTTTATCCCGTCCAAATTTTCATTGTGAAGAAGATAGTCTGAAACATATACTTCCGCAGCGGGTACCAACTTCACATTGCCGTTATAATTTTCTTTTAACATTTCAAAAGCGTCATCGCGTTTTTTTACAAAATCTGAGTACGAAATGGCGTCGGAATAGTAGTGCGGAGTTAAAACAATCGCCTTTGCACCGTAGTTTTCAAGTTGCTCTATCATTTTCAAACTCATTTCAACAGAGTTTGAACCGTCGTCGATATTCGGAATGATATGACAATGAGTTTCTGTTAAATTGTCAATTTTCAAAATTATCGCCTCTAATCACTTTTGAATTTTCCCTCCGAAAAAGTGCAATACTTTTCTTATATTTTCATCCACTGATTCTATCCCAAATTATTCACTATAAACTTATTTTATATAATACTTTAATATATTTTTTTTGTCAATATGCATTGACAAGCGTTGAATGTTTAATTTATAATATAATCAATTTATAAACTATTTATAAATTTGATTACAAATGTGAGGATTTTAATATGGCTAAAAATTTAAAAGACATTGATAATATTGCCGAACAAAAAGGTTCGGATATGAAAACATTGTGGCAGTTTGTAAAATTTATAGTTGTGAGTTTACTTGCCTGTATTGTTCAGTTTACACTTGTAAATGTAATTCCGCTCATTCCGCAAGTCAAAGAACTGTATGCAACTCCGCTTAATTGGTTTGTTTTCGACTACCCTGTTGTAACAAATGAACTCGGAGAAGTAATTTCGGGCGGACTCGGATATTTCATTGCATTCAATGTTGCAAATATTGCGGCGCAAATCGTTGCTTTTTTTGTAAACAAAGAAAAGACATTCAACTCCGGTGCAAGTACAGCTGTAACTTTGCCGATATATATAGTTTTCACACTGGCGCTCATCTGCTTTTCAGCATGGCTTTCTCCTACTTTGAACACTCTTTTCACAACAAAATGGCACTGGAATGATACAGTATCAATAAACATAGCAACAGCAGTATGCTCGTTTATACAATTCATTCTCTACTTCCCTGTTGACAAAATTCTTTTCAAAAAGCCAAAAACAGAAGAATGATACAAATTTAAATACATACAATAAACATACAAAAAAGCCACTTGTTTAAGTGGCTTTTTTGATAAATTACTTTAATACAGTTGAAGTATATAAATTATAATTCCGTATATTACCGACGCGCTTATTCCGTAAACAAGAACAGGTCCCGCTATGGAAAACATTTGAGCGGCAGTACCTAAAACAAGACCCTCGTGATTGAACTCAAGTGCAGGAGAAACTACGCTGTTTGCAAAACCCGTAATGGGAACTATTGTGCCCGCGCCTGCATGTCTTGCAATATTATCGAAAACTCCTAAACCTGTCAATACGGCAGTTATGATGATGATTATACACGGTGTTGCGGCTGTTATCTCTTTCTCGGTCATTTCAAACATTTTAAACAACTCGTTTAAACACTGACCGAAAAGACAAATCGCTCCTCCTATTAAAAATGCTTTTACGCAATTCATTAAAACAGGACTTTTTGTTCCCGCATCATCAGCCATCTGTTTGTACTGTTCTTTTGATATTCCCAAATCAAACACCTCCAACTGTATTTTTTAACAAATTGTTATATATATTCAAAAAGACTTGACTTTTTTTAATCTATGTGTAACATTAATATATACAATTTGTAATAGGTGGTTATATTATGCACTTAATAGATGTCAGAAATGTTTATAAAATTTACAATCCGGGAGAAAATCAGGTAAATGCGCTTGACGGCGTTTCACTGACTATTGATGAAGGCGAATTTGTTGCCATTATCGGTCAGTCAGGCTCGGGTAAATCAACACTTATGAATATGCTCGGTTTACTTGACACTCCGACCGAAGGCGAATACTACATTAACGGCAAACTTGTTGACAATCTAACAGATGACGAAATGAGCGCAATTAGAAATGAACAAATCGGTTTCATCTTTCAGGGTTTCAACCTCATCTCATCTTTGTCAGCTGTTGAGAATGTTGAACTTCCTCTTGTGTACAGAGGAATGAAAAAAGAAGAACGCAGAAGAATATCTGTTGACGCTTTGGAAAAAGTCGGTTTAGGACAGAGAGTCAACCACTTGCCGTCTCAAATGAGCGGCGGTCAGCAACAAAGGGTTGCAGTTGCAAGAGCAATAGCCGCAAAACCGCCTGTAATTTTAGCAGATGAACCGACAGGTAACCTTGACACCCGTTCAACAAAAGAAGTTATGAAAATGCTTCACGCACTTAAAAACGAGGGCAAAACCGTAATTGTAATTACTCATGACAATGAAATTGCAGAACAAAGCGAGCGTGTAATAAGAATACGAGACGGAAAAATCATTGAAGACTACATTAATCCCGGTTTTGAAGAAAAATACGGCAGAGAGTCTAAAAAAGACAACAAAAATCCTATTGATTTAGGTTAAGGCAAAGAAAAATTCAAACATACTGTATTCAACTTTTCTTGCATAAGTTTAATAGTTTTAAGAATAAATCATCTGTAGTTGTAAAAAATATTACAGGTGATTTTTTATGATGTTTTTAAAAGCCTTTATAATAGGCGGTCTTATATGCGTTGTAGGACAATTATTAATCGACTACACAAAATTGACTCCTGCAAAAATTCTTGTTTCTTTTGTAGTTTTAGGCGTAATACTCGGAGGACTCGGTCTGTATGAGCCACTTGTAGATTTTGCGGGCGCAGGGGCAACTATTCCGCTCACAGGTTTCGGTAACGCACTTGCAAAAGGAGTTAAAGAGGCCATACAAAAAGACGGAATTGTAGGTATCATAACAGGCGGTATGAGCGCTTGCGCCGCAGGTGTAACCGTAGCAATCATTTCCGGACTTGTTGTAGCATTGCTAAGCAAATCCAAAGACAAATAGGCGCTTTTTTTCGTCACCATTCTCCTTGAAGATGAATTTTGTTTGTGATAAAATATATTTATCTTAATATTTAGGAGGAATAAGATGGCGGCAATGACTTACGAATCGCTTGTTGAAGCGGTAAGAAAAAAATTCAAAGACACCGATGTCAGCTGGGTTGACGGCGTGCTTGCATATCAATTCAATATCACAGGTAAAGCAGAGGGTATTTTCTATGTTGAAGTTAAGGACAAGCAACTTCACATTGAGCCGTACAACTACTATGACAGAAATGCAGAATTCACACTGAACGGAACAAATCTTATGAAACTTTTAAACGGCAAACTCAACCCTGTTGACGCTTTCACAAACGGTAAAATTCAAGTTGAAGGCGATATGGACAAAGCCCTTGAAATTATAAAATTTCTTAAATAAGAACAAAAAACAACAGACATTTTCAAATGTCTGTTGTTTTTTAATCTAAATATTTAAATATAGAATTTCCAAAAAATTATTTTTCAGAAGTTGGAATTGGCGGTATCGAATTTTCAAACAATTCTTTTAGTTCGCTAACCGCATCTGCTCTGACCCATTCCGTCATTCCAGCCTTCCATACTAAACTGCTTTTTGAAAACCGTCCCGAACTAATCATTTGTTTCAAAGTGTTTATATCGAAAGGTCCGTTTGCTTGTCCGTTTACAGCAATGTGATATTCAGCAACAGGTATTGGTGGAGGTGTAACATTTGTCTGTGTCGGTCGATTCATACCTGACATCATACTGTTCATAGAACCTGCGATATTTTGACCGACTGCGCCACCAACTGCCATACTTGCCATCATAGCAGCCATATTGAAACCACTACCGTCACCGTTTCCGCCGAAATCTATATTGCCTGCGCCGTTATCACTCATATGACCAAGTGCCTCTGCGCCTGCAACACCAACCTCTGCCTGCTTTTCAACTTGAAAAGCACCGATATTTGCAGACTGCGTCTGCTTATGCATTGCGTATTGACCTTCTTCACGCTGAATACGCATTTTTTCTACATAATCTGTGGTTTCTGCCTTTATTTTTACCGTTGTAACATCTTTAGTAACAGCCATAAGTTGCCTATAACCATCACTTGATTTATCAATTTCAATTGCTCCGATATCAACTCCTGAAACATCTACTCCAAAATCTTCTTTCAATCTTTCAGATATATCAAGTTCGACAACATCATTTATTTGCGCTGTTTTTGTTTCAATTTGAATTAGCGGAATGTTGTTAGCGGTAGGAGCATTTGCAACTGTATCTTTAACATACCTTGTAACAGTATCTCGTATTTGTCTTTGAAAATCTTCAAGGTCAAAGTTATTAAGTCTATGTAGTTTTATAAAATTACGATAATCACTTATTTTAAAACTTATTGTACCTCTTACTGCAATCGGCACTCCAAAATCATTAAATCTCGGGTCGAACACATCAAAAAACGGAACACCAAACTTAACTTGAATGATTTGAGCAAGATTTATGAAATAGATTTCTGCTTGAAACGGGGTCCCTCCATCATACTCAAGACCTATAATACTTGCCAGTACAGGGAAGTTTTTTGTCTTTATTGTTTCATCAAAAGGTCCGAGTATAAAATCTTGCATAGTACCGTCTTTTTGTTTATATACAAAAACAGCAACCTCTCCGTCTTTCACTCGTAAAGACGAGCCCCAACGAACAGCATTTTCCCTGTTATTATTTCCTGCCTGCGAACCCTTCGGATGCCATTTCCAAATCAAATACGAAGGTTCATCACAACGAATTTCATCCATGAAGCCACCATTTCTTTTATTTTTATTAAATATTCCCATAATAGTCCTTTCTCCTTGAAAATTTATATTATATAATCAACTAAATAACAAAACGAGAATCCAGGGAAATATGGCTATCATAATAATCCCTACTACAAGCATAGGTATCTGTAATTTCTTCCGTTTTAATTCTTTCATTTTGCCATCATAGATTTCCCTGATATTTAGAAATTCTGGAGTCACACCAAATGCGACCTGTGCTTTCTGATATGCCTGCTCAAATTTTGCAAGCCACGCATCTGAGACGGCTCGCTGAGAGGCTGTTATAACCCCTTGATTCCCTAATCCATACAATTTCAAATCTATGTTTGATGCCGCAAGAATTATAAACTCCAAAATATCTTCCTTTGTATTGGGAATAGAAAAATTACGAATCAAACTTATTTTTTGCTCATCTGTTTTACCTAACTTTCCGTCGCTTCCATATAATTTTCCAACAATAGAGTAAGTTTTTATTTCTTCTCTTGAATTTTCAATAGTTTCTAATTTATATGCCAATTCTCTTACTGAATTTATTGCATGACTTCCTCTAAGTTCATATCCACATGACGGACAATTTAATACAAATGAATTCAGCAATTCTCCACAATTTGGACATTTATGTAACTCGCCCTCATATATTGTTTTCCTTTGACTATTTACCTCATTTTGTGCTATTCCCACTTCTTTCCCACAATTAGAACAGAATTTAGCCTTGTCATCGAGTTGTTGACCACAATTCATACAAAACGACATTATTTTTTCTCCTTACATATTTTTATTTTAACTCTTCAACCATATTTAAGAGATAATTTAATCATATTTTGTCAATTATTGTCCACTGAACTAGTTTTATTTTCAGTCAAATTATATGAATTAACATAAACATTTAAAATATCCTCTTTGCTGTCATAAAAAATGTTTAAATTATATCCTTCACTGTCAGTTGCATAAAATGTGCTGTCTGTTTTAGTAATATCATTTGAATAGCCTTCTTCACGACATTTTTTTACATAATCTTCATATTCATCATCGGAAATATTATATAGTTCAATATTAATTTGCTGTTCACTTTCATAAACGATTTTACCATTATTTGTATCTGGAATAGGCAACTCTGCAAACAGACCTGTATTTTGCATTTCAAAAGTAGCACTGTAATCTTTGTCGACGGTTTTGTCTTCTTGTATAAAACAAATATATATAAAAAAAGAAATTATAACGGTAAATACAACAATTCCTATTGAAGCTTTTATCTTGATAGTTTTATTAACCCGACTTTTATCTGTAATAATCTCATTGTAAGTGTGCTCAACAATATCATCATTAGGAAATAAAATATCTGATTTTTGTTTCAACTGTTCTGCTTTTGAACACCAAAGTCGCATCCAATATGCAGTTTTTTGATTTATAGTTTCTTTAGATATAAAGTCTATTTTTTCTTTTGCAAACATTAAAGCACTTAAAATACTTTCTCTGTCATTTGGAAAAGAAAAATTTTCTATAAGATTAGCCAGTTGTCTTTCTTCTTTGGATAATTTTGGCGTTGAATTAATCTTTATTAAAATCAAAGATGTTCGTATAACTAAAGGAATACAAAAAAAGAATACATTGAGTATTATCCAAATTATTCTCTTTAAAACACTCCAAATATCAAAATTATTTTTACCTATTGATTGATTCTCAGCAATCAATTTTTCACAAAACTCCACTTGTCTAATAAAGTAAGTTAAGTTACTTGAGTTTTCTGCCGAATTAATCTCATGACCACAGGCAGGACAAATAGCCGTAAATGACGGTATTTCTTTTCCACACAAAGGACATTTATATATTTTCCCTACATACTCTGTCCGCCTTTCTTCTTTATTTAATTGAATTTTATCTATTTTCTTTCCACAATATACGCAAAAATTTGCTCCTTCAGGAATTTCTCCACCACAATTCACACAATATGCCATTTTTTCTTTCTCCTAAACAAACATATATTAAAAAATGCTATTTTACTTCTTCCTTAACTGCATCACAAATATCACCGATATTGCAGTCTAAATATTCACATATACGCAAAAGAATGGATAATGCAACTTCTTCGTTTCTGCGTAATTTTGTCATTGTGCCGGTTGCAATGTTCAAATCTTTTCTCAGCGTAGCTTGAGAAATTTCTTTTTCCACAAGCATTATCCATAGTTTTTTATAACTTATTCTCATACTACGCACCTCTAATTTAAGCCTAAATTTATTATGCATTTAATTGCCTGTTTTGTCAATATTATAAGCAAAATTCGCAAGAACTTGCGATATAAAAGTAAAAAAATAACAACAGAGAAGAAAAATCTTTCTGTTGTTATTTTTATAAAAAGAATCAATTAGCAAGATATTTTTACTTATACAACGAACGCAGGAGTTTGATTTCTTTTGCGTATCCGTCGATTTCGTTCGGTGTTTCAAGAAAAAACGGCAAGTCTTTTACATACTTGTTATTTATTATTTTCTCTATTGCATCCAGACCGATAAAACCTTCGCCGATTTTTTCGTGTCTGTCTTTGTGCGCTCCCAAAGGATTTTTCGAGTCGTTCAAATGAATTGCTTTAAGTCTGTCAAGTCCTATAACTTTGTCAAACTCTTCAAGCACACCGTCAAAATCATTTACAACATCGTACCCCGCGTCATTGATATGACAAGTGTCAAGACAAACTCCGAGCTTATCTGACAATTCTACTCTGTCAATGATTGCTCTTAATTCTTCAAAAGAACGCCCTACTTCACTGCCCTTGCCGGCCATTGTTTCAAGCAAAACAGTTGTGGTCATTTCAGGAAACAAAACTGTATTGAGTGCGTCCGCTATCAATTCTATGCCTTTTTCACTTCCCTGTCCGACATGAGAGCCCGGATGAAAATTGTACAAATTGTTCGGAACATACTCCATTCTTTTTAAATCATCTGCAAATGTATTTATTGCGAACTCTCTTGTACTTTCTGTTGCGGAACAGCAGTTGAGAGTGTATGGTGCATGTGCGAGAATGGTGCCGAAATTCACCTCTTTTGCAGTTTTCAAAAAATCAGCAACATCTTTTTCATCTATATCTTTTGCTTTGCCTCCGCGAGGATTTCTCGTGAAGAACTGAAATGTATTTGCATCTATTTCAAGCGCCTGTTTTAACATAGCCATATAGCCTTTAGACGCTGAAAGATGCGCACCTATAGTAAACATACATTACCTCCTGTCTGTTTTTCTTAGTTTGTCTAAAAAATTTGAAAAATATTCGGGAAGTTCACTTTCAAATTCCATATATTCATTTGTTCTCGGATGAACAAAACCAATCATTTTTGCGTGCAAACACTGACCGTTTAAAGACTTGATTACTTTTTTAGGCCCGTAAACACTGTCGCCTGCGATTGCATTTCCCCTGTTTGCAAGATGAACTCGAATTTGATGAGTTCTGCCCGTTTCAAGACGAAGTCGCAAATATGTGAAATTGTCAAACCTTTCTTTTACTGTAAAATGTGTAACGGCGTTTCTTGAATTTGTATCTGTAACCGCCATTTTTTTTCTATCATTTTTATCTCTGCCTATCGGCAAATCTATTGTACCCTCGTCCTCTTTGAAATGTCCGTAGGCAACTGCTTCATAGCAGCGGTTAAAACTATGCTCTTTAATCTGCTGAGCAAGTGAAATATGTGCAAAGTCTGTCTTTGCGACAATCAGCAAACCGCTCGTATCCTTATCTATTCTGTGCACAATACCGGGTCTGAACTCAGAATTTACCGTAGAAAGATTTTCTCTGCCACAGTGATACAAAAGTGCATTGACAAGTGTACCGTCATAGTTTCCCGGTGCAGGATGAACAACCATACCCTTCGGTTTATTGACAACGAGCAAATCGCTGTCTTCATAGACAATATCGAGAGAAATATTCTGAGGCTCCAACTTCAACATTACAGGCTCGGGAGGGCAAATATCTATTTCATCGCCGATTTTGACTTTATAGTTTTTACCTACACCGACTCCGTTTACCAAAAGATTTCCGTTACTGATATAATTGGCAACTGCATTTCTTGAAAAACGGTTTGTAAAAAGCGCAACAACTTTGTCTATTCGTATGCCTTTTTCATTTTCCGTTACGGTAAAATTTAATTCTTCACTCATTATTTTTACCTTTTTCTTTTTTCATATCTTTAATCAAATCAAAAACAAGATACGAGATTAAAGACACGGCGCCCACAGTTACAAGACAGTCTGCGAAATTAAAAATTGCGAAGTCAACAAAAGTCGGCTCAATAAAATCTATGACAAAACCGTACAAAACACGGTCAATCATATTTCCTATACCGCCTGAAACAACAACCACAATACTCCAATACAGCCAGTACGAACTGCACTTGAAAAAGTACAGATACACCAGCATAGCTATGCAGGCAACGGCAGTAACAACTATAAAAAACCACCTTGAATTTTCAAGCAGACTAAACGCCATACCTGTATTTTCAGCGTACCTGAACTGAACTACTCCCGGGATAAAATCTGCAACTTTGTCGGGATACAGATTTTCAGATGCAAAATATTTTGTAACTTGGTCAATCACCGTTAAAATTATAATTGTAAGCGTTGCGCCCACTTTTTTATTCACATAATCACTCCGATATTTAAAATGCGTTCGGGGGCAGAAAAATCTGTCCCCGTTTAACTGATTATTCCATTTCTTTGATAACAGCTGCACACTTTGCGCAAAGTGTAGGATGTTCACTGCACTCACCTACAGTTTTGCTGAATGTCCAGCAACGCTCGCATTTTTCGCCTTCGGCTTTTGAGATGCTTACAGAAAGGCCCTCTACATTTCCTGCAAAGTCGCCCTTGCCCTGTGCAACTTCAACTTCGCTTACGATAAAGATTTCTGCAAGCGAGTCTTCAACGCCGTTTAAAAATTCAAGGAGTTCTCCGTCTGCGAAAAGAGTAACTTTTGCTTCAAGAGATTTACCGATTTTCTTTTCATTTCTTGCAAGTTCAAGTGCTTTTTGCACATCTTCTCTTACAGAGTGAATTCTATCCCACTTGTTCATAAATTCAGCGTCAGCCTCGATAAATTCAGGCTTCGGAATTTCATTGAACAACGGAGATTCTGCATTTCTTGAAGAATCGTGCGGCATAGACTTCCATATTTCGTCTGCCGTAAAAGCAAGAATAGGAGTCATCAAAAGTGTAAGCGCGTCAAGAACTTTGTACAAAACAGTTTGAGCGGCCCTTCTTGTTTTGCTTGCAGGAGCAGATGTGTAAAGACGGTCTTTGAGAACATCAAAATAGAAGTTACTCATATCTACAACGCAGAAGTTATGAATTGCGTGAGCGGCAGTATGATACTCATAAACTTCAAAACCGCCTCTTGCAGTTTCAAGAAGTTCGTCAAGTTTCATAAGAGCATACTTATCGAGTTCTTCAAGTTCATCTAAGCCAACCATATCTGTATCAGGATTGAAATCGTAAAGGTTACCGATACAATAACGGGCAGTATTTCTGATTTTTCTGTAATTGTCTGAAAGTTGTTTAAGAATTTCAGGGCTTACACGAACATCCGCATGATAGTCCGAGGAAGCAACCCAAAGTCTCAAAATATCTGCTCCGTATTTTGAAATAATATCTTGAGGAGCAATACCGTTACCAAGTGATTTGCTCATTTTTCTGCCTTCGCCGTCAACAGTCCAGCCGTGTGTAATGATTTCTTTATACGGTGCGCCTTTACCTGTTGCAACAGCAGTCAAAAGTGAAGACTGGAACCAACCTCTGTACTGGTCTGCACCTTCAAGATAAACATCTGCAGGGTATTTAAGATACGGTCTTGAAAGAACTGCCGCATGAGTTGAACCCGAGTCAAACCAAACATCCATAATATCTTTTTCTTTTTCAAAACCTTTATCAGAATGACAATGAGGGCACTTGAAACCTTCAGGAAGAAAGTCTTTTGCATCTCTGATAAACCAAGCGTCCGAGCCTTCTTCTGCAAAGATTTTTGAAACATTCATCATAGCGTCATTGTCGATGATTTCTTTACCGCACTCCGAACAATAGAAAACAGGAATAGGAACGCCCCATTTTCTTTGTCTTGAAATACACCAATCTGCACGATCAAGAAGCATTGACTGCATACGGTCTTTACCCCATTCAGGGAACCATTTAACTTTTTCTGTTTCGGCAACTGCGTCTTTTTTGAAAGCGTCAACAGAACAGAACCACTGACTTGTTGCTCTGAATATGATTGGGTTATGACAACGCCAACAGTGCGGATACTGGTGCTCAATCTTTTTGATTGCAAAAAGTGCGCCGATTTCTTCAAGGTGCATTGCTATCGGTTTATTTGCATCGTCTGTTTTAAGTCCTGCAAACTGACCTGCTTCTTCTGTGAGGACACCGTTTTCGTCAACAGGAACAACAACAGGAATTTCAGGATAGTTTTTACAAACAATAAAGTCATCAACACCGTGACCGGGAGCTGTGTGTACACAACCTGTACCGCTTTCCAAAGTTACATGGTCGCCGACAATTACAAGTGAAGTACGGTCAATGAACGGGTGCTGAGTTTTCATATATTCAAGTTCCGCACCGTTAATTGTACCAACAACTTCATAGTCTGTTTTTCCCGCGTCTTCCATAGCGGAAGAAACAAGTTCTGAAGCCATTACATAGAATTCTCCGTCGCACTTGATGAGTGAATATTCAAAATTCGGACCGACACATATAGCAACATTGGCAGGAAGTGTCCAAGTTGTTGTTGTCCAAATTACAAAATATGTTTTTGAAAGGTCTGCGCCCATAGCAGTAAGTTTGCCGAGATCGTCCGTTACATTGAACTTAACATAGATTGAATGGCAAGGGTCGTTTGCATACTCAATTTCTGCCTCTGCAAGTGCAGTTTTACAATCAGGGCACCAATAAACAGGTTTAAGACCTTTATAAATATATCCTTTTGAAGCCATTGAAGCAAAAATCTTAATCTGCTCTGCTTCAAAATCTTTTGTAAGAGTGATATACGGATTATCCCATTCGCCTATTACACCGAGACGCTTGAAAGATTTTTTCTGAATATCAACATATCCGAGCGCTGTATCACGGCAAATTTTACGAAGTTCAACATCGGAAATTGTTGAATCGGCAGAAATGCCTGCTTTTTTTCTTGCTGCCAATTCGGTAGGAAGACCGTGAGTATCCCAACCCGGAACATAAGGTGATTTAAAACCTGTCATATTCTTATAGCGCACAATAAAGTCTTTGAGCGTCTTATTGAGCGCATGACCGATATGAATGTCGCCGTTTGCATAAGGCGGGCCATCGTGAAGAACGAAAAGAGGTTTAGAATCGTTTACTTCCATCAATTTCTTGTAAAGATTGTGTTTTTCCCATTCTTCAAGAATAAGCGGTTCTCTTTGCGGCAAAGACGCTCTCATAGGAAATTCGGTTTTTGGCAAATTAAGTGTTTTATTATAATCCATATTTCTAAAAGCTCCTAACTATTGGATTGATTTATCTTTTCTTTTTAAAAAAACCTTTAAATTTAGGTTCATCATCGTCATTTTCATCGTTGTCATCTTCAGGCGGAATGAGTGAAATTTTTTCCGTTGTTCTTTCAGTTACTTCATTTGTACCGAAGATAGAACCGAAATCTTCAATTGACGGTGTTTCTTTTTGAAGAATGTCATCGTCGTCCTCATCGTCGTCTAAAATTTCTATTGTAGATTTTCCTGTGTTTCGAACAGGGGTAATCTCGTTGGTTGAAAAATCGTTAATTGCAGTTTGAACATCTGCTTCAACAGAAGTATTTGATTCGTTTCTTTCATTTGAAAAAGAAAAATCGTTTTCTGCATTTTCATTTGCAAAATAGTTTGTTTCTTTAACATTTGGTTTTTCGATTTCTTTTTCTGTTTCTTCAACAATTTCTTCAGCAGTTTCTTCTTCGACAGACTGTTCATCTTCTTCTGTCTGAGTTTCTTTTACATCTAATTGTTCAATTTCTATTTCTTCTGCTTCAAACTTGTTCACTTTTTCCAAAACAGAATTGTATTCCGACTCGTCAACAGAATAGTTGTCGCCGTTGTTTTCAAAGTTGATTGCGTCTTTGATTTTTTCCAACTGACTTTCATAAAGTGAAATCAAATTTTCTTTAATGCTGAGCGACTCACTCTTGATTTCTTCAATTACATTTTCGTACTTTTCTTTTTTCTCCCTTGCACTGCTCACAAGATTTTCCGAAAGAGTTTTTGCTTCTTCAATAATATTTTTTGAAACAATTTTTGAAGCGTTGATTGCTTCGTTTGCCTTGATTTCCGCAGCTGAAATAATCGCCTCTGCTTCTTCAAGATTTTCTTCTCTTACGCCTTTTGCGTACGCGTCGGCTTCTTTTACTATGCCGTTTGCTTTTTCTTTTGCATCCTGTACTATTTTTTGAGCCTTTTCCGTTGACTCTGTGAGCACGCTTTCAGCGCCGTCTTTTGCTTGCTTTGTAATAGCGTTTGCTGTTTTCTGTGCAGTGATAAGTGCAGACTTGATAGAGTCTTCTTCATCTCTGTACTCTTCAATTTTTTTAGCAAGAATTTCCATTTTTCTGAAAAGCTGCTTGTTTTCTTCAACAACGGCAGAGTATGATTCAGCGCACGCCTGAAGAAACTCGTTTACTTCAGCAGCGTCATAGCCACCGTCTTTTACGGTTGAAAATCTTTTGTCGATAATATCACTTGGTGTAATCATAACTATTCTCCTCTTATTAAAATTACATAAACATACCGTTGTTTTCGAGTTCGTCAAGCAAATCTCCCATCACATCTACATTGTACGGTGTGATAATGTATGTGCTGTTTGCAACTCTTTTAATCTGACCGCTGTTTGCATATGCAACACCGCTTAAAAAGTCAAGCAACCGTCTTGCAATATCTCTGTTTGCACTTTCAAGATTTAAAACGACTGTGCGTTTTTCGTTGAGATTGTCTGCAATTTGAGATGCTTCTTCAAACTTTTCAGGTTTAACAAGAACAACCTGAAGCTGAGCAGTTGTGTGAATATTCACTACTTTGTCGTTGTCGTCTCGTCTGCGTTTGACACTTCTTTCAACAGGTCTGTCGTACTCTCTTTCGCGGGACAACGCCTTTTCTTTTTTTCTGTGTTCTGCGGGCGGTTCTACAAACTCATTTGAATCATTGCCGTAGAAATCATCCTCTTCATTGTCATTAATTATTTCTTTCCATTTTTCAAAAAATCCCATATTCAAACCTCTTTAATAATATTTTCTCGCACCAAAAATGGATGAGCCGACTCTGACTAAGTTTGAGCCGCACAAAATCGCCGTTTTGAAATCATTGCTCATTCCCATGCTTAAAATATCCATACTTACATTATCTAATTTTTTAGCCTTTATGTCAATGAAAGATTGATACATCTTATCAAAATATTTCATTAATTTTGAGTTATCTTCGCAAATCGGCGGTACAGTCATAAGCCCTTTAATATTTATATACGGCAAATTTGAAATTTCTTCTATCAATTCTTCTGCATTATCAAGAGAAATACCGCTTTTGCTTTCTTCCTGACCGATATTAATTTCCACCAAAATATTTTGTTCTGTACCCTTTTTTGCACACTCTTTAGAAATAGCATTTGCAATTTTCAAAGAATCAACAGACTCGATAATATCAACTTCTCCGACAATATACTTTGCCTTGTTTGACTGCAAATGACCTATCAAATGTTTTTCAACACCGTCAAGATGAAGGCTGTCTAGTTTGCCCATATACTCCTGCACACGATTTTCGCCTATAAGATTTGCTCCGTCGTCAAGTACCGCATTGATATACAACGGCTCCACTGTTTTTGTTACTGCCATCAGTCTGACATCGCTTTCTTTTCTGCCTGACTTAACTGCCGTTTCACAGACTTCTTCTTTAATTCTTCTGTAATTGTCAACGCACGACATTATCGCTTTGTCGCTGTCATTAGGTATAAACTTTTCCATCATATAAATCCTTTCCTTCCACAATAATTTGGTCATAAAGCCTGATTCCGTTTTCATTTTCAGGCTCATATTTTGCTACTGCATAATCATCATTAGAATAAAGAATTTCGATTTCGCGGAATTCTATTTTATAAGAAACCAAAGCATATATGCCCGTTTTCTCATCTACAACACGAATTGCCTTTTTAGGAATTTTAATTCCCTCATATTTTTTTAAACGAATTTCAATATCTTCAACTCTGAGCGAAGTAATTTTTGAATTCATATCGTTTGACTGCAATACAAGAAGCGTCTTTTCCGTTTCGGGAGAAACATCGGCTCCTTTAACTATTTTCATTTTAAAAACAGTGTCGGCGTCGTTTTTCAAACATACATCGACAATGTCGCCGTCTTTGAGATTTCCTAAATCACTGCTGTTAACGGCACACGCAAAGTACCAATCGTAGTTATATATTATTTTTCCGAAATGATTGTCCTTGTCTTCATTTTTCTCAATTTCTGCAAAACAACTTTCCAAACTTTCAATATCCATAGATGTGATATTGTCATAGTCAACAATATTTTCAAAACCGTCTGTAAAAGTTGAAAATGTACCTGATTTATCGGTAGTCAAATTTCCTTGAGGTTTATACCCCATTGATGACAATGATGAAATTTGCTGACTGATTGAGTTTGTCATTTCGGAAAAGTCAATGCTTTCTCCGATAATAAGTTGCTGTTTTACAATACTGTTGTTCACATTTGCAAGTTCTTTTGAAACATCTTTGGTTTTTCCGTTTGCCCTGTCGCAAACATATCTGTTTAAACTGCCTATAATACTTTCATTTGCAGACTCAAGGTCGGTAACAAGACCGCCCGAACTGTTTTCAAGTGCGGTGAGTCTGCTCAGTTCTTCATTGAGGTCATTGATTTCAACATACCTTGACGCAACATCGGGAGAAGAAAATACTTTTGCAACCTCTCCGTTTACGGCAACCTTGTCGCCGTTGTCAACAGTCGGCAAAATAGTTTGACTTCGGTCGGCAGGCAAAACTTCTTCCTGTCGTACTGCAAGCGCTTTTGTACTGACCGAATCATATGCGACAACTTCGTTTGCCGTTTGAATTTGCATTTTTACATTTAAAGCTGAAAATGACTGCACCGCAATATATACAACTATTAATACAACGGCGATTACTATTAAAAGCGTGTCTTTTTCAATTTTAATTTTCTTCATTTAAAAAATCCTTTGCTTTACAAATTGCAGAAGAAACGAGTGCATCTTCATCTTCAAAATCATCTGCATAAAACCAGTTGATTTTTTCATTTCTTTTAAACCAAGTTATCTGCCTTTTGGCGTAGCGTCTTGTTTCCTGTTTCAGTTTTTCAACACAAGTTTCAAGCGAACATTCGCCTTTAAAAAACGGCTTCAATTCTTTGTGCCCTATTGCCTGACAGGAAGTTTCGGTACAATTCGGAAGCATTTTTTCTGCCTCTTTTACAAGACCGTTTTCCACCATTTTATCTACTCGAAGATTTATTCTGCTGTACAACTTTTGCCTGTCTTTATAATTTATACCTATATATAAAGGTTCGTACGGAGACGGTTCTGTTCTTGAGAATTTCTCCTGTTCAGTCTTGTTTTTTCCCGTTGAATAGTATATTTCAAGCGCTCTTGCAACTCTTTTAACATTGTTCTTGTGTATTTTTTTTGCTGCTTCGGGGTCTTTTTCCGACAACATATTATACAACTCATCGGGCGATTTTTTTAAAAGTTCCTGTCTGAAATTTTCATCTGTCTTATTTTCGGCAAATTTTATATTGCTTAAAAAACTGTCGATGAAAAGTCCCGTACCTCCGCAAATGACAGGTACTTTTCCTTTTTTTGAAATTTCTTTTACCTTTTTTCTTGCCAAGTCCGAAAACTCTGCAACGCTGAAAGAACGGTCGCAGTCTAAAAACTCAACAAGATGGTGGACTGCCTGCCTTTGTTCGTCTTCTGTAGGGGCAGCCGTTGCTATGCTCATACCCTTATATACTTGCATTGAGTCGGCTGAAATGATTTCGCCGTTCACACTCTTTGCTATCTCTATTGCAAGTTTTGTTTTTCCTGACGCAGTAGGTCCTACAACTGCAATAACTTTTGTTTTATCTGTCATTGTATTCTACCAAAAAGTTTTTCAATTTCATACTTTGTAAATTTAATAAAAACAGGTCTGCCGTGAGGACAAAATCTTATATTCGGCATATTCAAAAGTTTTTTCACAAACCTTTCCATCTCAAATCGGCTTGTAAAATCGCCTGCTTTGACAGCGCTTCTGCATGCTGTCGAGTGATATATCCACTCCATTTTGTCGGGCAAAATATCTGTTTTTTTATCAAGCAATTTGCCTGCTATTTCTACTATTAAATCGGAAATATCTTCGTTTGCTACAAGCGACGGACACTCTCTGATGATTACAGTGTAGTTGCCGAAATCTTCAACAGAAAAGCCTGTTTTTGTCAATGCGTCAATATTGTTTATGACAGCAGTATATTCTTCTTTGGACAATTTAACCGTAGCAGGAGTCAGCAAAACCTGCGGATAGACTCCGTCACTTGACTTTAACTTTTCATAGTTCATTCTTTCGTGCGCCGCGTGTTTATCTATAAACAAAAGTTCTCCGCCGACTTCGGCTATGATATATGTTTTAAACGCTTCGCCTATAACTTTTATTTCGGGAAGTTCTTCATCAGTAGTTAAACTCGGTATTTTTTTCTCTGTTAAATCAACCGATTTTTTCGTGCCGTACGACAGTTCATCGTTTTTTACAATTTGCTTACTGTTTTGAGTATATTCAATCTTTTCTTCGGCTTTTCTGTCAAACTTTAAACTTCTGTATTGTGTACTTTTGTCTTCTTCATCGTCTTTTTCAATAGAAATATTTACCGTTTTACTTTTCGGCAAAGGATTTTTTTCGATTTTTATTTCATTATTTTTTTGTGAATTTTCACTCGAAAAATTAAGATTAAAACTACTTGCAACAAAGTCGGACTTTTCTTCTGAGTCTTTATTTACAACATTGAATCTGAACTGTTTAGGTTGTTCTTTTTTCACTTCAAAATCTTCTTTTGTGTAAGTTTTTGAAGAACTGAAAACAGCGTGTTTAACATCTCTGTTATTTTCTATTGCAGATTTAACGGCGTAGTAAACTATTTCAAAAATAGGCTTTTCGTTTGTAAATCTAACCTCTGTTTTTGCAGGATGAACATTTACATCTACCAAAGAAGTATTAAGTTCAATATTCAATATGCAGGCAGGAAACTTACCTACCATAATATTGTTTTTATATGCCTGTTCAAGCGCCGCCATCATAGTTTTTGACTTAACAGTTCTTGAATTTATGAAAAAGTATTGCATAGAACGGCTTTTTCTCGGGAACAACGGGTTGCTCACAAGTCCTGTCAAGCGCATTGAAGAATAGTTATATTCAACGGGGATTAAAGTTTTGTGAAACTCTGCTCCGAAAACACAATAAACTGCGTCCGAAAGTGAACCGTTTCCGTTTGTAAACAAAACCTGCTTTCCGTCACGAATAAATCTGAAAGAAATTTCAGGGTGCGACAATGCCATTCTGTCAACAATTCCGGCAACAGAATTGCCTTCGGTAACATCTTTTTTCAAAAACTTCATTCTCGCAGGTACATTGTAGAAAATGTCTCTGACAACTATCGTTGTGCCGTCGGGACAACCTGCGTCGTCGAAAGAAATTTCTTCTCCGCCGTGAATAACATACCTGCTGCCGACCTTTTCATTTCTTGATTTTGAGATTAGTTCAACTTTTGCAACTGCGCAAACCGAACTCATAGCCTCTCCTCTGAAACCGAGAGTCGATATTGCGTCAAGGTCGTGTTTGAACTCTATCTTGCTTGTTGCGTGCGATATGAAAACCTTTGGCACATCTGCCTTTTCTATACCGCATCCGTCATCTGTTATTCTGATATACGACGAACCGCCGTTTTTAATTTCTACTGTTACGGACTTTGAGCCTGCGTCTATTGAGTTTTCAATCATTTCCTTTACAATGCTTGAAGGTCTTTCTACAACTTCGCCTGCTGCGATTAATTGGTAAACTTCTTTCGGAAGTACATTGATTTTTGCCAAATGTTTTCACCTCTTTTATTACTTATTTACTCGGTTTACAATTTTGAACTTTTATTTACCAAATCATAAAGCGTTTGCATAGCTTCGATAGGTGTTAGAGAATTGACATCTGTCGCCTGCAAAATCTTAATGATTTCATCTCTTTCATTTGCAGCAAAATTGTACTGCATTTCCTGAATATCATCGTCTTCAATGACAGCGTCTTCTGCTTTAAAATCTATTTCTGTTTTGTTTGCTTCAAGTTCTTTTAAAATTGCTTTTGCTCTTTTTACAACAGAGTTCGGTACGCCTGCAAGTTTTGCAACCTCTATACCAAAACTCTCGTCTGCGCCGCCTTTAACAATTCGGCGTAAAAATGTAATATCGTCGCCGTGTTTTTTTACTGCAATCGAATAGTTTTTAACTCCGTCAAGCAAGCCTTCCATTGCAGTAAGCTCGTGATAGTGAGTGGCAAAAAGTGATTTTGCGCCGAGAGTTCTTTTTTTGCAAACATACTCAAGCACCGCTCTTGCAATACTCATGCCGTCGTATGTGGAAGTGCCTCTGCCTATCTCGTCTAAAATAATAAGACTGTCGGAAGTAGCGTTTTTTAAAATATCGGCAACTTCATTCATTTCCACCATAAATGTTGACTGACCTGTCGCCAAGTCATCGGAAGCGCCTACTCGTGTAAATATAGCGTCGCAAATACCGATATTTGCAGATGACGCAGGTACAAATGAACCCATCTGAGCAAGAATGACTATGAGCGCAATCTGTCTCATATATGTCGATTTACCTGCCATATTCGGTCCCGTAATTATTGCGCACCTGTTATCGTTTTTATCAAGCAGAGTATCGTTCGGAACAAACACCGCATTGTCAAGCAAACTCTCTACAACAGGGTGTCTTCCGTTTTCAATTCTGATTACGCCTGAATTGTCTATGTCAGGGCAAATATAGTTTTGCTTTTCGGCAACTTCTGCAAGAGAACAAACAACATCAAGTCTTGCAAGCGCTTTTGCTGTTGTCTGTATTCTTTCGCTTTCTTGCGAAATTCTGTTTCTTATTTCACAAAACATATCGTATTCAAGCGAAACGCTTCTGTCTTTGGCACCGATGATTTTACCCTCAAGTTGTTTTAATTCTTCGGTTATATATCTTTCGGCGTTTGTAAGCGTTTGTTTTCTGATATATGTTTCAGGCACCAAATCTTTGTAACTGTTTGTTACTTCAATATAGTAGCCGAAAACCCTGTTGTAGCCGACTCTGAGTTTCGGTATTCCGGTAGCCTGTCTTTCTCTTTCTTCAACCTCTGCAATCAAACCTGCAGTGTCGTTCATTATATTTTTAAGTTCATCTAACTCTTCGCTGTAACCTTCTTTTATGATACCGCCCTCACGAAGAGTAAAAGGCGGTTCGTCTTCTATTGCACTGTCAATAAGTTCGGCAATATCTTCAAGCAAATCTATTTCGGAATAGATATTTTTCACAAAAGAAGATTCGGCATTTTCAAGCGATTTTTTAATGCTCGGCAAATGCGATATTGTCGCAAACAATGTACGAAGTTCTTTGGCATTCGCCGCAGAATAAACAATTCGCGTCATCAATCTTTCAATATCGGACACGCCCACTAATGCCTGTCTTATTTCATCACGCATAATAACCGAATTTACCATTTCGGCTACGGCGTTTTGCCTGCGTGTAATTTTCGGAATTGAGAGAAGCGGGCTTTCAAGCCATCTTCTTATAAGTCGTTTTCCCATCGGGGTTTTTGTTTTGTCAATCACCCACAATAAAGAATGTTTTTTGTCGCCCGTCATCATTGAGCGCGTCAACTCAAGATTTCTTCTTGCGCTCATATCAAGGGACATATATTGGTTTTCGTTGTAAATTTCCACCTCGGTAGGCGGTTCTATTTTTTCCTGTTTTCTTGTGTCTTTAAGTCGCAAAATGATGCTTGCAACTGCCATTACAGACTCCGAACTGTTTTGCTCGACAAGTCTTTCAAGTTCGTTTTTGCTCAAAGTTTCTTCAACGGTTTTTGTCGCAAGTTCGTATGTAAGATTTTCATCTGTGTCGTCTATAAACGCACTCAGTCTTATTTTTGAAAACCTTACGACCAAGTCCATATTTTTTGCTTTTTCATTGAGCAAAATTTCTTTCGGCTGAAATGTTGAAAGTTGGTTGTTAATTTTTGCGGGTACATCGTCGCCCGACACCGAAGTTATATAAAACTCACCCGTTGAGACATCTGCAAAGCAAAGTCCCGTTTCTTTGTCCGACGCATATATACTGCACAAATAGTTGTTTTGTCCGTCCTCAAGCATATTGCTTTCAATCACGGTACCGGGTGTTATAATTCGTATCACTTCTCGTTTTACGATACCCTTTGCAAGCGCAGGGTTTTCCATCTGTTCGCAGATAGCAACTTTATAGCCTTTTGATACAAGTTTTGCTATATATGTTTCTGCACTGTGAAAAGGCACGCCGCACATAGGCGCTTTTTCTTCGAGTCCGCAAAGTTTACCTGTCAGAACCAAGTCAAGTTCTTCTGAGGCAATCTTCGCGTCATCGAAAAACATTTCATAAAAATCGCCGAGTCGGAAAAATAAAATGGTGTCAAGATAATTGTTTTTTATTTGTAAATACTGTTCCATCATAGGACTAAGTTTTTCTTTTGCCATTTAATTTTCCTCCTCTTCAGTCATTTATGAATTAGTGGCATCCGCCGCAGGTTGAACAGTCGTGAGTACATGACTCTTCTGTCGGAACTTCGCAGGTTTCAGGGTCTTGACCGTCAAAGAAAAGACCAATCATTTGGCTGATGTACTGAGCCATTTTTTCCATTTCGTGAGCAACCTGAGAATACTCTGTCATTGTTTCCATTGACATAATTTCAGTGTAAAGTGCTTCATAATCTTTTTGAAGCTGCTGCATTTTTTCAGCATCTGCTTCTGCCGCTTTTTCAGCCTCTTTTTGATAGTTGAGAGAAATCAACTGCATTTCGCCCATTTTGTCCTGAAGAGCCTTGTCTTCGTCGTTTGCTTTTGCAGCAGCCTGAAGTTTGATAAATCTTTCGTCCTGCTGAATTTCTTTTCCGAGTTGTCTGAGTGCTGATTCTAAACTCATTTTTTTAATTCCTTTCTAATTCACCCTTTAAAACATAAGTTAAAGGTTGTGTTACTTTTATATTTTGAAAAGTGCCGATAAGATTTTCAGCGCCTTCAAATTCAACAATAAGGTTGCCGTCTGTGCGTGCCGCTAAATAGTTGTCGGCAAGTTTGCCCTTGCCTGTAACAAAACACTTGAAAACTTTGCCGCCGCACATTTGCATTCTTTTTGCGGAAATTGTTTCCTGCAAATCTGTAAGTTCTTTAAACCACTTTGACTTTTCTGCGTGAGGAACCGGGTCGGGCATTTCTGCCGCAGGAGTGCCCTTTCTCGGAGAATAGATGAAAGTGAACAAAGAAGTTGCTTCAATTTCCTTTACAAGCGACAATGTGTCTTTGAACTCTTCGTAAGTTTCACCCGGGAAACCTACTATTACATCGCTTGTTATTGAAAGTTCGTCGCCCATAAGTTCACGGGCGTATTTGATTAGTTCAAGATATTTTTCTCTGTCATAGTGCCTGTTCATTGCTTTTAAAACTCTGTCGTTTCCGCTTTGGAAAGGCAAATGAAGATGCTTTGCAATTTTCTCGCCTTTTGCCATCGTCTCAAGAAGTTCTTTTGTACAGTCTTTCGGATGGCTTGTCATAAAACGAATTCTGAAATCGCCGTCAAGCTCGTTGATTTTTCTCAAAAGTTCTGAAAATGTTACGGCAGGCTCAAGATCTTTTCCGTACGAATTGACATTTTGACCGAGCAAAGTTATTTCCTTGTATCCTTTTTTAATAAGACACTCTGCCTCTTTTATGATGTTTTCTGCTTCTCGACTTCTTTCCCTGCCCCTTACATACGGCACAATACAATACGAACAGAAATTGTTACAGCCTTCCATAATCGGAATCCAAGCTTTTTTGTCATCGTCTCGCAAAACAGGAATACCCTCTGCAATAGCTCCGTCGGAATTCGGAAGTTCAAAAACTCTTTTTTTACCCGTCAGTGCTTTAAACAAAAGTTCGGGCAATCGATACACTGCGTGAGTGCCGAAAACAAGGTCAACAAACGGAAAACTTTTTTTTATTTTATCTGCAATATGTTGCTGCTGCATCATACAACCGCAAAGCGCAATGATAACATCTTTATTCTCCGTTTTATACTGTTTCAACGCTCCGACATTGCCGAACACTCTTTGTTCTGCGTGTTCACGAACAGCGCAGGTGTTGAACAATATTAGTTTTGCCTTCAACGGCTCGTCTGTAAAACCGTAGCCCATTTCACTGAGCATACCTTTAATTTTTTCGCTGTCTGCAACATTTTGCTGACAGCCGAAAGTAACTACGCAGGCAAGCGGCTTTTCGCCGTACTTTGAAACTATTGCCGAAGCGAGTTTCACCTCGTATTCGTGTTGCTCCAAAAGTTCTTTTTCTGAAATTGTATTTTTTTGTTTGGTTTTTTGTTCCATAATTCACCTGTTGATATTAAAAAAAGACACAATACGCCTTTTAATATTTATTTTAATATTATAACTTATCAAACACGAACATTCAACAACTTATTGTTATATTATTTAAAAATATATATAAATAATATTAATACAGATTGATTTTTTTGTTAAATCGTGATAATCTTTTTCTTGAGGTGTTAAAATGTTAGATAAACGCGACAGCGGTGTACTGTTTCACATCAGTTCAATGCCGTCTGACTATGCGGTCGGTGTTTTTGATGAAAACTGTTTCAATTTCATAGATAAAATAAGCAACGCAGGGTTTTCGTATTGGCAGGTACTGCCTTTCAATCCTCTTGACCATGCAAATTCTCCGTATTGTTCGCCGAGCGCTTTTGCAGGCAACTATTTGTTCATAGACCCTAAAAGTCTTTTTGAATTCGGTCTTTGCAGTGAAGAAGATTTCAAAAGCAATATTTACAGCGGTTCTCCGTACACGGCGGACTATGACTTTGCATCTGTCAAACGACTTGAATTGTTAAAAAAATGCTATAAAAATTGCAGTGAGAATTTGTTGCAGGAAGTTGAAAAATTCAAATCAAGTTCAAAATGGCTTTACGCATATTCACTGTATATGGCAATAAAAGACAAAGAAAAAGGCGTTCCCTGGTGGGAATGGAATGAAAAATATTCACATTTTGAGAGTATCAAAAAAAGTGATGTTAAATACCTTGAAAACGAGATTAATTTTTGGTGTTTTGTACAGTACATTTTCTCTGTACAATGGAAAAAAATCAAACAATACGCAAACGAAAAAGGCGTGGCAATCATTGGTGATATGCCGATATATGTAGCCATGGACAGCGTCGATGTATGGGCTAATCTTGACCTTTTTAAAATAGACAAAACCACGCTCAAGCCGACAAAGATTGCAGGCGTCCCTCCCGACTGTTTCAGCGAAGACGGTCAGCTTTGGGGCAACCCCATTTACGATTGGGACAATATGAAAAAGGACAACTACGAGTGGTGGTTGTCACGCCTTTCAAATTCTCTTAAAATGTACGATATTGTCAGAATTGACCATTTCAGAGCCTTTGCAAGTTATTGGGAAATAGACGCCGACAGTAAAACGGCAAAAGTCGGAAAATGGAAAAAAGGCCCTGCAATGAGCCTTTTCAACGAAGTATTCAAAAAGTTTGAAAATCCGCCTATAATAGCCGAAGACCTCGGAACTTTCGGAGAAGATGTCGTGAAACTTTTGGAAGAAACAAAATTCCCCGGTATAAAAGTTGTTCAATTCGGATTTGACCCAAATTCCGACTCACTTCATTTACCGCACAACTGCACGCAAAACAGCGTAAACTATATCGGCACTCACGACAACAATACTCTTCTCGGCTGGCTTTGGGAAGCAAACGAAAGCGAGCGAAATTTTGCACTCCGATACTGTGGTTTTGAAGGCGAAAATTGGGGCGACGGCGGTTATTACAGTAAAAGTTGCAGAAAAATAATTGAGTCTGTATGGGCGTCGAGTTCAAATACGGCAATCATTTCTTTTCAGGATATGTGCGGTTTCGGAAACGACGCAAGAATGAATATTCCGGGTGTGCCCGAAAAAAATTGGCGTTTCAGAACTACAAAAGAAACAATAGATTCGGTTGACTTCGACTATTTCAGGAAAATCAACAGTGTTTATCGCAGAATGTACCCTGTTTTTGATTAATCAAAATTTCTTTCTTTCAAAATCAATATTGCCTGAACGGCGATAAAAGAAATTGCCAATATTTTTATTATTGTGATGAGAATATTCAGCGCTTTTATTGTGTTTGCAAATCCCGCAAAAATTCTCATATTTTTTGATATATTTGTCATATCCATAAAAAATCACCCGTTTTTATTATCGGGTGATTTTTTTGTTTTATTCATCAAAAAAGTTTGTGTTTATCTATAATTCTTATAGATTTTTTCTGTGCATTTTCAAGTTCCAAAACAACTATTTCATTGTTTTTTTCCTTTAACAAAGGCGCAGGTAAATAGAGAGTTTTTTGAGGACCTTTGCTCCAATATCTGCCGAGATTAAAGCCGTTTACCCAGACGCAGCCCTTTGTAAAGCCCTTTGTTTCAACAAAACAGTCTTTTCCTTTTTCGGCGTCAAAACTGCCTTTGAAAAACAACGGATATTTGTTTGAACTGTTTGACCAGTCAAGTTTTTCAAGATTGTCAAGCGGTATTGTATAAATTTCATAGTCACTCAAAACCTGAAATTTAGAAGAAATGGATTCTATTCCCTTTCTGTCATATATTTTAGGTCCGTAATTTATTCTGCCCATAGCGTCAACAAGTACGCCTATTTCACACTCAGATGTAATCGACGGAACATTGAAACTGTTTGAATATGCACTTTTGAAAAATTTTTTCTTATTCTCAAGCATTCTGTCAACAGTCGCCTTTTTTTCGCCGTTTACATACACAAAAGCCCTGTCATGTACGCCTGAAACAGTATATTTAAGCGACGGATAGTTGCCCTTGACTTTTGTTTTATAGTAAATCAAACCGAAATTTTGACCAAAGTATTCCATACTTTCAGCAGTTGCCGAGCAGTGTTTTTCTGCAATATTTTCGAGATTGTCAAACAAAGATGTTGACTCTGCAAGTGAAACTTCACCTATATTTTGCAATTTCGGAGACTCGGGCAACTCTTTTAACGGCAGATTTTGTTTCTCGTGCAGAAGTTTTCTGACTTTATGGTACGCAGGAGTATAATCGCCGTATTCATTAAGCATAGCACTGTAATCATAACTCGTTACTGTCGGAGAATAGTTTTTATAGTAGTTAGCGCCTGCCGTGAAACCAAAATTAGTTCCGCCGTGAAACATATATACATTGAAACTTGCGTTTTGAGATAAAAATCCTTTTATTTCAAACTCGGTTTGTTTGGAAGGTCTTGAGTGATGTATGCTGCCCCAATGGTCAAACCAACCGCACCAAAATTCCATACACATTTTCGGGAAACCTTCGCCGTATTTTTTCAAAATATTGAAAGCGTTTCTTGAGCCCGAGCCGAAATTCAAAGTCTTGAGCACACCGTCAACGCTGCCGCCCGAAATCATAGCGTCCAAATTACCGTCGGAAGTAAACAGCAAAACATCTATATCATTTTTTTCAAACAAAGATTTTATATAGTTCAAATATTTTTTATCGTTCGAGTAACTTCCGTACTCATTTTCAATCTGCATTGCGATAACAGGACCGCCGTTTGTTGAAAGAAAAGGTTTAAGTCGAGGCAAAAGCTCGTTGTAGAACCTTTCAACAGCGTCAAGATACGGCTTATAAAAACAACGCAGTTTCATATTCTTATCTTTTAAAAGCCATGCGGGAAGTCCGCCGAAATCCCATTCTGCACAAATATACGGGCCCGGTCTGACTATGACATTAAGACCGACTTTTTGTGCTGTTTCTATGTATTTTTCAATATCTAAAATTCCTGAAAAATCAAAAACTCCCGGTTTGCTTTCATGCAAATTCCAGCAAACATAGGTTTCTACCGTATTGAAACCTGCAAGTTTAAGTTTTGTCAGTCTGTCTTCCCAATATTCAGGTACAACTCTGAAGTAGTGTATAGCGCCCGAATAAATATTATATGGCTTGTCGCCGAGCATAAATTCTCCGTTTTTTATACTTAATACTTTTTCACTCATTAAAAATTAACTCCGTTCCATCCCCATTTTTCTATTTCTGAATATTTTACATATATTCTGTCTTTGTCAAGTTCCAAGATACTGCTTACGGAATCGCAGATTTTTTCCGTCAACTCATCGAAATATTTTTTCTCTGCTTTCCCGAAAATACTGACATCAACCATAGCGCAAGGCAAATTGTTGCCCTTGAAAAACATATTTCTGTCTTCACAAAAATCAACCATAAGCCAGTCTTCGCTCTTGCCGGGAATAGCGGTAATATTTTTACCCATATCTGATTTCAACGAATTTATCTGTTCCTGATTAAAAGACGCGTTTGTCTTAATTTCAATATACGGCATAGTTAGAACTCCTTAAAAATTTCTATTTAATAAATATATTATATCACAAAACACGATATAAAAAAAGAGGAGTTTACACTCCTCTTTTACTAATCGTTATCAGATTTTTCACAGCAGCAATCTTTTTCTTTCGGGAAAAATTCATTGACAGGGAATTCTATTTTGTTGAATGTTTCGCAGGGACTGTCAGTATTGCAGTCGCATTCACGGTCAGGAATACAGAAATCGTAAGCAGGTACCGTAATTTGAACATCTCTTTCCATTTGGACAATAGAGAACAATCCTATAGTTACCAAAACGGCTTTTGAGCAGTTACCGTTTACAAAGCCGTCTTCTGCGTTGCACAAAATCGACTGAGGAAAAGATGTGCATATAGGGAAACAGCAATCGCAGGCCTTAACTACATTTGTTGACAAAATGACAGGGTCAACCGCCTGAACTTTTGCAGTAGGATTGCTTGTTTGAGGTGCTTCGGGACAGTCAAGCGCTTCGGAAACAGGGTTTGAAGTAAATATTTTCACTTTACCGTCAGAGCCGTACAATATGCATTTTTTGTTAAATTTTGCATAACCGACTGCTGTTTGAGGCATTGTACACGGAGATGAATAAGTATCAAAACACAATTTAAAATAAAAAACTATATCGACACTGTAAAAACCTCTGTTAAACGGCACCTCTTCAACATCTATGCTTACAGATTCAATGCAACACTCACGACACTTTACAGTAACTGCATTGTCAATGAGTTGCTGACTTTTTGCAAAAAAAGTAACTCTCAAATCTTCAAGACAATCTTTGCTGACACACGAATCATAAATTCTTTTTGTATCAATACATACTGCCTCATGTATTTTAGAGCAGTTTGAATTGATAACGGGAACATCAGCCATAAAAAAACCTCCGTAAAATATATTGAAATCTTTGATTTCTCTATATTCTATGAAGGTTTAAAAAAAATGTTATTAAATTTTATTATTCATCTTTCAAAACACAAAGTTTAAGAGCATGTTTGTCAACATGAAAATTCACTTCCGAGTAGTAGAAATTTTCACCGTCGCACTCACCCAAAAGAGGAGTGCCATCGTCTGTCCAAATTCTGCCTGAAGTAACATAGGACATATGGATTGAACTGTTTTCCTCGTACGCCAGCTTACCGCTTGAATATTTAGGCACAAGAGGAATGGCTTTGCTCAAACTCATACTGTCAGCGTAAACCAAATCTAAAAGTCCGTCGTCCAAAACAGAATCGGGTGCAGGGCAAAAACCGCCACCGTAATAAGATGCGTTGCAAATGGCCATCAAAGCATATTCAACAGGCGTTGCCGTAAAGTCAAACTTGTTGCCGTCTTTGTCTATACATTTGAATTCAACATTCATAGAATACCTTAACGGTTTCATAAAAACAGGCACAACCGCCATAGTATAAGCGTTTTTGCCCAAAAACGGAGCTTTTGATGCTATTTTTCTGCCGATTGTTTCAACCAAAGTGTCAAGTCCGAAACTCATAATATTGATACACTTTTCGCCGTTATAATCTATCAAGTCAATAGGTTTTATGTCGTATTTGATATTTCCGTTATGTAAACCAAAAGACTTTACAACATTTTCAAGATTTATTTTTCTCGTACCGTAAATCTTTTTTGCAAAATCATTGCCCGTACCAAGAGGTATAACCATAAGAGGAGTGTCTGTTCCTGCTAATCCGTTTGCTATTTCGTGAATTGTACCGTCTCCGCCGCAAGAAACTATTACAGCGTCATCGCCGTAATTTTCGGCATACGCACGCGCAATTTGTTGTGCATGGTGAGGAAACAGCGTTTCTTCTATTATCATTTCATCGTTACTCAATCTAAATGCAGACTGAACTCTTTTAAACAGCAACTGTTTTTTCTTGTTGCCGGCGATAGGATTTTCAACAAACACATACTTCATCTTACTCTACCTCTTTTTATAACGACACTAAACTGTAAAAATTACAAAACTTTTACTCCGCCTACCGGTCTTATTGAAAGAACATAGCACTTTCCTTCACCGAAAATACTCTCGATTTTTTCTTTGTATTCAGACAAAATATCGTTCGGTACAAATGCCTGGATTGTGCCTGCAAAACCACCGCCGTGAACTCTGTATGCACCCTTGCCGTCAAGAATTTCCTGAGTTACTGCAAGCGCAAGAGAAAGTTTTTGTTCCAAAGGATTTTTTGGAGTATAAACATTTTGATTGTACATATAAGATGAAAATCCTGATTCTACAATGATTTTTTTGAATGTTTCAAAATCGTTGTTTTCAAGTGCTTCAACTGCATTGTCAACACGCATATTTTCATTGTAGAAATGAATTGCTCTGAGCAATGCCCTGTCATTTACTTCCTCTGAAGCATACAATTCGGGAAGTTTTGCTTTGAAATCATCGTAGGATATTTCTCTTAAAACATTGTGTCCCATCGCTTTTGCAACAGACTCCATTTCCGACCTTACGGCAGCATAATCGTCTGTCAAGTCGGAGTGGCTGCCGCCCGTATCAACAATGCAAAGACTGTAACCGAAAGAATTGAAATCTACATTTATTTTTTTAATAACAGGCTCAGAAGTGCTTTTGAAGTCGATAGTAACAAATGTGCCGACTGCCGAAGTCATTTGATCGAGAAGTCCGCATGGTTTACCAAAGAATTTGTTTTCACTGTATTGAGCAACTTTTCCGAGTGTAACAGAATCTATTGTTTCATCATTGAACAAGGCAGATATACAAGTTGCTATAAGCACCTCAAATGCCGCAGATGAAGAAAGACCCGAGCCGCCCATTACATCTGATGTCGTGCAAGCGTCAAATCCGCCGATTTTATATCCCCACTCCGAAAGTCCTGCAACTACGCCTTTTACCATAGATGTTGACTTGCCGTACATTGATTCGTCAGGCTCAAGACTGTTCAATTCAACAACATTCATTGCGTGCCCTTTAGACTTTACTCTTACGGTATTGTCGCCGTTAAGACTTGCAACTGCAATAGCGTCGAGATTTACGGAAGCCGCCAAAACTTTGCCGTTGTTGTGGTCTGTATGGTTACCGCAAACTTCTGTTCTGCCGGGTGCACTGCAAACAATGACATCTCTGTCCTCGCCGAAAGTTTCAATAAATGTTTCTATTGTTTCTATGTAGCGTTCTTTTTGCTTTTCAACTTCGCTCTGTGTAACATACACACGAGCAAGTTGTTCGTCAAGTTCGCCGTTTTTAATTTTTGAAATAAGTTCTGTTGTTTTCATTTTTCTCTCCTAAAAAACTATTTTATATTTTTCTTTTTGACTGTAAATCAAAAGAGTTTGTGTCATTTGTTTATATTTCTTACCGTATATGAGGTTAAGAACCAAAGCGCCGGTGCCTGTAAATACAACCGCAGCCATAATAAGCAAAATAAATTTGACTGAAAACGGGTTGAATAACTCGCCGCCGATGCTTGTATATACATATATTCTCGGCAAAAATCCGAGTGTACTCAAAACAAGATAGTACAAAAAATCATAGTGCAAAGAACCGTACAGTTTCGACACCATTCCGAGAGGTATTGACGGAATAAGGCGACAGACAAAAAGAATGTACGGGTTGCCGTTTCCTTTGAATTCAATCCACTCTCGTATAAATTTGATTTGTTTTATATTGATGATTTTTCTTGCCCAGCCACCACCTATCCATAATCCTTCCCAATATTTAACAGCATGAACTATGCAGGTAAACACAACATTCATGACTATTGCCTGAGGTAAAGGAAACACCATACCTGAAATAACGCACAAAAAACTCATAGGTATAGGCAACTGTGTTTTGGCAAGAAAAAGGGCAAAAACACAGACTACAATTCCCACTTTCGAGTCGAGTGAAACAATAGCATTTTCTATCCTTGACAGAAAAAGTACGATTGTTTCAAACCTAACCTGCAATTTATCCGAGTTGTAAAGCGCTATTGATAAAAATACCAAAGCAACAACTGTTACAATAACAATTATAGTATTAATAAAGCTTGTGCGGTGTCTTTTATTTTGTTTCATCAGAACACCTCATATCAGTATATTAATCTTTTTCAATAAAATTTCCCAAAAATGTAAAATCGGGCAATTCACTGTACAAAGCGCACAAAAGTTCAAGAGTTTCTTCGTTTTGCACATTTCCAAGCAAATCTACATAGAAACTATATGCAAAAGAACTGCCGTCTTTTAACGGTCTGCTTTCAAGTTTTGTCATATTAAGACCTGCCATGGCAAACCTGCCGAGCACACGGTAAAGCGAACCTGTCAAATGCGGCAAACTGAAAATGAGCGATATTTTGTCTGCGCCCTCTGTTACTATCAATTTTTTTGAAATGATTATAAATCTTGTAGTATTACCTTTAACATCTTCTATACCTTTTTGAACTATTTGCAAGCCGTATTTTTCGGCAGCCGACACACTGCATATTGCCGCAATGTCCATAGCCGAACTCTCGCTGACAAACTTTGCTGCGCCTGCCGTGTTTGAATAGTTGATAGGTACAAGGTCGTGCTTTTTAATATAATTGTCGCACTGTCTTAACGCCTGATGATGAGAATATACTTTTGTTACATTTTCAGAATTTGTGCCGTTTTTAACACAAATGCAATGATTAATCGGAATATCTACTGCGCCGACAATGTAAAATCTGTATTTCATTATAAGGTCATATGACTCGTGAACAGAGCCGGCGGTTGAGTTTTCAACAGGGACAATTCCGTAGTCTGCACTGCCGTCGTTTACAGCTTCAAATATATCTTCAAAACTCTTATAAAAATTTACTTCTGAGTTTTCAAAAACCTTGTTGCAGGCGTTGTGAGCGTTTGAACCCAAATCACCGAAACAGGCAACCTTTGAATTTTTAGTTTTTATCGACTTGCCGAGCGCAGAATTGATTTCATCTTTCAATTCTCTGCCGTCGCCTATTATTTTATGCTGCAAAGCCCTTGAAGCGTCCATTATAGCAGAAAAAACCGTTTTGATTGTTTCGCCTTGATTTTCGCACCTTTTCGCAACAGAGTCAAGAATTTCCTTTTCACGCTGTTCATTTAAAACAGGTATATTGTTTTCTATCTTATACTGAGCAACTTTTTTTGAAACTTCCATTCTCGACAACAGCAACGGAATAAGTTCACTGTCTATTTTATCAATTTCTTTTCTAAGTTCAAGTAAATCCATAAATTTTACCCTAAAATCATAATAAATCTAAAATTGCAAGAGCAGTTGCAGACTCTACAACGCTCACTGCTCTCGGAACAATGCACGGGTCGTGTCGTCCGTGAATTTCCAGAATTTCGTTTTCCATACTTTCTATATTGACGCTTTTTTGAGGCTGAGAAACAGATGCGGTCGGTTTGACTGCAACAGAAAACACAACAGGAGCACCCGTTGTCATACCGCCCAAAACACCGCCGTTGTTGTTCGAAGTCAGCGACACTTTTCCGTCTTTTACCTGATAGCAGTCATTTGCATACATTCCGTTTTCTTTAGCAAAATCAAAACCCAAACCGAAAGCAACGCCTTTGACGGCAGGTATGGCAAACATTGCCGAAGATATTTTACTCTCTACCGTATCGAAAATATTTGAACCTACTCCGACAGGCATACCTACAACTGCACACTCAATTTCTCCGCCTACGCTGTTTTGCGCAAGTCTGTATTTTTCCACTTCCGCACGCATTATTTCCTCTACTTTATCGTCTATAACGGAAAAATTGCTTGTCGAAAGTTTGTTCAGCAAATCGACAGGAATACTATTGAAATTAAAAGGAGTATCACAGATACTGCCTATTCTTTTAATATGAGCACCTATAAAAATTCCTTTTTCCTCTAAAATCTGTCTTGCTATTGCGCCTGCAAAAACTATCGGCGCAGTAAGTCTTCCGCTGAAATGACCTCCGCCTCTGACATCGTTAAAACCGTTGTATTTAATATAGGCTGGATAGTCGCTGTGAGACGGTCGCAGAACTTTTTTCAAATTTGAATAGTCGGAACTTTTTGTGTTTTCATTTTTAATCATCATTGCAAGAGGCGCACCTGTTGTATATCCGTCGAAAACACCGGAAAGAATAATCGGTTCGTCTTTTTCTTTTCTCGGTGTTGCCGTCTTGTCGTTTCCGGGCGCTCTGCGACGCATTTGAACTTTTATTTTATCAAAGTCAATTTTTAAACCGTGAGGCAAACCGTCAATCACACAGCCTATTGCTTCTCCGTGACTTTCACCGTATATGGAGATTTTTACTTTATTTCCGAAAGTTGAACCCATGATTTGCCTCCCATTCTGTTGTAATCTTTGAAAAAGTCGGGGTACGACTTATTTATGCTTTGAGCATCAGAAATTATACTGTCGCCGTCTGCAAAAAGCGCCGCAACGGAAAATGCCATTACAATTCTATGGTCATTAAAACCGTCAAGTTTTGCGCCCTTTAAATTTTCCCTGCCTTCTATTTCTATGAAGTCGTTTCCGCACTGAACATTTACACCCATTTTTTGCAAATTGCTCACTACACTGAAAACTCTGTCCGACTCTTTGAGTCGCAGTCTTTTTGTACCGTTTATGACTGTTTTGCCTTTTGCATAAGCCGCTATTACGGCTATTGACGGCACCATATCGGGAATATCCGAAGCGTCAACGGTAATCCCGTTCAATTCATTTTTTGAACAATACAGGCAATCGTTTTCAAATTTAACATTTGCGCCGAATTGTTTAAGAACATCTACTATTCTTTTATCGCCCTGTGTACTGTCAATGTTTAAACCTTTTATAGCAACATTTCCTCCGATTGCACCTGCCGCACCGAAAAATGCCGCCTGGCTCCAATCAGACTCGATGAAATATCTGTCGTTTTTATACTCTTGATTTCCTTTTACAAAATATCCGAAATCTGTTTTTTCAACTTGAACACCGAAATCGTTCATAACCTTAATTGTAAGTTCCACATACGGAAGCGACTGTAATTTGGAAGTCAAAACTATTTCTGAGTCGCCGTCGCACAAAGGCAAAGCAAGTAAAAGTCCTGTTATATACTGAGAACTGACATCGCCCGATATTTCAAAAGTGCCGTTTGTAAGTTTTCCCTCAATCTCAAGAGGAAGACCGCCCTGAGTAGAACACTTGACGCCGTGCTGTGTCAAAAGTCTGACATAGTCGTCAATCGGTCTTTGCGGAAGTCTGCCGTTTCCGTCGAACACTGCATGTTTGCCCAGTGCAGCCGCAACCGGAATTAAAAATCGGAGCGTTGAACCCGACTCGTTGCAGTTGAGATTTAAAAACTCTTTGTTACTTCTCAGTTCTTTTAAAACACAAATTGTAGCCCTCACATCTTCACTGTTTCCGAGCGGGCCTATTTTACAATTATGTTTAGAAAGCGCGGCGCAAATAAGCGCCCTGTGAGCAACAGATTTTGACGGCGGAAGTTGTACAACGCCGTTTAAAACAGAATTTTTAATAACTACACTGTTCATTTTAAACACCTAAAAATTTTTTTATATTTTCGTTTTGAACAGGCGAGATTACGCCTTTTCCTATCTTTTCCAAAGTTATGAACTTAATACCGCTGCCCGTCTGCTTTTTATCGTTCAGCATTGCGGGAACAAGTTGTTCTAAATCAAAATCGGTTTTAACAGGCAAAGAATATTTTTGAAGCAACTTCACTAATCTTTCGGTTGTGCCACGCTCCGTCATGCCTGATTTTTCTGCGGCGCGGGTAACATACACCATACCTATTGCAACTGCTTCGCCGTGTGAAAGACCCTCAAAATTGTTCAACTTTTCTATTGAGTGTCCGACAGTGTGCCCGAAATTCAAAAGCGCTCTCTCACCTTTTTCTTTTTCATCATTTTCGACAACCTGTCTTTTAATATCTACGCACTCAAATATCAAATCTTCTATAAATTCTTTTGCGTTTTCATTTTCAAGACGGGAAAAAAGTTTTTCACTTTTTATACAACCGTACTTGATTGCCTCTCCCATTCCGTCGTTGAAAAAATGTTTGCTCAATGTTTCCAAAACATCAGGGTCTATCAAAACCAAAGACGGTTGATGAAAAGCACCGCAGAGATTTTTTCCCTGTGGTAAATCGACACCTGTTTTTCCGCCGACAGATGAGTCAATCTGCGACAAAAGAGTTGTCGGAATTTGTACAAAGTCAATTCCTCTCAAATAGCATGATGCGGCAAATCCTGCCATATCGCCTGTTACTCCTCCGCCGAGTGCTACTGCCAAATCGTTTCTGCTGAGCGAATTTTCAGCCATAAATTCTATCATTTTTGTAACTTCACAAACAGTTTTTGACTTTTCGCCCGCCTCAAAGCTGTACGAAAAGACTTCAAAATACTCAGAAAGTGATTTTACAACAATGTCAAGATACAGTTTTTCAACATTTGTATCTGTGATAACAACAACTTTTTTTGCTTTTGTGATTTTATTTATATAACTTCCGCACGAACGAATTATGTTTCTTTCAATCAAAATATCGTACGGTTTTTGAACATTTACAACAAGTTTTTTCATTAACCAATTTCCTCTTTGATAGCATTTCCTTTTGCCAAAAGGTCGTGCAGTTTCTCACTGTCGTTTGAGTCAAGCGCTGATTTAAACAAACTCAAATTGTCTATTAATTCATCAATTTCAGTACACAGATTTTCTCTGTTGTCGGCAAAAAGTTCGGTCCACATATCTGCATTTATTTTCGCCACACGGGAAACATCTCTGTAACTTCCTGCGCTGAAACCGGAGTGAAAAGGCGCTCTCGGACTCAAAATATAACTACACGCAAGCACATGTGCTATTTGAGAAGTGTACGCTATCATTTCGTCGTGATGTTCGGGAGTTGTAACAACAACTTTTGCAAACTTCATTTCATCTGCAAGTTTTTTCAACACTGACAAAGCGTTTTCATCGTTTGAAGTCGGAGTAAAAATGAAACTTGCCTTTTCAAAAAGATTGTCTAAACTGCTTGCGTATCCGCTGACCTCTCTGCCTGCCATCGGGTGTCCGCCTATAAAAGAAAAATCGAGACTTTCCTTTTCAAGTTCCCGGCAGATTTTTGTTTTAATTCCGCACGAATCGGTAACAATACTGCCCTTTTTAAACAAATCTTTATATCTGAGTATCAACGGCACAATACCGTCAGGATAAATATTTACTATTGTAACATCGGCTTTCGGAATTAAATCTTCAAGTTCGCCGTACTCATCTATCACTCCGTCGGCAAAAGCAGTTTTCATTACACTTTGCGTTCTGTTCCAACCCATAACATAGTGAGTTGTATTTTTTTGAAGTGATTTAGCAAGACTTGCACCTATTAAACCAAGACCTATTACAAGTATTTTCATATTTATACCACCTATAAACAATTATTTATATGATAATATAAAACATTAAATAAGTCAATAAAGCATTAGATAATTAAACAAATTAATAATATGTTTTCAGACAACAAATTGAATTAAAACAATAAAATGAAAAGACAGTCTCATTTAAAACAAGACTGTCTTTAGAACTATTTGGATTGCTTTACTAAAACCAAATCTTCACCGTCAATCAATTTGCCGTCCATATCGTATGTACCCGTAATTGTCAGCGTATCTCCTTCAAGTGTAAATGTTTCATATCCTTTGCCCTCTTCTTCATTATCGAAGTATATCTTATCTCCTCTTGCGTCAAAAAGAAACTCTTCTTCAATTTTCTCGTTTTCTTTTTTAAAATCTTCAACAGAGCCCTTAACGAACTCTTCCATTTCCATTTCTTTATACAAAGCGTCTCTTAATGTTGTATTTTCGACTTCTTTGTAATACTCGTCAAACTGTTTTCTTGTCAATCCCTCTTTTTCAGCACCTCTGTAGTACGCTTCTTCCATGAGGTCGAGCAACTCTTCCGATTTAGCCCTCAAATCTTTTTCATACTTTTCCATATCAACAGTAATTTTACAATTATTGTCTTCATCAACTTCATAGTACATATCTACAGTAATTTTATTCTCAAATTTTTTCAACATTTCTGTCACGATTTCATCATCTTTATATTCTTCCTCAAAATCGTTCGCACAAGCCTCTATTTCATAAGACGCCTTCCAAGTCCCCTCAAGTGAAACCCTTTTTTCACAACCTGCGAAACAAAAAACTGCTATACACAAACATAACAATACCGAAATAATTTTATTGACTTTTTTCATAAAAAAACCTCCTATAATAAAATATTTTTATGCATTTATTATATCACTTGTAAATCTGTTTGTAAATAATATTGTTTTTAATATCATAAAATGTATAATTAAACCACGAATAATGCATATAGTAATTGTAGTTTTATGCATTATTCAATCCGTTTTTTGAATATTTTTTGTATATTCATACAAATATGCAATAAAACTATTGACTATTTATTCAATCAAGAGTATAATTATGAAGAAATCAAAAAACAAATCATTCGTACAGCGAAAGGAGAAATTTAAAATGAAAGAAATTAAAAAAGTTGTTTTAGCATATTCAGGAGGTCTTGACACAAGTATCATCATTCCTTGGCTTAAAGAAAACTACAATAACTGCGAAGTAATTGCAGTAAGCGGAGATGTAGGTCAGGGCACCGAACTTGACGGTCTTGAAGAAAAAGCAATCAAAACAGGCGCAAGCAAACTCTATATAGAAGATTTAAACAAAACATTTATAGAAGACTATGTTTTCCCGAGCGTACAGGCAGGCGCTGTTTACGAAGGTCAATATTTGCTCGGAACTGCATTTGCCCGTCCGATTATTGCAAAACGAATTGTTGAAATTGCAAAAGCAGAGGGCGCAGACGCAATCTGCCACGGTTGTACAGGAAAAGGCAACGACCAAGTTCGTTTTGAACTTGCAATCAAAGCATTTGCACCCGATATGGAAATCATCGCTCCATGGCGTATTTGGGACATCAAAAGCCGTGAAGAAGAAATTGAATATGCAGAGTCTCACAACATTCCTCTTAAAATCAATCGTGAAACAAACTATTCAAAAGACAAAAACCTTTGGCACTTGAGCCACGAAGGTCTTGACCTTGAAGACCCGATGAACGAGCCAAAATACGACGAAATTCTTGAAATGGGCGTATCTCCCGAAAAAGCGCCTGACAAAGCAACATACATAACACTCCACTTTGAAAAAGGTATTCCGACAGCCATTGACGGCAAAGAAATGGACGGAGTTGAACTTGTAAAGAAACTCAACGAACTCGGCGGTGCAAACGGCTGCGGTATAGTTGATATGGTAGAAAACCGTCTTGTAGGTATGAAATCTCGTGGTGTGTATGAAACTCCCGGCGGTTCAATTCTTTACAAAGCGCACGAAACACTTGAACAAATCTGTTTAGACCGTGAAACACAACACTACAAATCTCTTGTTGCAAATAAATTTGCAGAACTTGTTTATTTCGGTCAATGGTTTACTCCTTTGCGTGAAGCAATTTCTGCATTTGTAACAGAAACACAAAAAACCGTAACAGGCGATGTAAAAATCAAACTTTACAAAGGCAACATCATCAATGTAGGCGTAAGTTCTCCGTACTCTCTTTACAGCGAAGATTTTGCTACATTTGACGAAGACGAAGTATATAACCAAAAAGACAGCGAAGGTTTCATCAATCTTTTCGGCTTGCCTCTCAAAGTTAAAGCAATGCTTGACAGCAAAATGTAAAATTTTTCAATACAAAAAATACTCAACAGAGAAATCTAAGTGAAATATATAAAAACAAAATTGTTTTATATATACATTATATAATAACTATTCAAACACGGATATAAGAGGGTAATTCTATGGCACAGTTGTGGAAAGGCAGGTTCAAAAAAGAACTTGCCAAAGAAACAAACGATTTTAATTCATCTATAAGTTTTGACAGCCGTATGTATGAAGAAGACATTAAAGGCAGTATTGCTCACGCAACAATGCTCGGCGCCTGCGGAATAATTCCAAAGGAAGAAAGCGAAAAAATAACGCATGAGCTTCAAAAAATTCTTGATGAAATAAAAAATAACGAACTTGATATTGATATGAGTTGCGAAGACATACACACTTTTGTTGAAGGCGAACTTACAAAAAGGCTCGGTCAGGCAGGAAAAATGCTTCATACTGCCCGCTCAAGAAACGACCAAGTGGCTGTTGACTTGAGAATGAACTTAAAAAAAGAGTGCGATGAAATCGTCGAAAAACTCAAAAAATTGGTTTTTGTTTTGTGCAGCAAAGCCGACGAAGAAAAAAACACAATTATGCCGGGTTACACTCATCTTCAGCGCGCTCAGCCCATAACATTCGGACATCATCTCATGGCGTACTGTGCAATGATTTTGCGTGATATTGACCGACTGACAGATGCAAAAAACCGTATGAATTTCAATCCGCTCGGTTGCGGTGCTCTTGCAGGCACAACATACAATATCGACCGTGATATGACAAGCGAACTTTTAGGATTTGACGGTGTTTGCGAAAACAGTCTTGACGGCGTGTCCGACCGTGATTTTTGTATAGAAATTGCAAACGCGCTCTCCATAATTATGGTTCATCTTTCTCGTTTTTCAGAAGAAATAATTATGTGGTGCTCATGGGAATTTAAGTTTGTTGAACTTGACGATGCTTTTTCAACAGGCTCGTCGATAATGCCTCAAAAGAAAAATCCCGACATTGCAGAACTTGTTCGCGGCAAATCGGGCAGAGTTTTCGGCGACCTGACTACTCTTTTGACAGTTATGAAAGGAATACCTCTTGCGTACAACAAAGATATGCAAGAGGACAAAGAGGCTGTTTTCGACGCTGTCGATACTGTAAAAATGTGTTTAAACGCATTTACTCCGATGATTGAAACAATGACCGTACTCAGAGAAAATATGCGAAAAGCAGCGGCAAAAGGTTTCATCAACGCTACCGACTGCGCCGACTATCTTGTAGGAAAAGGTCTGCCTTTCCGTGACGCATACAAAACAACAGGCGAACTTGTTGCAATCTGCATTGAAAAATCGCTTACTTTGGAAACACTTCCAATCAACATATACCAATCTGTTTGCAACTTGTTTGAAGAAGATGTTTACGAGGCAATAAATCTTGACAAATGTGTTGAAATGCGTCTTTCAAAAGGCGGTCCGACTCCGAGCAGTGTTGAAAAACAAATTGAAATCGCAAAGAAAAAAGCAGGTCAAAAATAGACCGATATATTAACTTTTGATGATTATTGCATTAACAAAACAACAATTATATTGACTTATATTAACCAATTCAATATAATGGAAAGAGTAATATAATTTTTATTATATTTAATTTAACATTTTATTGAAAGCGAGATACCAATATGGCATATAAAATTGTTGTTGACAGTTGTTGTGAGATGACAGACACACTCAAATCAATGCAAAATATAGTTTCTGTTCCTCTGACACTTCAAATTGACAACTACAAGATACTCGACGACGAAAACTTCGACCAAAACGATTTTGTAGAAAGAATGCTTGCCTACGAAGGCACTGCAAAATCTGCCTGCCCCTCACCTGCCGCTTTTGCAGACGCTTACGAAGGTGAGGAAGAAGATGTATATGTTGTTACAATCACAAAAAAACTAAGCGGTACATACAACAGTGCCGTTCAGGCGGTTGAGTTGTTCCGAGAAGAAAACAACTCAACTAAAAATATCCATGTATTTGACAGTAAAGGTACTTCAGGCTTTGAGGTGCTTATTGTTGAAAAAATTAACGAACTTGCTTCAAGCGGAATGGAATTTGCAGATGTAATTGAACAAGTAAACAACTACATTGAAAACCACATTGACCTCTATTTCTGTCTTGACAATTTGGAAAATCTCCGTAAGAACGGCAGACTTTCAAATCTTGCGGCTGCTGTTTTGAAAAAATTGAGAGTCAAACTTATCTGCAAAGCAACAGACGGCGACATTGACAAAGTTTCTCAGGACTTCACTATTTCAAGAGCAATTTTAAAAATGTGTTCAATTATGAACAACGACATCATCAAAGGCACAATTCCGAAAAAACTCATCATTACACATTGCAGATGTTTGGAAAGAGCTGAACTTGTTGCTTCCAAACTCAGTGAAAAAAACAATTTTGAAAAAATAGAAATTCTTGAAATGAGTGGTTTAAACACATTGTATGCAAACGACGGCGGAATTATTGTTTCATACTGCCACTGATTTCTGTTACAATAAAGGAAGGTAAATATGGAAATCAAATACAACTTAACGAACACACCAAAACAAAAGCCCGACGAAAACAATCTCGGTTTCGGCACAATTTTTACCGACCATATGTTTGTGATGGACTATTCTTCGGACAAAGGCTGGCACGACGCAAGAATCGTACCCTATGCTCCGCTCACACTTGACCCGTCTGCACTCGTGTTTCACTATGCGCAAGAGTGTTTTGAAGGTCTTAAAGCATATCGCTGCACAGACGGAAGCGTTCAACTTTTCAGACCTGACAAAAACGGCGAAAGAATGAAATCTACTCACGAGAGACTCTGTATTCCCGAAATACCTGTTGAAGATTTTGTGCAGGCAGTAAAAGCGCTTGTAGCAGTTGAAAAAGACTGGGTACCGTCAGCACCCGACACAAGTCTCTACATTCGACCTTTTACAATCGCAACCGAGCCTGTTCTCGGCGTAAAAGCGTCTGAAAAATATCAATTTATCATCATCTGTTCTCCGTCAGGAGCATACTACGAAGAAGGTATGAACCCTGTAAAAATCTATGTTGAAGACGAATATGTACGAGCAACACCCGGCGGAACAGGATATATCAAGTGCGGCGGCAACTATGCAGCTTCGATTATCGCAAGTGAAAAAGCGCACAAACTCGGCTATTCTCAAGTTCTTTGGCTTGACGGTGTAGAAAGAAAGTATGTTGAAGAAGTAGGCTCAATGAACATTATGTTCAAAATCGGCGGAGAAATCTATACTGCTCCGACTGTCGGAACAGTGTTACCTGGCATCACAAGAATGAGTTGTATTGAACTTCTCAAAAAATGGGGCTACAATGTTCACGAATGCAGACTCGCTATCGAAGATATTATGAAAGCGCACAAAAACGGTAAACTTGAAGAAGTTTTCGGTACAGGTACTGCCGCTGTTATCAGTCCTGTCGGAGAACTTATTTATGAAGATGAAAAAGCTGAAATCGGCGGTTTCAAAACAGGCGAACTCACACAGAAACTTTACGACACATTAACAGGAATCCAATTCGGCAAAATTAAAGACGATATGGGTTGGACAGTTAAAGTTGACTGACAATAATTTTTAAGGGCTGTCTTGCACAGCCCTTTTTACATAATAACTTTTATTTAAATACCATCACTTTAAATTATACAAATGAGAACAATAAATTTTAAAATTAAAGAAAAAGACGATTCAAAACAAATACGCGACTTCCTTTCCGATTTCGGTGTGTCAAGCGCACTTCTTACAACTCTGAAGTGTTCTGAAAACGGAATTTTACTAAACGGAGTTTTTGCAAAAACAATAGAAAAGTTGCATACGGACGACACGCTGACAATCAATATTGAGGACAGCGGTGTAGTGCCTAAAGCAAGCAACAGAAAAGTTCACATACTATACAACGATGACGATATTATCGTGGCAGACAAGCCTCCGTTTATGCCCGTTCATCAAAGCAGAAATCATATAGGAGACACTCTTTCAAACGCAGTTGCACCCTTTCTTGACGGTTCATTCAGAAGTGTTTACAGACTCGACAGAGATACCAGCGGTCTCGTCGTAATTGCAAAGCACACACTAAGCGCGTCTAAACTTGCCGGAAAGTGCGACAAAACATACTACGCAATCTGCAACGGTACAACAAATTTTAACGGCACTATTAATCTGCCGATAGCAAGAGAAAACGAAAGTATCATCAAGAGGTGCGTTTCGCCTTTCGGCGAAAAGGCAATCACTCACTACACTTCCCTATTTTATAAAAACAACAAAACACTTGTAAAAATAAATTTAGAAACAGGCAGAACGCATCAAATACGGGTGCATTTTTCACATTGCAGCAAAGCGCTTGTTGGCGATACATTGTACGGCAAAGGCGACAAATACATTATGCGACAGGCACTGCACTGCGGTGAAGTTGCTTTTAAGCACCCTGTTACAAACGAACAAATGCATTTCATTCTGCCTCCCCCGCCCGACTTTTTTAACTGTTTAAGAGGTGAATAAATATGCCGGCTTTTTCCACTCACTACGCTTTTGCGGTCGAAATGAAAGATTTTATTCAAAAAAACTGCGATTTCAAACTTGACACAAACGCTTTAATGCTCGGTACACAGGGACCTGACATTTTCTTTTTTCACAGAGCAATTCCTCTGTTGATGTACGGCAAATCGTACAGAAAAACAGGCTCGGCAATGCACCGTTCAAAAGCGAGCGAAGTTTTTGAATATGCCTCAAAATACATATTGAAAAGCAAAGAAAAAGAGATTGCACTTTCATATTTTTACGGCTACATTTTGCACTATTCTCTTGACAGAAACTGCCACCCGTACATTTTCTGCTATGAAAAAAAGATGCAGAAAAAAATGCCTCACATACACCATTCATCAATTCACAATATGATAGAATTAGGGCTTGACGCATATGTAATTAAAAATGTGTTAGGTTACAGCGAAACAGAAAAATTTCGCACAAGCAATACATTTATTCCAAATGAAAGAACAGCAAAAGAAATAAGTATTTTTCTTTCAAACATAATCAAAAAAACAACACTTCAAACTGTCGATGAAAAAATTGTATATCAGGCAATTTACGACACTGAAAAACTGCAAAAACAGTTGTATGACGAAAAAGGAATTAAAAAGAAAATTTTAGAAATTGCCGAAAAATTTATATCGCCTTTTGCAAAAGGTTTTAAAATATCAGTAATGATTAGACCGAAATATAAAGAAAGTATTGATTTTTACGCAAATACGGGAAAATTGCCGTGGTCAAATCCTTGGCAAAGTGATATAATAAGACACGATAGTTTTCTTGAAGTTTTTGAAAAGTCAAAAGAAGATGCAAAAGACCTTATTTTAGGCTTCAACAAAATACTTCAAAACAAATGCGACGGCTACACCGTAACGCAAAATAAATCATTTTTAACAGGAGTACAAATACAATGAAAACAATACCGAGTTTTGAAATCGACCACACAATTTTGAAAAAAGGAATTTACATTTCAAGAATTGACGACGATATTACAACATACGACATCAGACTCAAAGAACCGAATGTGGAGCCTGTTTTGACAAACTCTGCAATTCACACCATTGAACACATTTTTGCGACATTTGCAAGAAACAGCGAATTCGGAGAAAACATCATCTATTTCGGACCGATGGGCTGCAGAACAGGTTTTTACTTTTTAACCCGTTCTTTAACAGATAAATATTCTATAAATCTGATTAAAGAAGCTTTCAAATATATAGCGGACTTTTGGGGCAAAATTCCGGGTTGTTCTGCCGTAGAGTGCGGAAATTGGCGTGAGCACAGTCTCCCGGAAGCAAAAGCAGAGGCAAAGAATTTCTATGAGGTAATCAAAGACTGGACAAAAGAAGACTTGAAATATCCTGTTGCACCTAAAGCTGAAGAAGAATAGAAATAGTATTTAATAAAAAACTGTGAGGAATAAAAATGAAATCTAAAATTCAATTAGTACGGCCGAGAATACCGTTTTTTCCTAAATGGTCAAAAATCACAAAACCGTTTACAACAGAAAAGCACTATTTACAAGACAACAAAATTTGTTACAATACCAAAGACGGAGAAAAATATGCAAACCATATTGAAATGAGCGGATTTCATTGCTCGTCTATCATCAGTTACGGTTGTGATAAAAACAGAAAACTGCTTTTAAACCGTCATATTATATTTCCAAATTTAAGACTGTACCCAAATTTAACACACAGCAGTCTTGACTGCAATTTCAAAGGCGTAACATTTTTCGCCGACAATAAAAAGATTTCGGAAACCGCAACAAGTTTTGAATTTGACGGTATTTTAACTATTTGCACAGTATTTGAAAATTTAGAAATTGAAAGAAAAATTTTCACTTCAAGGAATAAAAAAGCCTGCATTGAAATTGTAAAATTTTCAAATACGGGCACAAAAGATATTTCTGTTTCGTGCAAATATAAAAATTGCAGAAAAACTCCCGAGTTTTATGGCGCTGACAGAAAAAGCTACAGACTTTTTACAAAATCAAACATCGACAACTGCACGGTTAACGCAGGCAAATCGACAACTTTTGAAATTTCATATTCTGCAAGCGATACGACAGAAAGCGTTACAATTAATTGTATGCAGGAATACTCTGCGAGAAAAGCTTTTTTGAAAAGCCTGCAAGATATATTTATTGTAGAAACACCTGACAATATCATCAACACTGCCGTGCAGTACGCAAAAATACGCGCCTGCGAAAGTATATACAAAACAAAATCGGGACTGATGCACTCTCCGGGCGGGGGAGGCTACTACGCCGCTTTATGGACAAACGACCAGTGTGAATATATCAACCCACTTTTTGCCTACCTCGGATACGATATAGGTCTTAAACAAAGTCTTAACTGCTACAAACTTTATCAAAAATATATTTCAAAAGACAAAGCATTAATCACAAGCATCATATCTGAAGGCGACGGAATTTGGCACGGTGCAAAAGACCGAGGCGACAGCGCAATGTACGCATATGGCTGCAGTCGTTTTTTACTGTCAAACAGCGATAAAAAGACCGCTCTTAAATATATTGACTCAATTCGAGATTGTCTGTCATACACTCTGTCAAAAATTAACAGCGACGGCGTTGTCGAAAGTGATTCAGACGAACTTGAAAACAGATTTGAAAGCGGAAAAGTAAACCTCTGCACATCTTGTCTTGCATACGACGCACTTGTAAGCGCTTCTTATTTAGAACAAGAATTGGGCAATAGCTCCAACGCAGAAAAATACAAGAAAAACGCCGATGAATTGAAGAAAAATATAAATCTCTATTTCGGGAAAAATGTAGAAGACTACGACACATATATGTACTGTAAAGAAGAAAATCGTCTGCGCTCGTGGATTTCAATGCCTTTGACGGTGGGAATTTTTGAAAAATCAGACGACACCGTAAAAGCGTTGTTGTCAAACAAACTGCATCTAAATGAAGGTCTTGTTACACGAAGCGGAGAAAAAACATTTTGGGACCGTTCAACGCTCTATTCTTTACGCGGAATTTTCTATTCAAACCATCAAAATGAAGCAAATGAACTGCTTGAAACATATTCAAAAGCAAGATTGCTCGGCGAGCATATTCCATACCCTGTTGAAGCGTTTCCCGAAGGTAACCAGGCACAGTTGTCTGCCGAAAGCGGTTTATATTTGAGAATTTTCTCCGAAGGCATTTTAGGATACCGCCCCGTTGGATTTAACAGTTTTGAATTGAAACCTAATCTTCCTGATAAATGGAGTTTTATGAACCTGAAAAATATAACTCTTTGCGGTAAAAGCATAAGCATTTATATAAAAAGAAACAATGACGGTTGCTATGATTTAACCTATACATACAACGGAAAAAGAATTGAAAGAAACAATATAAAAGACAAAATTACAATTGAATTATAAGGAGCGCTTTATGAAAAATAAAAAAGTTGCTTCAGGCGGTATGGGTTTCATCTCTACACTGACGCTGATTTTAGCAGTCTTAAAACTGTTCAATCTAATATCTATCTCGTGGATATGGGTATTCAGCCCTATATGGATATCTGCAATTGCTTTGCTTTTAATATTTTCTTTCATTATGATTGCAGGAAGAATAAAAAAGGGTAAATGGTAAAAAAATGACCCCCTATACAGTACAAAATACTGTATAGGGGGATTTTTTACTTGTCCGATGATTAATCCGAAATCAAAAAACTTTTATAAAAGAGTTATTTGGAAAGTACGGGTTATCGGGAAAGCGTATGTTCCTAAGAAAGTCCAAGCAGTTTGTGTGTAAATGCCTGCTTCTGTAGGTGGTTTTGTTGTGCTGGCATATATTCTGCCCTTATAGGTAATACCTGTATAAATATAACGAATGTTATCTGTTTTAATCGGAACACCGTCTTTAGTTATTGTTGCCGAGAAATCAAAATTCTTTGCATTGAAAGAGTTAAGATTGCCTGCGTTTTGAACAAATACTAATTTAGTTCCTTTTTTGTGATATTTTACATAAAATTCACTTGCAGCAGTAGCAGTGTTATATTCCGGATTTGTTGCCATTGCAAAAGCAGTATATGTGCCCGGTTTTGTAGGCTGACCCATGCTGAACATAAATTTAGTTACTTCAGCAGGAAGACTGTTCAATACATTTAACATATCATTAAACGCATTAGCGTCAATGCTGTAATTTGAATTACAATATGCAATAAATGATTCGCTTGTCAAAAGAGTAACTAATTGTTCACGAGTAAGTCCGTCTCTGTTGTAAACTGAATCGGCAGTAATTCCTGTGCCCAAAACCTGAGTAAGCATTGTGCTGAAAGGAATATTTCCTGTGAAATCTAATACACCGAGTCCGCTTAAACTGTCAAGATAAATAGTACCTGTAGATGAAGAACTGTCCATAAATACATAGTAATGTTCAAAATTATCATTTACAGACGGTTTTACAAAATCTTTAGGAAGACTTTCGTCAAGATACTTGTAGTTTTGTTTTAAGCTGATTGAGAAATCTGCTTTATTAAGAGTAATATTTACCTCATTTGAATAAGCAGAAGTATATTTATCGTTTCCTTTGTAATATACTCTGATTTTGTTTGTTCCGCTTCCGATTTGCTTATAAATAACATCTAAAACATCTTGTTTTCCTTCGATAGGAGCCCAATATCTGTCGATGCCCGGAAGTGCACCGCCGCTTGTGTAGTAAAGAGCGTAATATTCATAAACAAAATCATCTACTGATACATCAGCAGGAAGTTTAGAAGACGATTTGTCGATAAGATTGTCAAAGATGTATTGCTTAATTGCATTTACATCGTTTGTATATGACATTTCGCCGTCTTTTGCAAGAACTACATTAGATTCATTTCTTGAATAAGTAACAACATTAACATTAAATTTAACATACGCTGAATTGTAATTTTCTGTTTCAGGTAAGTCAATTTTAATTGTTTTTTCGTTGCTGCCTGCATATGGTTTGTAAAGATAAATTCTGAATGTATCTTCTATATCAGCAGGTTCATCTTCAAAGTTGATGAAAGATTCTATAGGACCGCCAAATGAATCATAAGTATATTTAACATCTTCCCATGTAATGCCTGAAGGAACTGATTTTTCAACATCTACAACATTTTCAAAAATTTCTTTTCTCAATCTGTCGTAATCGTATGAACCATCTGCTTTGTAATAAAGAGTAAAGTCCTTATTAAAGTTTTCCTTAAGCACTATTGAAGGTTTGAACGGGTCTTCTACTTTTACATTAATATTAAATTCAACTGAAGTTCCGTAGTAGTTTGAACTATCAGGAATGCTTACAAAAATTTTGAAATTGCCCTCTTCGTGAAGATAATGGAAAAGTGTTTCTTCAGGGTCTGCAAGAGCTGAACCTCTTGTTTCAAAATCTCTTGTATAGTGTATAAGCATATTGTCTGTTATATCATATTGATATACAAAGTTTTTCCATTCAAGTCCTTCGTAGCCTGAAACTCTGATATTATCAAATACCTGTTGTTTAAGTTGGTCATAATTATATCCGCCGTCTTTGGTTTTGTTAAGAACCATTGATTTGTTATTTTCAACAACATCAATAGAAATCTGAGGACGAGAGTCAACATTAACCTTTACGGCAATTACAACAGATGTTCCGTGAATTTTGTCTGTTCCCGGATACTTAATTGTAACATCTACGGTAGATGTTGAAGTTACATTGTCAACGCCCAAAATTTGAACATCTTCAAATGCAACTGCAGGATTTGAGTTTTGTCCGTCGATAGCTGCTTCAAAAATATCTTTTTTCAATTGGTCATAGTCATATATGCCTACTGAAGTTTCTCTGAGAGTAGCTTCTACTTTGTTGTTTTTAACATTCAATTCAGCTGTCGGCAAATTGTTTACATCTACATGAATTGTAAATTCAACACTTGAAGTAACATAGTCTTTATTTGCAATAAATTCAGCTGTTACTTTGTAATCGCCGCTTTCCTTAATTTCAGGAATTGTAAATTTAATGTTTTCAACAGTAAGATTTGACGGAACAGATTTTGCAGTATCAATTGCAGAATTGAATATATCATTCTTTAATGATTCAAAATCGTAGTTACCGACAGTTGTTTCATTAAGAGTTACACCGTTGATATTTTCGTTTAATGCAATGCTTGTAGCATAAATATCTACTACATCTACATTAACTTCTACCTTTGCGAACGAACCATAGTAGCCGTTTCCGTCAGGAAGAGAAATCTTGATTACAAATTTTCCGCCGTTTACAAGTTCGCCGTCTTCAAAATCTTTGAAATCTTCTTTTGCAGGGTCTAAAATTGCACATTCATAGTTGAAAGTTGTGTAATCAAAGTTAAAGTTGTTAGGTACATTTTTAACTTCTGCTACAGCAGCTTCAAAAATTGCTTTTTTAAGACCTTCGTAATCGTAAGAACGGTTGTAGTTACGATTAAGCGTTACATTGAAAGGAGCGCCTTCTTTTACAACAATTTCAGAAACATCTGTTTTTTCAACAGCAATATTAAGGTTGAGAGTTATTTCTGCACCGTAATAGTTTTCTGAATTAGGAATGCTTACTTTAAAATTAAAGTTTCCGCCTTTATAGAGCCAATGTCCGAGTTCAGCTGTGTCCCACCAAGGATTTCTGTAATCAAAATCATAATATCCACGGTTAGTGCCTAAACCGTCCACTATCTCGTATTGATATGTAAAGTCGTTCCAGTTAAGACCTTCTACACCTGTAACTTTTATAACTTCATTGAAAATTTCTTGTTTCAAATCATCATATTTATAGTTGCCTGAAGGATAGCCTTCATAAAGTGTAGCAGAATCTTTTTCTTTTGAAATCTGTACTGTAGGCAGTTTTTGTACTTCTACTTTAACCTTTACCGAAGCGCTTGACGGATAGTGCATATCGTCGCCTGCATAAGTAATTGTTGCAGTATAGTCACCGCTTACTGTCATGTTTTCAATTTCAAGAGAAAGTTTAGAAACATCCAATCCGTTCTCAACGCATTTTTCTGAATCTACAGCTGCTTCAAATATAGCAGTTTTCATTGATTCATAGTCATATACGCCGACTTTTGTTTCTTTAAGGACTGTTTCTACAGAATCACTCTTAAGCGCAATATTAGCTTCGGGCAATTTTTCAACAGTTACATTTACATCAAATGTAACTTGAGAAGCGTAATAAAGCTTGTTGCCCGGATATTTAACTGTTACAGAATATTTTCCGCTTTCGGTAATATTTTCCTGTACAGAAATTTCAACATCTTCAAATGATAAAACAGGCTTTGAAGCTTCTGCATCTATTGCAGCATTAAATATATCCTGTTTGAAGTTTGAATAGTCGATTTTTCCGACTGCAACTTCTTTAAGAGTTACCTGTGGGTTTTCCTTTGTTGCGATGGAAGATTGCTCAACATCCTTCATATCAAGTTTTGCATATTGATAATCTGAAGGTCTGAACTGATTGTTGCCTGCAAATTTGAATCTAAAATCTACAGTACCTGCTTTTACAGCATTTGGGAATGTAAGCTGACCGTCAAAAGTTTCGCCCCAGCCTTCTGACCATTCAAGGTTTACATACTGGCCGTTTGTTCTTCCGTGATTCCAGTAATTAACTTCAATGTTTTCAGCACTGAACGGAACGCTTACGCTTTTTTCAGTATCAACTATAGCAGCGATTATATTACTGCGAATTTCGTCGTAGTTCCATGAACCGTCTTCATTGATAGCAATTGCTGCTTCTTTAGCGTCTGTAAGAACAACCTGAGCGTCTTTGTTTACAGGAACAATATTAAGTACGGAATCTTTTTCAAAAGTTATATCTTGTTTACCGATATAATTTTCAAAAGTAACTTCTGAAGTAACATCTTTGTCATTAAGCACTACAGATTTAACGCTTGTATTCTCATCAGGAATATATTCCAAAGATGAAACTTTTTCTCCCGAAACGCTTACTTCACCCGTAACTTCATTGCCGTTTAATTTAACGGTAACGCCCTCTGTTTCAGGTATTGTAAGAGTATAGAATGTTCCGTCCTGAGAAAATTCAACATCAATTGTTGTTGCTGCAACAGGAACAACAGTATAAACTCCGTCTTTTTCTTCAACTTCATTGCCGTTCATTTTCACAGATACAATTTTGTAACCCGGATTCGGAACTACTTTGAACTGAAGTTCTTTTGACGGAGAAACTCCGTTTACGGTGCCGCTTACCTGAGAATCGTTTACCAAAACTTTACCCATTAATGCATCATAATTATATGTTACATCGCAAGATGATTTCTTAGTAACGGTTACTTCCTGAGTACCTCCTGCAAGACGAATTTTATAACTTGCATCACTATTATCCTTAATTGCAGAATGGTTATAATAATGCCATGTTAATGCAACTTTCTTTTCACTTGTAAATCCGTTTACAGAACCCCAAGCGTCTTGATACCATCCCCAAGCCGAGTCAAATCCCGAGCAATAGTATTCCCAACTATAATCATTGTAATCTTTGCCTTCAGGATTTACTGCAAGAGCGTCAAACAAAGCCTTTTTAACCTGAGATTCGCTCATATCTGAAGATATAGCAACGGTTCCGTCTTTCAGTTCGACTTTAGCAGGGTCGGCAGCTTCTGCAGCAAAACCTTGAATCGGTACGCTCGTAAAAGTCATAATCAAAACAAGTAAAGTAGCCATAACTCTGCTAAATCTTTTTTTAATTTGCATTGGTCTTTCCTCCTTAAATTATTTGTACATTGCCCTTGTACACTACAATTATAACAACTTTGTAAAATAAAGCAATACAAACTGTTATAATTGTAAAAAATATGTTAATCATTGATTAATATAGCACTATAAGTTAGACAGTTTCAAGGTATTATTTCTATTATCGGATATTTGCAGTATATATATTTCATAAAAAACATAATGTTTTGTTGAAAAAAACTGAACAATATTTTATTTATTGAAATTACTCAAAAAAATCTCTGTAAAATAAATTACAGAGATTTTAATTAATTCATACACCTGATGAACGCATTTTTGAAATGATATATGTAATGATTGTCCACGCAATTTGAAAAGCAGAAACCGAAACAGAAGAAATCTGGTCAAATCCGTTAATAAACGACAACAAAGTAACAAGACCGAAACCGAGACAACAACCGAAGTCTATAAAAAATGTAGAAAGCGTTTTGCACAAGTGCAGTTTGTCCGCAGCACACATTGCATTTATAAAGCCTTTTATTGTACCGTCATGAACAACAAAAGCAGGCGCGTCCTCGGCAACAAGAGAAGAATATTTATCGTACACCCTCGCAGACGAGGAATTCATTACTTTTAAATAGCCTTGAGGCAAATCAAATTCTTCTGCCAAATATTCGTCGTTAATATAAGGGTCCGTACTTCTTGCAAGAATTGTAATACCCGTTTTTTCAAGTTTGCTCAAATCTCTTTGCAAATCTTTGTCTGCTTTGTATGAAAAAATATACATTGCCCAAAGTTTGCCCGCAACAGCAAGGTACAATGCCTGCCTGCCTTTTTTTGTATATCGGTTTTCAAACTCAATTCTGGGAATGGAAACACCGTGATTTATCATCATATTTCTGTTTCCGACAAGAACTTTTTTTCCGTATATCCAAGCGGAAAGTCCCATTTTGTCTTCGTAAATGATGTCGGAAACTTCAGGTAAAATTGAAGATTTACCGACTATTACATCATCAAAAACACTTGCAAGCGGTGTCTTTGAATTTATTAATACAGCCGCTGTCTGCAAAATAATTTCATCTGTTTTGGCGCCGTTGAACTGTCGCATTCCAAAAAGATTGCAGTCTTTTCTGTAAAACAAATCTGCGCCTTCTACTATCATAGCATTTGTGTCTTCTACAAACTCGGCGCCTGCATATCCGCACACCAAAGCGCCTTTATCAACAGTTTTTGTCGAAACGGCTTTTAAAGAACTTTCAAAAATTCCTACTGCAAAGAACGGACTTGAAACGGTCAGGGCAGCGACAAGCGAATTAAATCCGTATTGCCACTGTTTAGTGTAAAAAGATACTCCGATAAATAAAACTATGCTTAAAAACATCAAAACAGGATAAAGTGTTTTTGCTATTTTATCGGAAGGGTCGGCTGCAAGAGATATTTCGTCAAAAGCAACAAGATTTTTTGCCTTTACACTTGTTTTAAGTATCGGCTCTCCGTACAACAAGCCTCTGCTGATGATTGTTGCGTCAACTGGGTTTGCAATATTTTCAACGACAAATTTCTCATCTTTTGAACTGATGCATTCAAAGTCGCGAATAATTCTTTTAAGCCGACTGTGAAGTCCGAGCAGATATACAAACAGTGCAACAGCGCCTGCGCCTGAAAGCAGATTTATTGAATCTACTGCAAAATCAGGATAGCACAAAATGAGAACAGTGTGCACAAAAATCATCAGCGAAGCAACAGAAACAGGCAAAGCGCTTGTAATACCCTTTTTGGTAAACACGCTGAAAATACCGCCGAATACAGTCGTGATATTTGTAATCAAACAAATCGAAAAAACGATTGTCTGAACAAGATTGTAGTTGAATTCATCTGACAAAAGAGACGGCAGATACGCAGTATTTTGAGTCGCTGACATCAAAATCAAAGTTACCGCACAAATTGAGGTTAAAAATATTCTTACATTTAACTTTGCTTTTTTTGAAAAAAGTTTTTCCAGAAATTTTCTTTTTCCTGTTTTTGTATTGTACTCCGAAGAATTTGAAAAATCATTTTGAGAAGAATTGTCTATCACATCGTTAGGCGAGTCAATTCTGAACTCGTCTATTTTCTTCTTTCGGCGTTCAAAAAGTTTTTTTTCTGCCAGTTCCTCGTCGATTTTTTCACAGCTGCCGTTTATATCTTCAAAACCCTCAAGCACAAGTTGTCCGTCGTCGTTTTCATTTACTGTGGCCTCTTTTTCGGCTTTTTTCTGTGCCTCGTATCCCATCACTCGAGTATGCTCAAGTTCATCTACCGCAACTATTGTAGGAATTTCGTTCAAATCAAGCGTTCTGTCAAACCTCGACTTGCTTTTAATGTTTGCCGGTCTTTCTATAATTTCGGGAGGAGCGTCGCCGTACTGCTTTTCGGAAGAATTTTTAGTTTTGAAAAAACTTTTAGAATTCTTTGCGCCTTCGTTCAGTTTTTTTGAATTGATTACCGCTGTTTTTTTTAGTTCGTTCTCATTTTCTCCCGAATCAAAAGAAATGACTTGTGTTTTGCCTGAATTTTTAGGCAAAACCATCGTTTTTTCCTGAAAATCTGCCTCGGATTTTACTTTGTTTATAACGGTAGTTTTTTCGTCTGCAAATTTTTCCGTCTTCGGAATGACCGTTGTTTTTCCTTGTTCAAAATCGCTGTTTTCCGATACATTGATATTTATCACTTTTGTTTTATCATCTGTACCGTATGCAGTAGGATTTGTTTTTTTTATGGTTTGACTGCTTTTTTCACGAACTTCCTGCGCCCGTTTTAAAATCTCATCTATACTAAGTTTTTCGCTCATAACAAATCTCCTTACAAAGAAAGACGCTGACGAGCAATTTCGTACATAACAATTCCTGCCGCAACAGACGAATTTAAAGAGTTGACTTTGCCGCACATAGGCAAAGAAACGACAACATCGCAATGTTCTTTGACAAGTCTGCTGACTCCGCTTCCCTCGCCGCCTACGACAAGCGCCACACCGCCTGAAAAGTCTGTTTTACACCATGTTGTACCGTCCATATCTGCGGCGTAAACCCAAATATTTTGTTTTTTCAAATCTTCAATTACGGTTGAAATATTTGAAACTCTCGCAACACGCATATATTCAAGAGCACCGCAAGATGTTTTTGCAACAATATAGTTGAGTCCTACATTTCTTCTTTTCGGAATGATGACGCCGTGCGCTCCTGCCGCTTCGGCAGTTCTTATGATAGCTCCCAAATTATGACTGTCCTCAATTCCGTCGCAGATGATAACAAAAGGCTGCTCGCCTTTCGCCTGTGCAAATTCCAAAATTTCCTCCACTGTTGAATATGAATGAGCAGGAACAGACGCAATGACGCCCTGATGATTTCCGCCCGGCGCCATAAAGTCAAGTTTTTTTCTGTCAACATATTTAACAATTATTTTCTTTTCCGAACAAAGCGCAATAATTCTGTTAATCGAACCTTCACGCTCGCCTTTTGCAATATATACACACTCTGTTTCATTTGAACTTTTGAGATGTTCCGTAACGGCATTTCTGCCTATCACAAGATTGTCCGCAAATTGATTTTCACTTTTTGTATTTCTTTTTTCTCTATTGTCCCGTCTTTCCAAAACTATCACCAATCAATATATTTTATTTCAGTCAAATTATAACACAAAACTACAATTACTTCAATTATTTTAAAAATAAAATAAGAGTTAATATTATCCATTTAATTAAATTAGCAAAAATAAAAGCAAGCCTAAAAAAACTTAAAGGCTTGCCGAAAGTTCAAAGTCTTACGCTTACACTGTTCTGTTTTAAGTAATTTTTCAAATCGGGTATTGACAACTCATTGAAATGAAAAAGACTTGCCGCCAAAACCGCGTCTGCTTTTCCCTTTTCAAAAGCATCGAGAAAATGCTCTTTTTTCCCTGCGCCGCCCGATGCAATGACCGGTATTCCGACACTTTCACTGACTGCTTTTGTAAGTTCACAGTCGTACCCGTTTTTTTGACCGTCGCAATCCATAGAGGTCAGCAATATTTCTCCTGCGCCTCTTTTTTCTGCCTCAACAGCCCATTTTACAGCGTCTTTTCCCGTAGGAATTCTTCCTCCGTTCAGATAGACTTCCCAACCGCTTTTGCTTTTTTTAGCGTCTATTGCACAAACAACACACTGAGAACCGAATTTATACGACGCTTCATTGATTAAGTCAGGGTTTCTTACCGCCGCAGAATTCACGGACACTTTGTCTGCGCCTGCACGCAAAATATCTTTAAAATCGTCAACCGTTTTAATTCCGCCACCTACAGTAAACGGAATGAAAACCGTATCGGCAACTTTTGACACAATTTCAAGCATTGTACTTCTGCCCTCATGCGTAGCGGTAATGTCAAGCAAAACAAGTTCGTCTGCGCCCTGTTTGTCATACGCCGACGCACACTCAACAGGGTCTCCTGCATCTCGCAAATTCACAAAAGAAACGCCTTTTACAACTCTGCCGTCTTTTACATCAAGACACGGAATAATTCTTTTAGCGTACACAATTATCCCCCTCAAAAACAAAATTCTTAAGAAGCTGCAATCCGAATTCACCGCTTTTTTCAGGGTGAAATTGTACTGCGCTTAAATTTCCTTTTTTCACCGCGCACTCAATCGGTACTCCGTACTGAGTAGCTGCCGAAACAACATCTTTATCATCGCATTTTATATAGTACGAATGAACAAAGTAGAAATAACTTTCCTTTGGTATATTTTTAAAAATCCCGTCAGAATTTAAAATATCTACACTGTTCCAACCGATATGCGGAACTTTAATACCTTTGTCAGACGGTATTTTTACAACTTCGCCTTTTAATATGCCGAGACCCTCTGCTCCGACAGACTCCTCACTTCTTTCAAAAAGCAACTGCAAACCGAGACAAATACCCAAAAAATGCTTTTCTTTCGCCGACTTTACTATTACTTCTTTCAAACCGCTTGCATTTATTGAATTCATAGCGTCTGCAAATGAGCCAACACCCGGCAAAATGATGTGCGAAGAGTTTTCTATGACCTCTTTGTCAGATGTAACTGTACTCTCTGCGCCTATATAGTCAAGAGCTTTTTTTACGCTTTGTAAATTTCCTGCTCCGTAATCAATTATTGCTACCATACTTTTCTCCTCTGATTTTATCTTATCATATTACCATATTAAAGTGATAAAGTCAACTGTGATTAACTGTAATACCATATAATTATCCAATAAACGGTGTAAAAAACTGCATACAGTACCACTTGATGAAGTATATAAAACCAAAGCGCATTTTTACCTACAAAGCAAAGAAACTTTGAGTGTATTTTATAGGTGAACTCCGGAAACTTACCCGTTACGGCATATTTTCCGACAAACGAGCCAATCAAAAACAAAAACAGCCACGGGAACAGCGCAAAGTAGTCGGCGCTCTCAAATGAAGAATTGTAAAAACCAAACGGCATTAAAATATTTGTTTCATACAAAAAGTCGGGAAGTTCTATAAAAGAAAACAATGTCCCTTCCGACACACTGTATGTTGCAAAAAACAAGACAGTCAAAATTGATATGCCGATGTAATTTTTAGTATTCTCTATCTGCTTTTTCAACAAACCCGAAACAATCATGCAAATACCGAGACAGTGCAAAATACCAAAGTAAATTTCACTGCCCTCCATATTTAACTTCGGCATAATTACAACTGTTACAAAGGTGATGACCATTGCAGCTGTAAACACAACTGCGCCTCGTTTTACTGAATTTCTTGACAACTGCGAGCAAATTCCCGAAATCACAATGAAAGCCGCCCAAAAAAATGGCTGAAACCAACAAAGGAAATCAAAAACCTCAAATCCCCAGTCAAGTCCAAGCACAACGCCTATATCAAGAAATGCGTGATGGACAATCATTGCCAAAATCGCAAGTCCTCTTATTTCATCTAAAAGATAAATTCGTTTTATACCCTGTTTCATTTTTTCACCATATTTTACTGCTTTTTTATATTATACTATATTCTGCTTTAAAAATATATAAAATATTGTTAAGTTAAAAAAAATATGCTATACTTATACCATATTTAATGTGAGAAGGTAACAAAATGAGATACAATACTGTAATTTTTGACTTTGACGGTACCTTATGCGATACAGGCGAAGGAATTAAAAAAAGCGCAGCATATGCTCTTGACAAATACAATATTCCGCACGAAGAGTGGACAAAACTTTCGTTTTTTATAGGTCCTCCATTGCTTGTAACTTTTCAGGAAAAGTTCAATGCATCTCCGAAACTTGCAGAAGAACTTGTTTTTGCTTTCAGAGAACGCTACTCAAAAAACTTTGAAGAAGAAAGTAAACTGTATGACGGAATACCAAAGTTGCTTTCAAACTTGAAAAATCACGGTGCAAAAATAGGCATCGCCTCTTCAAAACCCTTAAATTTCATTAATTCTTTGTTAGAACATTTTGAAATCAAACAATACTTTGATTCTATTTGCGGTGTTACCTTTAAAGCAGACTGCGAGCCGAAATATGTCATTATAGAAAGATGTATGAAAGAACTCGGTGCAGACAAAAATACAACCATTATGGTCGGCGACACAAAGTACGACATAGAAGGTGCAGGAATGACAAATATAGACTCCTGCGGTGTGTCGTACGGATTCGGTTCCCGATTCACAATGCTTGACGAAGGCGCAACTTACATTGCCGATAAGCCCGACGAAATAGAAGCGATAGCGCTTGGATTTTATGAAGAAACCACAAATGAACACCGAATTTTCGACGGCAAAATCATTCGTGTTCATCACGATGATGTTACGCTTTCAAACGGAAAAGAAACAAAAAGGGAGATTGTTTCTCACCCGGGCGGAGTAGGAATTATAGGAATTGATGAAAATGACCGAATTCTTTTGGTAAGGCAATTCAGAGCGCCTTACAAAGAACTTGTATATGAAATTCCTGCGGGAAAACTTGAACTCGGGGAAGACCCTTTTGAAGCCGGAAAAAGAGAGTTTGAAGAAGAGTGCGGCGCAGTTGCCGAAAACTTTTTTTCTCTCGGTCAGGTTTATCCTACACCGGGCTATTGCGGAGAAATCATTCACCTGTATTGTGCCACAGGCATATCTTACACAAAGCAGAAACTCGATGACGGCGAATTTTTGGAAGTGCTGAAAGTTTCGCTTGATGAAGCCGTAAAAATGGTTATGGAAAACGAAATAAAAGACTCTAAAACAATAGCCGCAGTTATGAAAGCGAACTATTTAAAACAAAACGGAAAACTATAAGGAGCAACATTTAATGAGTGCCTATCTTGACAACAGCGCCACAACAAAACCCTGTACTGAATGTACCGACGCAGTAATAAAAATGATGACTGAAAACTTTGCAAACGCATCTTCGCTTCACAAAGCAGGCGTAAACGCAATGAAAGAATTGATTTCAGCGAGAAGTGTAGTTGCAGACGCACTTTCGTGCGATATGTCTGAAATATATTTTACAAGCGGAGGAACAGAGGCAAACAACCTTGCCGTTTTCGGTTCTGTTGAAGCAAACAAAAGAAAGGGCAGCAAAATAGTTACTACCGCTATTGAACACGAAAGCATACTCTCCCCCTGTGCAGAACTTGAAAAAGCAGGATTTGAAGTAGTAAGACTTGTTCCCGATAAAAAAGGCAATATCAGTCCCGAACAAATTTACAACGCAATAGACGACAAAACAATACTTGTTTCAACAATGTATGTAAACAACGAAGTCGGCTCGATTTTACCTGTTGAAACGGTAAAAAATGCAATCAAAGCAAAAAACTCCCCTGCACTTTTTCACACCGACTGCGTTCAGGCTTTCGGGAAACTGCCTGTTAAACCGTCAAAAATCAAAGCAGACCTGTTGACAATAACGGCGCACAAAATCCACGGACCGAAAGGCTGCGGAGCATTGTATATAAGAAAAGGCGTCAGAATTGTTCCGAGAACATACGGCGGAGAACAGGAAAGCAGAATCAGACCGGGTACGGAAAGTACGCCTCTCATAGCAGGTTTTGCAGGCGCAGTAAAAGAACTTCCCGACTTAAAAGAACAAAAGTCAAAAATTGCAGAATTGAACGCTTACGCAAAAGAGCAGCTGCAAAAACTCGGTATGGTTTTGAACAGTTCCGACAATGCGACAGACTACATCATCAACGCCGCGCTTGAGGGAATACGAAGCCAAACACTCATTCAGTTTTTGAGTGAAAGAGGTGTATATGTATCGTCAGGTTCAGCCTGTTCAAAAGGCAAAAAAAGCCATGTACTTACCGCTATGGGATTGCCGAACGACATTATCGACAGTTCAATAAGAATCAGTTTTTCACGATATAATACAAAAGAAGATATAGACGAATTAGTCAGCGCCTTAAATGAGGCAAAAGTAAAACTTGCAAGGAGATAAATTAAATGAGAGAAATCATTTTGATAAAAAACGGAGAATTGGCTTTAAAAGGACTTAACAGAAGTTCTTTTGAAGATGTTTTGATAAAAAATATGAAAAAAAGTCTGCGTGAACTCGGAAAATTTAAATTCACAAAAAGTCAGTCAACTATTATGGTTGAACCCGAAGACCCCGACACAGACCTCGACGACGCAGTTGAAATTCTTTCAAAAGTTTTCGGTATAGCAGCGCTGTCAAGAGCCGCAGTTTGTGAAAAAAATATGGATGATATTTTAAAAGTTTCAGCCGAATATTTACAATCGCAGCTTTTGTTTGCAAAAACCTTTAAAGTAAACGCAAAGAGAAGCGACAAAAAATTTCCTCTCGGCTCGCCCGAAATATGCCGAGAAACAGGCGGATATATTCTGTCAAAGTACCATAATCTTAAAGTAGATGTACATAACCCCGAAGTTATTGTAACGGTTGAAATCCGAGATAAATACGCATTTATACACGGCAACGCAATCAAGGGCGCAGGAGGAATGCCTGTAACAACAGGAGGCAGAGCGGCAATACTTATCAGCGGCGGTATCGACAGTCCCGTTGCAGCGTGGATGATGGCAAAAAGAGGAATTGAACTTTGCGCCGTACACTTTGCTTCCCCGCCCTACACAAGTGAACTTGCCGAGATGAAGGTTATGGAACTTTTGAAAAAAGTTTCAAAATACTCGGGCAAAATCTGTACTTTTATCGTTCCGTTTACAGAAATTCAGGAACAAATCAAAGAAAAATGTCCCGAAGATTTATTTACACTCGTTATGAGAAGATATATGATGAAAATCAGCGAAATCATAGCAAAACAGCAAAACTGTCTTGCGCTCATTACAGGCGAAAGCGTAGGTCAGGTTGCAAGCCAAACTATCTATGCGCTCGGTTGTACTGACGCAGCCGTTTCAATGCCTGTTTTCAGACCGTGCATCGGTATGGATAAAGACGAAATCATTGAAATTTCAAGAAAAATTGACACTTTTGAAACATCCATTCAACCATACGAAGACTGTTGCACCGTGTTCACGCCAAAACATCCAAAAACAAGACCTCAGCTTGAGCAGGTTGAAGAAGCCGAAAAACTTATTGACGGCGACAGACTCATTGAAGAAGCAATTAAAAACGCACGCAAAGTTATCATTTAAAGGAGAGTTTTATGAAAAAAGACGAGAACGATTTAAAACACGATGAAATCGACAATATTTTAAATGATTTCAACAACAAGAAAAATTCAGACTCTTCCGACGAAGAACTTGCCCCTCCCGAATTGTACGACAATGAAAGTTCGCAGGATGACGGCGAGGACAACAAAAACAAAGAAAAGAAATCTAAAAATAAAAAAGTTGCGGACCACAGAAAAACAAGTGAAAAAACAAAGGCTTTTTTCAAATCAAAAACATTTAAAATCATCATAATTGCAGTTGCGGTTGCAGTTTTGATTTTTGCAATAGTTTTCTCTGTCAAAGCCGTAAAACAAAATAAAATTGAAAAACTTGAAAACAAATACGGCGTTTCAATAGATGAAAGTATGAACAAAGATTTTATTGAAGACTACGCACAAAACACCGACTTTGCAGGAAAACTTTCAATCAAAGACAGTGAAATAGACTACAATGTTTTCAAATCAAACGAACAAGATTTTTACACAAATCACGGCGAGACAAAAGCACCCGACGAAAACGGCTGTGTTTATATTGACAGCCGAGTTTCTTTGAACCCGCAATCGCAAAACACTGTTGTTTATGCTTCAAAAAAATATTTCGGCGACCTTGAAAAGATGTACTCCACATCTGAAAACTACAAAAAATATCCGATAATAAACTTCGACACAATCTATGAAAATGCAAAATATAAAGTTGTCGGCGCATTTTATACAAACACAGACAAGTCTGCCGACTCAGGAAAAGTTTTTCCGTACAATGCAACAAATTTGACAGAAAGTTCTATGATGGAGTTTCGTTCTTTGCTTAATTCACGATTTATATACTCCACCGAACGAGATATTAAAATCACAGACAATCTGTTGATGCTGAGCGTTGACTCAGACCTGTTTAAAAGTGCAAAATTTGTAGTTACAGCCGTAAAAATCGCAGACGGAGAAAGCGAGAGAATTGATACTTCAAATATCATCATAAACAAAAATCCTCACTATCCGCAAGCATACTATGATTTGCAAAAAATTGAAAATCCGTTTGAACTCTCTACGCAATGGTATCCCGAAATTAAAGACGGAGACTCTGACTATACTATGACAAACGAAGATATTTTAAAATACATACGATAAGAATTACCCGACAATGTAAAATATTGTCGGGTATTTTATTGCTCACATTACATTTTTGTAATGGAAAAAGAACCATATATATGATAAAATTAAACTAATACGAGGTGAAACAAATGGAAATTTTAATTTTAGAAGACGATTTTGCGATTGCTATGGGACTTGAATATTCGCTGAAAAACGAAGGCTACGCCGTTACCGTTTGCAACACGGTGGCACAAGCAAAAGAAACAATCGCCAATCACAAATTTTCACTGTACATTTTAGATTTAACTCTGCCTGACGGAAACGGATACGAAGTCTGCAAACTCATAAAAGCGCAGGGAGACTTGCCTGTCATCTTTCTCACTGCTTTTGACGACGAAGTAAATGTTGTAATGGGTCTTGAACTCGGTGCAGACGACTATATTTCAAAACCTTTTAGAATTAAAGAACTGCTTGCCAGAATTAAAAGCGTTTTAAGACGCTATACAAACGACAGCAACGACGGAAAAATTCAGATTAAAAATGTAAAAATAAATACGAGTGAAGCGCGGGTTTTCAAGGACGACAAAGAAATAGTTCTGACTGCAATGGAGTACAGACTTTTGCTCATCTTAATAAATAACAGAGGGAAAATTCTGTCAAGAAATCAATTGTTGGAAGAAATATGGGATGTTTCGGGAGACTTTGTAAACGACAACACACTGACTGTTTATATCAAAAGACTTCGGGACAAAATAGAAGACGAGCCTGAAAATCCTCAAATAGTCAAAACCGTGCGCGGAATGGGGTATCGTATAGAAAATGAACAATAAAACTTCAAAAATTTTATCGGCAGTATTTTTCTCATTATCGGCAATAGGTGTATTTTCGTTGTTTTTCATCAGCGTCAAAGTCGCTGTAATCGCGTCTGTCGCCTTTTTAATGTTGATAATCGGAATAAAAATTAAAGACAGAGCAAGAAAAAAAGAACTTGAAGATTTAAACCTGTATATGCAAAAAATTTGCAGCGGAAACTACGAACTTGCGATTGACGACAACTGCGAGGGTGAACTTTCCATACTTAAAAACAACCTATACAAAGTAATCTTGCTTTTGCGCTCATCAAACGATGCTTTGCAGAAAAACAAAACAAATCTTGCAGACTCTCTTGCCGATATATCGCACCAGTTGAAAACGCCTCTCACTTCAATGACGGTAATGTGCGACTTGTTAAAAAACGAACAAGACGAAGAAAACAGAAAAAACTTTTTAAACAACATTGATTTTCAGCTAGAAAAAATGAATTGGTTAGTCATAACCCTGCTGAAACTCTCAAAAATAGATGCAGGAACAGTTACTTTCAAAAAAGAAAACTACAACCTGTCCAAGTCAATTGACAACGCAATTTCATCGTTTCAAATCATTGCAGAACTCAAGTCAATACATATAGTGAAAAATATAGACGAAAACATTTTTGTTTCGGGAGACGAAAAGTGGGATACAGAGGCTTTTTCAAACATCATCAAAAACTGTCTCGAACACACTTATGATAACGGTACGCTTGAAATAAGCACAAACGAAAACTCAATTTTCACGGAACTCGTCATAAAAGACAACGGAACAGGAATTGAAGAAAAAGAACTCAAGCATATTTTTGAAAGATTTTATCACGGTAAAAATTCTTCAAGCCAAAGCGTCGGAATAGGTCTTGCGCTTGCAAAAACCGTTTTACAGCACGACAAAGCGACTATTGATGTTGAAAGTAAAGTCGGAAAAGGAACGACTTTTTACATTAAATTTTACAAAACAATTGTTTAAATAAAAATAAACAATATTAAATTAAGTAATTAATATACACCTTATATAGAGCATAATTTTCAAAACGCATTTTAAAAAACAAAATTACAAAACTGTTATAAAAAAGTCATTGCATTGTAAGTTACAAAGACTATCATAGTGTCATCGAAAGGAGTTAACAATATGGATATTTTAAAAATTGAAAACTTAACAAAAGTATATGGTAAAGACGACACTATGGTAAAGGCGCTTGACAATGTTTCTTTTTCAGTGCCGAAAGGTCAGTTTCTTGCTATTGTGGGTCCCTCAGGCTCGGGCAAATCGACATTGCTTCATATCATAGGCGGTGTAGATACTGCTACATCGGGCAGAGTTGTGATTGACAATACAGATATATCCGAACTCAACGAAACGGCGCTTGCAATATTCAGAAGACGCCAAATCGGCCTTATATATCAATTCTACAATTTGATACCTATTTTAACGGTTGAAGAAAATATTACTCTTCCGCTGCTTCTTGACGGCAAAAAAGTTGACAAGGAATTGATTGCAAATCTTGTTAAAACACTCGGTCTCTCTGAGAGACTTGACCATTTGCCAAACCAACTTTCAGGCGGTCAGCAGCAAAGAGTTTCTATCGGCAGAGCGCTTGCAAACAATCCTGCCATCGTACTTGCCGACGAGCCGACAGGCAACTTGGACACAGAAAACTCAAAAGAAATCATTGCACTTTTGAGAAAATTCAACAGAGATTTCAATCAAACAGTAATTATCATCACTCACGATGAAAGAATTGCGCTCGGTGCAGACAGAGTTATTGCTATTGAAGACGGCAAAATCGTTAAAGACGAGGTGATGGTTAAATGAAAATAACAAACACCTTGACTTTACGCCACCTGAAATCGAACTTAAAAAGAACGATAGTTACCGTAATGGGAATTATCGTTTCAGTAGCAATGATTACTGCGGTGTGCGTTTCTGTTTCAAGTTTTTTAGACTTTTTGGAAGCGTCGGAAATCGACACTTCGGGCTACTACCATGCAGCCATTAATGAAGATTATACTGACGATGAATTAACCGCAGACAAACTCGAAAAAATTGCCGACTCAAAAGGTGTAAAATATGCCGGCGCAGTAAATCTTGACCCATTGGAGCAGGCAAATGTTCACAACAGTGAATTTGAAAACAAAGGAATAGCAGAAATCGGCACAATGAATGCTGACGCGTTTAAAATATTTGCAAAAGACTATGACGGTGAAATACCGAAAAACGAAAAAGAAATAGTAGTCAGCAAAGAATTTATCAAGAAAAATCAACTCGACTGGAAAATAGGTCAAACAGTAAATCTTGACATTGAAACAGTCATTGACGACAAATTCACAGCGACAAACAGAGAATACACAATCGTCGGTATGATGGGCGAAAACAAGCCTACAGACGGACACAAGTTCGATTTCCCCATCATTCGTGGTTTTGCAAGCGATGAAACACAGTACAACAACATTTATATTCAGATGGACAAAACATCGAGCAACTCCGCAAAACAGGCAGGCGTTGCCATTGATGAAGCAGGTATAAAATTTGAAAAATCAATGCTCAATCCGTCTATTTATATAAGCCATTTTGTAGCTGTTAACGGCAATATGGATATGCTCGGCTCACTTTTAGGTACTGCAACAATCATTCTTTTAATCATCATAGTTGCATCTGTAATGCTGATATACAACTCTTTCGGAATTTCACTTGCCGAGAGAAGCCGTTACTTAGGTATGCTTGCAACAGTCGGCGCTACCAAAAAACAAAAAAGAGAAACGGTGCTTTTTGAAGGGCTTGTACTCGGAGTAGCAAGTATTCCGTTTGGCATTTTCTTCGGAATAATCGGTATCGACATTACATTGAGATTGCTTTCTCCTCACATCATCAACACAGGTTTCACAGAAATGTATGACTATACAATGCACGCAGTTGTACACTGGCCTATCATTGTGGCAATCGTTTTGCTCAGCGCATTCACAATCGCAATTTCTTCATTCATTCCTGCAATTAAAGCGTCAAAAACAACACCTATTGATGCTTTGCGTCAATCAAACGAAGTAAAAGTAAAAGCGAAAAAACTCAAAACGCCTAAAATTGTAAACAAAATTTTTGGATATGAGGGCGAACTTGCACTCAAAAATATTAAAAGAAACGGCAAAAAATCCAGAATAATCAGCGTTTCTCTCGCTGTTTCTATCATTCTTTTCATCTCGACAAACACTTTCTGTTCACTTTTTCAACAGGCTTTTGATACTCAAATGATACTTCCGTATCAAATACAAATAGATTATTACGGCGAAGGTGAAGAACAAGATATTGAACAGATGAAGAAAACTGTCAACGCCATCGACAAAGTTGACAACTCTTATTCTACAACAAGTATGTACAGTTTCGCTCAGATGAATAAAGATTTGTTCAACGACAAATTTTTACAAATCATCCCGCCTGATTCATCAGAAGATACAAGTAAAACAAATATGAACTATGCCATCTATTTTTTAGATGACAAAGACTTTATTCAGCTTTGCAAGGAAAACTCTATCGACAGCACACCTTACTTTGAGAACAACGGCGCAAGAAAAGCTCTTGTAAAAAACGAAATGGTAGTTTCAAACAAAAGCAAAAAAACCGTTACTAAACCGTTTAAAGATGACGCTGTCGGAAAAACAGTTATTAAAAAAGATGTAGAGAACGAAGACTCTATTCAGTATAAAAACGATATTGTCATAGGAGACTTCATCACCAAATCAAGCGGATATATTGAGAAACTCAATGTAAGTTCTGTTCTGAATATGTATGTACCGTACAGTGCGGTTGCAGATTTGGGACTGAAGGCGTTTTCACTCGGAGTTGAAACAAAAGACCCCGACTTTGTAGAAGAAAAACTTCTTGAAATATATGACCAATACAACGGAATGCGAATTATTAATATCAGAGGTCAAATGCAACTTATGAACTCAATGATAATTGTAGTAAAAACATTTTCATACGGTTTCATAACACTTATGACACTTGTTGCCGTTGCAAATATATTTAATACAATCTCCACAAGTTTTGAACTCAGGAAGAAAGAATTTGCCATGATGAAATCAATAGGAATTACTCCCAAAGGTTTCAACAAAATGATTTGTCTTGAAAGCATTTTCTACGGCCTCAAAGCAATATTTATAGGTATTCCTATCAGTATGATAATCAACGCATTTATGTATATGGCTTTGAGTACGTCGCTGTCGCTTTTGAATATGTTCGACTGGAAAATCTACCTCATCACAATTGTCGCAGTATTTATCATAGTCGGTCTTGCAATGCTCTATTCCTGGTCAAAAGCAAAGCACGACACAATTATTGATACTTTAAAAACTGAAATCAACTGATGTTTAGTTAAACAAAATAAAACAAGAGAAAGAGAAACGGCAGTTTTCAATACGAAAACTGCCGTTTAATTGTAATTGTCCTTTACCAAAGACAAAAAGTCGGAGCAAGCTTTGTATCGCCTGCTCCGATATGGTAAAACTTGACAAAAAAAGATACCCGCTGCAAGCTCGGGCACAAAACTTCAGAATAAAGAAAAACCTGCGGTGCGCGAATTGCTCACCGCAGGTGTGGTGGAGATGAGGGGAGTCGAACCCCTGTCCTAAAGTCCGTCCGCAACGCTTTCTACGAGTGTATTTTGTCTTTTCAGATTCCCCTCACAAAACGCCGACAAACAGGCTTTTTGCTACGGTATTCTCTATTGCGTGACAAAGACCGAGAAACTTCTTCATTCACGGACGCCACTAATCGACGCTCTCATTTAAGCCGTGGCACTCTTAAAGAGAACGGCTGTGCACTTAGGCAGCAGCTAAAACTGTTTTATTATTGTCAGTTAATTTTTAAGTTGTTACTTTTAAAGTGGTGCAACTCCACTACTCGCTTACATTGTTTCTTTACCCCAGTCGAAATCCTTTCATCCCCATATATGCAAAGCGAAAAATCGCTATGCCTTATATTTTTCTTTCATAGCACGCTCAATATTACGCTTTGCGTCTTTTTCTGCAATATCTGCGCGCTTATCGTAGTTCTTTTTACCTTTGCAAACGCCTATTTCAATTTTTGCGTACGAGCCTTTGATGTACATTTTCAAAGGAATTACAGTAAGTCCCTGCTGACGCGACTCGTCAAACAAATGCAAAATTTCTTTCTTATGAAGCAAAAGTCTTTTAGGACGCATCGGCTCACGATTAAATATATTTCCCTTATCATAAGGAGAAATATGAACACCGCGGGCATAAATTTGACCGTCGTCAAAACTGCACCAACTGTCCTTTAAATTCACTCTGCTTTCCCTGACAGATTTAATTTCCGTACCGAACAATTCTATGCCTGCCTCAAAAGTTTCAAGCACAAAATAGTCGTGATATGCTTTTTTATTTTGGGCAACAATTTTTATTTTGTTTTTATCCACGCATACCACTCCTTAAATTACATTTCTGCCTTCAATCGCACGCAACAGCGTAAACTCGTCTGCGTACTCAAGGTCCGCACCGACAGGCACACCGTAAGCAAGTCTTGAAACAGTTATACCCATAGGTTTTATAAGCCTTGAAATATACATAGCAGTCGCTTCGCCCTCTGCGGTCGGATTTGTTGCAAGTATTACCTCTGACACACTGTCGTCGCCGAGTCTTGCAACCAACTCTTTAATTCTTATTTGGTCAGGACCGATATTATTCATAGGCGACATTACACCGTGCAGCACATGATAAACTCCGTTGTATTCGTTTGTTCTCTCAATCGCAACAACATCTTTCGGGTCTTCAACAACACAAATGATACTTTTATCTCTGCGGTCATTTTGACAAATCGGGCAAAGTTCATCCTCGCACAAATTACAACATACTGAGCAGTGATGAATTTTCTCAACAGCGTCTGTAATTGCTTTTGAAAAATCATACGCCTGCTGTTTTGTAAGTCCGAGAACATAGTACGCCATTCGCTGCGCTGTTTTATGCCCTATTCCGGGCATTCTTTCAAATTGGTCTATTAACTTTGAAAGCGTGGCAAGATTATATGACGCCATATATTAATCCTTTCCGAAAAACAAAGACAAATTCATATTAAAGTCCCGGAATATTAAGTCCGCCTGTAATAGAATTCATTTCTCTTTCTTCAACTTCGTCTATTTGACGCATTGCTTCGTTAAAAGCTGCAAGAAGCATATCTTCAAGCATTTCAACATCTTCAGGGTCAACAACTTCGGGATTAATTCCGATTGCCTTAACTTCGTGTTTACCGTTTACGGTAATTTCAACCATACCGCCGCCTGAAGAAGTTACATACTCTCTTTCTTCAAGTTCCTGTTTTTTTGCTTCTATCATTTCCTGCATTTTTTGAGCCTGCTTTAACATACCTTGCATATTTGAAGGTCCGCCGCCCATACCTTGAGGTAATCTTGCTTTCATATTTAACACTCCTTGAATTATTCTACATTTAACTCTATTTTTCCGTTGGCTTTATCAATCAAACTGTCAAGCGGGTCTTTTTTCTGTTTTTCAGGCTCGCTGTTTTTGAAAAATCCAACTTTATAACTTTGACCTGTAATATTGAATATTGCCTGTCTTAAATTTCGCAAATGATTTTCAGTTTTAATAAATTTGCTAAATGACTCGTTCGGACTGTCTATCAAAAAGAACTCGCTTTGTATATACCCTTTTGAATTTGCAAGCAAACTATAAAGCGCCTTGTCTGTTTTGAAAACTGCGTCGAGCAACTCGTCCCAACGGGGAAAAAGCATTTGAACATCTGAATATTCTGCCGTGCTCTTTTGCTGACTTGCAACACTCTCCGCTTTTTTCTCCGTCTGCAAAGCAACATTTGCAGTATTGTTGTCGTGCGTATCATTTTTATATTCACTGTCGGCGACTTTTGAGGCATATCCCAAACCGCCGTCATCCGCAGTTTTTTCTTCAAATTTTTCTGTTTTATTTTCCGATATATTTGAAGAACTTGGCAAATATTTTTGTGGCTCGACTTTTGCCGTTTCACTGACTGAATTTGAATTTTTAAAACCGATATTCCCCGTTTTAACTGCCAATTCAAGCGCTGAAATTCTCTCAAGCAAACTTTCATTTGACGATTCAAGCAACGGATTGCAAAGTTTAACAAATGTCATTTCCATTTCAATTCTGGCATTTGCACCGCTTTTTATTACTGCTAAAGTATTTTGCATTAAATCAAGCGAATATATGATTGACTCCAAAGTGAATTTAGAAGCATAGTCTTTTATTGTATCAAATTCATCATCGGTACAAACAATCAATTCTCTGCTGTTTTTTACGGTTTTTACAATCAGAAAATTTCTAAAATGACTAATCATTTCAGAACACAATCTTTCCATATCGTAAGAACCGTTATACAAAGACGCTATTGTATCAAGCGCTTTTGCACTGCTTTTAGAGAAGACGGCGTCCGATAAATCGTACAACGCTTCTCTTCCCGCCAATCCTGCCGCATCGGACACAATGTCTGCAGTAATCTTTTTGCTTTTTCCTGCGCATTGGTCGAGTATTGACAATCCGTCACGCAGACCGCCGTCGGCAATTCTCGCTATGAGCATTGCGGCGTCATCATCTATACTGATACTCTCTTTTTCAGCGACTTCTTTCAGACGCAAACTCATTACTTCCGGTTTAATTCTTTTAAAATCAAACCTTTGACATCTTGATAAAATAGTAGCCGGCAATTTATGAACTTCTGTCGTAGCCAAAATGAAAATAACATGCGCAGGCGGTTCTTCAAGTGTTTTAAGCAAAGCGTTAAACGCACCCGGGGACAACATATGCACCTCGTCTATTATATACACTCTGTACTTACAACGAGTAGGCGTATAGTTCACTTCTTCGCGCAAATCACGAATATCGTTTACACTGTTGTTTGATGCAGCGTCGATTTCAACAACATCAAACAAAGAACCGCTGTCAATTCCCCGACAAACTTCACACTCACCGCAAGGCTCACCGTCGTTACTGTTTTCGCAGTTTACCGCTTTAGCAAGAATTTTTGCACAAGTAGTTTTACCTGTTCCGCGAGAGCCTGTGAAAAGATAGGCGTGCGAAACTCTGTTTTCTTTAATTTCATTGAGCAAAGTTTTAGTAACATGCTCCTGACCGTAAACATCTGAAAAAACTTTCGGTCGATATTTTCTGTATAAAACCTGATACATTTCGCACCCCCTATTAAATTAATAAAAATAAGGCAAGAGCCTTTATTTCATATCGCAGTGTACAGACTTGTCTGCGGCGCACAGAATAATCCACTTATTGCTGCTCGGTTCCCCGCCTGACAAGGTTCGTAGCATCCCGTCGCACAGGGCCCATACACTACGATATGAAATAAAGATTTACCCCTGCCTTTCGTGAATAATATTATACACTATTATTCTTCTGAAATCAATACCTTTTCTATCGCTCCGTAATATATATCGTGAAAATCGTTATTAGGATAGTTATTCATTATTGAATTATCTATAAAATCTTCCTTTTTGAAACTTGAAACTGCCATTTTTTTGCAAACCAAAACAAGTTTAGCCTGTTTAAAATACGGCGCTTTTTCGCTTAAAACGGGAACAAGTCCTGTTTCTTTTACTTTGTCAAAATCTTTTCCCGAATGAGAACCGCAATAGGAAAGGATTTTTTTATCTTCCTCATTGTAAAAAGTAAGTGTGAAATATTCGTTTTCGTCTATAAATTTTTTCGTGTATCTTTGCGGTCTTACATAAACAGTAGCCATATCTTTGCCCCAAAGTTCGCCGATTGAGCCCCAACTTACCGTCATAGTATTGAAAGCGTTTTCATCGCCGGCCGTGAGCAAAGCCCAATCACTCGCAATCAATTTAACGAAATTTTCCTTTACATCTTTAACGCTGATTTCTTTAAACATAAAATAACACCTCACTCAAATATTATAACAATCAACACACATTTATGCAACTAAATTAAATCTATAAAAACAAATTCATTTGTAAAAATAAAAAATAGGGACGGATAATCCGTCCCTTTAAACATTCAAACTTATTTAAGTTCTACTTTAGCGCCAGCTTCTTCGAGTTTAGCTTTCATTTCTTCAGCTGCTTCTTTAGCTACGCCTTCTTTGATAGGAGCAGGAGCACCGTCAACGATAGCTTTTGCTTCTTTAAGGCCAAGACCTGTGATTTCGCGAACTGCTTTGATAACAGGGATCTTGTTTCCGCCGTCGCTTGTAAGAATTACATCGAATTCTGTCTTTTCGTCAGCTGCTGCTGCGCCGCCTTCTGCCGGAGCTGCTACTGCAACTGCTGCTGCAGCGCTTACGCCGAATTCTTCTTCTACTGCTGATACGAGTTCTGATAATTCGAGAACTGTAAGAGTTTTAAGTTCTTCAACAATGTTGGTAACTTTCTCTGATGCCATTTTATTTTCCTCCAATATAGATAGTTAAATTTAAAATTATTCTGCCGGAGCTTCCTCAACAGGAGCTTCTTCAGCTGTTTGTGCTTCTTCTGAAGCTTCACCATTCTTGTCAACAATAGCTTGTACTGCACGAGCAAAAGCTGCGATTGGAGCGTTGAATACGCTGCAAACTGTTGCAAGAAGAACTTCTCTTGATGGCAATTTTGCAAGAGCCTGGATTTTAGCGAGGTCAATAATCTCGCCGTCAAGATAACCGCTCTTAACATTGAATGCATTGTGAGAATCTGCAAATTTTTGAAGAATACGAGCTGCTGCTACATAGTCTTCTGCACTTGTTGCGATAGCTGTTGTTCCCTCAAGAACTGAATCAATTCCTTCAAGACCTGCATCTTCAGCAGCACGCTTTAAAATAGTGTTTTTAACTACTGTATATTCAATGCCTGCTTCACGAAGGTCTTTACGAAGAGTTGTATCGTCAGCAACATTAATACCTTTGTAGTCAACAATTACACCTGCTACTGAATTCTTGATTCTTTCACTAAGGTCAGCAACTTGTTGTTTTTTCTTTTCAAGAACTACTGCACTTGGCATTGGTCCACCTCCATAATTATTTGCCGTAAACGGACTTAATATGGCTGTTACCAAAATAAAAATGTGCATTCCGTGAGGAATGCACAATAAACATAACTAACTAAATCGTTAAAATATGCTCATTCCTCGGTAGGCGATATACTTATGCGAAAACGCACCTACTGTCTTTGGTTGAACAGCGATAGTATTTTATCACAAGCGAACTTGTTTGTCAATACCTAAAATTATTCAGCAGAACTTACTGCACTGTATTTTGCAGGGTTAACACGAACGCCCGGGCCCATTGTGCTTGCAACTGCAATAGATTTAATATACTGACCTTTTGCAGCTGAAGGTTTAGCCTTTACTACAGCGTTGATAAGTGTATTGAAGTTTTCAAGAAGTTTTTCAGTGCCGAATGATGCTTTACCGATTGGGCAGTGAATGATGTTTGTTTTGTCAAGACGGTATTCAATTTTACCTGCCTTTGCTTCCTGAACTGCTTTAGCAACATCCATTGTTACTGTGCCTGCTTTTGGAGAAGGCATGAGACCTCTCGGACCGAGGATTTTACCTAAACGGCCTACAAATCCCATCATGTCAGGGCTTGCGATAGCAACATCGAAGTCCATCCAGCCGCCTTGAATTTTAGCAACAAGGTCAGCGTCGCCTACTACATCTGCGCCTGCTTCTTCAGCAGCTTTTGCAAGGTCGCCCTTTGCAAAAACAGCAACTCTCACATCTTTACCTGTTCCGTTAGGAAGTACAACAGCGCCTCTAACCTGCTGGTCAGCGTGTCTTGAGTCAACGCCGAGACGAATGTGAGCTTCTACTGTTTCATCAAATTTTGCTGTAGCAGTCTTAACTGTAAGGTCAAGAGCTTCTTCAGCGTCATATAAATTTGTACGGTCAATAAGTTTTGCACCGTCAATATATTTTTTTCCGTGTTTCATAAATCATTTACCTCCCAGATATGTGGTTTAACGGATTTTTCCTCCCACTCGGGGAATTATTCCTCTACTTCTACGCCCATGCTTCTTGCTGTACCGGCAACCATTGACATAGCAGCCTCAAGGCTTGCAGCGTTTAAGTCGGGCATTTTTGTTTCTGCAATTTTCTGCACCTGTTCTTTTGTCAACTTAGCAACTTTGTTCTTGTTCGGAACGCCTGAAGCTTTGTCAATTCCGCATGCTTTTTTGATGAGCACTGCAGCAGGTGGAGTTTTTGTTACGAAAGTAAATGAACGGTCTTCAAAAACTGTAATAACAACAGGAATAATAAGACCTGCGTCGTTCTTTGTTCTTTCATTGAATTCTTTTGTGAAAGCCATAATGTTTACGCCGTGCTGACCAAGAGCAGGTCCGACAGGCGGAGCCGGTGTAGCTTTGCCGGCAGGGATTTGAAGCTTAATTAAGCCTACAACCTTTTGAGCCATTTTAATTTCCTCCTAATATGTGGTAATTGGCGGGGATTCCCCTCCCACTCATTGCAAAAATGCAATGATAATAAGCAGATATACTGCTGATTATTGAATTAAATTATTCTTCTGTAACTTTTTCAAGTTGGTCGAGTTCAAATTCTACCTTTGTTTCTCTGCCAAACATTGATACAGTTACCTGAACGCTGTTTTTGTTGATGTCGATTTCATCAACTATACCGGAAAAGCCCTCGAGAGGACCTTGTACAACATTTACCGAATCGCCTACAGCGTAAGGCGCTTTGATATTTACTTTTTCAACGCCGAGAGCCTTAACTTCTTCGTCGCTGAGCGGAACAGGGTTGCTTTCAGGGCCGACAAAACCCGTACAACCTCTTGTGTTGCGAACAACATACCAAGACTCGTCTGTTATAATCATCTTAACAAGAACATAGCCGGGAAATGTTTTTCTTTCAAACTCTTTTTTTGTTCCGTCTTCTTTAATTTCAACATCGGTTTCGGTAGGTATTGCAACTTCTTGAATTAAGTCTTGCATACCGCGGTTTTCAACAACAGTTTCAATGTTGCTTGCAACCTTGTTTTCGTAGCCGGAAAATGTATGAACTACATACCACTTTGCTTCTTCCATTTTTCAGCCTCCTTATTCGGCAGCTGCAGTAGTTGAGGTATCTGCGTCGGCAGCAGTTGTTGTTTCCTCTGCTGTGGTTGAAACAGTTGTGTTCTCTTTAATGCTCTTGATACCCTTCATGCCAAGTGCAAGAAGACTGTCGGTAGCATAGATTGCAACGCCTGCGATTGCAACAACAACAAGTACAACAAGTGAGTTCTTCAAAGTATCTTTTGCGTCTGCCCAAACAACTTTCTTGCTTTCAGACCTTACGCTTTTGAAGAAATTGCCTACTGATTTAAAAGGATTTTTCTTCTTTTTCTTGCCGTCTTTTTTGCTGTCTTTTTTAGACTTTGTACTATCTTTAGCAGACTTGCTTTTCTTAGAGTCAGCTTTAGTATCAGCCTTTTTTGCCGGGGTCTTTTTTTCATCTGCCATAATTGCGGACCTCCGTTACTTTGTTTCCCTGTGAAGAGTGTGTTTCTTGCAAAATCTGCAGTACTTATTCATCTCTAACCTGTCAGGAGTATTCTTTTTGTTTTTCATTGTATTGTAGTTGCGTTGTTTGCACTCAGTACATGCCAATGTTACTTTAACTCTCATCGTGGCACCTCCAAATAAAATTTCGACATATTTGCCTCCCTCATTGCGATTGCAACGCAAGCAATCACGAAAAAAGCGGGCACAAAAATAAAGCCCCCTTTTAAGAGGTGTATATAATTTACCACAAAAAGTACAAACAGTCAATAGTTTTTTTTATTTTACACCGTCAAAATTCAAAAAATGTGATAAAATATTTGCATATTCGTTTTAGATATAGTATCATAAGACTGAATATTATATAAACTGCAAACTAAATTCGCATATTTATGGAGTAAACAAATGAATTGTGCAATAATCGGCGCAGGTGCTTCGGGACTTGTTTGCGCCATAAAATTGAAACAACTTTTACCTAAATCAGAAATTGTTTTAATTGAAAAGGAAGAAATCATAGGCAGAAAATTGCTTGCAACGGGAAACGGCAGATGCAATTTATCAAATGCAAATGCGCATTATGAAACAACTTTTGCACAAAACATATTTGAAAAAAACAATGTTTCAAAAACGATTGATTTTTTCAAAAGTATAGGAACAGAAACCGTAAAAGACAGCGAAAACCGTATTTATCCGCTTTCTTTACAAGCAAGTTCCGTCGTAAAGATTTTTGAAAAAACAATTGAAAAACTTCATATAAAACTTCTGACTTGTGCGAAAGTAAAAAGCATTTCAAAAGACGAGAACAACAAATACACTCTCCATATTTCAAGAGAAAATAAAAACCAAACTATTAAAAACTTTGACTTTGTCGTTGTTTCCTGCGGCGGTCAGGCCCAAAAAAATCTCGGTTCCGACGGAAGCGGTTATGAATTGCTCAGTCAATTCGGGCACACTGCAACAGAACTTTTGCCGTCGCTTGTGCAATTAAAATCAAGTTCTAAAAATTGCAGAGCGTTAAAGGGCGTACGAAGAAAATGCATTGTTTCGGCTGAATGCGACAAACAAATCATCAAAAGTGAATACGGTGAAGTTCTTTTTACAGACTACGGCCTGTCGGGAATAGTTATAATGAACTTGTCGGAAGTTTTTGCTAAACACAAGGGCGAAAAAAATGTTGCAGTTTTAGACCTTGTTCCGACTATGACCGAAGAAGAAATCAAAGAGCATATACAAAAAAACGGCGATTTGATAGGAATACTCGGCATAAAACTTTCAGAGATAATTGAAAAGCAATCCGAAAAAGACTGCAGCAAGATGGCTAAATACTGTAAGTCGTGGCGAATTATAATCACAGGAACGCTTGGTTTTGAGCACGCACAAATAACATGCGGCGGAATGAAAACAAGTGAATTTACTGAAAATTCAGAATCTAAACTTTCAAAAAATCTATTTGCAACAGGAGAAGTTCTTGATGTTCAGGGTCCTTGCGGAGGGTACAATTTGCAATGGGCATTTTCAAGCGCACTTACGGTTGCAGAAGAAATAGCAGGTAGAACAAATGATAAGAATTAGTGAAATCAAACTCTCACTTGACGAAAGCGAAAGCGAATTGACGAAAAAAGCGTCAAAAATATTAAAAATAAAAGAAAGCGACATAAAAAGGCTCACGATTTTCAAGAAAAGCGTAGATGCAAGAAAAAAAGACAATATTCAGTTCATTTACGCAGTAGATGTAGTTTTAGACAACGAAAAGCAGGTCTTTAAGAAACTGAACAATTCAAAAATTCAAATAGTTGAACCTTATGTTTACAAACTGCCTGAAAACAAGCGAAAAAGCAATTTAAGACCTGTCGTTGTAGGTTTCGGTCCTGCAGGAATGTTTGCAGGACTCGTACTTGCGCTTTCAGGTTTAAAGCCTATAATAATAGAACGAGGCAAAGCAGTTGAAGACAGGCAGAAAGATGTCAATCTGTTTTGGGAAAAGAAAGAATTAAACCGCGAATCAAATGTTCAATTCGGAGAAGGCGGAGCAGGTACTTTCAGCGACGGCAAGTTGACAACAGGAATAAAAAGTCCGTATATACACAAAATTTTGGAAGAATTGTATGAAGCGGGCGCGCCCGAAGAAATACTATATTCTTCAAAACCGCATATAGGAACAGACCGACTTGCAATAGTTGTCAAAAACATCCGAAAAAAAATAATTTCACTCGGCGGAGAAGTGCGTCTTGAATGCAAACTTGAAAAACTTATTTCTGCAAACGGGTTTATTCACGGCATTACCTATTCCCACAACGGCGAAAATGTCGATATTGAAACAGACAGCGTGATTTTGGCAATAGGACACAGCGCAAGAGATACTGTTGAAATGCTTTATAACTCGGGCATAAAAATTATTCAAAAGCCGTTTTCGGTAGGTGCAAGAATTGAGCATCCGCAATCTTTAATCAATAAAGCACAGTACGGTAAATTCGCAAACCATAAGGCTTTGGGCGCTGCCGACTACAAATTGAGTTGCCATAAACTACACGAAAGAGGAGCATACACTTTTTGTATGTGCCCGGGCGGAACAGTTGTTGCCGCAGCAAGTGAAAAAGGCGGAGTAGTTGTAAACGGAATGAGCGAGCTTGCCCGTGACGGCGAAAACGCAAACTCTGCACTTCTTGTAGGTATCGAACCTGAAAATTTCCCGAGTGAACATCCGCTTGCAGGAATATACTATCAAAGAGAAATCGAGCAAAAAGCATTTCAAATAGCAGGTTCAAACTACAATGCCCCTGCACAGCTTGTAGGCGACTTTTTGAACGGTAAACTTTCAAAATCTTTGGGAAGTGTCAAACCGACCTGTCCGACAGGCGTAACGCTGTGCGATTTGACGGAGTGTTTACCGAATGCTGTCAGCGAAACTATGAAAAGCGCCATTGTTGAAATGAACAAAAAACTTGAAGGTTTCAGTCTGTACGACGCAGTTCTTACAGCGCCTGAAACAAGAAGTTCATCGCCCGTAAGAATTTTACGAGATGATTTTCTGCAGTGTTCCGTAAACGGAGTTTATCCCTGCGGAGAAGGTGCAGGATATGCGGGAGGAATAATCAGCGCCGCAAACGACGGTATTAAATGCGCGCACGCAGTTTTAGAGGACGAGCACGATTATTAATGCAATATTTTAATAATTAACTATATATCATTATAATTGCAAATATCAAACCATATACTGAAATAGAGTACGGAATGTTCCGTACTCTATTTTTTAGATTTGTTATTTAATTATTTTTTACTCACAAATTGCTCTTACAATAGTCGAACAAAACTTTTGTAACTTCGCAGTCTTCAAGCGCTCGGTGAGAAATGATATTTACATCTAAAAAACTTTTTAAAGTTTCAAGTTTAAAATTTTCGACTTCTATACCATTTTCACGAAAAACTTTTTTTGCAATATGAAGAGTATCATAGTAAACAGGAGAAAAACTCCCGCCGAAACAAGAATAGTAGTAGTCCATAAAACGAATATCAAAATTCACATTGTGTCCTACAACTGCATAGCCTTTTACAAAATCGTCAAAATCAAAAATCACATCTGAAATTTCAGGGGCGTTGTAAACATCTTCATTTGAAATTCCCGTCATTTTCGTTATTTTGTACGGTATGGCATAGTCAGGTCTTACCAAAGTCTGAAAACTGTCAACGATTTCATTGTTTTCACATTTCAGCGCGCCTATTTCTATTATCTCGGCATATTCGGGCGACATTCCCGTAGTTTCTATATCAAACACAACATAATTGTCGGGTAAATACATTTTATCACTTCCCTGAAAATTCTATCATAAACTACAATACTATTCAAGATTTTTTACAATTGCAACTGTATTGAAAAACATATACACTATAGTTATATTGAGGAGGTATTTTATGGACATCAACAATATCAAAGACTACTTAAAAATTATTGACGAAACTATTGAAAACGGACAATTTAAAGATGACTGGAACAGTTTGTCAAAGCACAAAACACCCGATTGGTACGCATACGGCAAACTCGGTCTTTTCATTCACTGGGGTGTTTACAGCGTACCCGCTTATGTAAACGAATGGTATCCGAGACTTATGTATTTAAAAAATTCGTCTGCAAATAAACACCACAATAAAGTTTACGGCGGAGTTGAAAAATTTCCGTACAAAAATTTTATTCCTATGTTTAAAGCCGAGAAATTCAACGCTGACGAATGGCTTGATTTGTTTAAAAAAAGCGGCGCAAAATTTATTATGCCCGTCGGCGAACATCACGACGGATTTAAAATGTACAAAAGTAATTTAAACAAATGGAATTCAGTCGAAATGGGTCCCAAGGTAAATATTCTTGAAGAATTGCACAAAAGCTGCGACAAGTACGGCATCACTTTTTGCACCTCAAGTCATCGTGCAGAACACTTTTGGTTTTTTAACGGCTGTCATGATTTCGACTGCGATATTTCACAAGGAAAAGACAATGACCTATACGGTCCTGCGCACAGAAAAAGCAGTGATACAATAGTAAAACTGTCAACAAACTGCCATGAATTTTATGTACCGACTAAAGACTGGCTTGAAGACTGGCTTGCTTCAAGCGCCGAAATGATAGATTTAAACAAACCGAGCGCCGTTTACTTTGACTGGTGGATTACTCAAAAAGACTTCAGACCGTATATAAAAAAATTTCTTGCCTACTATTACAACAGAGCGACAGAATGGGGCAAAGAAGTTACCGTCTTTTACAAACTGGACAGCGTTGTTAAAAACTGTGCAACTTTCGATGTTGAAAGAGGTCAACTTGACGGAATTTCTCCTGAAATTTGGCAAAATGACACTGCGATAGCAAAAAATTCTTGGGGCTATACTGAAGGCAACAAGTTTAAAACAGCAAACGAAGTTGCCTGCAATTTTGTAGATGTGCTTTCAAAAAACGGATGTTTTATGCTCAATGTAGGTCCGAAAGCAGACGGTACAATCTGCGAAGAAGAGAAGAAAGTTTTGCTTGAACTCGGAGAGTGGATTGACAACTGCAAAGAAGCAATCTATGGATGCAAACCGTTTGAAATTTACGGAGAAAACAAAAAGAAAAGAAAAGCAGGCTCTTTCAAAGAAAACTTCAAATACACCTCAAAAGACATTCGTTTCACATACAACAACGGCTATATCTATATGTTTGTACTCGGCACAAGCAAAAACAACAAGTACACCTCAAAATATTTAGGCAGAAACAATCAAAATATAAGCTACTGCGTAAAAAATATTTCTCTTTTAGGCAGTAATGCAAAAGTAAACTATGAAATAAGCAAAAAAGGTCTTCAACTCAGTGTTGACGGCAATTATCACAAAGATATGCCTCTTTGTTTCAAAATTGAATTGGAATAATCAAAACGAACAAATACTATAAACTATATTAAAAAGGTCGGTTAAATGTACTGCCCCAAATTGTGCAGACAATACAAAAAAGGCCACCGATGGCAGAATAATTAAATTTTAAGCAACAAACTGATTTCGTTTTTCAAGCGGAGTCAGT
>DVEP01000037.1 GCA_015655975.1 Eubacterium sp. | reverse complement strand
CAAAACTGACTCCGCTTGAAAAACGAAATCAGTTTGTTGCTTAAAATTAAATTATTCTACCTTAGGCTCCTTTTTTGTACTGTCTGCACAATCTGGGGCAGTTCACATTTGCAACTCCTTTTGTGCTGATGAATTGTAATCAAATCATTACTGAAATTTAGTTTTCAGGGGCAGAGAGTTCTATCTGTGCCTCTTTTTCTTCCGCCTCAAGTTCTTCTGCTTCTGCCTTTTCTTCTTCGTCAAAGTCGTAGTCTTTGCCCGGAAGAACAGCGTTGAGAATGATGCCGAGAAGAGCGCCTACTGCAAGACCTGTGAAACCGATTGTAACTGAACCGATTGTGAAACTTACAGAGTCATTTGCGCCGTATTTGATGCCGATTGTAAGTACAAGTACAAGTGCCGCAATGATAACATTTCTTGACTTTGTGAAGTCAACCTTGCTTTCTACAAGATTGCGAACGCCGACAGCAGAAATCATACCGTAAAGAACAAGTGAAATACCGCCGATTACAGACGCAGGAATAAGGCTGATGAGCGCTGCGAACTTCGGGCTGAAAGAAAGAATTACCGCAAGGTAAGCCGCAATTCTGATAACCCTCGGGTCGTAAACTTTTGAAAGATTGAGAACGCCTGTGTTTTCGCCGTATGTTGTGTTTGCAGGCGCACCGAAAAGCGAAGCCAAAATTGTAGCAAGACCGTCGCCCAAAAGTGTTCTGTGAAGTCCTGGGTTTTCAAAATAGTTTCTCTTTGTTGTTGAACTGATTGCAGACATATCGCCGATATGCTCTACCATTGTAGCAAGTGAGATAGGCATAATTGTGATGATTGCTGTGATTGCAAGCGACTTGTCCATATTGCCGAAGAGAGAAAATACCGTTTCGTTTTTTACAACAGGCAAACCTATCCAAGCTGCCTCTTTGAAAGCAGTGATTTTTTCGGCGTCAAAAACAGGTGTTCCGCTGAGATGTAAAATAACGGCGAAAATGCAAGAACCTACTACGCCTAAAATAATCGGTATAATTTTAATCATACCTTTACCGAAGACATTGCAAACAACGATGATTGCGATTGCAACTATTGCAATGAGCCAGTTTGACTGACAGTTTGTGATTGCCGAGCCTGAAAGTGTGAGTCCGATTGCAATGATGATTGGACCCGTAACAATCGGCGGGAAAAATCTCATTATCTTTTTAGCGCCGAAAATTTTGATTAGTCCTGACATAATCAGATAAACCAAACCTGCACATGCAACACCCAAACAAGCGTACGGTAAAAGTGTTTTCGGGTCGCTTACTCCGTACTGTTCTGCCCATGAATTGACTGCGAAGTATCCGCCCAAAAATGCAAACGAAGAGCCGAGAAAAGCAGGAATTTTGCCTTTTGTTAAAAGATGGAACAAAAGTGTGCCTATACCTGCAAACAAAAGTGTTGAAGATACAGACAGTCCTGTCAAAATAGGCACAAGAACTGTCGCGCCGAACATTGCAAAAAGGTGCTGTACACCGAGCAAAAGTGTTTTCGGAACGCCGAGTTGTCTCGCGTCATAAATGCCGTTTTCAACATTAATCTTAGTTTTCGCCATTATTATCCTCCTAAAAAATAGCGGCTGATTACAGCCGCTTTTATACATTTTAAAAATATTACCACAATAAACGGCAATTAACAACAAAATACAGCATATTGTTACTGTTCTGTAACCCGAAAAGTATTACTATTGTGTATATAAAATATAACTAAAATATTAAATAAGTAAAATTTTAATATTTTTATGTTAAAAATTGATTGATTTTGTCAAATTTTGTGTTATAATTATATCAAAGTAAAATATTTTGCTTTAGGAGGATATATCTTGAAATACCAAACTTATCGCGAACAAAAAATGCACGGAACTTTTGATTTTCCGTTTGAAATTTACAGTGTTGATAAAAATCATCCGTTTTATTATTCAACTCATCACTGGCACCCCGAAACAGAGTTGATACGAGTATTGTCGGGTGAAATTTCAGTAAATGTCGGTACAACCTCTTACATTGTAAAAGAAGGTGAAATGCTTTTTATAGGCGGCGGTATGTTGCATATCATTGAACCGAGGTACGGCGAGTATGAGTGTCTTGACTTTAATTTGGAATTTTTGTCTGCTACTTCGGACCTTTGCAAAAAGTATTTCAACTCTCAGACAATGGTGCAGACTCACTTTACAAGCGACGACGCGGAAATCATCAACATTGCAGGCTACGCTTTTGACGCTATGCTGAAAAAACCGAAGGGATACCAACTCACTGTTGTAGGCGCTATCGGTACAATGCTCGGAAAAATCGTAGAATACGACAAATATACAAAAACTGTCGCTATTTCTTCTTCTATGAGAAAAAGACTCAACGCTTTTGAAAAAGTCATCTCTTATATTGAAGAAAACTATTCTCACGAAATTTCTCTTGAAGATTTGGCAGATGTTGCCGATATGAACCCCAACTATTTTTGCCGTTTCTTCAAAAATATGACAGGCAAAACCCCTGTTGACTATCTCAACTATTTCAGAGTTGAAAAGGCTTGTATAGAACTCGTTGAAGGCACTCAAACTGTTGCGGAAATTGCTGATAAATGCGGGTACAACGACTGCGGATATTTCATTAAAGTTTTCAAAAGATACAAGGGTGTTACACCGTCTAAGTTCACAAAATGATTTTGTGTATATTAATGTAATTAATATATAATAATATATATAACTATTATATAACTCTGATTGTTTCAAAAAACATCTGCAAAACAGGTCGAAAATACTTGTTTTCAGCAGGTGTTTTTTGCATTAATATGGTTTTAGAAACGAAAAATGTGTTCGTTTTCGCCTTCAAATTAACTGAACATAGTTGTATATATTTAACACATTGTACTATAATTTTGTAACACAATATATTGAAATAAAGTTTAAAACAGGCAAGAATAAAACAATATATAGTATATATTTCAAATTATTACAGAAAAAAGTTACAATTTGACATTTTTGAACTTACAACTTTTTAGAAAATGAACAAAATTTTAACATCACGCTTTAGTGTGTGAAAATACATAATAGACAAAAATACTGAATAAAGTCTATTTTGGGTAAATGGTCAAAAATCGCCTTTGTGAAAGTTGCACAAAAAGTTGCTGTAAAGAAAATTGACTTGTTGTTAATTTGTGATATAATGGCACTTGTTCGAGGAAATACTATTACGGTAAATGCGAAATTAACAGATTTTGCTCGTTGAAAAAAATAACGCCATTTTTGGTATTTTTCAATGGATTAAAACGGCTAAAGCGTTTTAATATTTCCGAACAAGAAAAGGAGAATTAGATGATAAACCAATCAAGCGTTGAGAGAATTCGTAAAATATCTCGTGCAATTCTCGCAACAGTGGTCGTTTTTGTTCTTACCATCACCTATTTTGCAACAACTGCTTTTGCAGGAATGCTCGGCGAGTACAGTGTCGAGATAGTTGACGGTGCAAACACAACTACGGTTACAACAAATGAAACGGCGGCATTTGAAATTCTTAATCAAAATTCAATATTGCTCGGTCCTTCCGACAAAGTTGACATTTCAAACTTTGAAAGCGGAAAAGGCGGAACTATTGTAATCAACAGATTAAAATCTGTAAACATTGACTTCAAAGGAAACATCACTTCATACAGTGTTTACGCAAACACGGTAGAAGAAGCGCTTGCTGAAATCGGCATTGCCCTTTCAGACGGCGAAGAAATAAACTTCAACGCAACTGACAAAGTTGCAGACGGTATGGTCATTAAAATTGCCACACCGTTTTCGGTAGAGTTGACGGCAGACGGCACTACAAAAAGTTACGCTTTGCTTGAAGGTACAGTCGCTGACCTTCTTGCCATTGCCCAAATCACTCTCGGAGAAAACGACTATACAGAGCCTTCGGCTGAAACACAGCTTGAGGTCGGAATGCAAGTTGTTGTAAACAGAGTAGAGTACAAAACAGAAACAAAAGTAGAGCAAGTGAAGTACAGCACAAAAGAAATCAAAGACAGTTCGTTGCTTCAAGGCTCGAAAAAGACAGTGTCAGACGGTAAATACGGCTCCGACCGTGTTACCTACAATGTTAAATACATTAACGGCAGCGCAAGTGAATATGTTGAAACACAAAGAACAACAATTTCAGAACCTGTTGAAAAGGTTGTCAAAGTCGGAACAAAACCGTATTCAAAAGACTTCGAGTCAAACAGTGTTGAACGCAAAGGCAACCGCTATGTAGGCGAAGTCATCAAAGGCAGAAAAACGCACTACTGCGCTTGTAAAAAGTGCAACGGTTCTTCAAGCACAGGCACAACTGCAAGCGGTATTAAGGTGTACAACGGTATGACAAATCCGTATATTGTTGCTTGCAACTGGCTTCCTCTCGGTTCAATAATTGATGTTGACGGAGTTCAGTACACTGTTGCAGACAGAGGCGGCAGAGGACTTTCTCCTGTCGGCAGAATAGATGTATTCACTCCCGAAGGACATTCGGCGTGCATTAAAAAAGGCACAGGTTCCTGCAAAATAACCGTTTTGCGTATCGGTTGGTAAGAATACTGAGCAACTAAATTAAATTTCAAACTGTCATTGCAGTGCAATGGCAGTATTTTTTTGCCCGAAAACACTTGTGTAAAACGGCTGAAAAGTGCTTATTTTCTTGACTTTTACGCAAAAATAAAGTAAACTGTAAAAAGGTATAAGCAATTTTAATACACACATCTCGGAGGTAATGAAATGTTAAACAGCGAAAAAACAATGGAGTCAATAGTATCGCTATGTAAAGGCAGAGGCTTTGTTTTCCCGGGCTCAGAAATTTACGGCGGACTTTCAAATACATGGGACTACGGTCCGCTCGGCGTTGAGTTCAAAAACAATGTTAAAAGAGCTTGGTGGAAAAAGTTTGTGCAGGAAAGCCCGTACAATGTAGGTCTTGACAGCGCAATTTTTATGAACCCTCAAACTTGGGTTGCAAGCGGTCATGTCGGCGGTTTTTCTGACCCGCTTATGGACTGTAAATCTTGTAAAACCCGTCACAGAGCAGACCAGCTTATAGAAGCAACAGGTGTTAACCCTGCAGGTTGGTCAAACGCTCAAATGAGTGAATATATAAAAGAACACAACATCACTTGTCCCGACTGCGGTGCTTGTGATTTCACAGATATTCGTCAATTTAATTTGATGTTTAAAACATTTCAGGGTGTTACAGAGGACGCTAAAAATGAAATTTACCTTCGTCCCGAAACAGCACAGGGTATTTTCGTAAACTTTGCAAACATTCAGCGTTCAACAAGAAAAAAAGTTCCTTTCGGTGTTTGTCAGGTAGGTAAATCTTTCAGAAATGAAATCACTCCCGGCAACTTCATCTTCAGAACCCGTGAGTTTGAACAGATGGAAATGGAATTTTTCTGCAAACCGGGTACAGACCTTGAGTGGTTCTCATATTGGAAAGATTACTGCAAAAACTTCCTTCTCGGTCTCGGTCTTAAAGAGGAAAATATCCGCATGAGAGACCACGAACAAGAGGAACTTTCTCACTATTCAAACGCTACAACAGACATTGAGTTCCTGTTCCCGTTCGGTTGGGGCGAACTTTGGGGTATTGCAGACAGAACAGACTTCGACCTCAATCGCCATCAGGAAACTTCAGGTAAGTCGCTTGAATATTTTGACCCGACAACAAACGAAAAGTATGTGCCGTATGTTGTTGAGCCTTCTTTGGGCGCCGACAGGGTTGCTCTTGCTTTCCTTTGCGACGCATACGACGAGGAAATTGTAGATGCAGAAAAGAACGACAAGCGTGTAGTAATGCGTTTGCACCCTGCACTTGCTCCGTTCAAGGCTGCCGTTCTTCCGCTTTCAAAGAAACTTTCCGAAAAAGCTATGGAAGTATTCTCAACACTTGCTAAAAAGTACAATGTTGACTTTGACGATGCAGGCTCTATCGGTAAGCGTTACCGCAGACAAGACGAAATCGGCACACCTTACTGCATTACCTACGATTTTGACAGTGAAGAAGACGGTTGTGTAACAGTCCGCGACCGTGATACAATGGAACAGGTAAGACTTCCGATAAGCGAACTCGCTTCATTTATCGAGTCTAAACTTGATTTTTAACAGGAGAAAAGATGGACAGAAAACTTATTAAAGCTCAGTCAAAACAGTTAATCAAAAAGAATGTGTTTAAACTTTTTGTTGTAACATTTGTCGGAATAATGCTTGTTAATTGTGTTATGGCAGCGCTCAGCACGATACCGTATTTCAATATGCTTGAATCTGTTGCAGACAGTTACAATGAATATGAAAACGGCGAAGACTTTTACAATTTCGGAAATCCCGACGCGTTTGACTCCGACTACTTCAGCGATTTCGGCTCGCAGATTAAACCTATTCAACAGCCGTATGCTGAAAATTTGCCTGAAGAATTTTACAATGATTTTTATAATGAGTTCTACGACGAATTTGAGCAGTACGGAAATTTTGACGAGTACAGTCAGTACGGTAACGGCTATGACAACAACTACGGTCAGTATGGTGACGGAGAACTTCCTGACTATATGTACGACAACTATGTTGAACCTATGTTAAATATGATTGGCTTGATGCTGGCAGTTTTGGTAAGTTCTCTTGTTTCTTTGATACTTTTGCCGACTCAATCATCTTTGCAGGGTTACTATGTTTCTGTCATCAGAGGCAAAAAACCCGACATTTCCGACGGCATTAAGTATGTGTATAAAAACGCTTTTTCAAGTTCGTATTTTAAACGACTTTGCCTGGAAATCATTATGAATATCGCAATTTCCTTTGCATCTTTATTGTTCATCATACCGGGCATCATTTTGAGCCTGCATTGGTTCTTTGCAAGACAGATTTTAAATGACAATCCCGATATGGATGTTTTCGACGCTTTAAGAATAAGCGGAGAGATGACAAAAGGACACAAGAGTGAACTTTTTGTTCTTGAACTCAGTTTTATAGGTTGGTTTTTACTTTCTGCCTTGACTTTCGGTCTTGGTTTGATATATGTTTTGCCGTACTACAATACAACTGTTGCGCTTTACTATCAAAACTTTAAGATGCGCGCAATTCAAGAGGGCAAAACGAATATGAACGACTTCATGAGCAATACCGAGAAGAACAGAAGAGCGCAAAACTCCTATTATAGCGGAGCGCAATACGCTCAGCCTTTCGGAAACGGAGCACAGCAGTACGCTGACAATACTCAAACTTCACAACCGTTCTATCAGCAAAATGCAGGGGGGAATTCGTCTTTCATCCCGACGGAAGTGCCCTCCTCTGAGCCGAATTCTCCGACCTTTACAGAAGCACAGTACAGTGAGCCGACAGAGCCTGAATACGCAGAGGAAACAGAGCCTGTCGAACCTGTTGACCCGTTTGTGGCAGAAAACTCGGAAACGGAGTTTACAGAGCCTGTCGGTGCAGAGGAAAATTCCGAGATTAGTTCTGAAAATGCCGATTTATCCGATACGGACGAATATATCCAAAAGGATGACGATACCGACACGGACGACACATTTAAAATGTAAATCATATTGAACATTAAAAAGCAAAACGGCTTGCAGTCAAGAAGATTGCAAGCCGTTGTTTTTATTTGTTTTTTAGGTCAAAGTACCGAATTCGGTATGATTTACAGAAAATTAAACTGCGTCGGCTCAACTTTCCTCGCATTAAATTTGAACTCAGTCATCAAGACCGTTTTCAATCAAAGAAACTGCTTTGTCGAGCATTTCCTGTTCGTCTTCGCCGCTGCATTTGATTGTAATTTCAGAGCCGTATTTAAGGCAGGCAGCCATAATGTTCATTATGCTTTTTCCGTTGATTTCTTTGCCGTCAAATTCAATATCAATGTTTGATTTGAATTTTGTCATTTCAGTTACAAAAAGGTTTGCAGGACGCATATGAAGACCTAATTTATCTACGATTTTAGTGCTTTTTTGAACCATTGGTAAATACCTCGTTTCTTTTATTTAATATCAATCACCTGCAAAACAGATGCAATTTGAGTGCAGTCCGATTATAAAAGCGATTTATATTATTTATATTTTCCTATTACTTATATTATATATTTATTTTTTAAATTTGCAATAAGTCAAACGCTATTTTATTATTTTTTGCAAAATATTGTAAAAAATGAAACATTCTTTCGTGAAATGTTACAATTTTACGAAATTATCTGATAGTTTTAACAACTGTGTGTCTGCGGTATGTTTCGTCGGGCAAAAAGTCAGTAATGATACAACCGCGGTCAATCGGAGCGAATGTTACGGAAGAAACAACTCCGAATTTTGAGTGGTCTGCCAAAATATATGTTACAAAACTTCTGTCAAATGCAGTCGCTTTCACGAACGCTTCTTCGGCGTCGGGTGTGGTGTAGCCTCGCTCAATGCTCACACCGTTGGCGCCTATAAATGCCTTTGTAAAATTGTAACTTCGTATATTTTTAGCGGCGACAACGCCTATAACGGCTTCTGTTGTAGATTTCAACTGTCCTCCGAGTACATATACCTGAAGTCCGCGCTGTACAAGTTTTTTTGCGTGAATAATTCCGTTTGTAACAAAAGATGCGGCGCAGTTTTTGTCAATATAGTCAGCCATCAAAAGTGTTGTTGTGCCGGCGTCAAGATAGACAAAATCGTCGTTGTTGATTTGCTCGGCAGCAAAGCGTGCAATTTCTTTCTTTTCGTCCATATTTTCGCCCGATTTTTTCTGTACAGTGTCCTCAAGCGCTATGAAGTTTTGATTTTTCAGCATTGCACCGCCGTGGATTTTGTTGACAAGACCTGTTTTCGCAAGTTCTGCAATATCTCTGCGTATAGTTGACTCGGACGCTCCGAGAGCAGCCGTAAGCATTGCTACGGAAGCGGTGCCCTGCGTTTTTAAAATATCCATTATAGCGTTTTTTCTTTCCTGATTAAGCATACTTTCACATCCTTATATTTTTATATATTTATATTTTAACATTTCAGTCAAATTCAGTCAATAATGATAATTAATTTATATTATAATGTGTGAAAATTGTTGTTTTTTTGACAAATTGCGTGGTTTTGAACATTATTTAATCGAAAATAAATAGTTTGTGAGTTTTAGATATAAGAAAACAGCCAACAATTATATTGTTGACTGTTTTAGAAAATTTTAAATATAGAAAAGTGACGCTGCGATTGTAAATTGAGCCGAATAGTACAGCAAGTGGTTGACTATGACGAACGCAGGCGTGTTTTTATTTTGCTTTCTGTCGAAATATGTCGAGCAAAGCACTGCGTCTGACAACAAAAACAGTAAAGCGCCTATTGCAAACATTATTGTGTTTTTTGAAAAACCGTCGAAATACATATTAAGCGACGATGACAGAAGTGTCATCATTAAAAAAGCAGTGTAAATATAGGTGATTTCTTTGTAACCCGTATAGTCGTTTTGCTTTCTTGTAATGAACATTTGAACAGCAGGGACAATCAGCGAAATCACTGCGCAGAGTATGTACCACCTTTTGTCCGCTTGGGCATTCGTATGCAAAATGATTGCAATTAAAAATATGATATGCCCTACAAGAAAAGAACAAAAACCCCAGTAGGTGAACTGTTTTTCCTCTTTTTTGAACACCCATTTCAAGTCGAGCCAAATGTCCCCCAGCAAGCCTGCTACGAGTGCCAGCATAATAAGCATTGAGTATTTTGCTTCGTTTGGTTTTGCGATTACGGCGTATCCGGCTGTAACTACGAAAAAGCAACTTGTAATTGCCTTTGCTATGACTGCCGGCATAAGAAGTTTCTTTACCCTAAGCACCATAAAGATGACAAAAGAAACAACGCCGAGCGCAATGATAAGTCCGTACATCGAACCTGTCATTTTAAAATTTCCCCCTCATTCGCCTGAGCGATTTAATATTCAAGCCTCAGAACCTAAAGTTCGGCAGAGTTGAGTACAATATTCTTAAACCATATTGTGTTCGACTCTCCGTACCTTAACCTAAAACGGTGTTTTTGTCTGAGCGCAAGTCAGAATTTAACAAACTGTCTGCCTTTTTTGTAACATAGTTGATGAAATCGGCAACACAGCCTTTGTTGCAGTGGCACGCAACATATTCGCAAATCTGTTTCATTTTGCTCGGCGCCTGACCTGCACAGGCGGGAATGCCGACGCTTTCGAGCATTTCATAGTCGTTGTAGTAGTCGCCTATTGCACCGACATTTTCTTTTTCTATACCGAGCATTTTGGCAAGTTCCAAAACGGCAACACCTTTGTGCGTGCCTTTTGCGAGCATTTCCAAACTCCACGGAGAAGTTGCCATAAAGTTCATATTGCAGTCGCCGAACTTTGACACTTTGTTTTTCAAGTGTGAAATAACAACGGGATTTGACCAAAACACAACTTTCATCCATCCGTCATCGGAAACATTGTCTATTTTTGTAACTTTGTAGGGCGACTTGTCAAAAAGCATTTGTCCCCTCGACAGAATACCCTGACGGACAATATATACACAGTCGTCGAAAAATATTCCGACTTCCACACGGTTGAAAAGTCTGTTGTATCCGCTCAAAATTCCCCTTGTGAAACCTCTGCCCTCATCCGAAATTGTGGAGCGCCAAAGCATTTTTCTCTCTTTGAAGTCATATATTCCTGCGCCGTTTAAAACTACGGCAGGGCAGTTAGCGGTAATTTTGTTGTAGTTCCTTTCGAGCGATGATACAAGCCTGCCCGAAGCGAGAGTAAACTTTCCGCCGTTTGCAGTGAAGTTTTTGATTGCTTCAAAGTTCCTTTTCGGCAATACACGAAACTTGCTGTTCAATGTTCCGTCAATATCCGAAACTATAAGCCACTTTGAGTAATCTTTTTTCATATTGCCGACCTCTTTTGAAACTTGATTTGTATTGAAGCAAAGTACAAATACAAATATAAAAAAATGAATTTTTAATGTGCTTAATACAAAATTTTTTTGAAACGGATTTTCTTTTATACTCATCTTACAGTATTATTTCTGTTTGGTCAAGTGGTTTTGCAAATCGCGTGAGAGTTTTGACTGAATTTGACAGATTTTGATAAATATTCATCTTTTAGTGTTTGGAAATTAAAATAAAACGCAGGACAAATACTTTGCCCTGCGTTTGTTTGAAGTTGAGAAATTATATTATTAACCCATAAGTGAATTTTACTTTTTCTTCGTTTTACGATTTTTCCGCAATTTTTTTAATTGTGTTTTCCGTTTCTGAAACGGTGTTGTTAAGTTCGGAGTAATTTTTTTCGCCTGTTTGTAAATAAATCGTTTCAAAGTTGTTGTCGGCTATTTTGTCGGAATTGTAAAAATACGGTATTTCGTAGCCTTTTTTGGAAAATTCGCTTTTGCCGTAAATTCGTTCGCCGTTCAAATAGTATGTTTTGTAGCCGTAGTTTGAGACGACTTTTGCATCGTACACAGTTGAAAATTTGCCGTTTTCATAGACATTTCTGCGGGCAATATATGTACCTGAGTCGTACTTTTCCTCGTCAATTTTGTTAATGACGGTGCATATATTTGTTTTTTCCCCGTCCTTTTCGAGCAAAACAAATTTCTGCTTGTCGTTTTCAATCGGCGTTACAAGACCGTCGCTTTGGAAAACTCTTGTCGCAGTTGTTCCGTTCCACGCAAAAACTTCCATATAGTATTTGCGCTCGGTTTTCGTGGTGTATTCTCCGTAGTTGTTTACTACAACTTTTTCGTCGCGTTCATATACAAGCAAGAGTTCTTCGGTTTTGTCGTTGTCAAAGTCAATAAGTTTGACAACACCGAGTCCCGTAACAAAAAACTTGTTTTTCTCTTTTGTCAAATCGGCTTTTCCGTATTTTGCGCTGTAATTGTCTATGATTTCCGAATACGCGGCGTTTCTCATTTCAAGCTCAGTTTTTTCAGGTACGGCATTTGCCGAGTTTTCGTTTTTCAGCGAGTTGATATGTCCGAGCGCCTCTGTACAGAAATCGTAAATGTTTTCAGCCTGCCGTTTTGTGATATAGGTAAGTTTGATGAACTCCAAATCTTCGGTAATATCTAAAGCGCGGCGTTTGTAAATCTTTTTGTCTGAATCGTATTCTGCGCCGTCAACCTCTTTGAATTCGCCCGACGAAAGTTTAAAAAACTTGATTTCCGAGTTGTTTTCGGAGTGCTCGCCTATGTAATATTTTGAGCCGTTGTTAAAGATTGTAATCCATCTGCCGTCTTCTGCTTTTTGGCTTTTGTTGAGTTTGCCCGAGTAAAGTCTTGCGAACTCTTTTTTCTTGTTTGTACCCCAGACTTCTGCAAAATATTCTCCGCCGCTCATATAGGAAATCAGTAATTCATCGCTTTTATCGTTGTTAAAATCCATTCGTCGCAGAAAACAGATGCCCGACATTGAATATAGGTCATAGGTGTCGTTTGAAGCGTCCAAAATATTGCACTGACCGTATTTTGCCAGATATTGACTGCAAACTTTTGCGCTGTTCGTTTCAAAATATTCATCCTTTTTCCCGTCTTTTGAAATGGCAGAGGAAAAAGAAATGCAAACGATAAGGAAAAACACAACGCAAACCGACCAAAGTACGAAGTTTGTAACTGTTTTTGCAGAAATGTTTTTTGCGCTCGGTAATGCGATTTTGATTTTTTCTCCGTTCTTGCCTTTTATCATTTTAGGCAATTCTATTTCGGAAATATTGAAGTCAATATTCAAAAACCATTCAACAATAAGTCCGAACAGATTTTTAATCTTGAGCCAAATTTTTTCAAAAAAAGAAGGGTCTTCGTATCTGTCCTCAAAATAGTTGTATTTTGCCGTAAGACCACCGCCCTTCATCTATATATGTATATAAATTAAAATGTCAAAAATTACTAAATATAAGTTTGTAAATAAAAAAGCCTGTCAAACGACAGGCCTTGCTGGAGCGGATGACGGGGCTCGAACCCGCTACCTCCACCTTGGCAAGGTGGCGCTCTACCAGATGAGCTACATCCGCATCTGTGAGAGTATTATATACAAATTTTTGAAATTTGTCAAGACGAAAATTTTACTCAGGCATTTTTTATGTGATTTCAAGTTTTTCGTAAGTAAATGTAAATGCAAACGAGCTTTTGACAGATTGACATTTAAAAATTTGTATGCTATATTGAAGTTGGAAAAGTGTGCCGAATAATAAAAAATATTTTTATTATCTTTATTATCAAGGTAAAGTGAACGGAGAGATGTGTATGTCTGTATTTTTCAGCAATTTTAAACCGTTTGCAGCGTATTGGGCGGCATTTTCAATATATATCATTTTACCGTTTTTTGAATTAATCCCTGTGTCAATAGGGTGGATGATTTGCTTTGTTGCATTTATGTGTCTGTTCAATTTCATAACAGGATATATTGACGGTGTGAAAAAAATTAAGTGGGGAATTATGCTTTTTGCCGTTCAGTTGCTGTTTTGTGTTGTTTGGAAATATGCAGTCAAAAGCGATAATTCCGATTTGAATTATTTAATTGGTTTCAGCAACATGACGCTTGTACTTTTTCACAGCGAGATAAAAGCAGTCAATATTACGGTTGCCGTACTTTCGGTTGTTTTGCCTGTTTTACCGTTTTTTGCGGGCGACGGTGTAAGAAAACTGATTTATAAGGAGCACAAATAAAATGAAATTCGGCTATATTTTGGATTTGCTTAAACAGTATATTATATTTGCATTTGTTTTTTGTGCAATATTTATGTGCTTAGTTGCATTTTCATATTTTATTGTTTACAAAAAAATAATGCACGGGGAAAAGAAATTAAGCAAAAAAAATATTCTAATCCTTATAGTCAGTTGTATTTATCTTTGTATTGTTTTTTGTGCCGTGTTTTTAAATAGAACAAACTATATAGGCGATGTGCAATCGTTGTTCTCAAGTTACCGTTTGGCATGGTATTCCTGCTCAATACAAGGTTGGCGCAATATTATTTTAAATATATTGTTGTTTATTCCTCTCGGTTTTTTATTGCCGTTTTGGAGTGAAAAATTAAACAAATTTTTAGTTGCGTTGTCAATCGGATTGTTGTTTGCCGTATCTGTTGAAACCTTACAATATGTTATGAAGATAGGCGTTTTTGAGTGCGATGATATTCTGAATAACACACTTGGTGTTGTTTTGGGATATTGTTTTTTACAAATTTTGAGACATTTGCACAGAAAAAACTATTCAAAAGCAGGAGCGTATTTTGTGCCGTTTTTGATACCGATACTGATTTTTGCAGGGTTAGGTATATATTATTGTGCAAAACCTTACGGCAATTTATTTGTATCGTACTATAACAGTAAAGATATGGATGAAATAAATGTATCGGTAAACTATACGCCGCTTGATGATACATCTGCATTTATTTATCAACCAAAGTCTGAAACAAAAGAAAAAGCGTTTGAGTCAGCAGAAAGATTTTTTGACACAGTAAATGAGGAAATTGATACAAATACCGAATTTACAGACGAAAATAATATGTATATGGTAAATTCAAAAAATGCAAAATTTCATTTTTTAATGAATTTGGATAATGGTTCATATAATTTTCAGAATGAAGACTATTTTCAAATTGATTCTGTAAAACCCGATACAAGTTATTCTGAGAAACAAGTGCGTGAAGCTTTAAAAAAATTTTCTGTTGTATTGCCTGAAAATTCAGTTTTTAAAGTGAACGAAAATTCAAACTATGAATTTTATGTGAATACGGTCAGTGACGGAATTTTATATAACGGTACGCTTTATTGTACAATGTTCCCGAATGAAGAATTGGGCGAAATCGACAGTCATATTTTATCTCTTCAATGTTGTTCAAAGGAATTTGGCAAGAGTGAAATTGAAGCGTTGCAACGAATACAAAACGGTAAGTTCAATATTGATGCCGAATTACCAAAAGATTGCGATATTGAAATCGAAAATTGCAGTATAATCTATTTAGCAGACTCAAAATCATATTATCAACCTGTTTATCAATTTGGTGCTGTTATATCATCAGACGGAAACGATGAAAAAACAGAAATATTGGTTCCCGCACTTTCGTAACTGTAATTTGTAAAATATTTGACATTAAAATCTCTGCGAGATTTATTATAGGAAGATAAGTATAACAGGTTGATTGAACATTTCCGACACGACATTTGCCGTGTCGGTTTTTTTATGTGGAATTGCGGTAAAAAATGTAATGGTGTGATTTTTGAAACTATCCATTTACAAAACCGTGTATTTTTGATAATATTATAGTGAGAAAGTAAGCGATGAATGAAATGGAGAAAATTTTAATCAGATGACATATCAAGTTTTTCCGTTCGGCGAAGTGTGGCAAAACGGTATCTTCAATGTTCCGAAAATTGTAGCCGAGCGATACATAAAAATGGCAAGTGAATATCAAATCAAAGCGTTGCTCATACTTTTGTCTATGGACGGCAGGTGTGCGGTCGAAGACATTTCAAAAAAACTCGGAATCACGGCGTCCGATGTAAAAGATATTATGGAATTTTGGGTTGAAGAAGGCGTCATTTCGACAGTTGACGGCGAAGAACACGCAAAAACCGTGAAACAAACGGCACACAAAAAAGCAAAGTTTGAAGAGAAAGTTGAGAAGACAGAAACGGTTGAAGAAACAAAAACTATTGTCAAAGAAAACAAGTTGCAAGACCTGACGCCTCCCGACATCACTCCTAAAGAGGCTGTTGAGATTTTGAGAAACTCAAAAGAACTTCAGTTTTTGGTAAATTCTGCACAGGAAACGCTCGCGAGGACCATTTCACAGTCTGAAATAGCGACGATTATTCAAATGGTGAACTATTACGGGCTTAACCCCGAGATTGTTCTGACAATCTTTTCATACTGCAAAGCGGAGCGTGAAAAAGGCAGAGCGCTCGGCGTTTCTTACATTGCAAAAATGGCGAAGAATTGGGCAGAGGAAGGTATCGTTACACTTGACGAGGCAGAAAAGAAATTGAAAGCCATTGAAAAAGCAGACGGTTTGTGGAAAAACATTTGCGAATGGCTGTGCATTTCCTACAGAAAGCCGACTTCTTCTCAATCAAAGACGGTCGAGCATTGGCAACATGAACTGGACGATGAAATGATTGAAATTGCGTGCATCGAAACACGCGAAAATGCAAGTGAGCCGTCGTATAAGTATTTAAAATCAATAGTTGAAAATTGGCTGAAAAAAGGAATTAAAACACCTGAACAATTCAAACAGGACAAGTTGAATTTTGAAAGCAAAAAGAACGGCTCAAAAAACGGCGTAAAAAATCACATTGAAAGCGCGCCGTCATACAACCTTGACAAAATCAAGGACAAAGCAAAGAATAATACAGATATTTTTTAGAAAGTGTGAAATAAATGGCATATCCGGCAAAGAACTATCAAAAAGCCTTGAATGTTTTAGCGCAAAGGCGTGAAAAATCACAAAATGAGTTATATGAAAGAACAAATGAAATAGAAAAAAAACTTCCCCAAATTTCCGAGTACAAAGACCGTCTGGCGCAAATCGGCGTTAATATTGCGAAAATAATCATTACATCTAAGAATAAAAAAGCCGACATAGAGGAATTGTCGAAAAAAAGTTTGGCAATTCAGCAGGAAAGGGAAAAATTGCTCGTCGAAAACGGTTTTGACAAAAATGCGCTCGAGCAACAGTACATTTGTCCGCTTTGCAGAGATACAGGGTTCATAAACGGAAAACTCTGCAAGTGTCATATCAAGATTTTAAAACAAATTGAGAGAGATGCAATCAAAGAAGTTGCGCCTCTCGATAAGTGCAATTTCGGCAGTTTTGAGATTGGATGCTATCCCGACGCAAAAAACGGCAGCGGCATTTCCCCGAGAGAAAAGATGGAAAAAATTTGTAACAGTTGCTACAAATATGCCATCACTTTTACTGAAAAAAGCCCGTCCTTGTTGTTTATGGGCGCAACAGGACTCGGCAAAACTCATATCAGTCTTGCAATTGCAAATGTTGTCATCAACAGAGGCTACCATGTCATTTACGGCAGCGCTCAAAATATTTTGGGCGACCTTGAAGAAAATCATTTCGGCAGAAATGACAATCCTCGCTATAAACTCGACGAGTTGCTTTCGGCGGATTTGCTCATTATAGACGATTTGGGCGCAGAGTTTACAAACCAATACAGTATCGCGTCGTTTTACAATATAGTCAACTCCAGAACTTTGGCGGAAAAGCCGACAATCATAAGTACAAACTACAATTTCGGCGAACTTGAAAAAAAGTACGACCAGAGAATTACCTCCAGAATTACAGGTCTTTTCAAAATACTTGTATTCGAGGGCGAAGATATTCGATATATACAGTAATTGTTTAACGACAACTTTATTTCAAAAATATAATTGTAATAGAAAAGGCAGTTCATTTGTGTACTGCCCCAAATTGTGCAGACAATACAAAAAAGGCCACCGATGGCAGAATAATTAAATTTTAAGCAACAAACTGATTTCGTTTTTCAAGCGGAGTCAGTT
>DVEP01000036.1 GCA_015655975.1 Eubacterium sp. | reverse complement strand
GTCTGTAGTTTCTTGGCATAAAAATATCCCCCTATGGTAGTTATTCTATTCTACCATAGGGGGTGCCTTTTTTTCTATTGTCCATTTTTTACGGACTTGTTCAAAGATACTCTCTGCCTTTTCTCGTTATGGCAAATGTGCCTGTTTCAAGCACGCACTCCATATCTTTTGCAGAAACATATTTAAGTCCCGACACAAAACCGTTTTCTATAAGGTCCTGCATTATCACAAGCCAATATTCCCTTGTGATTTCAAACAGTTTGCACCGCCACGCAATCTCTTCCAAAACAGCCCTGTGTCCCGATTTTAAGCACTCGTACAGATACTTCAATATCTTGTACTCAATCACTTCCATATCGTTATTTGCCATTATTCGCTCCTTCTTGTTCTTTACGCTTAATATCCAAATCTAATGATAACAGTATCAACTGTTCATAATTAACTTCAACACCAGCGTCTATATAATCAATAATTGTTTTCATATCATCAGGATGCTCGGCAAATACTGTTACACCCAATACAAATTCTTCATCATCTGAAATTTTTTTCAAGCGTTTTATTAATTCGTTTTTTAATTTTGAGTTATCCATAGCAAATAGCCTCACTTAATTTTCTTTTTTCCTATTACTCTATAGTTTCCGAAACCTAAATTTTCAACACTATAAATATAATCTCCGATTGCTTTATCAAACACTTTTTTATTCTTTTGAGTTTCAGTGATATTTGTTGCGATTTCAGACATTACATGAGCATATTCTTTTTTAGGAAGTCTGATTGTTTTAAAATCAGACGCTTTTTTCCCAAACAACTGAATATTTAACGGCAAAGAAGATGTATTTATTATATCTTTTTCCTTATCAGAATTCAACCTATTCATCAGTTGTTTTTCACTGTCGGAGTGCTTTTTCTCATAATCGTCAAGCCACTTGTTCCAATCGTCAACGACAATTTCAAAAGTACAACGGCACATAGGGTGCATTGGCGGAAAGTTTACGCCTGCCTGTCTGTCGGCAAACCTGAAAACACTTTCAGCAGTGCCGTTGCATTTGGAACAGACTTTGCCGTCGCCGACTTTTGACAGTCTGTAACTCTCAAAATCTTCCTTAAACGGCTTTGCACTGCTCTCTTGCAGGCAACAAAAAGCACTATACTTCAAGTACAGTGCTTTTTTTGTTTCCATAAAGGTTTATACAAACCTGTTTTTACAAGTTTATCAAAATTTTTGTAATAGTATTCTCTTTCTTCATCATATTCCTCGGGAGTCATTCCATCGTGCCACCAAGGATATTTTCTTAAATTTGGTGTTGACCAATCATCCAAATTCTTTCATTCCTTTCGTAATAGTTATTTTTTATATTTTTCTAAAATTTCAAAATACTTTTTCTTTTCTTCTTCACGAAGTGCTTTCATTTCAGGTGTGTTACATATTCCTCGTTTTATATTAGGATTTTCTTCACGCCATTTTTCTAAAATAGCCTTTTCTTTTTTCCAAAATTCTTTTGAGATTTTATTGAGTTCTTTTTCTTGTTTTTCAGATAGTTTTATAATTCCCATCGAGAATACCTCATTCCTAAATTTTCACATATTATTTCAATCAAAATCCGTCGCATTTTTCACTAAACTTCAGACCATTCTTCGCTGTCATAAGACGGAATATTAACAATGGGACCGAAATATGAAATTTCAAGTTTATAAACTTCTTTATCTGCTGATACATTTTCGCTGAGTTTTTCTTCCTGATATATAACAAGCGAAGAAATACGATTGTAGGAAATTTCAAGCGTTACATAGTTTGAATTTTCAAAAACCGAGTTTTTGTTAAACTCTTCTTTGTATTTTGAAACATATTCGTCTTTTACCTTAAAAGATATTTTAACTACATTGCCCTTATGCTCAAGTTTTGATTTATCAAAATCAAAATTCATATCTTCAACTGTCAGCACGGATAATTCGCTCAAAATGGACGCTAAAGAATAGTTATCTGCAAAAGCGTCGCTTTTCACATAGTTTTGCGGTGAAATTTCTGTTTTGGCTTTAGACACTTCTTCTCCGTCATCATTATAACTCGTTTCAAACAAATAGTTTTTTGTTTCTTCGGAAGAACTGCTTTGTGATTTTCCGCAAAGCGCCTTGTAAGTGTTTTTTGAATTTTTACTTGCAGTTACATCAATTTTCATATTGCTCAAACTGCCGTCTTCATTTCTGATGACATTATATTGTTTATCAATTTCTGCATACACATTGCAAGTTCTGTACAACGAATCTTTATTATTATTTACAGTTTCTTTCCAATAGTACAATTCTTCTTTTAACGAGTTTTCAACTGCCTTTGGGTAAAGAGTTTTCAGTTCGTCAACAGTAAACGAAGTCAGCGAGCAGCCGCACAACGCACTTAAAAGACAAACTGACAGAATTACTGCTATAATTTTTGTTACTTTCTTACTCATATTATCTGTCCCCTTTCCTGTGCTTTTTGTTTGCACGGTTTGATTTTTTATTCTCAGCTTCTTCACGCTCGCGTATTATTTCGCACGCCTCGTCATATTTGGAACGGCTCCATTCCAAGACATCGTTATGATTTTCAAAACTTTTAACAAGTTTTTCAGCCTCTTTATACGGTGCAATCGACTTGTAATAAACATCGAACTGTTTTTCTATTGATTTAATTGCTTTGTTTCTGGACTTATGCTCTTTGGATGTACCGTCAGGCATTGCATAAGCCTCTTTCAAAGCCTGTTTGCTTGGTTCAACAATACCGTTCGAATAATTTTTGTGCATAAGTTTCTGCGATTTTAAAACAGATTTTGCAAACGCAATATCGTGTTTTCTTGCAATTTTCTGTTCTTTTGTTTTTCTAGGCATTTTTTTAGCCTCTGCGACGATATTACCGTCAATGTCTGCGATATTGTTTATATCACGAGAAATAAACTTTCTTGCATTTGCAACTCTGCGCTTATATTCGTCGGTTTCAAACTTGTTGTATTCTTCCATAAAAATTCCGACCTCAGCCTTATCCGCAGCAAACTGTTTTGCAAGTTTGTATTCTTTCTTTGCATTTAACAAATCTTCTTTACTTGCACCCGATTTTTTCATTTTTGCTATTTCAGATTTTAAAGCATTCAAATCGGGAGTTTCGCAACTGTTAAGTTCAAGACCTTCATTAACAGCCTCTACACCGTTTTTAATGATATCGGCATTAAAACTGCCTGTTTCATAGTCATCAAACAAAGCGCGGTATCTAAGAACACGAATGATGTTTTTATGCTTTTCTTTTGACATTGAGTAGAAACAAAACGGAATAAGATTTAAAACTGCGCCGATAACGGAAAGAATACACAGCACCAAGAACAAAGTATTTCTTATTGACGGGTCATAAAGAACATCGTAGTTTGTTGTCAATCCGAAATATTCATATACATACGGAATAAAATATCCGGTTGCCAAACTGATTGGCATTGTAACCATACCTGCAATGCCGAAAACAAAGTCCATTCTGTAACCGCACATATATTGCTGATAGTCTTTAACTTCGGAGTGCATTACCTGGTTATATACAATAGCAAGCGAGTTGACAAGAGAATTGAAATACATAATTATAAACATTACAATCGGTATTTTATATGTAAATATTAAAACAACCAAAAATACAATATTCATTAAATTGTGATAAATCAAAAGTTTTTTATTTCCGAATTTCTTAAGCAAAAACGGAGTAATAGCCATTGCTATACCTGACGCAGTGCCCATAACGGTATTTAAAATTCCGTACATTGTCATATCTTGTACACTGTATATGTATATCCAACCGAAAAGCACGCCTGTTGCGACCTCTAAAAAACCTATTAAACTTGCTATCTGTCTTATCCACCAATGCTTATTTTTCAAAATCATTGACGCGCCTTCAAAAATGCCGACTTTTTGAACATAAGAAGACGATGTTACAACTCTCTCCCTGCAACCGAAAGCAGTAAAGAAATTTAGCCCCAAACCAAGAAGAGTAACAGGAGCAAGAACATATCTGTAAGTATTTATATTTGTATATCCGCCTGTTAAATTGGAAAGAATAGGAACAAAAAGACCTGTTAAAGTAGGAGCCATAGAATAAATTATTGAATTTATAGCCAAAACTTTTGCTCTTTCTTCACTGTTAGGCGATATTACCGTTTGTAATTCGCTGTATGTATCGGTAAACAAAGGCGATATCATACTTAGAGCAATAGCAAAAACAAACGAACATATCAATTTTTCGTTATACGACATTGTATCGAACGGCAAAAACACAAAAATAGTTGATATCACTGCAAGCGGTATGCCCATAAAAGCTATATACGGCCTAAATCTGCCCCACTTGGTTCGTGTGTTGTCAACAATTTTTGCCCTGACAAAATAGAATATGACATTGAGCACTGTTTGAATTGCAGCCATAGTCTGCAAATGGACAGGTCTGATGCCGATGGTAGAACCAAGCAATGTATTGCCGGCATTCAGCGCCAAATAGCCGACAAGCACCATGGTAAACTGGTTGCCCATTCCGCCCAAGCCTAAACTTAAAATCTCTTTATATGAAACAAAATTACCGTGAGCAGGCTTATTCCAATGTGTTGTTACATCTTTAAAAACTCCGTTTACAAGACTTTTCACGCTCATAATTTACTCCCCCAAATATTATCTGCGTACTAAAAGTTAATTTGTAATATTAAATTTTTCCGACTCTCTGACATAGCCGTAGTAATAGAAATGAAAAATCCTCAGCTGTCCGTCCAAGATTAATATCCGTTTGCAATGTATTCTGCTGATAAATTAAAAGTATTCATTTTTTCTCCCCCACAACAATATTTGATATAAATTCATACAATTCACATCTCATAACTTATATTATATGGTAATATTGCACAAATTTCAATTTTGATTATTTACTTTAAATTGCAATATATTAACATTTATTCAAATGCAAGCGTATATATTCAACACCGCAAATCGCTGTGTATCGGCAGCGATTTACACCAATATGCAAAATAACAGAAAATTAACAAATTAAACATTGACCATTTAGTCTATAATGAATATAATATATGAGAAAATTTTATTAAATCAATTCTTATTTTAAAGGAGGAGTACAATGTCTTTATTGAGATTACTTATAGCCGTTGTTATTGCATACTTGGTCGGAAAACTGATTTCAAAAATCAAACTTCCGTCCATACTGGGCTGGTTGATTGTGGGCATGGTTTTAGGACCTCACGCTTTCAAAATAATGGACAATCAACTTTTAAATGCCGAATGGTACCAAAGCCTCATACACATTTTAGAGTGTACAGTAGGTTTAATGATTGGCACTGAATTAGTATGGAAAAAAATTAAAAAATCGGGCAAATCAATAGTCATCACAACATTGACGCAATCTATAGGAACTTTCTTATTTGTTTCTTTAGTTTTCGGAATTGTATTTTACATTTCTGATATTCCTGTTTATTTAGCATTCATTTTCGGTGGAATTGCACTGGCAACAGCGCCTGCACCTGCACTTTCAATAGTAAAGGAATTTAAAACGCAGGGGCCCGTAACATCTACACTCATTCCCATGGCAGCACTTGACGATATTGTAGGCTGCGTAGTATTTTTCAGCACAATTGCAATAGTTTCCGCAAACTTGTCTGCCGGCAGTCTTCCTTGGTATATGATACTGTTAGTTATTCTGTTGCCTATCGTAATCGGCGTCATAACAGGAATACCTGCAGGATTCATTTTGAAAAAGGTGCACGGCAAAGTATGGAACATTTCAGTTTTGTTTTTAATGATTTTGGCAACATCTGCACTTGGTTTTATAATGAACAATTTAATGCCGAGCCCCGTACTTAACTTTATGATTATGGGAATGTCTTTTTCGGCGTCTTTTTCAAATATAGTTTCAGAAGAAAAACTAAATGAAATAATGACCGATTTCAATCCGTTTTTAGGAATATCCATGATTTTTGTAATTTTAAACTTAGGAGCACCGCTCGACTATCACTTGATTATGGGAGCAGGTTTATTCACTGCAATATATATCATTTCACGCGCACTGGGAAAATACTTTGGAGCCTATTTCGGCGCTTCGGTTACAAAATCTCCTAAAACAGTAAAAAAATATTTAGGTTTAACACTGTTGCCTCACTCAGGCGTATCTTTAGTATTTACAGGCATTGCAGTTTCGGTATTGACCAATTCAGACCCCGAAAGCGCAAAAATAATTCAAGGTACAATAGCCGCCGCAGCAGTAATAAATGAAATAATTGCAGTTATTATAGCTAAAAAAGGTTTTGAATGGGCAAAAGAATTGAACGGTAAAGAATGATATAACAAATAAGAATACATTGATATAATTATAAAAGGCAGTTCAGTGTGTACTGCCCCAAATTGTGCAGACAATACAAAAAAGGCCACCGATGGCAGAATAATTAAATTTTAAGCAACAAACTGATTTCGTTTTTCAAGCGGAGTCAGTT
>DVEP01000002.1 GCA_015655975.1 Eubacterium sp. | reverse complement strand
TTTAAGAGAAAGCCCGAGCAAAGACGCCAAAATCGTTTCAAGCAGAAACAAAGGAAACCTTCTCTATCTTGACTATGAAATCGGCGATTGGTACGCAGTTTCATACTATGAAGGAGACAATTGGTACTACGGCTTTGTTCTTAAATCAGAAGTAGTTAAATATTAAAACAAATGTAAAACCCTGTTCATTTGAACAGGGTTTTATTTGTAATTTATAATTTTTCGCTATACATTATATATTTCAATAGATTTAATTTTCTGCTTTTGCCGCACTTTTATTTTTATAGATAAAGGCACAGGCAACGCTGAAAACTGCGGTAGCGACAAACACTGCCAAAGCAAGCATTTTATTGCCCTCTCCAAAAGCACTTCCGCAGAAAGTAGATGTTATAATCGACGGTATTCTTGCTATTGTCGTTACAAGCAAAAACTTTGTCATGCTTATTTTTGTAAGTCCCGCTGCATAGGTCATTATATCTTTCGGCGTGCCTGGTATCAAATAGAAAATAAAAATGAACATCATTAATTTTTTCTTGTTTTTCAAAAAAGCCAAAGAATTTATGTCATCTGTCGGTATAAACTTATTTACAAACTTTACTCCAAACTTTTTCGTAAGCAAAACAATCACAAGCGAGCCTAAAAAAGAACCTAAAAGACACCATGCTAAACCGCCGAATGTACCGAAAGCATAGCCCGAGCCAATTTCTAAAGGCTCTGCAGGGAAGAATTTTACAACGGTCTGCAAACTTCTGATGAGTACAAACACGACCTGACTGAAACCGTCATATTGACCGAGCCACGCCTTGAAAGTAACAGGGTCAGAAATGAAAACAGTCATTTTTTTGCCGAATGTAAGCCACAATGCAAGCAAAACAATCGCAAACACGACAGCGCCTGCAACCGACGAGATGATAGTTGCTTTCGGAATTTTTCCCAAATAGTCCTTAATTTTTTTAATCAATATGCAACACCCTCTGAAATAAGACCTTTTTTCTCGACCTTACTATCTTTTCCGAACGGAGCGTAATAACACAAAAGATTTCCCTTATAATCAGGTTTCCAAGGTTTATTTTTTCCGTCAAAATGCACAATCATAGTGTGTTTGTTTACATACTCATACGCTTTTTTTACCGTATTATTGTTGAGTACTCTTGTAAAACATTTTTCGTCAAGATTTACAACATCTTCACCCAACAAAACAATTTTGCCGTCGTAAATGGCATTAATTACATCTTGGTCTGCCTGAAAAAGCCACTTTTCATTTTTTGATATATAGTCAAAAATTACCTGCGTATCAAAGTTTTCTCTGAGTTTTTCAATATTCATCAACAACACACCCGCGTTGACATACACCTTTGTATTTTTCATTTTAAGGCGAATTCTGTTGACGGTATTTAAAAAACCGCTCAAGTGCCCTGCCCCTGCAATTACTCCGTCGCCGAAATTCAAGTTATAAAAAGATGAAATAGGGTTGATAACAACTGTGTCGGGGTCAATGTAAAGAACTCTGTCAACATCTTTCGGCAAATACAACGGCGCAAAAAGTCTATAATATGTTTCTTTTGTTATTCTTGAACAACGAGGTGCATTTTCAAAATAGCTGTCATCAAGCAAAACAGATTCTACCGAAACATTATATCCGTTACAAACAGAATTGATTTGCATAAAATCACGCTCTGTCAAAGTTGAATGAGCGACAAAAATTCTGAAACTTTCTTTTGAATTTGAATAAAACAAAGACCTTAGCATACTGCAAAGAGGGTTTACATAATTTGAGTCAAGAGTAACTAAAACATTCATAATATCACCTTTTTAAGAAAAAGACACCTTAACATTTCCTTGTGTCGAACTTATGGAAATTGATTTTTTTGTATCAGTTTTTGATTGAGCTTTGTACGAGCCGTTATAGTATTTTTCGGAATTCACGGTAATTACGGAATCTGAAAATCTCTCTTCGACTTCTTCCAATCTTATGGTATTAAAACTTTCAATATCGCTTACAACCGAGTCGCCTGAATCTGTAATGTAATATACTTCTTCATCTTCAACAAAATACTTAACTTCTCTTTTAGCGTTTACTAAAACAAACTCTACTGTTTCATCAGCATTTTCGTTCATCTTTGAACCGTGCTCAATATATGAATTTGAGTATAAAAGTCTTTCATAAACATCCGAATTTTCGTTTTCATACACCTTCACTGTACCCATAGAAAGAGTTTCTTCGGTATCGTAGCCAAGTTGATAGTACGGGTCTGTACAGTCCACTATTTTTGTAACAATCTTTGCAGAATCTTCGGCTTTTAAGTCCAAAGAATAGTCGTCAATATTTCCGACAACACTCATTGTCGTTTCGTCGGCAGAAACACCGTTTACATTTTCAAACTTGCATTTATCAAAATCAGCGTTCATTGAAGCGTTATAAGTAAGATTTACAAAATTACTGTCTTTAGCAGAGAAATGTTCACAATTTATGTTTGCTTTTTTGATTTCTGCATTTACGAAATAAATATTTCCTAAAGAATTGTCGCTGTTTTCCTGTGCAACAATATTTTCTGCTTTACAATTGTCAAATTTCAAGGTATTGATATGGTTATAAATAAAAGTACCGATTGAAGTGTTATCAATATTTGCATCTTTGCATTCATCTAAGTTAAGATTGTCTATATTACATTCGTTTATTTTCAATTCTGAAGGTATATACTGATATTCCAAATTTTCAATACTGATATTTTTCAATTCAACATAGTTTGAAGCATTAATGCCGAGAAAATTTTGGTTTGGCGCTATGTTATATGAATTTTCTTTATCAAAATTAATTTTAAGCGAACTGATTTTTACATTTTCGGGAACTGTTATAATGATTACTTGCTCGTATGTATTCGGAGTTATGTTTACCGAGATTTTGCTGTCCGTATTTTTAGACACATAGTCAACAGTCAAAACACCGTTTTCAACAACAAACTTCGGTGTTATGTACGGTGTTTTTGAATTGATTGAAACGCTGTAATCTTCGCCGCTTTTGATTTCAATATTCTGATATATACTGTCAATTTGAATTTCGTTAAACGGTTCGGTTTTTTCCAAAATATTTGTTTCTTTCAAACTATTCCCCGTTTTAATTCCGTTCATATAGTAAATATAACCGCTCGGACCTTTCATAAAGCCAAAAGTCATTATCGCAACACCAAGTACAAGCAGGACACAAGAGAACTTTACCAACAATGATTTAGGAAGTTTAATTTTCTTCATTTTTCTTCTCCTTTCCTGCAAAAAACTTTTCTTTGAATTTAACATATATTTTCTTGAAAAGCGAACTTGTTTTTTCAAGCACTTTGTATCCGCAAGTGGTAATGAGTATTCCCAAAGCGGACAAAACAAATGCGCCGCCTATTCCGACAGAGCCTGTTGCAAGGTCTGTGAAAACAACGAACAAAGAGCAAATGAGCAAAACAACTGCACTCAAAACAGACGCTATTCCGACAGCAAAAACAAAAGCAATTGTTCCAAAAACAAAAAATGCCAAAAACAAAACAGAAAACACTGCCGCAAATGTTAAAATTGTTTTACAGCACCATTTAAACACTTTTTTAAGAACTGCAAACACTTTTTTAGAAAACTCTGCTATTTTACTGCCTGATTTTTTCGCTATATTTTTCACATCAGGGTCATTTATACAGGCGTTCACAAAATCTTTCACATTTTCCTGTGCTTTTTTCCCGTTGCTTTTCGGAATTTCGGTATCGTAACCATAGTCTGTCAAAATCGCTTTTGCCGTTTCTTCAGGCGAACCGAGTTCAAGCAAAATGCGTGTTTCATTTTCCTTTCCTGCCTCATCAAAATATTCTACATAGTATCGTATTGCATCTTTTCTTTCATCAGGAGAAAGTGCAGACAGGCAATTATTAAGTTGTTTTAAAAACTCGTCTTTATTCAACTACAACAGCTCCTTTCTCTAAAATGATGTCTATTTTTTCTTTGAAAATATTCCATTCGCGTTGATAATTTTTAAGATTTTCTTTACCATAGTCTGTTATTGAATAGTACCTTCTGTTTCTGCCTTGATACGGTTGGTCGTAGGTTATCAGGCAGGCGTCTTTTTGGAGTCTCCTTAAAACAGGATACAATGTTGACTCGCTGATTTCCACAACCTCTTTTACCCTTTGCGTTAAAACATAGCCGTATGTATCGCCGTCATTTAAAACCGCAAGCACACAGGCATCTAACAAACCCGAACCAAGTTGAAATGTCATTCAATCACTTCCCTCCAAGTTTATTTCTTGTATCATATTATATATCGTATAATATACATTGTCAAGTAATATTATAAAAAAATAAGCAACAAATTAAAAAATAACTTGTTGCTTAAAATGATATTCTTTAGTTTTGTTCAGGTAAAATACTTTGATATAATGCTCAATTTAATTTTTTACCCATAATATACGCCCCCGGCAATGACTTCAACTTTTTAAATCCACACTTTTCATAGAAAGAAACAGCACGAATATTATCTTTTCCTACGCAAAGACAAACTCCTGACGAATGGCATTGTTTCAATTTTTCAACCAATGTTTCCATCAGTTTAGTTCCCCATCCGCCATTTGTGTACTCACTCAAAATATCTATATGCAAATGCGACGGATACTCTTTTTTGAAATTCAGGTACACTAAACCGTCTGCTGCCGATTGAACGGCAGACTTCAGTGAAATCTTTGCAATCTTTCGGCAATTATATGCCAAATATTTTTTAATATACTTGTCAAAATCAAACGCGCAAATGATATAGCCGCAGACTTTTTCAGTTTTTTCATCGTACAAAACAAAAGCAAAGTCTTTGTCAAACTCTGTATAATAATTGTTATAAGTTTCAAGCAAAACTTTTACTTTTGTTGCATTTTCTTTAAATTTTTCGTCTGCCGTTTCTACGCATATATTTTGAACCTGCTTTAAAAAATTGCTTTGATACGGAACTATTTTCATTCTATCTCATTTTGAAGTTTAGCGGCTTTGAGTGTATTTTTCATAAGCATTGAAATAGTCATAGGACCTACGCCGCCCGGAACGGGAGTTATGTAAGACGCTTTTTCTTTCACGCTTTCAAAATCTACATCTCCGCAAAGTTTACCGTTTTCATCTCTGTCCATACCGACATCAATAACAACTGCGCCGTCTTTGACCATATCTGCAGTAACAAACTTCGGTTTACCCACTGCCGCAACCAAAATATCTGCTTCTTTAGTCACATCTGCCAAATTCTTCGTATGCGAATGAGTGATTTCAACAGTTGCATTTTCGTGAAGCAAAAGCATTGACATAGGTTTGCCTACAATATTGCTTCTGCCGATTACGACCGCTTTTTTCCCTCTGACATCAACGCCTGTTGAATGAATGAGTTCCATTATACCTGCAGGTGTGCAAGGTAAAAAGTCATAGTCGCCAATCATAATTTTGCCGACATTTACAGGATGAAATGCGTCAACATCTTTTTCAGGAGAAATTCTGTTGATGACTTCTTTATCGTCAAGATGGTTCGGCAACGGCAACTGGCACAAAATACCGTTAATATCTTTTCTCGAATTGAGTTCGTCTATCAAAGCGTTCAAATCCGCCTGCGTTGTATCTTCCGGCATTGAATACTTTTCAGAATGAAATCCTACTTCTTCACAAGCCTTTTCTTTATTTTTTACATATACATGTGAAGCAGGGTCAAAGCCTACTATGATGACTGCCAAACCGGGTACTATGCCCTTTTGAGCCAAGTACTGTGTTTCTTTTTTTACGCTTTCTCTGACTGATTTTGATACAGCCTTGCCGTCAATAATATTAGCCATTTACTACTTTCTCCTTTTCATTTTCAATTCCCAAATCTGTTGCTGTCAATTTCATCGCTTGAGGCAGTTTTCCTTTTTTATATAAAATCATAAATGTTACAAACGCTATAAGACCAGCAACAACAATTATTGCCGAAAGCAGCTGCGACACGCGAATGTCTGTATTGCCTATATACAAACTGTCTGTTCTCAAACCTTCAACAACCATTCTCTCTGCGCCGTACAAAACGCAGTAAAGCATAAATATTTCGCCCTTAAAACTTCTGAATTTTTTAACAATGATATGCAAAATCAAGAACGAAAGCAAACACCAAACGCTTTCATACAAAAAAGTCGGATGTACAGGCATGGCAGGGTCAACTGTCATACCTTTTTCTGCAAGCAACTGCTGACTTGCTTCAAGCGTTTGCTGAATTTTTAAAGAATGCATTCTGAAAAGGGCAGTATCTGTATTTGCTCCGAATGCCTCTTGGTTGAAGAAATTGCCCCATCTGCCTATTCCCTGACCGATAAGCAAGCCTAAAGCACCTAAATCAAGCAAATTTAAAAAGTTGATTTTACCTATTTTACAGCCAATCGCAGCACCGATAATAGCGCCGATTATACCGCCGTAAATGGCGATACCGCCTTCCCAAATTTTAAATATCTCCCCTAAATGCTGAGAATAGTAGTTCCATTCAAAAGCGACATAGTACAGTCTTGCACAGATTATTCCGAAAACAGTACCCCAAATCAAAACATCTGTCATACCGTCAAGACTCATTTTCCATTTATAAGCCATTCTTCCGCCGTACAAAACAGCGAGTGTAAAACCAAAGGCAATGATGATGCCGTACCAATGGACATCGTAGTTGCCTATGGAAAAAGCAACTGACGGCACATCAAAATCTATGCCCAAACCGGGAAAATAAACTCGTGTAAAATCTGACATATCATTTCTCCTTTACAACAGACAAAGCTGATTTTTCTTCACACATAGTTTTTTGCAAACGCTCATTTATGCTTTCAACAGTTACATTTTTGTACTCTTCAAGCGCGTCAAACATATTGATACCCGCAAAATACGAACCCATCAAAGAGTTTGCAACAGTGTCAACATCATTATAGTCCATAATTTCCTTGCCGTAAAGACTTCTTCTTGCTTCTTCAAAATCTTCTTTTGAAATACCGTTCGCTTTCAACTCTGCAACTGCATTTTTAATTTCTTTCGTAACTTCGTTCGGATTTGTGCTTTCGCCGTCAAAAATTATTGCCTCATAGCCAAATCCGACAAAATACTCTTTTGAAAATCTCTTATTAATTAAGCCTTTTTCCATCATTGAATTGTAAAGATTTGAAGTGTCGCCCGCTAAAACTTCAAGAATGATATTTGTTTCAATAATATCGTTCAATGACCTTGTAGGTGTTTTGCACAATTCTTTGTAACCGAAAGAAAAGACAGGAACGCTGACAGACAAATGATATTCGTCGTATGAAGAAACGATTTCTTCAGGTTCTGTTTCGAACGAACGCTCAATTTCAAGAGGCTCTGCTTTTTTTAAAACTTTGTCGCACACCTTTAAAACACTTTCAACATCAACATTACCCGCAACGGCAAGCACCATATTGTTCAAATTATAAAAAGTATTATAACAGTCATAAAGGAGTTTATCGGTGATTTTTGAAATAGACTCGCAGGTACCTGCAATATCAATTCTGACAGGATGATTTTTATACAAACATTTAAGCAAATTGAATGTAGCCATCCACCCCGGCTCATCGTAGTACATAGTAATTTCCTGTCCGATTATGCCCTGCTCTTTTTCAACTGTTTCTTTTGTAAAGTACGGATGTGTTACAAAGTCGAGCAAAATTTCCAAATTTTCCTCAAACTTGTCCGAACAAGAGAACAAATAACAAGTTTTATCAAAAGAAGTGTAGGCATTTGCCGACGCTCCTGTTTTTGCATATCTTTCAAAAGCGTCGAGTTCTTCACTTTCAAAAAGTTTATGCTCCAAAAAGTGAGCAATTCCCTCGGGAACCGTTACAAAATCTTTCGCGTCGCTTCTTTTGAACATTGTGTCTATCGAGCCGTATTTAGTGGCAAATGCCGCATACGAAGTAGAATAGTTTTTCATAGGATAGACCAAAATTTTTAAACCTGAAGAATGGTCAATTTCAAAATATTCTTCTCCCAAAACAGATGATGCAATTTTTTTCATTATTCTGCCTCACTTTCTGAAACAAGTCTGTAAACCGTGTCTAATTTTAACAATGCTGCGCATTTTTTAACATCTTCAAATGTTACTGCGTTGTTTTCCTCTGCAACCTGTTCAGGCGTTTTAATTTCACTGTCTGCTATTTGAGAAATACACCACGATTCTATACCTTGGGGCGTATCGTTAACAGACAAAACAGAGTCAGAAATGCCGACTTTTGAAAACTCAAATTCAGATTTAAAATTGCCCTGTTTAACTTGCTCTAACTGGTTTAAAATTTCATCGATTGCTTTTTCCATATTTTCTTCTTCACATCCGCATTGGACTATGACAGCTTTCATTTTTCTCACATATCTTGCAGAGCAATAGTAGCACAGACTCATTTTTTCACGAACATTTGCAAAGAGTTTTGAATACGGACCGCCGCCGAAAACATCAACTGCGCTTCTTACGGCGCTTGTTAAATCACTGTCGCTGTCGCAGTCTACCCTAAATCCCAAAACAAGTTTGCCTTGTTTAACATTTTCCCTGTCAACTGTCTGTTTGACATTTTCTCTGAACTCTACGCTTTCGTCATTTGAAATAGGTGTATATTCTCTTTTGCAAGACTCAAATTTACTTTCAAAAAGTTTAGAAACAAAATCAAAATTTCCCGAACCTACGACTGTTATCATAATCTTCGCTTTGCTGATAATTCTGTCAAGCGCATTTTTAACATCCTCACAAGTGAGTTTTTCAATATCTTCAATGTACCCCAAACGATTTACGCCGAAACTTTCGTTTTCAAACATTTCTTCTTCAAGTCTGTGCAATGCAAAAAGTCGTTTATCGTTTTTTTCTGCCTGAATTGATTGAATGAGCAAATTCTTTTCTCTGTTCAAATCTTCTTCGTAAAAAACGCCGTTTTCGTTTAACTTCGGATTAAAAACAAGTTCGCTGAGAAGTTCTGCCGACTGCTCACTGATTTTTTTGCCGTCAAGTGCAAATCTGTCGTCAAGGCAAGACACTCCCAAAGTCAAAACCTGATATTTACCCACTCTGCTTATTACAGGCTGAACGGACGCGCCGTAGAGAAAAGCCAGGTGCTTGTTCAACTCCAAAACCGACGGATATTTTTGACAGACAGACCCAACAAGTCTGATTGCAAGCGCATTTGCAGAAACAGTATTTCTTTCCGCTTCTATTCCGAAAGATATTGCCAATTCATTTGTTTTAAACTTGTCGGAATTGACTTTAACAATTTCAACTCCGCTGCAAATTTCCTTTACATCTATGTTATCGTGCAATGTCATTACCCCTTTATAATAAAAACTATAATATACCTAATATACCATATTATTGTCTTTTTTTCCACAATTTATATGATATATAATTACTATATTTTATTAAAAAATAATGAATAGAAAACTGACAAAAACAAAAAAGCACTCAATCGAGTGCCTTTTTGTCTATAATTATTATTCTTTCGGAGCGTAGAAGTCAACAAGACCGAGAAGTTTGTTGTACTTTTCTACTGCATTGTCTGCCGCAATGCTGAACAATTTTTCTGCTTTGCCCGGGAATGCGCGTTTGAGAGCGCTATAACGGGTTTCGCCTTCGATAAATTCAATATAGTCGGCAGTAGGAGCTTTGCTGTCAAGAATGAACGGGTTTTTACCCTGTTCGATAAGTGCAGGATTATATCTGAACAAGTTCCAATAACCTGCCATAACAGCTTTCCTTTGTTCTGTTTGGTTAAACGGCATTTTGATACCGTGGTTGATACAAGGAGCGTAAGCAATGATGATTGACGGACCTTTATAAGCCTCTGCCTCTCTGATTGCTTTCAAGCACTGATTGTAGTCTGCGCCCATAGCGATTTGTGCAACATATACATAGCCATAGCTCATAGCAATTTGAGCAAGGTCTTTTTTCTTTACAACTTTACCTGACGCTGCAAATTTAGCAACAGCGCCTGTCGGTGTTGCTTTTGATGCCTGACCGCCTGTGTTTGAGTAAACTTCTGTATCAAATACAAGAACATTTACATCTTCGTTTTGAGCAAGAACATGGTCAAGACCGCCAAAACCGATATCGTAAGCCCAACCGTCGCCACCGAAAATCCATTGAGATTTTTTAGCCGCATAGTCAGAGTCTTTTAGGAAATCTTCTGCCGCGTCTTTTGCATCGCCTTCAAGCTGTGCATTTTTAACTGCTTCAATAAGAGCAACTGACGGAGCAGCGTTTGTTGTTGAATCGTCGTAAGTTTCGAGCCAAGCGTTGCAAACATCTACAAGAGAGTCAACTTCTTTGAGCACTTCTACATCGGCAGCAAGTCTTTCTCTGATTTGTTTTTGAGCCATAAGCATACCGTAACCGAACTCTGCGTTGTCTTCAAACAATGAGTTTGACCAAGCAGGACCGCGACCGTTTTTATCTACTGTGTATGGAGTAGAAGGAGCTGAACCACCCCAAATTGAAGAACAGCCTGTTGCGTTTGCGATATACATTCTGTCGCCGTAAAGTTGAGTAACAAGTTTTGCGTAAGGTGTTTCGCCACAGCCTGCACAAGCGCCCGAGAACTCAAGGTACGGTTTTTTATACTGAGCGCCGATAATTGTAGCGTCGCTGAATTTAGCGGCAACTTCAGGTTTAACTTCTGTATCAACAAGAGCGTCAAATGCTTTTTGACTTTCAAGCTGAGAAGCGATTGGTTTCATTACAAGTGATTTTGTCGGACAAACATTTGCGCAAGAACCACAACCCGAACAGTCGAGCGCAGAAATGATGAGCGCAAAGTTGAGTGTAGGAACAACTTTGAGTTTAACCGACTTTGTGCTTTCAGGTGCAGAAGCAACTTCTTCGTCTGTAAGAGCAACAGGGCGAATTACTGCGTGAGGACAAACCATTGAGCAACGGTTACACTGAGCGCATGTAGCAGGATTCCATTCAGGAACATCTATAGCAATACCGCGTTTTTCAAAGGCTGCCGAACCCTGCGGGAATTCACCGCCTGCACAGTCAACAAATGTTGAAACAGGAAGGTCATCACCGTGAAGATTACCTACAGGATGAAGAATATCTTTAACAAATTTCTTCATTTCTTCTCTGTCGGTAGCAACTTCGTAGTCGGACTCTTCGTCAACTGCATCTTTCCAGCTTGCAGGGACATCTACTTTCACAACTTCCTGAGCACCGCGGTCAATAGCGTTATGGTTAGCGTTTACAATAGCCTCACCTTTTTTGGAGAAACTCTTTGTAGCTGCTGCTTTCATAAGTTCTATTGCCTGTTCAGCAGGAAGAATGCCTGTAATTTTAAAGAATGCAGATTGAAGAATTGTCGAAGCTCTGCCTCGAAGTCCTACCTCTTCTGCAATTTTGATACCGTTGATTATATAAAGATTGATATCGTTGTTTGCGATATATCTCTTCATCTTAGCAGGAAGTTCTTTGTCGAGTTCTTCAGGCGTCCAAATACAGTTGAGAAGGAATGTACCGCCGGGCACAAGGTCTTCTACCATATCGTACTTTGTAACATACGACGGACAATGGCAGGCAACAAAGTTTGCCTTGTTGATGAGGTATGTTGACCTAATCGGAGTATCGCCGAAACGAAGGTGAGAAACTGTGATACCGCCTGATTTTTTAGAATCATAGAAGAAGTAACCCTGAGCATACTTGTCGGTATTGTCGCCTATGATTTTGATAGAGTTTTTATTTGCGCCTACTGTACCGTCTGAGCCGAGTCCCCAGAATTTGCAGGAAGTCGTTCCCTGAGGAGTAGTGTCAGGATTTTCGGTAACATCGAGTGAAAGATATGTTACATCGTCGGTAATGCCGATTGTAAATGTCTTTTTAGGCTCGTCTGCAAGCATATTGTTGTAAACAGAAATGATATTTGCAGGAATAGTGTCTTTTGAGCCAAGACCGTATCTGCCGCCGTAAATGGGCACTGCGTCGAATTTTGTATTTTTAAGTGCTGCGACAACATCAAGATAGAGAGGTTCACCAAGTGCACCGGGTTCTTTTGTTCTGTCAAGAACAGAGATTGTCTTAACACTGTCAGGAATAGCGCTGATGAGATGTTTAGCAGAGAAAGGACGATAAAGATGAACATTTACAAGTCCGACTTTTTCTCCTCTTGCATTAAGGAAATCTATTGTTTCTTTAATTGTATCACAAACAGAGCCCATAGCAATGATAACTCTTTCAGCGTCGGGAGCACCGTAATAGTTAAACGGTTTGTAGTTTGTGCCGAGTTTTTCATTGACTTTGTCCAAATACATTTCCATAGTAGCAACAGCGTCGTTGTAATACTTATTGCAAGCCTCACGATGCTGGAAGAAAATGTCGCTGTTTTCAGCAGAACCGCGAAGTACAGGGTGCTCGGGGTTGAGCGCTCTTTCACGGAAAGCCTGAACATCTTCCATATCTACCATTGATTTCAATTCGTCATAGTCCCAAACTTCAATTTTCTGAACTTCGTGAGAAGTACGGAAACCGTCAAAGAAGTGAAGAACAGGAACTCTGCTCTTGAGAGTGGAGAGGTGCGCTACTGCGCCCAAGTCCATGACTTCCTGAACATTTGAAGAACAAAGCATTGCATAGCCTGTCTGACGACAAGCCATAACATCGGAATGGTCGCCGAAAATATTGAGCGCCTGTGTAGCAAGACATCTTGCAGAAACATGAATTACGCTCGGGATAAGTTCGCCTGCTATTTTATACATATTAGGAATCATTAAAAGTAAGCCTTGAGAAGCTGTATATGTTGTCGTGAGCGCACCTGCGGAAAGTGAGCCGTGAACTGCACCTGCTGCGCCGCCCTCAGACTCCATTTCAGCCATTTTTACAGTTTGACCGAAAATATTTTTCACGCCTCTTGCAGCCATAGCGTCTGTTTCTTCCGCCATAGGAGAAGAAGGTGTTATTGGATAGATAGCAGCAACTTCGGTAAAAGCGTAGCTAACATGAGCGGCAGCTGCGTTTCCGTCCATAGTTTTCTTTTTTCTTGCCATTGGACTTCCTCCTGAAATATTAAATAAAAAATAATTGCAATTACGCTAAGTAAAATTATATCACAACAAATTACCCAATTCAAGATAAAAAGTTCAATATATTCTATAAAATGATTAAAATAATATAAACATTTTTTAAATTATAATACTGAATTATTATTGCAATTGAATATGATATTATTTCACTGTCGTATATATTATTATTTTGCCGTAAAATAGCACAAAAAAACAGCAGTGCAAAAAGCACTGCTGTTTTGAATTAGTCATCTACACCGGGAATTTGGTCGATGCTTGTTGTAATAACATCATCTGTTTTGAATTGTTCTATTTCAAGAACGGGTTTTGTGTATTTTTCTTTCATTGTTTACTACCTCCCGATTATTTCGTGTAGTTGTATGTCATCATTGAGCCGTAAACAACTTTTTCAGTACCTGCAGCATCTTTGATTACTACAAAAGGTCTTGCACAAGCTGTTCCTGTTGCACTTGAAATACCGTAGTTGAGAGACATTTGAGCGTCTGTGCTCATATTGTTTGAGTATGCAGATTTAACTACTCCGCTTTCTGCATTGCTTCCCTTGTCGCCTACTTTCTCAAGTACAAGGTCTGATTCATTCATATTTTTACCATATACAAAACCTGAAGATACGATTGTATCTTTCGCTCCGATATGGCGTGTTGCAAGGAACGATACTTTGTATGTTGAGCCTTCAATCAAACTTGCGCTGATTCCTGCAACAGTTGTTCTGTCTTCTGCTGCGTCTGTCTTGTATGTTACGGTTGTATCTGAACCGATAAAGAATGTGAAAGAGTTACCGAATGCAACAGGTTCTGTTGAGTCGTTGATGTACCAAGATGTAGCGCCATCTTTTGTTACGGTAATTTCTGTATCATAGAGATACTGACCGTTTTCAAGTTTACCGCAAATAAGGTTGCCTTCGCCGTCTTTAACTTCTTTAAATGTTACTTCTGCATCGCCTGCTGTCAAGTTAAAGCCTTTTTGAGATTTCTCTACCACAGCAGTAATTGTAGTTGAAGTTGTCAACTGTCTGATTTGTTCGTCTGAGAGAGACCAGCCTTTAAATGTATAGCCATTGTAGTCAATTCCCTGTGGAATTTTAATATCGGCACCGTTTGAAACTTCTTGGCTTGAAACAATGTTGTTCCAACAGTCAAGGAAAGTTACTGTGAACTTATCAGTTACATTTTCAATTTCAAACACAGGAACATAGGTAATATCCTGATAAGGTGTTACAGTCAATTCAGCGTCTGTTGAAACGAGTTTGCCGTTTACAGTCCAACCAACGAATTTAGCGCCGTCATTTGCTGTTGCTTTCAAAGTATATTTGTCTGTTTTACTTACTGTCAAACCTTCTTTAGGTACAACTTGTTCGTCAAGTGTTACAGTACCCAAATCGCTGTATTCAACAGTGATGTCAAATGACGGAATTTCTTTAACAAATTCTACATCTATTTTCACATCTGTTGAAGGAACAAAAGTATAAACACCGTCTTCATTTGGAGAAACAACTGTACCGTTTACTTTAACTGAAGTAACTTTACAGTATTTTTCAGGAACAATTTTAAAGTTTAAATCACTTGAAGATGTAGCTTTAACTGCTCCGCTCACTTCTTTATCGTTAACTAAAACTTTACCCATTGTTGAGTCGTAGTTGTATGTTACATTTGAGTAAGATACTTTTTCTACTAAAACTTCTTTCATTGTACCTGCAATACGAACTTTGTATCCGCCTGCATCTTCTCTGTTCTTAAGAGCCGGGAAATCATAGTAACCTGCAAAATCGTACCAATTTTCACCTTTGCGTTGAAAACCATTGATTGAACCCCAAGCATCCCAAGTGTACAACATATATTTACCTGTGGTATATCCTTCCCACTCATAATCTTTGTAATCATGTCCTGCCGGATTTGTTGCAAGAGCATTAAAAAGTTGTTGTTTTACTTGATCTTCATTCATATCTCTGAACAAAACAACTTTGCCGTCCTGAATAATCAAATCTTCTTTAACAAAATCAATATTTACATCAAGATTTGTGCTGTCAAGAGAAAGAGTATAGAAACCGTTTTCATCAGGGTTAACAGGTTCTCCGTTCATTGTTACAGACTTAACTTGCATACCTGCTTGAGTTGCAACAACTTTGAATTTAATATCGTTAAGAGAAGAAACAGTTACTGCACCTTCAACTTGACTATCATTTACAAGAACATGTCCCATGGATGAGTCATAATTATAGTTTACATGCAAAGCAGTTTTGGAAGCTCTTACATAATCTTCACGACCTGCAAGACGAATTTGCCAAGTACCACTTTCATCTACTTCGGTATTGTCTTTAAGTGCTGGATATCTATATTGTCCAAAAGCACCTGAACCTATAGTTGCACCATTTACAGAAGCAAACTGCCACTTAGGCATCCAATGAGCAGGGTCGTTGTCTCTATAGCCATTACAACCGTATTCCCACTCATAATCTTGATAGTTATAGCCTTCTTTGTTTGTTACAAGTGCATTGAACAGTTGTTGTTTTACTTGGTCTTCACTCATATCACTGAACAAAACAACTTCGCCGTCTTGAATGTTCAATTCATTCGGGTCGGCAGCCATTGCTAAAACAGGAATGCTTGTTAAAACCATAATTAAAGCTAAAACTGATGCAATAACTTTGCTGAATTTTGAAATTCTCAATTTGATTACTCCTTTTTTATTTTATTATAATATAATTTATCTACATTATATAGCATACATCCAAATAATGCAAGCGTTAAGTAAATTTTTGTTAAATATTTATACACAGAAAACTAATATACTACACAAACTATGTTGCTCTATGACGCTTATTTTGTAAAACACGATTTTTTGCATAAAAAGGAAAAAGCGTACATCTAAAATGCACGCTTAATTTCAAAAAATACAAACATTAACTCTAAGCTCTGATAAAATATCAATCGTCTTTGCCGACAATTACACCGATATTGTTTTGTTTCGTTGTTTCAGGGTCAACAAGTTCAAGTTCCATCTCTTTCACTTCGCTGTTGTAGATTTCACTTGCTTTTGCCTCAAGATTTTTCAACTTCAATGTGAGTTTACCTTTACCTGAAACTTTCACTTTTAAAGTAACTGTTTTTCCGTCAAGTTTGACAGACTTTTTTTCAAGTTCTTTTGAATTTGTTGTATCTTCCGCAATCAAAGTATCTTTTGCAAACTCTTTCTTTTCTTCATTCTCATAAACAGTCGGAAGTTTAACGGTTATTTTAATAGTGTGCGGTTTTTCTGTTACGGCAGGTTTTGTAGTGTTATCGCTTGTATTTTCGTTCTGCGAATTGCCGTTTTCGTCTGAATTGTTGTCCGAATTTGAATTTGAATTTGAACTGTCATCTTCGGGTCTGATTGTGGTAACAGGTCTGTAATGTGTTTTCCCGTCGCTGTCTGTATATTGCTCTGTTACAGTATTGCCTTTATCATCCGTCACTTCTTCTGAAATCAAGAAATTTCCGTTTTCATCCGTAACTTTTTCTCCGCTTTCATCTGTAACATACTCGCCTGAAACAAGGTCGTCTTTATACTTGCCGTCATCGTCTTTTTTTGAATTTGCATAAACAATAACTCCTACAATTATTGCAACCAAAACAACAACACTCACTACGATTGCAATAATTTGTTTTTTGTTTAATTTATTCTTCATTTTCATTTCCTCCAAAATTCAAAAAGTCATCAAAAGAAACATCACTCGCCATCTTCCACTCGCCTCTCGGGCTCAAACCGACAGTACCTATTTTTGCGCCGTCGGGAGAACATGAGCGTTTAAACTGACTGACAAAAAATCTTCTCAAAAATACTCTGAGCCATTTTTCAATTTCTTTTTTATCATATATATTTTCAAACGCTTTTTCTGCTAAGAACAAGATTTTTTCAGCAGAAAAGCCGTATCTTACAAAATAGAACAGGAAAAAGTCGTGCAACTCATACGGCCCGATTTTGTCCTCTGTTTTTTGAAGAATTTTTCCGTCGCTGTCAGGAGGGAGCAACTCGGGACTTACGGGAGTGTCGAGTATATCTTCCAAAATCAAACGACATTTTTCATCGACTGTTTTTGAAATATACCTGACTATACGCTTCACAAGTGTTTTTGTAACGGAAGCGTTCACGCTGTACATACTCATATGGTCGCCGTTATATGTGCACCATCCCATTGCAAGTTCTGACAAATCACCTGTACCTACAACGAGTTTACCTTCTTTGTTTGCAACATTGAACAAAATTTGAGTGCGTTCGCGAGCCTGCGCATTTTCATATGTTACATCTTTAACATCGGCGTCGTGTCCGATATCTTTAAAGTGTTGAACACACGCGTCTTTAATGCTGATTTCTCTTGTGGAAACACCGAGTGATTTCATCAACTCAACGGCATTGTCGTGAGTACGATCAGTTGTGCCGAACCCCGGCATCGTAATTCCCAAAACATCTGACGGGCTTTTACCGATTTTCTGCATTGCCCTAACGCAAACCAAAAGCGCCAATGTAGAGTCAAGTCCTCCGCTTATACCCACTACACAACCTTTTGAGCCGATATGACTGAGCCTTTTTGCAAGACTGCCTGACTGAATTTCAAAAATTTCGGCGCACCGCTTATCCATCTCCGCCTCATCTGAGAGGATAAACGGGTGTGAGCAAACATTTCTGTCAAAATACTTTTCGGCAATATCTTGTCTGTTCAAATAAATTTCTTCAACATCTTTCAAATCAACACAATTTGAAAAATCTGCAAAACTTGTATTTTTAATGCGTTCGTTGTTGATTTTCTCAACATCTATATCTGCAAAAACAACGCTTGTTTCGTCAGAAAATCTTTCGCCCTCACAAAGCAAAGAACCACACTCATAAACAAAAGAATTTCCTCCGAAATAGAGGTCCGTCGAACTTTCGCCCGCACCTGCATTTGCAAACGCATAGGCACAAATGCACTTTGAAGACTGAACACCGACTGTTTTATGCCAGTAATTTGCCTTTTCAACAGCGTCATTGCCGGCTGACAAATTGCAAATGATATTTGCACCGCTCAGGCAAAGTTTAGTTGACGGCGAAACAGGCGACCACAAATCTTCGCCTATTTCAAAACCGATTTTTGCAAAGTTATCTATATTTAAAATGCAACTGCCGAAAGGCACTTTTTGACCCGCAAGAAAGACAAAACCTTTTTTGTTTATGCCGTTTGAAAACCATCTTTTCTCTGAAAACTCGCCGTAGTTTAAAGAAAAACACTTCGGAACAGCACACAAAATCTTTCCGTTGTGCAACGCAACGGCACAGTTGTACAAAGAGTTTTCAAACTTGACGGGAATACCCACAGCAACTACAACGCTTTTTCCCTCTGTAAAACGAGCCAAATCTTCAAGCGCTTTTTGAGAAGCTCCGAGCAACTCGGAATTCAAAAACAAATCCGCACAAGTATATCCCGTAATGCTCAACTCGGGTGTAACAAGCAAATTTGCCCCTCTGTTTTCGGCAGCCGAAATCGCTTTTTTGATTTCTTCTTTATTAAATGACGGATTTGCAACTTTCAATTTCAATGTTGCGCAAGCCGTTTTAAAAAAGCCGTATTTTAAACTCATACTATCAAAACCTATTCAATTAATTTCAAAATATTTTTAACTATTTTGCCCGAATATTCCAAAAAAATATTCAAAAAAATTATACTACAAAAAAACTTTCATTGCAACAGTTGAAATATATAAACAAATATTATAAAATATGGGTACATTCAGCGAAAAGAGGTTATTTCAGTGGATATAGATTCATATATTAGTGAAGCAATTTTCAGTGAAAATGAAAAGCAAAAATTCCTTTGTCAACTTTTCTGGGACAATTTAAAGGAAACGGGCTATGTTATTACAGACGAAGACGGACACGAACTTGACTGCATTGTGAAAGCCGTTTCAATAGTAAACCTTATAGGCGAATTTCGTTACAGATTGTACGATGAAGTGAACGAAACAGGCTACGAAGATGTTTTAGAGTACCTTGCAAATCTTGAATTTTACGAAGACGATATTTTGGACTACTGCCGTCAAAATAACAACATAGAAATTGATGACGATTTTTCAAACACTGCAAAAAATATGCTTGACTTCGTTACGGAAACAACGGCTGACAAACTGCTTGAAGAATTTTCAGCCGACGATATTTTCGACTATATGTTTTGCGCAACATACGATTTTGTGCAGGACTTCACATTTGACTTTGAAGATGTTGACGAATTTTGCGCTTTTGCAGACGCTCAGAGCGAAAGACTCGACGAGTACAAAGAAGAATATCCGAATGTTATAAATTGGATTTCTTCCGGTATGATATGTTAAAAATATTTTTTGTTTTTTAATAAATATATAAAATTAAGCGATGCGCTTTTACGCATCGCTTAATTTTATTTTGCAAACCGCAAACTAACTGCTTAATTTTAAAATTTTTTCTGCCAACTCGTCGGGGTCGCCGACATTGTTTGACATATATTCTGCATTTACCGTAAAATCATCTATATCGTTTGGCTTTTTATCCAAAACATTTTCAGTATCAAACATAACTTTGTTCCAGACAAAAACAGGCACTGCATTTTCGCTGATGCTTTCGCAGCATACATTTCTCACACCGAGATATGCATACAAAAGCGCAGACGCTTTGCCAACCAAACTGTCAACTGCAGAAAAACCGTTTAAATCAATATTATTTTTTACGGCATACATCAGCATTTTTAAACCGTTCTGCTTGCTTGCGTAAATTGTTTCATCTTTATACAACACGCACAGGTAGTTGCCGTTTTCCATTATACTCTTTGCTTTTTCAACACTGAACATAGCAATACCTCCTACTATATTCTATGACAAAAAAGCGTTAATATTTACTAAAAAATTTTGATTTAAAAACTATATCGGTCTGTTTTCATATCAACCGAAAAATAAAGTAACTAAAATAACAATCAGCGCAACTACACCGACGCAGGCGAAAAATGTAACAAGTCTTGACACTGCGTCAAAAACATTTGTAGGCATCATTTGAAGAATTGCATACTTCAAAGGCTTTTTAACTTTCTTTCCGACAAGTTCTTTAAATCTTAAATCGTATGTTTTATAATTTTTCGGGTCATTTTTCGGTATTTCAAAAACTCTGACGCCTCTGTCAAGTCCGGGACCGTAAACATTAAACCCTGCGCCCTGAGTATAACCTAAATCTATACCGTCAACTTTACCGTTGAAAGAGTTGTTGTGGTCGTGTCCGAAATAAACACCGAGAACATCGCCTTTTTCTTTAAACGCTTCAAATTCGCCGCTGTTTTCCTGTGGTTCCGCAGGAGACTCTTTCATAAACGCAGTTTCATTTACTCTGTCTTTATTTAAGACATACCACTTTCCTGCGTGATTTCTGAAACCCTGAACAGAGCCTTTTGTCGTGCGTTTTGCCTCATTCAAAAGTTCAAAAACCTCGCAAAGAGGAATGTGTTGAATGACGATAGACGGGACAACTGCGCCTGTTTTTTCTTCGTACGCATCTCTCGTTTTTTTGTACCACTCTATTTGGTTTTCATGAACGCAGTCGTAACCCACTTTCAACCCTGTATGACTGTCAATCAAATATATGAGAAATGCGATTTTTTCGCCGTCTTTAATTTCTATGACATGGTTTGCAGTGCCGTCAATTCCCTCAACACTTTCGGCAATACAACCGTCAAACTCTTTGTAAATTTCAAATTGTTCTTCGTTTGTCATGCCGACTTGTCTGTCGTGGTTTCCGAAACAAACGCTGAAGGGCACTTTTCTTGACACAACAGGCTGCAAAATTTTGCTCAAAGAATTTTTAATTTTCTCCCTGTTGCCTTTAAAGTTGTTCTTGCCCCAAATCTGGTCGCCTGAAAAAACTACTAAATCAGGGTTGACCCTGTTCATTGCGGCGTCAATCAAATCTACAGTGTCAGGGCTGACATGAACACCTTCCTGAGTATCTGCAATCTGCATTATGACAAATTTGTCCGAATTAAATTTAAGTTCCATATACTTCTCCGTTTTCAAAATAATACATCACTTTTTTATTTAATTTAGATTTTAACACATTTTACTGTTGACGGCAATGCTTTTTGTATGTAAAATATATCAAAGATAAAATAAAAATATCTGCCCGTAGCACAGTTGGATAATGCAGTTGATTCCGATTCAAAAGAGCGAGAGTTCGAATCTCTCCGGGCAGGCCACATCGGAGCAAAGTTCGCTTTGCTCCGATTTATTTTTTGTCTGCGACAGAAAATAAACCATCCGCCCGCTCCCTTGCTCCTCCTTTTCGCAAAAAGTCACGCTCGGCTCACCTGTTCGGTTGTAAACGCCCTCACGACGGCTCGCTGTCGCTACCAACTTTTTGCGAGTTCGAGAGAGTTCAAATCCCACCTCCGAAAATGCAAAAATATCTTTTTCATGTATCTCTCACAGACTGAGTCCGGACGCAATTCGCGTTCGAACTCTTTTTATTGAAAGTAAGTGCCTGTGTTTAAACAAATATTTTTTCATACAGCCCCCACACATCAAGCAGTCTTTGTATCGTTTGCTCCGATTTTTATTTAATTGAAAATTTTCAGTTTTTAAATAAACGAGAAAAAGTACATTTGTCGAATTATATACACTGCAAATAATTTCAGTGCACTAAATCAAAAAAGTATATTATAAATCTTGCCTTTCAAACAAGTTTTATAATATAAATTGATATTTTTTTATTGATATATAAGTGAAACTATGCTAAAATACAAAGTATGTTCAATCTACCGATTTGGAATTTTTCAACTGTGCAGTATGCACGGTTGCTTTTACCGAGTCGGTAAAAAAATATTAAAGGGGTAATGTTATGGACATCAAAAATTTTTCACAACAAGTTATTGATGAAAATGTTGATTACACTGTAAAAGAAATTACAAATGTAATCAAAAAGTACGGACCGAGAGAGTCCGGTAACGAAAACTGCTATGCTGCGCAAAAGCATATGAAAAAAGAACTCGACACTTTCTGCGACGAAACACATTTTGAAGAATACAAAATGGCTCCGAAAGCATTTTTAATGTTTACAAAATTTATCAGCGTACTTGTTTTCGCAGTTATCGGAGTAGGCGCAATCCTCACTTTTACAAATGTTTTTGACGGATTTTTCTATCCTCAGATTATGGTAAGCGTTGCAATCGCATTTTCACTTTTTGTAACACTTATGGAATTCTTACTTTATAAACCTTTCTGCGATGTTTTCCACAAAAAAGTAACGGGCAGAAACCTCGTAGCAACAAGAAAGCCTAAAGGCGAAGTTAAAAGAAGAATAGTTATCAGCGGTCACTGCGACTCAGCATACGAATGGCGCCATATTTTGTACTGCAAAGGCAAAGGTATGACAATTTTTATGGCAGGTTCAATCGGCTCTGCCGCAATTTCTCTCGGAATTGCTCTTTTGACAATCATTCTTGCAGCTGCAAAAGTTGACAACGCTTTTGCTGACTTTATGATTAACTACAGCTACTACTTCCATTTCTTCACAATGCTCAATATGATTACGCTCTTCTTGTTTGTTGACTTCAAGTCAATTTCTCCGGGAGCAAATGACAACCTTACAGGTACATACGCCGCTCTTTGTGCTTTGCGTATGCTTGAAGAAGGCGGAGTTGATTTTGAAAACACAGAAGTTTGCGCTATGATTACAGACGGTGAAGAAGCAGGTTTGAGAGGCGCAAAAGATTTTGCCAAAAGACACTTGGAAGAATACACAGGCGATGTTGAAACTGCAGTTCTCTGCGTTGACACACTCACAGACCTTGAGTATCTCAATGTTTACAGCCGTGATATGACAGGTACAGTTAAACACAGCCCTGAATTCACACAACTTGTTATGGATTCTGCTATTGAGTCAGGACACAATGACCTTAAATTTGCAAATGTATTCTTCGGTTCTTCAGACGCCGCTGCTTTCACTCAGGCAGGAATTACGGCAGCTTGTCTTGCAGCTATGGACCCGACTCCTGCTGACTACTACCACAACAGACGCGACAGTTATGACAGACTTAACCCTGAAGCAATCAAAACAGGCTATGAAGTTATAATGTCAACTATCTTTAACTTTGACAAATACGGTCTTAAAGGTAAAGACAACAAATAATTAGTATTTTATATCAAAAAATGCTCCTGAATTAAATCGGGAGCATTTTATTTTTTATAATATTATATACAAAAGCGCAAATATCAGACCTTGTTCTGCGCCCTCTTCCGACAATATCATTATCAAAATGAGGACTATAAAAAAATCATCTTTTTTCTCGTCATCAAAAGATAAAAGATTGTCGTTTTTTTCTGTTTTGACTTCTTTTTTTAAATTTTCCTTTTTTTCATTTCTGTCAAAACTTTCCTGTTCAAGATATGATTTTGAGCGTTTTTTCATATCTTCCACTCTTTTTACGGCGTCCGACTGCATTTTCGCAAAATCAAAATTTGAGAAGTCTGCCATATTTACACCTTAAACATATCTTTAATTAAGGGCAGCATTTCAAAAAGCCGTAACATTTTTATGGCTTCATCTGCCCTTTTTTGAGATTTTTCACTGAGCAAAGGCTTTAAAGCGTTTATCAAGTCAACATTTTTTGAGCCTTTTTTATTCATCATTTCAATAGTATTTTTCATCTTCATCAAAGTATTTATATCGCTTGGAGAAAATGAGTTTAAAAACGAACCTACATCGTTGCTTTTCAACCCTGTTTCAACTGTTTTTGCACTTTCTTTTTCAGCGTCGCCGCCGAGAACGGACGACGCAACGCTTTGCAAAGTTTCAATATCCTTTTGAGATAAAGATGAAATAATATCTCCCAAAGAATCCATTATTTTTTACCCTCTGAAAACTTTTTCATCAACTCTTTCGCCTCTTTGGTATTAAGCAATTTTTCGGTATCCTCTTTACTGTTTAAAACACTTTTTATTTTTTCGGCAGTCTGAGCCGAAACATTTTTATTTAAAAAATCTTCTGCTTTACCGCTTTTTACAGCCTTTTCAAGTTCACTGAAATCAAAATTTTTACTCATTGATTTAATCACCGCCATATACTATAATATTTATTATAATTATATGCGACAAAGGAAATTTATATGAAAAGAATTGTAGTTATGTCTGACTCTCACGGCAGAGTTGATAATATTATTTCCGTCTTGGAAAAACACAAAAATGCAGACCTTGTTTTGTTTTGCGGAGACGGTCAACGAGATATTGAAACGGCAGAGGCTCTTTTTGACAGAACAAGGTTTGAAAAAGTATGCGGAAACTGTGATTTCTGCTCTGAACTGCCTGCAAAAGCAATCACTTTTTTCGAAGGTAAAAAAATCTTATTTTCTCACGGCCATATATACAATGTAAAATACGGGTACTCTCAAATAATAGACGAAGCGAAAAAAGAAAATGCTGACTTTTGTATTTTCGGTCATACACACAATCAATACTATGAATATTGTGAAAATATCCATATACTCAATCCGGGAAGTATCGCAAGCGGTTACTACGCAATGATAGATATTGACAAAGACGGTTCGGCTATATGTATTCCATGTAAACTATAAAAAACTACTGTGCAGTTACTTCAAAGTAATTTGCACAGTAGTTTTTTATTAATTATCCATTTTTGTAAAATACATAGGAATTGAACTTTCTGCAACTTCAAAACCGCACTTATCATAAAACGGCTTACTGCTGTTATATGAAACTATGACGATTTTCAAAAAGTCTTTGTACTTTTGCTTTACCAAATCAACAAGTTGTTTTCCGATTTTGCAATTTTGATACTTCGGATTGACGAGTAAATAGTGCATATACGCAGTCATTACACCGTCATCCATAACGCACGCAAGACCCACCAACTCATTTTCATTCCATGCAGACAACACAAAACTATAGCCAAGCATTGCCTGTTTTAATTTTTGAGGATACTCGGCAGACTCCCAATCTACCGACAGAAAAAGATTTTTTAAATCGTTTTCGTCAAAGTCTTTTGTTTCTTTAAAAACTATACTCAAGCAATCTCCCCCAAAATAAAATCTATACAATATTAATAGTATTTACAAAGAAAAACAATATTACTTACGGGTCAAGATGAGAAATCTGAATATAGTTCGGCAAGCCGTTTTTTTCGGGAATTTGAGGCGAGCCTTTTACAAGAGGTCGCAAATAGTCGAGCATTTCTTGAGTAACATCGTTGCCTGCGTCATTTATCCAATTTCTCGGAACTTTCTTTTCCTGATTTGCAACAACAGAAACATTTTGTATTCCATACTCTACAATATACGGTTTAGTGCTGATTCTTTTCAAAGTAGAAAACTTTCCGCTTTCGCCTTTCAATGCTGCAGAAACTGCATAAACTCCGAGATTGTACGCTTCTCTGATATCTGTTACAGAAGCATAGTGTCCTGCGCTTCTTTGTAAAACACCGAGTTCAAGACACCTTACTTTGCAACCGAAGTTTTCTTCAACAAGACCTTTTAAATACTCTCCCGTACCGCAAAGCATAACATGACCGAACTTGTCAACTTTGTTTGACTTTGCAGAAATATATTTGCCGTTTTCATCTTTTATTCCTTCCGACACAACTATTATTACAGAATTGTACTTTGATAGTTTTTCTTCAACATCTGTAACAAATCTGTCGGTTGAAAAAGCGACCTCCGGCATATAAATTAAATGCGGAGCAACCATATCTTCGTCTCTTGCAAGTGCAGAAGAAGCCGCAATCCACCCTGCATCCCTGCCCATAACTTCTACTATATGAACGCTTTTAATAGCGTATATACTGGTATCGTAACTAATATCTTTAACAGACGCCGAAACAAATTTTGCAGCAGAGCCGAAACCGGGAGAATGGTCTATACCTACAAGGTCATTGTCAATAGTTTTCGGCACACCGACAAATTTTATATCTATGCTGTTTTTTTCGGCATATTCGGACATCTTTAAAACAGTGTCCATAGAGTCGTTACCGCCTATATAAATGAAATATCCGATATTATTTTCATTTAAAACATCTACTATTTTTTCATAATCGTCAAAATTGTTTTCCGACAATTTATATCTGCAAGAACCGAGAAACATTGCAGGCGACAGTCTGAGCCTTTCAATCAGTTCGTCTTTGCCCTCAAACATTTCATTTAGATTTAACAGATTGTTGTCAAGCAAGCCTTTAATTCCGTTGACCATACCGTAAACGGTACCAATTTCTTCTCTCGAAAAAGCATACTCCATTGCTCCTGCCAGCGAAGAATTGATGACCGCAGTAGGTCCGCCTGACTGCCCTATAACTATATTTTTCAAAATACCACCAACTTTCGCCTGCTAATATACCATAATTACAGACTTTATTCAATTAAACGAAAAAAGTTTATCAATTTTTAATGAAATTACGCTGAATTGAGGAAATTCTTTGTTTATTTTTAAAATTCATTTTAGAAATTATTTTTTCAAAGTGAAAAACTTTTTCCACAAAAAAGCACATATAAATGTAACTATAACAGCGACAGCGGCAATTACAAGCCACATTACAATTAAAGAACTCCAATTTGAGTTTGTTTTTTCCAAAACTAAGCCGGCAACATAGTTTAAAACACCGCAGCCTATATATGCAGTGGAATTTAATATTCCCGAAACCGTACTGACTCTGCCGTACTTACTGAAATACAAAGGAATCATTGTTATTATCATTACATTTATTGCAAACATACAGTTTACTACCGTTGCTAAACAAACCATAGTCAACACTATATTTTTTGTACCGAAAACGAACAAAACCAAGAGTGCAACAAACGAAATCAGAAAAAACACTGTTGAAGTGTGTAATTCGTTTTTCAGTTTTTTATTCAAAGCCCTTGCAAAATATGCGCCGGTTACATTTATAATCGGCAAAAACATTGTAATGAAAACGGAAATATTTGTTGTAACGCTGAAATTATTATTCAGAAAAACAGGTATCCATTGAGTTACACTGTCTTTCAATGCGCCCTGAATTATTATGGATATAAGCAAAACGAATATTCCGCACGAAAACAGAATAGAAAAAAGTTTTTTAAAAGAAATTTTGCCGACTGTATTTTTGCCCTCATCTTTTGCCGTTTGTGATACGGGTTTCAATACTTTAAAAACTCCGTTTGTACCGAAAATCCAAATAAACGAGCAAGCAGATACAACAACGCCACAGGTTAAAAAAACAAATTTCCAATCCAAAAACAACATTGTAACAAGACTTATGCCGTAACTTGCCAAAGTACCGAGAGGTACCGTAGTAGCAATATCTATACCGAACTTTTCTTTCTCTTTTCTCTCAAAATATTCGCCTGCTATACGCAAAATCGGAGACCATACCATCGACTGTACGGCGCCGTTTAGCGCCCACAAAAATAAAATCAAAAAATAGTTTTTATACGCAAAGAAAATAGCAATATTACTTATTCCCGAAATCAGTACGCCGTAAAAAATCATTTTCTGCGGAGAAAACCTGTCTCCCAAACTTCCGCTCACTATTTGACCTAAGCCATAAAAAATGAAAAACGCAGAAGAAACAGAAGCAATCTGTGTTTCGGAAAACAGACCGCTTGCGCTTAATTCGGGCATTACGGCAGAATAATTAAGACGGCAAATATATGTTGAAAAGTACGCAAGCCAACACAAAGCGAACAATTTTGCCCCATTTTCGTTTTTATATCCAAACTGTAATTTTTTCATATTCCGCCACCCTAAAATCATTAAAATATTGACTAAATAAAACGGTTTTATTATAATACAAATAATGGTGATTGTTAATATAATTATTTTAATAACAAGGAGTAACAAATTATGAATTTTTTCAAAAAGAACGACTATTGCAAGTCGATTGACAAACTCGGAATTTACGATAACACAATACAGACTGCTTTTCCACAAACCAAAGTAGCAAACATTGTGCAAACTCACTTAAATTCGGACAACGGAAGAACAAAAAGAGTTCTCATATACGGTTTCGACGGTGCGAGAGCAGACGGTATGCAATACATCATCCCAAGCAAAGACGAAAGCTACAAAGGCTACAACGGCAAAAGTCCGTACAGCGCAATAACCTATCTCAAAGAGTGCGGCGGACTGTATCTAAGTTATGCAGGCGGAAACAAAAAAGAGCCGTTTACCTTGCAGGAAACAAGCACGGCTCAAGGTTGGGCGTCTATTTTAACAGGAAAATGGGGCTATGAAAACGGCGTAGTAAAACACACTGTCAAAAACGACAATGTACCGACCATACTTCTCAAATCGGCAAAAAACGGCATATCTTCGTGTTTCTATGCAATTTGGCCGGACCACTTTACAATAACATATAAAAATGAAATTGAATACGCACAACAAAACAATATACCGCTTGAATTCAAGCAATTTGAAAATGAAGAAGATATGCAAAAATCTGTAAAAGAAGCAATTTGCAGCGACACAAAAATCATTTTCGCAATCAATGAATTTCCCGACTATAACGGACACAAAAGCGGTTTTGACGAAAACAATGCTCACTATACCGCAGGTATCACAAATGCCGACAGATACGCTTTTGAACTGATTGAAACAATAAAAAACAGACCTCAATATAAAAATGAAGACTGGCTTATACTCATCACATCCGACCACGGCGGACACGGCAGAATGCACGGAACTCAACAGGAAAAAGACCGTTTGACATTTATTGCGTGCAATAAAAAATTATTATAAAAACATATAAATATTTTATATAACATAAAAAACCGAGTAAATGATATATGAGTTTCAAATCTCATAATCTTTACTCGGTTTTTTAATTTAATATTATATTCAGAATTTAAAAAGATTAAGTCCGACTTCGTTGCTGTACTCTCTGTCAACGCAACCGTCAACAATGTTTATTACAAGTTCGCAAGTTGCACTGACTTTTGCACTGTTCAAATGACCGCCGAAAACTTCACCTTTTTCATTCCCTGCGCTCATATGAAGATGACTGTAAAATTCATTATTCATAGTATTCACAGTGCCGTTTAAAGACACTATCTCAAAATCACCTTTAAAAGTATTTGACAGATATTTTTTCTCTTGTGTCTTAAAAACTCCGACAGTAAATTCATTTACGGCGCCCAAAGCCTGTACAGTTGCCAGTTTAATATTTTCCTGCAAAGAAACATTTTTAAGTTGTTCTAAAATTTCTTCACTTTTGTCTATTCTGACAAAAACCGTATTGTTAAATCTTCTGTATTCCATATCTACACCTCTGCAAAAATAAACTGCAAACAAAAGTCGTTCTATCTAATTTAAAAACAAATCAGTATTTATCCGTGTGCAAAATTTCATTTGCTTTTTTTACCAAATCTTCCGACGGCGGTTTGATTCCGTCAAGCCTATACGGTATTTTCAAATTATCCCACTTGAATTTACCGAGAGTATGGTACGGCAAAACCTCTACCTTTTCAACATTTGACAAACTTGAAATAAAAGCATTCAAATCTTCAAGGTCTTTTTCATCGTCTGTCAAAGTAGGCACAAGAACATGTCGAATCCAAACAGGTTTGTTAATTTCGCTCAAATATTTTGCCATATCGAGTATATTTTCATTTGGCTGAGCAGTAATTTGTCTGTGCTTTTCGGAATTGATATGTTTAATATCCAAAAGTAACAAGTCAGTACATTTCATCAGTTCTTTGAACTTTGAAAAAAACGGTTCTTCTCTCGTAAAAGCATTTCCCGATGTATCTATACAGGTATTAATGCCGTTTTCTTTTGCTTTTTTAAAAAACTCAAGCAAAAAATCAATTTGCAAAAGCGGTTCGCCTCCGCTGACTGTGATTCCGCCGTTGTTTTTCCAGTAACTTTTATATCGCATCGCCTTTTTAAGAAGGTCGTCTGCGCTTATCAATTCCCCGTCGTCAATTTTCCAAGTGTCAGGGTTATGACAATATGCGCAACGCATTTTGCATCCCTGCAAAAAAACTATGAAACGCACACCCGGTCCGTCAACAGAACCGAAACTTTCTATTGAATGAACTCGTCCAAAAACAGAATTTTCCATAAAATCACCATATTTAAAAAAACGGCGGGTATTTTAACCCGCCATTTAATTTTTATTTATGCCTTACATTGAAGCATGGCAAGTTCTTGAAATAACATCGAGTTGTTGTTCTCTTGTAAGGTCAATGAACTTAACTGCATAGCCTGAAACACGAATTGTGAAGTTTGCATACTCTTCTTTTTCAGGATGTTCCATAGCGTCAATGAGTTTTTCTTTGCCGAATACATTTACATTGAGGTGATGAGCACCTTGTGCAAAGTAACCGTCAAGAACATTTACAAGATTGCCGACTCTTTCGTCTTCGCTGTGTCCGAGAGCGTCAGGGTTGATTGTCTGTGTATTTGAAATACCGTCAAGAGCATATTCATACGGAAGTTTTGCAACAGAGTTAAGTGAAGCAAGAAGTCCGTTTTGTTCTGCGCCGTAACTTGGGTTTGCACCCGGTGAAAGAGGAGCGCCTGCTTTTCTTCCGTCAGGAAGACTGCCTGTTGCTTTACCGTAAACTACATTTGATGTAATTGTAAGGATAGAAGTTGTAGGCTCTGAATCTCTGTATGTGTGGTGCTTTTTAATCTTGTTAAGGAACTCTTTAAGAAGCCATACAGCGATATCGTCTGCTCTGTCATCGTCGTTGCCGTATCTCGGGAAGTCGCCTTCTACTTCGTAGTCAACAACTATACCGTTTTCGTCACGGATTGTCTTAACTTTTGCATATTTAATAGCTGAAAGTGAGTCAACAACATGAGAGAAACCTGCAATACCTGTTGCAAATGTTCTTCTTACATCTGTATCAATAAGAGCCATTTCAGCAGCTTCGTAGTAATACTTATCGTGCATATATTGAATGAGGTTGAGAGTGTTAACATAGATGTCAGCAAGCCAATCCATCATTGCGTCGTATCTTTCCATTACTTCGTCATAGTCAAGGTACTCTGAAGTAATAGGTCTGTATTTAGGTCCAACCTGGTCTTTGCTCTTTTCGTCAACACCGCCGTTGATAGCGTAGTTGAGACACTTTGCAAGGTTTGCTCTTGCGCCGAAGAACTGCATTTCTTTACCTGTTTGTGTTGCAGAAACACAGCAGCAAATAGCATAGTCGTCGCCCCATACAACACGCATAACATCGTCGTTTTCGTACTGAATTGAGCTTGTGTCAACAGAAATCTTTGCAGCGTATTTTCTGAAGTTTTCAGGAAGTCTTTCTGAGTAAAGAACTGTAAGGTTCGGTTCAGGTGAAGGTCCCATATTTTCAAGAGTATGAAGGAAACGGAAGTCGTTCTTTGTAACAAGTGAACGACCGTCGATACCGAGACCTGCAACTGAAAGAGTAGCCCAAACAGGGTCGCCTGAGAAGAGTTGGTTGTATGAAGGAATTCTTGCAAACTTAACCATTCTGAATTTCATAACCATATGGTCGATGAGTTCCTGTGCTTCAGCTTCTGTAAGTGTGCCTTCTTTCAAGTCTCTTTCAATGTAAATATCAAGGAATGCTGAAATTCTGCCTACGCTCATTGCAGCGCCGTTTTGAGTTTTGATAGCTGCAAGGTAGCCGAAGTAAAGCCATTGACAAGCTTCTTTAGCGTTTGTAGCAGGTTTTGAAATATCAAATCCGTAGATTTCAGCCATTTTTTTCATTTGACCGAGTGCTCTGTACTGGTCTGTGATTTCTTCACGAAGTCTGATAACATCGTCTTTCATTGAACCTGAACCGCAGTTAGCATAGTCCTTTGCTTTTTCTTCCATAAGGTAGTCAATACCGTAAAGAGCAACACGACGATAGTCGCCTACAATTCTGCCTCTGCCGTATGTGTCCGGAAGACCTGTAATGATTTTGTTGTGGCGTGCTTTTCTAATTTCAGGTGTGTAAACATCAAATACGCCCTGGTTGTGAGTTTTGTGATAGTCAGTGAAGATTTTGTGAAGTTCTGCGCTTGGCTCATAGCCGTATGTTTTACAAGCTTCTTCAGCCATCTTGATGCCGCCGAAAGGCATAAATGCGCGTTTAAGAGGTTTGTCTGTTTGAAGACCTACAACTTTTTCAAGGTCTTTAAGTTCTTCGCTGATATATCCTGCTTTATGTGAAGTAAGAGTTGAAACAACATCGGTGTCCATATCGAGAACGCCGCCTTTTGCTCTTTCTTCTTTTTGAAGTGCAGAAAGCGCACCCCAAAGTTTGTTTGTTGCGTCAGTAGGAGCTTCAAGGAATGAAGCGTCGCCTGTATATTCAGTATAGTTGTCCTGAATGAATTGACGAGTGTTGATTTCTTCTTTCCAGAGATGACCTTTAAAGCCTCTCCAAGCATCGTTTGCCATATATGTTTCCTCCTTGAGAGATAATAAATTTAATAAAAGCGAATCAAAGTTATCTGCCGCAAAATTTAGCACAAGTACATTTGTAAAAATAGTACAAGTTCGCTAATGTAAAAATACTACTTAACTACTAAAACTGGACACTTTCGCTTTTCCAGTGCGATTATAACACTATATATAGAATAATACAAGGGAATTTTTTATTGCCGATATAAAAAAATTTACTGTATTTCGAGCTTTTTTTGTTAAAAATCTACATTGACCATAATTATATTTTGAGTATAATTTCAATATACAATTAGTGATATGAGGTGTTCAAATGAATAAATCCAATGACGAGAAATCAGTTTACATAAAATTACTGAAAAGTTATGCAAATTTTAGGAAAAACTATCCAAAATTGATTAAAGGCGGATTTTTGGCAATCGTAATTTTGCCAATCGTGTTTTTACTATTAATGTTTAGTTTAGAAGCGAAAATTGTTTTTTTAATTCTTTGGATAGTATCAATCATAATCTGTGCCGTATTCATTATTGTAATAGAATACACAGACTATCATTACAGAGAAATACTAAACATTCCGTCAGGTAAAAATGCCGATGAATTTTTATCTGAAAAAATGAGACAGACAGAAAACGAAGAAAACGAAAATAACAATAACGAGGAGGCAAACAAAAATGAAAAAAGCCTTTAAGATATTTTTAAGAGATTTAAAAAGAGTAGGAAAAAATGCGCTTGCAATGATTATAGCAGTCGGCATAAGCGTCATTCCCGCAATGTATGCATGGTTTAATATTGCTGCAAACTGGGACCCGTACGGCAGTACCGACGGAATAGATGTTGCGGTTTCAAATTGCGACAACGGTTACAATTTGACCGAAACAATGAGTATCACCATCGGCGACCAAATCGTAGAAAACCTGAAAGCAAACAAGCAAATAGGCTGGCAATTTGTGAGCAAGGATGAAGCGCTTGAGGGTGTAAAAAGCGGAAAATACTATGCAAGCGTAATTATTCCCGAAGACTTCAGCAAAAACATCATCAGTTTTTTAAGCGACGATATTCAGACGCCGAAAATCGAATACTATGTAAACGAAAAGAAAAATGCTATAGCGCCGAAAATCACGGATAAGTGCGTTGAGGCAATTCAAACACAGGTCAACGAAACATTTATAGACACCATAGCAAAAACAGTTGCAAATGTTTTAAACGAAACAACAAGCGACGGCGCAAACCCCATCGAAACACTGAAAAATTCATTGGGCAATGCTTCAAGCGATTTAGCTATTATGAAAAGCGGTATAGTATCACTTGAGCAAACGACGGAGTCGCTCAGCACTCTTTCAAAAAATGTTCAGACGCTTTTACCGCAGGCGTCGGATTTGGCAAGCGACACATCTTCTGCCGTAACAGACTTACAGACAGTGATTTCGTATTCAAAAGACTCTGTCGAACAAGTAACAGAATCGTCTGCAAAACTGTTAAATGATATAAATGCGCAGGCAGAAAACATTAAATTTTCCGTTTCGGAACTTGAAGAATTGGCAAAAAAGAACAATTTGGCTGCATACGAAAAAATCAACTCCGTTGCCGACAAAATTGAAACAATAGTTTCAACGGAAGTTAAGATTTCCCAAATACTTCACGCACTTACCGAAAACATAGATTTACCAAGTAATATTCAAAACAGTATAGACAAGTTTGATAAAAATATTAATGACCACAGAAAACTTGTAAGCGAATTAAGAGAGTTTGCAACTTCCGTAAAGGAAAACAGTTTTTCTGTAAAAACAGCAGAAAAAATAAACAAGTCAATCACTCAAATGCAAAATCAAATAGGAGAATTTGACACTGCTTTTTCAACAAAAATCAAACCGTCAGTTGACAAAACACTGTCCTCTTTCTATTCTGTTTTAGGCAAAACAGCAGGAATACTTGATTCTCTTGCTCAAAACAAAGATATTCAAAACACTCTCACCTCCGCCGACAATGCGTCGCAGTCGGGCAACAATTCTTTACAAAACGCAGAGGCTTTGCTTACACTTCTGCAAGACAAAATCAATTCATTTGTTACAGATTTAGATAATTTATCAAACAACGAAATAGTTGAAAAAATCTCGTCTGCAATCCAAAACGACCCCGATTCAGTAGGAAAATTTATTTCATCTCCGACTGAAATAGAAATCAATTCTCTCTACCCTATTGAAAACTACGGCTCTGCAATGACGCCTTTCTATTCAGTCCTTGCAATATGGGTAGGCTGCATCGTTTTAGTTGCAATACTTAAAGTCGATGTCGATGAAGATGATAAAATCAAAGCAATCAAACCAAGAGAAGCATACTTGGGCAGGTACCTGTACTTTATGATGCTTTCTCTCATTCAAACAACAGTAATATGTTTGGGAGATCTGTATTTCCTTCAAATCCAATGTCCAAACCCATTTTTATTTGTTTTAGCAGGTTGGATAATAAGTATAGTATTTTCAAATATCGTATATACTTTGACGGTATCTTTCGGAGATATAGGAAAAGCGCTTACGGTAATTTTGCTTGTATTGCAAATCGCCGGCTCAGGCGGTACATTCCCGATAGAAGTAACACCCGAATTTTTCCAGGGAATATATCACTTCCTGCCTTTCACATACGCAATTGACGCAATGCGTGAAACAATCGGCGGACTTTATCAAAACAATTACGCTGTTTGTCTGCTCAAACTTTTCGCTTTTGTTCCTCCGTCATTGTGTTTGGGACTGTTTTTGAGAAATCCGCTTATAAAATTCAAAAACTTCTTCCGAGATAAAGTAGAAAGCACACATATAATGTAATAAATATATTATATAAAAATAACAGCACAGAAAAGATAATTGACATTTATCTTTAACTGTGCTATTATTTTACTTGTTCTGCGGGCGTGGTGGAATTGGCAGACACGCTAGATTTAGGATCTAGTGGGCGACCATGCAGGTTCAAGTCCTGTCGCCCGCACCAAAAAAATAGCCGTTTTCAGTGGTTTTTGAAACTTTTTCAAAATTCTTGAAACGGCTATTTTGCTTTATTTAATCCAAATTTGAGAAGTCAACCTATCTTCAAACTTTTTGAAACCTTTTTAAAACTTTTTTTAATTTTGTTTGGTATTGCAGTACTATTGCAGTACTTTTCACAATGTTAAATAAACGCAACGGTTTTCTTAATTAATTTCATTGTAAAATAATGGAAAATCGGTATAATATTTATTGTCTTGTAGGGCAGTCATCCTATCAACACTATAAACCGACTGCTTTGCAGGACTTTTTTATTTATCTTTTTTCTACATAACAAAACAGGAGCAGACAATCTGCTCCCTTGTTTTATTTAATTTTCATCTATTAAAGCATACCAATAACTCCGCCGAGTGTTATTTTGAACACTTCGCCGAGCATATTTCCCGCCTTTTTCATTAAACTGTTTTGCAGAAGTGTACTGCCCCAAATTGTGCAGACAATACAAAAAAGGCCACCGATGGCAGAATAATTAAATTTTAACAACAAACTGATTTCGTTTTTCAAGCGGAGTCAGTTTTG
>DVEP01000035.1 GCA_015655975.1 Eubacterium sp. | reverse complement strand
TTTGTATTCTGTTGAGGTCAAATGTATTTCCTGTCCCTTCATCAAAACAAGACACTTTTCTTTATCTAACTCTAAATCTCTGTATTTCATACGAAATTTTCCTACACCGGTTCGTTTTAGAACTGCCAATACTTTTTTTCGTAAAACTTCGATAGAAAAAGGCTTTGAAATGTAGTCATCACAGCCTGCGGAAAAACCTGAAAGCATATCTTCCTCAGTATCATTGGCGGTCAGAAACAGTACAGGTGTTTCTGAAATTTGACGAATTTTCTTGCAAAACTCAAGACCACTGCCGTCGGGCAGGTTAATATCCAGCAGGAACAAATCATATTTTTGTTTTTTGTATTGTTGTAAGGCTTCATAACAGTCATAGACTGCCGTAATAGTATGCTCGTCTTTTTTTAAGGCGATAGAAATACCCTTGCTCAAAATTTTGTCATCTTCCAGTAAAAAGATATTTGCCATAATTCAAATTTCACCGCCTTTTTTCATATAGAGAATTTGGAAACAGACACAGAAATTACTGTGCCTGTTCCGAAAAATCATTTAGTTATCAAAATTGTGAAGTCGTTCAATGACCGTTTCATCAGAAGTCGCCTTGTAAACAATGGCGGGAACACTCAAACAAATCACAAAGATTGCCGTAATCAAACCGATTACAAGAGCAAGAGGGTATTCAAAGACTGCATAGTCCACTATATTCGGAACCGCGTTTGCTACAAGCATTAGGAATGCGTTGCCAAAAGTCATAATCAGCAAAGTAGAGATAAGAGCATAAATACCGCCTTCCAAGGTCAGTATCTTCATAATCTGCTTTTTCGTTGTGCCGATACTTTCCATAATGGCAAATTCATTTTTTCTTGCCACTACACCCGTCAGCATAACATTTACAAAGTTAATTAAACCGATGACAATGAGCAGAATTGCCGCTCCGTTTCCTAACAGGTTGATAGAATAGTTCATCTGATTAAATAATTCTTTCTGATTAATTGAAGATTTAAACTGCCACTCCGATGTGGTCAAGGTACTGTTGACTTCTTGCAATTCTTTGTCAATTCGTTCCAAGTTATTTATATCTTTAATATCAATACCGATTGCCGAAATAATCGGCTCTTTCGTCAGGCGATTCATGCCCGCTTCGCTTACATAGATGATATCGGATACAATATTAATATCTTTGCGCTGTCCTATACTATCGGAAAGATTATTTGAATAATCGTCGTAATAAAAAGCTCCGTCGATTCTGAAATCGGTTGCCTTGCCGTCTGTACTGTCGGCAGTCAAGGCGAGCGTTTTTCCTACTAATGCGGTATTAGTAGCGTTATATTCAGTATCTGTTCCTGAAATTGCTGTTTCTCCACGCTTAAATGCCTCAATGTCAATCGGCGTATCGGGGTGATTTGCATTGTATTCTTCCAACACTTTTTCATCGTTAAGTGTTGTAATATAGCAACCGTAATCACCGGCATCAGCATATCCTTTAAGTGCCTTTATCATCTGTTCATAGGACTGCCCTTTAGATTTATATCTGCTGTCTTCATATTTGATTTTCATAAAACCTTCTAAGGCGTCTTCGTCAAAGTCTATGTTTGCCCATACTGTTTTTTGAATATCAATATTTTCAATGCCGTCTATTTGCTTGATTTGTTTTATAAAATGTTCGTCAAACTGCGGTACTTCTTTATTTGGCTGTTCATACTGCTCAAACTGAATATCGTTATATTCAAAGTTATAGTCCATATATTTTTTTATAAAGTTTTCAGCTTTTATACTTCCTAAGATTCCGTTCACACCTAAAATCATAGTGATGCCCATAAACAAAGACATAAATACAAGAATTGCTCGCTTTTTGTCACGAAATACATTGTGGAACGCCATTATATGCAGCTTACCGCCATTTGTAGAATTTCTGTTTTTCGTTTTCTTTGGCGCAAAGTTCTGGAATTTCAGCGCTTCGACAGGCGAAATCTTCGCCGCGGCTTTAGCAGGTGCGTTGCAGGCAATCCAGACTGTTACCGCCGAAAAAATTATTGACAAAATATATATTGACGGGTGGAAGAATACCTCGGCCTCCATCATCGACTTGCCCTGTTCAAAGCCCTCATTCAAAACAAGGGGAACAATTCCAAAGGAAACAGCGGTAGCTAACACGATACCAATCGGGATACCGATGCAGGCAAACTTGACCGCTTGATTTTTAACCAGCGATTTAATCTGCGCCTGTGTTGTACCCAATGTTTTCATCAAGCCGTAAAAACGGGTGTCCTTTGAAATAGAGATATACAGGACATTGTAAATGAGGAGATAACCGCTGCCGATGATGAAGAACACCAAAAGGATTACCATTGCAATAACTGAGCCGTTTGATGATTTCATTGAAACCGAACCGCTGAAAGACTGGTTTTCATTTAACTCCACATCATTTTGAATGCGTATAAAATCATTTGGCAGTTTATTCAGAGACAAAGAGAGAACGCCGTCTTCTGCCATTGTATAGCCTGCGTTTTTACAATATGATTCGGAAACAAATCCCATTCCCGTGCCTGTATAGGAACAGAAATATCCGCTTAATGTGAAAGACTTTTTCTGTTGGCCGTTTTTATCATAGTAGGACAGAGGAATTTCCATGTTAAGCTTCGGTTCAGTAATGCCGAGCTGTGAAAGTGCATCCTCTGACAGCATAATTTCATTTTCGTTTGCGGGGTATTTGCCTTTTAAATCTTTGATTGCTTCTCGGTAGTGTTTTTCCCATTCGGTTGTATCATAATATTGGAGCGCAATAGAAAGCTCACGCCCCTCGTCGTTCTTTTCGGCAACCGAGCCGACCATATACTGCGTACCGACGGTTTTGACATATTCCAAATCTCTGATTTGTTGTTCCTGTTCTGCCGTCGGCATAGCAAGTGAAACATCAGCAGTTGTACCTGCGGTACGCACCTGCATTAACTCCATATTTTCCTTATAATTAATGCCTAAACTGAACACGGTGGTAATCATAAAGGTAGTGAGAACAATTGCAAACACTGCAAACAGGTTACGGGTGCGGTTTGCTTTCATCATTCCCTTTTCCACTCGTTTGACTGCGCTTTTATTTCGGTTAGAGTGCATATCTGACACCTCCCGAAACTACCTTTCCGTCTTCAATGCGAATGGTACGGTCTGCCATTTGAGCGATTTCCTCATTATGAGTAATCATAATGGTGGTTTGGTGGAACTGACGGCTGATAGACTGCATCAGCAAAATTACATCCATACTTGTTTTGGAGTCTAAATTTCCCGTCGGCTCATCCGCAAGGATAATGGCAGGCTTTGTCGCAAGGGCACGGGCAATCGCAACCCTCTGCTGCTGACCGCCCGAAAGGTTGTTCGGCATATTTGTCAACTTTTTTTCTAAGCCGAGGGTGCGGATAATCTCTTTTACAAACCCCGTGTCAGTTTTGCCGCCGTCAATCTCGATAGGGTACACGATGTTTTCATACACATTGAGAACAGGAAGCAGATTGTAGTTCTGAAAAACAAAGCCGATATTTCTGCGTCTAAAAATCGTCAGTTCTTCGTCTTTCATTTTCAAAAGTTCTTTTCCGCGAATTGTTACACTTCCCGAAGTGGGACGGTCTAACCCACCCATCATATTCAAAAGCGTAGATTTACCGCTGCCAGATGTGCCGATGACAGCTACAAATTCTCCTTCTTCTACGGAAATGGATACACCGTCCAAAGCGTGAACTTCGTTTTCTCCGCTCCCGTATGTTTTGCGTAAATCTTTTGTTTCAAGTATTGCCATATTGAAAACCTCCAAATTTCTGTTCTTATTTTGTAAGTTCAGTATAGCAACCACTTCTTACAATCTCATTACAATAAAATAGAAATATCATCTCGTAAAATCATTTTCTCAAAATCCGCGTCTGTACACAAGACGGAGAAATTGATTTACATATATTTTTGTTCTGTAATAACATAAATAAAAATATATAGAAAAATAGGCGGGGAATAAATTAGGTGTATTGTATGTTAATTAAAAAATCATTGTTTTTTTAATTAACAAAATTTAATTATACTATATTTTCATCAAATATCAAAGGATTATAGTTTTATAGTGAGGATAACAGTACTTTGAATAAACAAATTTGACAAATTCAAGTTCCTCGGCTATAATGTAATTGTTCTTATACCATACCAAGAACAATTAGGTTACTACAAAAAGGTAGAAAACCGAAAAGCGCTAACGACTCACTTCGGTGGGTCGTTATCTTTTTAGTGGAGGAGTTTATTATGAAATATGCTATTGGTTTAGACTGTGGTGTTGCATCTGTAGGTTTTTCGGTTGTTGAATTGTTAAACGACCAGCCATACAGAATTGTAAAACTCGGTTCAAGGATTTTCAGCGAAGCGGAAAATCCTAAAGACGGCTCGTCCCTTGCACTTCCGAGAAGAGAGGCAAGAGGAAATCGAAGAAGAATCAGAAGACACAATCACAGATTGGAGCGTATAAGATTTCTCATTATAAAAGAAAAGATATTGACTGAAGATGAATTGACAAATCTTTTTGAATCTCCGCTCAGTGGTATTTATCAAGTAAGGACAGAGGCTTTAGACAGACCTTTGTCAAACAAAGAATTTGCAAGAGTGCTGATTAATTTGGCACAAAGGCGTGGTTTTAAATCTAACAGAAAAACAGACAGTACAGACAAAGAAAAAGGACTTTTGTTAAATGCCATAAGTGAAAACGAAGAAACAATGCAAAAAAACGGTTATCGTACTGTCGGAGAAATGTTTTTTAAAGATGAAAAATATGCTTTACATAAAAGAAATAAAGGCGGAATATATCTAAATACAGTTTCACGAAATATGATTGAAGATGAAGCAGACAAAATTTTTAGTGTGCAAAAATCATTTGGCTGCGACTTTGCTTCAGATGAAATAAAAGAACAGTATAAAAATATTTTACTGTCACAAAGACCGTTTGATTTAGGTCCGGGAGAAGGTCCTGAAAATTGCAGAAGCCCGTATTTTGGAAATCAAATAGAAAAAATGATTGGAAAATGTACATTTTTCCCTGAAGAGCCGAGAGCGGCAAAAGCAACATATTCTTTCCAGTTATTTACTTTGTGGCAAAAAATTAATAGTATAAAAATTGTTTCTGATAACGGAAGTTCTCGTTTTCTTACAGACGGAGAAAGAACGAAAGTCTTTGAATTGTGCCATAAATCTCCGAGTGTAAATTATTCAAAAATAAGAAAAGAATTGGATATTTCAACTGATAAAAGATTTTCAACAGTTTCTTACGGATTTAAAGAAATTGAAGAAGCAGAAAAAAAGTCAAAGTTTGAATATCTGAAACAGTATCACAATATCAGAAAAGCACTTGATAAATTTCAAAAAGGGTACATTCAAAAACTTTCAAGGGAAGAATTAAATTGTATCGGATATGCTTTGACTGTTCACAAAGATGATGCAAAGATTTTAAATGCATTGAAAGATTTTGAAATAGATGAGTTTTTATACGATTATATTTTAAATATAAGTTCATTTTCAAAATTCGGACATTTGTCTGTAAAAGCGTGCGATATGCTTATTCCTTATTTAGAAAAAGGGTTGACTTATGATAAGGCGTGTGCAGAGGTCGGATTTGATTTCAAAGCACACGATAAAGGCGAAAGAAGTTTTACCTTGCCTGCTTTTTCGTATGAATTGGAAGATGTTACAAACCCCGTTGTAAGAAGAGCCGTTTCACAGACAATAAAAGTTGTAAATGCAATTATAAGAGAACAAGGGACCAGTCCTACATATATAAACATTGAATTGGCAAGAGAACTTTCCAAAAACTTTGCTGACAGAAAAGACATAGAGAACGAAAACAAGAAAAACAATGAGAACAATTCTAAAATTAAGGATGAATTGTATGATAATTTCCACAAATCAAATGCAAGCGGATTAGATATAGTTAAGTTGAAATTGTGGAGAGAACAGGACGGAATTTGTCCGTATTCTCAAAAGCCTATTAAGTATGAATTGCTTTTCAGTGACGGATATGTCGATGTTGACCATATTGTACCTTACAGTATCAGTTTTGACGACAGTTACAATAATAAAGTTCTTGTTTTTGCAAATGAAAACAGACAAAAAGGAACTCGTTTGCCATTGCAGTATCTCACAGGGGAAAAACAAGAAAACTTTAAAGTTTGGGTAAATGCAAATATCAAAAACTTTAAAAAAAGACAAAATCTGCTTAAAGAAAATATCAGTGAAAATGAATTTAAAGGGTTTAAAGAAAGAACTTTGAACGATACGAAGTATTTGAGCAGAGTTTTGTACAATTACATTAATGACCATTTGATTTTTGAAGATTTTGAAAACGGAAGAAAAAAACATGTTACAGCCGTAAACGGTGCTACAACTTCGTACTTGAGAAAAAGATGGGGAATTAAAAAAATAAGAGAAGACGGCGACCTGCACCATGCAGTAGATGCAACTGTTATTGCCTGTACGACAGATGCTTTGATACAAAAAGTTTCAAAGTATTCCAAGTATAAGGAGTTGCAATACTCTGAAAATATAGTTGTCGATTCTGAAGGGGAAGTTGCTGACAGTTTTCCGTATCCATATCCGACTTTCAGAAAGGAACTTGAGGCAAGAACTTGCACGAATGTCAATAATATGATTAAAGAACTGTATCGCTTGCCGAACTATTCCGCAGAAGATATTGAAAACATTAAGCCGTGTTTTGTATCAAGAATGCCGAACAGAAAAACAAAGGGTGTGGCTCACGAGGATACAATTCGTTCGGGAAAGGTCAAAGGCTATTCTGTTTCAAAAGTTCCTCTTACAAAGTTGAAACTCGGGAAAGACGGTGAAATTGAAAATTACTACGACAAAGAGAGCGATTTGTTGCTTTACAACGCTTTGAAAAAGCGTCTTGAAGAGTACGGAGGTAACGGTGAAAAGGCTTTTGCTGACTTCAACGATGAAAATCCTTTCTATAAGCCAAAGTCGGACGGTACAAACGGACCGATAGTGAAAAAGGTAAAAACAATCAAAAAGTCCACAATGAATGTTTCCGTGAGAAACGGAAACGGTATTGCAGATAACGGTTCAATGGTAAGGATAGATGTATTTCATGTTGAAAATGACGGCTACTATTTTGTGCCGATTTATACTGCGGACACCGTGAAAAAAGAGTTGCCGAATTTGGCGTGTGTTGCATTTAAATCATACGACGAATGGAAAGAAATGGAAGACAAAGACTTTTGCTTTTCACTTTATCAAAACGATTTAATTCGTGTTACTGCAAAAAAAGATATGAAATTAAGTTTAGTCAACAAAAACAGTACGCTTCCAAAAGAGATTTACGGTAACGGTATGTTCTTGTATTACAATAATTCTGATATAGGTACAGCATCTATAACTGTTTTTAATTCTGACGGAACACACAAAATAAAAAGTTTAGGTATAAAGACGCTTTTAAACATAGAAAAATTTACTGTTGACCCGATAGGAAATGTTACAAAAGTGAACAGTGAAAAAAGATTAAAGTTTAATACTAATAATTGATATGCCGTACAGAAATATTTTTATTGCAAATGAAGCAAAAATGAGACTTAAAAACAACCAGTTGATTGTTTTTAACGGAAACGAGTTTTCTTTTCCGATTGAAGATATTAAAAGCATTGTTGTTGACAATCCGAGAACAACGCTCAGCGCTAAATTAGTTTCGTATTTGAGTGAACAAGGCGTATGCTTGATTCTTTGTGATGAAAAGCATACGCCGAGTGCAAGTCTTGTTCCCATAGGGTCATATTGTCGCTCTTTGAAGAGAATAGAGTTGCAAATATCACAATCTAAACCAAAATTAAAACGGATTTGGCAACAGATAGTGGTACGAAAAATAGAAAATCAGGCTGAGTGTCTGAAGATAAATAATATTGACAATGGAAAATTGATTGCAATTTCAAAAAGTGTGCAATCAGGCGATACAAATAATCGAGAGGGCTATGCTGCGTCTGTATATTTTAAATTGTTGTTTGGTAACGATTTTACAAGAGACCGAGACTGCGTTATAAATTCAGCACTCAATTACGGATACGCTGTAATCAGGTCTTTTATTGCAAAAAGTTTGGTTTGCTATGGTTTAGAACCGGCTTTGGGAGTTCATCATAAAAATCAACTGAACTCGTTTAATTTGGCAGACGATTTGATTGAGCCTTTCAGACCTGTTGTGGATGTTTTTGTTGCTCAAAACTATGATAGTTGGGAAAACTCTTTTGACACATATCAAAAAGCAGAGCTTCAAAAACTTTTGAACAGTGTTGTAACTGTAAATAATGAACGCTGGTCTTTGACAAAAGCAATCGAGGTTTTGATTCAAAGTCTTGTAACTTCATTTGAAGAAGAAACCGTAAATTTGAAGTTGCCAAAGATAGTTAAAACGACATATTTTGATTATGACTAAGTTTATGAGAATGATTGTATTTTTTGATTTACCTGTAAAGGAAAAATCAGAACAAAAAGCTGCTTCGAGGTTTAGGAACTTCCTTTTGAAAGACGGGTATCTAATGGTTCAATACTCCGTATATGCTCGAGTCTGCAACGGATATGATTCTGTTAAGGCGCATACAAACAGACTGAAACAAAATTTGCCTCAAAACGGCTCTGTAAGATTGCTGACAATTACTGAAAAGCAATATGAGTCAATAGAAATATTGCTTGGAGAATACAAGCAGTGTGATGTTTCGGAGTCTTTTGAACAACTGACATTGTTGTAAAAAAGAGAAAACATGGGTGAAAATTACCTATGTTTTCTCTTTTTTATTTCACTAAAAATTCTTGAATTTGGCTCTGTTCCTTAATTATTCGTTCTTCTATTATACCATACCAAGAATAATTAGGGAACTACAATGTATCTTCCTGATAATGAGGTTCAAAGAAATTATACCATACCAAGAATAATTAGGGAACTACAATTAATATGCTTGTGCATATTTTGCGATTTCCATTATACCATACCAAGAATAATTAGGGAACTACAATACTATTGACCCCGAAAGCAATAGCTACACTATTATACCATACCAAGAATAATTAGGAAACTACAATCTATTAACAATATTAAAATTAAAACGGATAATTATGCCATATTAAAAATAATTTATAAAGCAAAAACAAACTTTTGGTGCAGATTTTAAATATGCAGACGGCAAGCTATTTTATGAAATTCATTATTTTACGGCAATCAAATCAAGAAGAAAAGCGACTCTTTCAAAGTTGTTATTGTTTGCAAGTTTTATTGCATTACGCTTTTGTTTTAAATGTTTCTTTTTACCTTTTTTACTGTTTTTGCTGAAATTTTGGGGATTTGGATTTTCTTTTCTGTAACTTTCCAATCGTTTAACTCGTTCGCTTTTTGGAAAAGGTGCTTTAATATGCCTTAAAATATAAGGGTCGATATTCACACTGAATCTTCCTGTTTTTACAGAATCATAGTTAATGTTGTGCGTTTTTCTGTAATCATCGTGGCAAATAATATAGTTTAATATACTGTGAATATTTTTTAATTTATTTGTTTGATAATGATAGCCTTCAATTTTAGAAACTGTACTTTGGATATAGTAGTCATTTTTATGATACAGAACAGGTTTATCTCCATAATATACTATTTTCCATTTACTTACAGGAGTTTCTATTTCTGTACTGCCGTCATCACTCAACTGATATACAATATTATTTTCTTTCATCAATTCCGTGAAATTTTCAATAATATTGTTTTTACAACAGCATTTACAAAAACGGTGTCCGTTGTTTAACTCGTCGAAAACAGAAGTTACATATAAAGAATTATTTTCAAGCGTTCTTTTTGAATATGAACAAGTATTTTTGTGAATAATTCCACTGTTTTTGTTTATATAGTATGACAAATGACCAACTCCTTTCATATTCTGATTTGAGCATATCATACTGATGTTTTTATTTCAACAAAAATAAAAACAGCGTCCTGTTTTATGTACACTGTATCGTTTACTTTCGATGATAAAGTAATATACGAATTTTATGAATTTATAATTATTGATATATTCAACAGATTAATTTTTAAATACTTAGAAACTGATAAAAAACGGTGTTGATACATTTACAATTTCTGCTTTTTTATTGTCAAAATTTTTCATTTGTATTTTGCGTATTTCAACAAACAATACTTTTGCAAACGCAAAAAGAAATGAAAAGGAGTGTTCACAATGGCAAGTAACAAAAGCGTAGTTCCGGAGGCTAAAGAAGCTCTCAACAGATTTAAGATGGAAGCTGCTCAGGAAGTCGGCGTAAACCTTAAACAAGGTTACAACGGCGACCTCACATCTAAACAAGCCGGTTCTGTCGGCGGTCAGATGGTTAAGAAAATGATTAAGGCCTACGAAGAATCAATGAAATAAGCCAAAATGTGATTTTTATTGAAAATGCAGAAAACTAAAATTCTGCTTAAAGTCGGAACTTTGCGTTCCGGCTTTAATTTTTTGCTTTACAATCCTTAAATATTGAATAAAAAATGTTTGAGTGATATAATTTCAGTAATACAGAAATATAAAGGTGCTTTTATGAACATACTTGTAACAGGCGGAGCAGGATTTATCGGCTCAAATTTTATATACTACGAACTTGAAAATCACAGAAAAGACAAAATTATATGTTTGGACAAATTGACATACGCAGGGAATTTATCTACCCTTGAAAATGCTTTAAAAAACAAAAACTTCGAGTTTTACAGGGGAGATATTTGCGACGAAAAATGTGTTGAAAATATTTTTGAAAGCGAGAAAATCGACATTGTCGTAAATTTTGCGGCAGAAAGTCATGTTGACAGAAGTATCAGCGAGCCGACATTGTTTTTTAAAACAAATGTTATCGGTACTCAGATTTTGCTTGAAGCGTGTAAAAAGTACGGCATAAAACGATTTCATCAAATTTCAACGGACGAAGTTTACGGAGAACTTCCGCTTGACAGAAAAGACCTTTTGTTCACGGAAGAGACTCCTCTTTGCGCGTCAAGTCCGTATTCGGCGTCAAAAGCGTCTGCCGATTTACTTGTAATGTCGTATCACAAAACATTTGGCTTGCCTGTATCCGTCAGCCGTTGTTCAAACAATTACGGTCCGTATCAATTTCCTGAAAAACTAATTCCTTTGATTATTATGCGAGCAATGAGTAACGAGCAAATTCCGATATACAGCAAAGGCGAAAATGTGCGCGACTGGATATTTGCAGAAGACCATTGCAATGCAATTGACAAAATCATCAGGTCAGGCAGAGCAGGAGAAATATACAATATCGGCGCCAACAACGAAAGGTCAAATTTAGAAATTGTAAGCACTGTTTTAGAAAAACTAAAAAAGCCGAAAAGTCTTATTTCATTTGTTAAAGACAGACCGGGACACGACCTTAGATATGCCGTAAATTCAAGCAAGATACAACAGGAATTAGGCTGGCGTGCCGAAACAGATTTTTCCGACGGGCTTGAAAAAACTATTGAATGGTATATTCAAAATGAAAAATGGACATACAGTATTGTTACGAAAGAATATGAAAATTACTTCAATAAAATATACGGCAGCAGATTTTAAAGTACGGCAAAATTTGTCGTACTTTTTCAGTTAGTAACATTTTGATTTTGCTGCATAAACTATACAGAGGTGATATTTATGTGCGGAATTGCGGGAATACTCAATTCAAGCATTAATTTGAAAGATGAAAGCCAAAGAAATATATTGGAGCAGGTAAGCGAAACTTTGAAAATGCGCGGTCCTGACGAACACGGAGAGTACATTACCGAAAACACGGCATTGCTTCACCGCCGTCTTGCAATAGTTGATATTGAAAACGGTAAACAGCCAATGCACTTCGGTAAATATGTCATTACTTACAACGGAGAAATATACAACACGGAAGAACTGAGAAAGGAACTTACGGCGCTCGGGGAAAACTTTGACACTCACAGCGACACCGAAGTTGTTTTAAAGTCGTTTGCAGTGTGGAAAGAAAAATCGTTTGAAAAACTCAACGGAATTTTCGCGTTTGCAATTTACGATAAAGAAGAAAATGAACTTTACGCAGTGCGTGACAAAATGGGAGTAAAGCCGTTTTACTACTATTTTTCCGACGATACTTTTGCTTTTGCAAGCCGTGTGCCGTCGCTTTTAAAATTCCCTCAAATCAAGCCTGTTGTAGATGAAACGGGGCTTATGGAAATGTTTATGCTCGGGCCTGCTTTTTCTCCTGATAAAACGGTGTTCAAAAATATTCGTCAATTAAAACCGTCTCACTTTTTGAAGTTTAAAAACAACGAACTTACAATAAAAAAATATTGGTCTTTAAAAGCAAAGCCACACGGCGAAGATTTGAGCGACACAATAGAACACACACATTTTCTTGTCAGAGACTCAATAAAAAGACAAATGGTCAGTGATGTTGACCTTTGCGCATTTTTGTCAGGCGGTCTTGATTCGTCAATCATTTGCAAAGTGATGAGTGATGAGTTGAAAAAGCAGGGCAAAACTCTATCGACATACTCCGTTGACTACGCTGAAAATGATAAATATTTTCAAAAAAGCAGTTTTCAACCAAACAAGGACTCCGATTTTATTGATTTAATATCAGACAATATAGGCTCAAACCACAAAAATATAGTTCTCGACAACAAAAGCGTGGCGAAAGCTTTGATTGACAGCGCTGTTGCGAAAGGATACCCTGCTTTTGCCGATGTTGACTCAAGTCTTTTGCTTTTCTGCAAAGAAGTCAAAAAAGACTACAAAGTTTGTCTGTCGGGAGAGTGTGCAGACGAGATATTCGGAGGGTATCCGTGGTATCATAACAAAGATATTCTGTTTGAAGAAACTTTTCCGTGGTCAAGAAGTACAAATGTGCGTCAGAAAATTCTAAAAAAAGGAGTTTTGACAAATACAGAGGAATATGTGCATGAAAAATATCTGCAAACAGTAAATGAAACAGATTTTCTCGACACCGATACTTCTCTTGACAGACGAATGAGAGAGATGTTTATGCTGAACTTGAATTGGTTTATGCAAACGCTTCTTATGCGAAAAGATACTATGAGTATGGAAAGTTCTCTGGAAATACGCGTGCCGTTTTGTGATACTCGTCTTGTAGAGTATGCGTACAATATGCCTTGGGAGTTTAAGTCGCTGTACACGAGAGAAAAGGGAATAGTCAGAAAGGCTTTTGAAAACGAATTGCCGTACGATATTGCTTGGCGCAAAAAAAGTCCGTACCCCAAAACGCACAATCCTATTTTCTTCAATACTGTTTGTGATATGACAAAAGAAATTTTGCAGGATAAGTCTTCTGTGTTGTTCGATATGATAAATATTGAAACAGTAAATTCTTTGATGGAAAACCCCGACTGCATAAAGGAACCGTGGTACGGTCAACTTATGAAAGGTCCTCAAATCCTTGCCTATATTATTCAAATTTATTATTTTATTAAGGAATATAATGTTGAATTTGAATTGTGAATGTGATATATTAAAATTAAATATAATATTGCAATATTCTGCTTGAAATTTTAGTTATTTTTTATAATTTAAAACTTTTTATTGCAGATATTTAAAAGGAGGTTTTAATATGTCCGAGAAGAAAAAACTTTCAAAGGGTAAAATAGCAGCAATCGTTATAGCGTCTGTCATCGCATTTTTGCTCATAGTTGCGATAGTGGGCGGAAGTGTTGCGCTTCATCTGTATTGTAAACCGAAGGAGTATGAAATCACATCTATAAGTGAAACTCAAAATGATATAAATTTGATTGCGCACCGTGGTTTCAGTGCAATGGCGCCTGAAAACTCAGCTCCTGCATTTGAAGAGGCAGGTAAAGCTAAGTTTTGGGGTGCAGAGTGCGATGTTTACAGAACTCTTGACGGCGTTTGGGTCATAACTCATGATATTCACACATACAGAATGATGGATAAAAGCGCATTTATCGAGAAAAAAACATTTGAAGAATTGCAGGAATTTACCGTTGATGCCGGTTCAAATATCGACAAGTATCCCGATTTAAAATTAACCACGCTTGATGAATATTTGGAAATTTGCAAAAAATACAATATGAAGCCTATTATCGAACTAAAAGGCAAGAACAACACGGAACACTACGATGAAATTGTAAACGCTGTAAAAGAAAAAGGTCTTGAAAGCGAAACATATTTCATCTCTTTCCACCTTGAAAATTTGCAGAAAATTCTTGAACTTACAGATGTTTGTCCGCTTTGGTACCTTGTCAAAGAAATTGATGACGAGAAAATAGCAGAGGCAAAAACTCTGGGCAAAAACGCAGGAATAGACTTCGACGGCAACAGAGAAGAAAATACAAAAGAAATTGTGCAAAAGTGCGCTGACGAGGGCTTGGCACTCGGCGCGTGGACGATTGACGATGAAGAAACAATGAACAGACTCATTTCATGGGGCGTAACAACCATTACCACAAACTGTTTAACATACTGATGAAAAAATTGTTTTCAAGTCCTGAAAACTACTCTTTAGTTTTTGTAGAAACAATTGCATAAGTCACAAGTGCAGTAAATTTTGCATAAACAAAGGTCCTCTCAACATTTATCGTTGAGAGGACCTTTGTTTATTATTATTCTGTTTCATACTGCCAATCGACGATTCCGCTGAAGTCTTTTACATTTGTATAGCCGAGTTCAACAAGTTGCTTTGCTGCCAAAGCACTGCGTCTGCCTGTCCTGCAATAGACTAAAATAAGTCGGTCCTTGTCTTTTAACACGGACTCTGCTTTTTGCTCAATTTCAGTGTCGGGGATGAGCACAGCGTTCGGTATGTGTTTTTCATCAAATTCCTCTTTAGTGCGAACATCTAAAATGACATAGTCTTTTTCTGTATCCATTAAATTTTTCGCTTCTTTTGATGAAATTTTTTGATAAGCCAAACTGTTGCTTTGATTTTTTAAATCTTTGTCTGTGCTTGATTTTGAACAACCGTAAAAAAGTGAAAATGCAAAAATCAGCGCAAATGAAATTAAAATAATTTTTTTCATAAAATCACCTCATTTTGATTGTACTGATTGATTATATTAAAAATGTTTGGCGAAAAATTTTATCATTTAAAGTTTTCAATATCAATCACAAGTCTTGACTTTTTTGTTTCTTTAACTGTTCTTGAATATATAAATCTGCCGAAACCTCTGACGGAAATCAGGTCATTTTCCTTTAAAATATAGGAACTGTTTTGACAGATTTTACTGTTTACGAAAATTTTATTTTGCTCAAAAAGAGTTTTTGCGTTGCTTCGTGAAAATTTATAAACTCCTGCACATACGGCGTCAATTCTGAGAGACGGCACAATGATACTTTCAGGTACAGGCTTTGAAACAACATTTTCGGGCAAATTGTATATTTTTTCGCAAGTAACCGTTGTGTGTTTGACTTTTTTTAAATTTTCGACAATAAAGCCCGATATTGTGTCAAGACAGAAGATATAGCCACAGTTTTCGTTTACTGTAATATCGCCCAAAGTTTCTCTTTTTATTCCCAAACCGATGACAGAACCTAGAAAATCTCTGTGTGTAAGTTTGTCTGCAAACTTACTGTTGGCAGGGGAGATTTTAATACATTCAAGCGGGAAATCGCTCAATTCAGGCTTGAAATCGTTGTAAAAGCAGGCTATTTTTCTTTCAGCCGTTTCAAAACCGCCGAAAAGAAAAAAGTTCGATACAAGTTTTGTATTTAAAAGTTCGCTCTGCTCGTCTATATTTAAAAAGTCAGAAAACACGGCATAGTTTTTACTGTACGCTCTGTTTGACAGTTCCGAAAATCTTTTGCAGGTTAAATTTGAGTTGTTTTGCATTTTTACATATCTACTTTTCTGTTTTTAAAGTAATACAATTTGTCTTTTTCGCCTATTTCACGCACAACTTTGCAAGGGTTGCCGTAAGCGACGGAGTCAGATGGAATATCTTTTGTTACAACACTGCCTGCGCCTATTACGGTGTTGTCGCCGATAGTTACCCCCGGCAAAATTACGCTTCCTGCACCTATCCAAACATTGTTGCCTATGTGTACGGGAATATTGAACTGTATTCCTTTTTCACGAAGTTCGGGTAAAATGGGGTGTCCTGCAGTTGCGACAATGACATTTGGCGCGAACATAACATTGTTTCCGACAAAAATATCTGAGTCGTCAACTAAAGTGAGATTGAAGTTGGCATATACCCAATCTCCGAAATGAACATGCTTTCCGCCGAAGTTTGCGTGAAAAGGCGGTTCTATATAGCAGTTTTCTCCTATTTCTGCAAACATATCCTTTAACATTTCTTCTCGTTTTTTCATTTCACTCGGTCTTGTAGCGTTGAAGTCGTACAACTTTTCCAAGCACTCCTGTTGTTCTTCGAGTATATCACTTTCTCCCGGGTCATAGAGATACCCGTTCTGCATTCTTTCTCGTGTTGTCATAATATCCTCCTATGTATAATACTTAAAATAAATATATCACAGTATTTTCAAATAATCAACTAAACAAAACCGCCGTATTGCATTTTGCTCAACGACGGTTTTTTTAGATTAGTATAGTTTAATTTGTTTTATCAGTTTCCTTTTGATTCTCCGAGTTTACAGGAAACTTTAAAAATTTTAAGTTTGTTGTTTTCCGCTCTTGCCAAAGTCAGTTCTACTGTATCTCCCGGCTTTTTGTCTGCAAGTGTTGAGGTTAAAATGTCGGTAGAAGTCAAGACTTTATCGTCAACTGAAACGATAATATCATACTGTTTAACATCTTTACTTGCTAAGTCGGAATCTTCGTTGACACTGCTGACTACAATAGCGCCCTCTGCGTCTTTATAGCCTTCTTTTTCAAGTTCTGAAATGATTGCGTTTGCGTTGCTGAACTGTGAAACAGGCGCATATTTGATGCCTATTTGAGCTCTGCCTGCAACATAGCCGTTTTTAATGATTGAGTTTGCATTGTCTATAGCAGTATTGCTCGGAATTGCAAAACCGATACCTTCGTAGTCAGTAGCGGCAATTTTAGATGAGTTAATTCCGATAACCTGACCCTGCATATTGAATAATGCGCCGCCACTGTTACCGGGGTTGATTGCAGCGTCAACCTGAATACACTTGTTGTCGTAGCCTATTGAACTTTCAACAGGACGGTTAAGACCCGAAACTATACCCTTTGTAACGCTGTTTGAAAACTCAAGTCCGCCAGGATTACCGATTGCTATACAATCTTCGCCTATATCAATATCTTCCGAGTTGCCGAACTCGGCAATACTCAAACCTGTTGCTGAAATTGAGAGAACGCCGATGTCTGTTTGGTTGTCGTAGCCTACAAGACTTGCGTTGTATTCTTTGCCGTCAGCTGTAGTAACTGTGAACTTCGTTCCGCCTGAAATTACATGGGCGCAGGTTAAAATATATGTTAACCCTTTTTCTTTGTCTTCATACATCAAAACGCCTGAACCTTCGCCTGACTTAGCAGGATTTGAATTGTTGTTGTTTTGACCGTTTGAATAGAAGTAGTTGTAAAAATCACCGGCTTGTGTTTGGTCGCTGTAAACGGTAATTCCTACGCATGAGCCGAGAACTTTTTTTACAACGCCTACGGTTGTAAGATTGCCGTTTTCATCTTCTGTCGGAGAACTGTCGCTTGACTGAACTGTTGCGCCTCCTGAATATTCGGTTGTACTTGTACCGTCGGTGTTTTTGGAGTTTTTTACACCGTAGAGAATGCCGAAAACTGCAACTGCAACACAAACAACGGCAACAATTACAATAGCCCATACGGTTTTACTTTTTTTGCCTTTTTTCTTTACGGGGTTATTTTCAAAATTGTTGTTTTGATTGTATTCGGGTTGATAGTACTGATTTTGCTGACTTGTGTTGTTTGTCGTGTAACTTTGTTGGTTTTGAGTGTTTTGAGGTGGAACATAATGATATTCGCCGTTGTTGTTCACAGGAGACTGCTGAGGCGGTGTGTACTGCGTGTTTTGATTTTCATTGTTTGGAAATCCGCCGTTTTCGTCTTTGTTAAAACTCATAAATAATTACTCCTTTGTTCATTTGTTAGAAGTCTTTTTCGGAAGGGTAAATATAAATTCGGCGCTTTTCGGCTCTTTGCTTTGAGCCCAAATTTTTCCACCGTGCATTTCAACCATTGTTTTAACAATATATAAACCAAGGCCTGCGCCTTTAGCGTCAAGGCTTCTTGACTTATCTACTTTATAAAATCTTTCAAATATTTTGGAAAGTTCTTCTGATTTAATTCCGTTTCCGCTGTTTTTGATTGAAACCCTTACAAAATTGTCTTCGTCTTTTAGATTTACTGAAATATAGCCGTTGACATTTGTGAACTTCACTGCGTTGTCAACAATGTTGTATATTACTTGGTAAATCATATCAGGGTCAGCGTTGACTTTTGTAGGAGCAAGTTTGTCTAAACCGAAAATTTCAATATTCTTTTGCTCAATTTTTTGCTCAAAGGTTAAAAGTATATTGATGATTTGCTCGGAAATATCATAGTTGTGATATTTCATAACAAAGTCTCCGCTTTCAATTTTACTCATATTAAGCATAGCAACTACAAGGCGCGAAAGTCGTCTAACTTCGTCGCTTACAATTTTCAGGTAGTATTTTTCTTTTTCTTTCGGGACAGTACCGTCAAGAATGCCGTCAATAAAACCTGCAATGGAAGTCATAGGCGTTTTCAATTCGTGCGAAACATTTGCAACAAAACTACGCCTTGAGCCTTCAAGTTTGTCAAGTGCGTTTGCCATATCGTTTAGAGTTTGTGCGAGTTCTTCAATTTCATCGTTTGAGTGAACATTTACACGGTATGAGAAGTCGCCGTTTGCAAACTGTTTTGCCGCGGTGCTGATTTGAAGCAACGGGTCGGTCATTCGCTTTGACAGGAAATATACGCCTATGTACGCAACACAAAGACAAAGTACAGCCGATAAAATAAATATTTTCATAATATCGGAAACGAGACTTGATGTTCCCGTTTCGGTAGTTGCGAAAACAGTGCCTATGATTTGACCGTTGCTTACGATTGTTTGCCCTACAACATAGTATTCTTCGCCGTTTATTATTCCTCTGCCGACAGATTCACCCTCGTAAACCCTCTGAAGTGTAGCGGAATCCATATTGAAATTGCTGTGTTTTTTACATGCCTGAAATGAGCCGTAAACAGGTTTTGAACTTGCGCGTTCCTTACACATAATCACAGAGCCGCCCACATCACAAATGAAAACATCGGCGTCGATAGAAGTCGATAAAATGCTGAGTGTGTCGCATAAAAAACTTTTTTCAATCGAATATTGATTGTTCATATCCTGAATTATCAATAAAGATTCTGCTGCAGTAGCCACACTTTTCGTATTTTCAATGAGCAGTTTTGTTTTGTCTTGCTGCCAATAACTGTTAATAAGTATGAGAAGCGTCGTGCCTAATACGGAAAAAGTTACAAAAAGTATTACAGAAAAGAGTGTAAAATATTTTGTGAAAATATTTGTCTTTTTTTCTTGTTTTTTTTTGGTCTTTTGTATCTTTTTTTGAAGTGAAAAATCAGACATCAGAGATTAATCCTTTGTTTCAAATTTGTATCCGACGCCCCAAACGGTTTTTAAAGCCCATTTGTCTGAAACGCCCTCAAGTTTTTCACGAAGTCTTTTTACATGGACATCGACCGTTCTTGAGTCGCCGTAGTAATCAAAGCCCCAAACCTCGTCGAGAAGTTGGTCTCTTGTGAAAACTCTGTTCGGATTTGACGCAAAGTGGTAAATAAGTTCAAGCTCTTTAGGCGGTGTGTCAATTTGAACGCCGTCAACTATCAGTTCGTAGTTGGTAATATTGATTTCAAGTTTGTCATACACAACTACCTTCTTTTCTTTTGAAGCGTTTTCAGATTCGCCGTTTGTTCTTCTTAAAACTGCTTTTACGCGCGCCATAACTTCCTTTGTGTCAAACGGTTTTACAACATAGTCGTCTGCTCCGAGTTCAAGACCGAGAACTTTGTCAAAAGTTTCGCCTTTTGCAGTAAGCATTATAATCGGAACATTTGATGTTTTTCTGATTTCTCGGCAAACCTGCCAGCCGTCCATTTTAGGAAGCATAATATCAAGCAAAATTAAATCGGGAGATTTAGCTTCTGCCATAGCAACTGCCGATTGACCGTCGTTTGTAACAAAAACAGTACAGCCTTCATTTTCAAGATAGAGTTTAAGTAGTTCGCAAATGTTTTGGTCGTCATCTACAACCATGATTTTACTGTTGTTCATTTTGTGCTCCTTTTCTGTTTGATTTTTACTTCTATTCGATAATATCAGTATAGTTTGTTCATAATTTTATGATGCAGTAAACATTTTTTTAAAATTGTGAACGCGCTATAAATATTTTTTTACCATTCTTTGCCACGCTTTTCACAGCTTTCGACATAGTTGATAAACTGCTTTGCACACCTTGGATTTCGTCCGCCTTTTGCAAGCGCCCACTGTTCTGCTTTTTGGTGCAGTTTTGTTTGTTCGACATAGATTTTTCTGTCGAGCGCAAGCTTGTCAATGATTTCAAGATAGTTCTTCTTGTCGGGGTTCGTAAATGTAACAGTCAGTCCGAACCTGTCCGACAAACTCATTTGCTCCTGTATTGTGTCGGCTCTGTGCACTTCGTCGCCGTCACGGGAAGAAAAAGTTTCTTTGACAAGATGCCGTCTGTTAGATGTTGCATAGATAAGCGTGTTGTTTTGCTTTGCCGAGAGAGAACCTTCAAGTGCGGCCTTGAGTTCTGCAAAACTGTCGTCATCGCTGTCAAAAGAAAGGTCGTCAATGAAAATGATGAATTTCAGCGGACAACCGTTCAGTTTTTCAAGCAAAACGGGAAGTTCGGGAATTGACTTTTTGGAAAGTTCAATCATACGCAGTCCTTTGTCGGAATATTCGTTTAAAACTGCGTGAACTGTCGAACTTTTGCCGGTACCTCTGTCGCCGTACAGCAAAACATTGTTTGCAGGGTAGCCGTCAACAAAACTCTCTGTGTTGTCAATTACTTTTTTTCTCTGGATTTCATAGTTTTTTAAATCGGAAAGTTTTGTCCTGTCAAAAGATTGTATAGGGCAGAGTTCCTTGTTTCTCCAACTGAAAGCCTTGCTTTTTGCAAAAATTCCGCAGCCGTTTTTTCGGCTGAATGCAATAATTTCGTCTGTCTTTTCGTTCCAATTCGGGTTTTCAGCAGCAGACGATATTTTCGGCATTGAGTATAAAATCTCTTTTACATCCTCGTCTGATACTTCAAAATATATGTCGTTTGTACAAAATGTGCTGAGCGTTGAAAGTTTTTTCAAATCGCTTATTGCCGCATCTTTGAGTGAACTGTCAATTTTTTCGTGGGGAAAAGCGACGCGCTTTGTAAACTCGTTTTCATTTGTCAAAACAGCGTCATATAAATATTTACTAAAAGATTTTTCACACGGCAGAGTTCTGTAAAAATCTCTGTAATTTGAAATTAAGTCAATTTCATCTTTTGTTTTCAAAAGTTTTGTGAAAGACTTAAAAACACTGTCGTTTGAAAAATCGTATATGCAAAGTGAGTCTGCCAACAAAGAAAATTTTTTTAAATTTGTCATTTTAATCTTCACCGAGTTAAAAAATATTGTATATATCTTAATTTTAAACTATTTATATGTGATTTACAAGAGAAAAGTGAAAATATATCGCTTAAATATGATAACTTTAGACTTGACAAGACAAAGTTAAGATAATAAAATTAAATTATAGTTTTGAAAATGGCTAAAAAATAATGAATTGGAGGAATTTATATGTCAGCAAAACTTTTTCACCAAGAAGATTGTAATCTTGGCGTTCTTGAAGGAAAAAAAGTTGCCATAATCGGTTTTGGCTCTCAAGGTCATGCACATGCACTTAACCTTAAAGAAAGCGGTGTTGATGTTGTAGTCGGACTTTACGAAGGCTCAAAAAGCTGGAAAAAAGCAGAAGACGACGGTCTTACAGTAATGACAACAGCACAGGCAGCAGAGGCTGCTGATATCATTATGATTCTTGCTCCCGACGAAGTTCAGGCAAAGATTTATAAAGAAAATATCGAACCGCACCTTACAGAAGGCAAAGCACTTGCTTTTGCTCACGGCTTTAACATTCATTTCAAACAAATACTTCCTCCTGCAAATGTCGATGTATTTATGATTGCGCCTAAAGGACCGGGACACACAGTTCGTTCCGAGTACAAAGAGGGCAAAGGTGTTCCTTGTCTTATCGCAGTTTACCAAGACTACACAGGCAAATGTCAGGAAATCGGTCTTGCATACGCACTTGGTATCGGCGGCGCTCGTGCAGGCGTTCTTGAAACAACATTCAAGTGTGAAACAGAAACAGACCTTTTCGGTGAACAGGCAGTTCTTTGCGGCGGTGTTACAGCTCTTATGAAAGCAGGTTTTGAAACACTTGTTGAAGCAGGCTATGACCCGAGAAATGCTTACTTTGAGTGTATTCACGAAATGAAACTCATTGTTGACCTCATCTATGTAGGCGGTTTTTCAAAAATGAGATATTCAATTTCAAACACTGCTGAATTCGGCGACTACGAAATCGGCAAGCGTCTCATTACAGATGAAACAAAGAAAGAAATGAAGAAAGTTCTTGAAGAAATTCAGGACGGTACATTTGCTTCAAAATTCATTACAGAAAGCAACAACGGCTGGGCTCACTTCAGAGCAAAAAGAGAACTCGAAGCATCTCATCAACTTGAAAAAGTCGGCGCAGAAATTCGTGAACTCTATTCTTGGAGCGGAGAAGAAGACAAATACGCTGAAAAATAATTATTTTAAACAAAAAAGAAACCACTTGTATCTCACTTTGAAATACAAGTGGTTTTTTGTTGTCTGAAAAAGTAAAATTAAAAGAACAGTTGTTTTAAACACATCTATGTTCAACTATCTTATTTTAACGAGTTTTCATTTCTTCACGGGCTTCTTTGATTTTTTGAACAAAGATTTTTCCTGTTTCGGTAATCTTTTTATAGTCGCCTGTTTTTGCGCCTGCTATAAGCGATGAGCCTGCGCCTACTGCTACTGCGCCTGCTTTAATCCAGTCTTTAACATTGTTCACATCTACACCGCCCGACGGCATAAGCACTGCGTTCGGAATAGGACCGTGCAGGTCTTTGATGAATGCAGGAGTTGCAATATCTCCGGGAAAAACTTTTAAAACATCTGCACCGCACTCCATAGCCGACACAGCCTCAGTAGGCGTGAATATACCGGGCATTGAAGCAACACCGTATCTGTTACAACACTTTACGGTTGCAGGGTCAAAGTACGGGGAAACAATATATTGGGCGCCTGAAAGTATGGCAATTCTTGCCGTAGCTTCGTCCATAACGGTGCCTGCGCCGATAATGATTTCTCCGTTTGAATATTTTGTACACATAGCTTCAATCAGTTTTTCAGCGTGAGGTACTGTAAATGTCAGTTCGATAGCGGCAACTCCGCCCTCTATACAGGCGTCTGTTATTCTTTCTGCCATATCTACACTTTCTGCTCGTACAACGGCTACAATACCGCAATTTTGAATTTTTGAGAGAGTTTCTATTTTGTTTGCCATATTTTTATCTCCTTATCTTTGAACTCGCGCAGAACCGCCGTTTATTTTTGACTCAACTTCTTTTAAGGACGCCATTGAAGTGTCGCCCGGAGTAGTCATTGCAAGAGCGCCGTGCGCAACGCCGTAGTTGACTGCTTTTTGAGGGTCATCGTATGTCATTAAGCCGTAAATTAAGCCCGATGCAAAACTGTCTCCGCCTCCGACACGGTCAAATATTTCGAGGTTGGGGAACTCTATTGAAGAGTATATTTTTCCGTCAGCCCAACAAATTGCTTTCCAATCATTGATTGTAGCCGTTTTAACCGTCCTTAAAGTTGTTGCAATAACTTTAAAGTTAGGGTATTTTTCGGTTACCTTTTCAATCATTTTGAAGTAGCCGTTCATATTCAGTTCTTTGAGTTCGGCATCGTTTCCTTCAACTTCAAAACCGAGCGCAGCAGTAAAATCTTCTTCGTTTCCTATCATTACATCAATATACTTTGCTATTTCTGTATTTACTGCTATGGCTTTTTCCTGACCGCCGATATCTTTCCATAAAGACGGACGATAGTTGAGGTCGTAAGACACGATTGTACCGTATTTTTTAGCTGTTTTAACTGCTTCTATAACAACTTCTGCCGAACTTTCGGAAAGAGCGGCATAAATACCGCCTGTGTGGAACCAGCGAACGCCGAGCGTACCGAAAATATAGTCCCAATCAATATCTCCGGGTTTTAATTTTGAAGCGGCAGTGTTTCCTCTGTCAGATGTACCTACTGCTCCGCGAATACCGTAGCCTCTTTCTGTGAAATTGATGCCGTTTCTGACAGTTCTGCCTATTCCGTCGTATTTTACCCATTTGATGAGCGATGTATCAACACCGCCCTGCAATACGAAATCTTCAAGCAAATATCCTATTTCATTTTCTGCAAATGCCGTAACAACGGCAGTTTTCATATTGAAACAACGGCGCAGTCCACGCGCTACATTGTATTCTCCGCCGCCTTCCCAAGCGCGAAATTGACGGGCTGTTTTTATTCTGCAGTCGCCCGGGTCAAGTCTGAGCATTATTTCCCCAAGAGAGAGTTCGTCAAACATACATTTTTCTTTTGGTTTCAATTCGAGTAACATAGCAATCTCCTTGTTTTTAAAAATTAAAATATTTTAAAGCATTTTTACAGCAAATTCCTTCAATGATTTCCGTAAGCAGTGCTTCATTGTTTTCAAAAAGTCCTTTTTCAACCCAGTTTCCGATAATGTTACATAAAACGCGTCGGAAATAGTCGTGTCGGGCATACGAGGTAAATGAGCGTGAATCGGTTTCCATGCCGATAAATTTACCCAAAATACCGTAGTTGGCAAGTGTTTTGATTTGGTTTGTCATTCCGTCTATTGTGTCCAAAAACCACCACGCAGGACCGTATTGAATTTTGCTTTCAACATTCGACGATTGAAAATTGCCGAGCATTGACGCAAAAACGCAGTTGTCTTTGTCGTTTAAGTTAAACAAAATGGTTTTTGGCAACGAATTTGTTTTTTCGAGGTTGTCCAGCAAAGCAGAAAGCGGTTTTGCAACTTCCTTGTCATCAATAGAATCAAAACCTGTATCCCTGCCTATTTGTGCAAACATTCTTGAGTTGTTGTTTCTCAGTGCGCCTATGTGAATTTCCATAGCCCAGTCGAGTTCTTTGTACACTTTTGCAAGTTCTTTGAAAACATACAGTTTGTATCTGCCTGCATCTTTTTCAGTGATTTTAATTCCGTTTCTTGCCTTGTTAAAGATGATGTTTGTGTGCGTATATTCGTCTTCTTCGTTCTCAAACGGTTCTACAAACGGAATATATCCGAATGAATGGTCGGATATTTTGCAGCCGACTGAATTGAAAAATTTAATTCGGACTGTCGTTGCTTTAATCAAGTCGGATATACACGAAATTTTTGTTTTTGAAGTTTTTTCAAGTTTTTCAATATACTTCGGAAAATCGGGTAGGGTAGGCTCCAAAATATTATCAGGGCGAAAAGTCGGCAAAACTTTGCAGTCAAAGTCCTCTAAATCATTTTTGATGAGAGTGTGAAACATTAAACTGTCAGTCGGGTCGTCTGTAGTGCAGATGACTTTGACATTTGATTTTTTTATTAAAGTTTGAGGTCTGAAATCGCCGTTTTCTATTTTTTTGTTTGTCTCTTCATATATTTCTTTTGCATTTGCAGAATTTATGGGGGTAGATATGTCAAAATACTTTTTCAATTCAAGGTGTGCCCAATGATACAAAGGGTTTCCTATTGCGTACTGAACGGTTTGAGCAAATTTCAAAAACTTTTCTTCGTCAGAAGCGTTTCCCGTGCAGTAAAACTCGTCTATACCGCAACTTCTCATAGCGCGCCATTTGTAGTGGTCGTGAGAAAGCCAAAGTTGAGATATGTTTTTCGGAGCTGCGTTGTAGTATATATCTTTTGCACTCAGATGGCAGTGATAGTCGCAAATAGGCATATTTTCAGCGATATTGTGAAAAAGTGTTTTTGCTGTATTTGTTTCAAGTAAAAAGTCTTCTCCCATAAAATTAATCATATCAAATTCAACTTTCATATATATTTATAGTATTATTATATACCGTCAAAAAAAATAATTCAATCTGTTTATTTTTTATATTTATAAATATATTAATATTTATTAAAAACATTAAAAAAGATAAAATTGATACAAATTTTGTATTTATTTTAAACTAAATGTAAATAAATATTTCAATTATTGACAAGTTGCGATAGTTGTTATAAAATTTATATTGTTATATTTATAAATTGTTTGAAAGGTGAAAATAATGTTTTGTTCAAATTGCGGAAGACCGCTTAAAGACGGTGAAGTTTGTTCTTGTATGAACAGTGAAAACAATGTAAATAACGGTAATAATGGTGATAACGGTAACAACACATCGTACTATGAGCCTCCGCAGCAGCAGTTTTATACTGAACAGCAGTATCATTACACTCCGTCTTCAAGTTTTGACCCTTCAAAGTACCCTGAAGGATATATACCCAAAAACAGATATGTTGCGGCAATTCTTGCCTTGCTTGTAGGAAGTCTCGGTATTCATAACTTCTATTTGGGCAATCGCGACAAGGCGATAGCGCAACTTCTTTTGTCAACTGTCGGTATTTTGGTAATTGTCGGACCTATTATTTCTTCTGTTTGGGCTTTGATAGACTTGGTAAATATTTTGACAAAGTTAAAAACAGACGCAAACGGATACAATCTTAAAGACACATTTAACTGATTTGTATTAAATTAAAATTTGATAAAAGTGTTCAATCAAAAAACACCTCGATTTTTAATCGAGGTGTTTTTGTTTATTCGCTTTCTTTAGCGGGTTCTATAATGCTTTTTTTGTCTTCATTTTCTTCGCTGTCGCTGTTTTCCTCATTTGTTTCGGAGTTTTCTTCAACTATTACTTCGCTTTCAGTTGTTTTTTCTTCCGTTACAACATTTGCTATATCGTTTTCTGATTTGATTTCGGAAATTAAAGTTTCAGCGGCAGGAGAACCGTTTTCAATGAGTTCGTCTTTTTCAATTTCTTTTTCAATCTCATTTTCAATTTTTGCGTCATCTGTTTCTTTCAGTTCAGCGTTAGGACTTATTCTGAAGACGCAAACGCCGTGTTTTTTTGCAACACAGTCAATAGTTTTTCCTGTTTGAACTTCTCCGTTCCACAAATCTTTGATAGTGTAGTTGCCGTTTGACTTGCTGAAATTGAGATATTCATCGTTTGCAAGAGAATCAATTTCAAAAGTAAATTTAGCGTCGCTGACTTTTTTGTTGAAGAAGCAAAGTGCAATATCACCGTTTGCAAGCGGTTTTGCAAGAACATCGCTGAAAAGTGAATGTTTAATTCTTTTTGCCTGTTTTCCGAGAGCGTCCTGGTCAATTTCTATGAGTTCTTTGTTTTTTACAATATCGAGAATTTCGCTTTCAACAGGTTTTCCGTTTTCAACAAATTTTCGTATATCGTTGCCCAAAATGAGAGGAGCCGCCATCATACACCAAAGAGAAAAGTGCGATTTGTTCTCTTCAAAAGTAAGTTTTCCGTTTCCGACTTCAAGCATATCCGGGTCGTTCCAAGCGCCGGGAGAAGCGTACTTGTACAGTTTTACGGTTTTATTGTAGATGTACAAAATGCTAAACCAATTCGGCAAAATATCTTGAGTTGTGCGCCAAAGATTGCCTGCTTTTGCGCCCCACATATACGGTGAAGCCGCTCCCCATTCGCAAATGCTGAAAACAACGGGTTTTTCAGGTTGCTTTGAAAACTCTGCCCATTCTTTAGATGCTTGTTTAAGCGCATTGCCCATTCTTCTGTATTGAATATATGAAGAGTCGGCGTTTGTAGCAACAGGGTTGAAAAGTGTGATTTTGTTTTGACCTTGTTTTAAATCTACAATAAGTTGCAAACGGGAAGTTGCCGAAAAGGCGTTTGCATTTTTAGGAAACTCTATTTCCGTGATTTTGCCGTTGATGTCTGCCTGAAGGTAGCAGGTTTGACCTTTGAGTGTTTTATGGTAGTTGATTGTTAAAACATATTTACCGCCTTCAGTAAGGGTGAAATCGAAACTTGCTTTGCCTGCGGCGTGGTTTAAGTTTGAAATATATGAGCCTTCAGGCACCTTGTCAAACTTGACTTTTTTAGCCATTCCGCTCAATTCTGCATCGTCTGCAGTGAGTTTTAAAAAGTCTGTTTCGCCTTTTCTTGCAAATGCAATTGAAGTAACGAGAGGCGCGTTGCTACTGAGTCTGACATTATGGCAGAAGTCGTATTTTAAAAGTTCACAACCCCAACTAACGAAAGTTTTTGCGTCTATCAGTTCTGTACCCAGACTTGCAGGCAAATCTTCACAAGTATATGTTCCGTTTGACGAGTAGATACCCACTTTCAAACCGAGAGCGTTAATCTTTTTTACAAGGTGCGGAATACCGTGCGGAAATGTTGTCAAGTCATTTTGCAAAAGACCGTTTTCATCTCTGAGAGAACTTTGCCAGCAATCGTCGAGGTTAATGTACTTGTACCCACAGTCGGCAAGACCGCTGTCTTTCATTGCTTTGGCAGTTTCATAAATCAGTTTTTCGTCAATAGTTTGTCTAAAAGTATTCCAGCTTGACCAGCCCATAGGCGGTGTCAAAGCAGCATTGTTGTCATATTTTTCATCTTTTTCCGTATCAATTGTTATTTTTGAAGGAATTAAAATCTGTTTCAATGCGCAAATCGGACATTGACCGTTGATTTTAATAGACATAAACCAGCAGATAAACCAAATTAAAGCAATCACTAAAATGGCAAGAAAAATTGTAAGAAAAGTCATTGTAATATTATCTCCTCAAAAAATATTTATTCATTCGCTTTTTCAGTAAGTTGTCAGGGTCTGTATTCAACTTTTTAAATATAGTTGTTTTCATTTAAAAAGTTGTGCGCGTTTAAAAGAATATCTTTGTCGTTTTCAAATTTGAGAAGCGACAAAGCCCTGTCCAAAGTGAGCCAAATATAGTCTTCAATTTCTTCTTTTTGAATTTTTGTAACAGTGTCTGTTGTAGTGCCTACAAAAATTGAAACTTGTTTTTCAATTTTGTTTTGAATTTTGTATTTTGAAATTGTTTCAAAACCGTCAATCAATTTCAGGTGCAGTCCCGTTTCTTCAAGAACTTCACGCAGCGCCGTTTCCTGTTTTGTTTCACCTTTTTCGATATGGCCTTTTGGGAAACCCCAGTGTGTAGAACGCTTGTTTTTTATGAGCAGGTATCTTACTTCGCCTTTAATATCTCTAAATACAACTGCACCGCAGCTGCTTTCGTAAAGGCAATCAAGTTTGTAACCCACAAAATGTTTTTTTAAGTCAATAAACTTTAAAATATCGTTTATTATATACCGTGAACTTTTTGGTGATACGATTAAAATAGGCTTTTTTCGAGAGATGGAAAGTGTTGCAATAACACGACCGTCAAAATTTTTTACAGGATGGTCAATTCCCATTACAAATGCCATATATCTTTCTTTGCCTATAACAGAGCCAAAATTCAGTGGGTATTTTCTGCCGAGTTTGTCAACCGAGCCTATAGGATTGGTGATTTTAACCCGAGCATATTTTCCTAACATAATTATCACCACCGCTAACATAGTCAATATGAAACTATTATACAGAAAAATGCCGTGATAATCAAGCGAAAACAATAATAACAAAGCGGATTGATAAAATTTTATTTTTCTGTACAATACAAACGCGTTAATTTGCATTTATGTTGTCATTTTATTTTTTTATTATTATTTTTTTACTTTTGTCAATACAGTTTATAATTGTTTTGAAAAAACAAAAACCGACTCTTTCGAGTCGGTTTTTATCGTTTGATTTAGATATTAGCCTGTTACTACGGCGATAAGTTCATTGATTTGAGCAATGAGGTCGTCGCCTTTGTACTGAGCGAACATATCAAATACAGTAGAAAGAATGCCTGCAACAGAATCATTGTCGCCTACAAGACCGGTTACAAGTTCCTTAATCTTGTCAAGGTTATCTCCTGTTTGAATTGTATTGATGAGATAACGAAGAACAGCGATAAGTGTTTCTGCCTGGTCAGCTTTAACATAGGTTCTGATACCGATTGTAGCTGCCTGTGAAGCTTCGCTTACCAATTCACCGTGGCTTGCAAGCTGGAACCAATCTATATCGTTGAGTTTGATACCGATAGGCTTTCCGTCAATCTTAGTTGTAGCAAGAAGGTCGTTAATCATTGGAACAACTTTCTCCGGTTTAACATAAGGTTTGAGGATGTCAGAGATGTGATATACATCAATATACTTGCCGCCGATTTTAACATTAAGCTGTTTGAGAATGTCGTTTACATTAACAATTGGCTTAAGTGTATCAAGAAGAGCGGTTACAGGTGTTGTAAGATTGTCAACTAATTGGAGAAGACCGCCGTTTGCAAAGAAGTATGCAAGGTTCGGAAGCATATCCATAAGAGTTTCAATCGGAGCATAGAGGATGTCTTCTACTTTATCCAAGAGAGGATTGAGTATGTCAAGAAGAATGTTATCGTATGCTTTTGTTATGTCTTCTCTGTACTGGTACTGAGTCTTAATATTGTAAAGACTGAGTGCTTCCATAAGCGGAACGATTGAACTTGTGTAACCGTCACTGCCCGGAATTGAAAGAATACCGAACAATCCGAGAGAAGCGTCATTGAGAAGAACATCGAGAACACCGTAGAGAGGACGAAGTGTTGCGCAAAGTGCGTTGAGGAACGATTCTCTGTCGTTTACGCCCCATTTGAGATTTTTGAAGTTTACTTTTGACCAAGATTTAGCGTTTTTAACTTGAGAAGCAACGCTCGAGAATGATTTACCGTAATCTTTGTCTGTGAGTAATTTTGCGAAGTTTGCAGGTGTCAAATCGATACCTGTTTGCTTGAGGAGTTGTGTGAGGTTCATTGAACCTGAAATCTTAACTTTTTCTATATTTGTATAGATAGCTTGAGCAAGAGTATTTACAATATCGTCTTTGTAAATCAAGCCTGCAATTGTTTCGTTAAGATTGATAAGACCTACTACAAGTCCGTCGAGTGATGGAGCAAGATTTTGAAGGTAATCTAAATCCATTCCTTCAGGATATGAGAATGAGTAGTTCTTGAATTTGTAATCTGTGTAGTTCCAGAATGAGTTTGTAGGAGTACCGTTAAGAAGTCTGATGAGCGCTGCAATGATTTGGTCAGGTGTTGATTGACCGATTGTATTGAGTACGCTTGCAAGAATGTTCTTAATGGTCTTATCCATATCAATTCCTGCTACAAGGTTCTTGATTGTCTTCATATTGTTCTTTTCCATTACATTTGAAAGGAGGTAACGGAGAACAGTGATGAGAACTTTACCTTGGTCAGTTACTTTTACTGCAGTAGCTGTACCGTAGTGTTTAGCAAGGCTGTTGTAGTTGTAAACAGTACCGAGTCCTGCAAACTTGAGCCAATCAATATCTGAAAGTTTGATTTTGATTCCATTGTCAGCAAGAAGTTTGTTTACAAGCGGAATGATGATGTCTTGAACTTTGAACGCGCTGAGATTTGTAAGGTCGATTTGAACTTTAATTCCGAGTGCGTCGCTGATGAGTGTTGAAAGGTCTTTGCCTGCAATTTGCTTGATGATTTCATTAACATCAATACCTGCGTCCTCAAGGTTAGCAATGATGTTTGTAACCGGTGAGAGAAGGTTGCTTACAAATTGTGAAAGACCGCCGTTACCGATGAAGTATGCAATGTTCGGAAGAACAGATGTCAATACATCGAACGGTGCATTTGCAAGTTTGTCAACAAAGTTGAACAATGGGTTGAGTATATTGATGATAAGGTTATCTTTTGATTGTTTATACTCTTTGAGATAAGTGTTGTAATCTTTAATTCCTGAGCACTTAAATGCTTCGAGAAGCGGGATTACAGCGCTTTCGTAACCGTTGCCGCCGTAGATTGAAATTGCTTTGATTTCTTCAAGTGCAGCGCTGAGGTCAATTTTGATTATTGAATCTTTACCGCCTTCAGGCTGACCTGCTACTACGATTGTAAGTACGCCGTCTTTCATTGAAACATTGCCGTTGTCAAATGAAATGTCGCCTATAAGTGTGCCAATGTTGAGGCTGCCGTCAGCAAGAAGAATAGCAGCTACATCGTTGAATGGACGAAGGATAGCGGCAAAAGCGTTGATGAAACCTGTTTTTGCTTTAGATGAGCCGTCTTTGAATCCCCAGTTAACAGATTTAACATTGTTCCAAGAGTCTGCTTTAGCGATTTGGCTTGCAGCTGTTGAATATGTTTTTCCGTATGATGAGTCTTTAAGGATATTTGCAAAGCCTTTAGTAGTAACATCTATGCCTGCAACAGCAAGTGTTCCTGTTGCACCTTCCAGTGCGCTGTAAAGAGCAGTTGCAATTTTTGTAAGGTTAGCGTTTGTAAAGAGCATATCATTAAGAAGACCTGAAAGGCTTGATGCATTTACTACGCCGAAACCTTGAAGAAGAGGGAATACATTTTTAACAATACCGTCGAGTTGAGATACTGCTCTCTTTGCAGAAGCGATTGTAACGCCGACAGGGTATTTGAAGTTTGTGTATTTTTCCTGGATATATTGGAGGAAAGTCCAATATGCTTCAACAGGGTCAGATGTTAAGCTTAAAACAACATTAAGAATGTCAAATACAGTTTCAATGTCAAGTTGTTTGAGAATTTCAACTACTTGTTTAAGAGTTGCAGCAATGTCAGGGTTGATAAGTTGAAGTAAATCTGCAACTTTATCAAGTGTGTCAGCGTTTGTAATCAAAAGGTCGATTACATAAGCTGTAACAAGAATGATTGCTTCTTCATCTTTTGATGTAGCCAATGAGTTCCAGTCAATTGTAGGAAGTGTCAATTTAATTCCGTATTTACCTAAAGCGCTTTCAAGCACGCCGTTGAGCAACGGAATGAGCATATCAGCCTTGATGAATTTTACAACGCCCATTGCAGAATCGAGAGTTCCTTCAATACCGGAAAGTTTGCCTGCAAGAGTAGGTGAAAGTGTATTGATAATGTTTTTAAGTCCTGTAACTTCATTCTTTATAGGAGTGAGAGCATTTACAAGAACAGCAGAAAGTGCAGGCTCGGACTTGTCGTCGATAACCTTTGCAACGCCTTTGAGAACATCTACAAGAGTTGTAGCAGGTTGTTTGTAGAACGCTGAAAGTCCTGCGCTTACAGGTCTTACGATTGCCATAAAGCAGTCGTCGTTTGTGTTTACTTTTGAACTGTCAAGTACAGCCTGAACAGGTTTGATTTTTTCTCCAAACAATTCAACTTCAACATCCATATCTGAAAGTACAGCTGTTGAAATCGGCTGCAATACATTTTCATAGTAGTTTGCATCTATAAGTAATACTGACATAACAGATGTAATGAGACGGAAAGCTGAAGCAAAAGCTGAATAGAAGCTTTCTTTGTCGCCGGCTTTAATACCCCAATCAAGAGAGAAACCGTCTTTGATTTGAGAGTTTTTACCGTTGTCGCCATCTACAAGAACATCATCCCAGTTATCAAGTGCCATGAGTTCTTTTTGAACATCGGCTTTGTCACTTAATCTAATACCAACTGCGTCCGGAGAGATAATTCCTTTAAGTGCTTCTGTTGCAACATTGTAATTTTCATTGATTTGAGTTACTGTTACGCCTGATGTAGCCTGGTCTAAAACATTTTCAATGAAAGCATATGTTTGAACAACAAAATTTGTAAGATTTTTGTTTGAATAAATTGTTTTGTAGTCAATATTTCCTTCGCTGTCAGGTCTGTAGTTGTTGTCAACCATAGCCAAATAGCTGTCTGCCATTTGAACATATTTGTCAGCGTTTTCTGCACCGAAGTAGTTTGACAAGAGTTTGATTACGCCTGAAAGGATATCTTCTGTTGAATCCGTATCGTAATCGTTGATAGATGAGTTTGCAAGTGTGTCTGCAAGCATTTCATCAAGTTTGCCTAAAATGCTCTTTGCGTTTGCAACATTTTCATCTGTAAGAAGTGAGCTGTATTTAGATGATTTTGTTTCATTTGCCGCATAAGGAGCGTTGTTTTTAGCTGTTGCTTTTGCGTCTGAAGCAGCAGCGTTTTGGCTGTTTTCAACAACTTTAACTATGATTTTTACAATAGCGTCAATATTGCTGAAAAGGAAATATCCGTTTTCAATAGAAAGACCGGTAAAACCGTTTTCTCTCTGTGCAAATGAGAATGAGTAGTCATTGCTTCTTGTGATTTGGAAAACATTGTTTACAACATCTGTAATAGCGCTTGTTTCGCCGAAACCGCCGAGTGCTTCAAGAATACCTGAAATCATCGGAATCTGTGTTGTAAGTTTGTTTTCTGTTGCAGCAGCACCGTCAACAAAGTCAAGTAAACCGTTTACAGCACCGTTGATTAATACATTGTTGATTTCATCAAAAGATTTTAAAGCTGTGTCATAAATAGCGTCTTTGCTGTCAAGTTTCTCAACTTCTGTTGCAATGTTGCAAATTTCATTGATGAAAGTATCGTTTCCTTTTGTTGAAGGTGTACCGTAAGCGTTTGTGGTTCTGAAGTATTTACCATACTGCCAATCGTTTTGTACTTCATACTTATCGTTGAATGATGTACCCATAGCGTTGACAATTTCAGGTACAGCGCTTAACAAGTAGTTTGCACCTTTTTTAATTTGAGTTGTAGATTTGTTTCCGTTTTTGTCGGAATAGAGTTTTGTAACATTTGAAGTTACTTCTGTGATTACTGTCTGAAGAATTTCTTTTAAAGATTGGTCTGTGATTGAAGCGAATATTTTGTCGAAACCTTTGAGATTTGCAAGCGCTTTATCCACTACATACACATTTACAATTCTCGGAACATTTGTATCGTACGGAGCTGTATAATAACCGTTGATATAACTATCGTCGCCGCAGAACCAGTTGAGAAGTGCCGGCAAAATATAGTTGAGGTCGAAAAATGTTTGACCTATACCTATTGTCATATCGCCGTTTTCCTGATAGAAGTTCTCGAGTTTTACACCGCCGCCGAGATCGATACCTTTAAGTATTCTGAATAAAAAGTTATTTGTGCTTTCATTTACAAAGAACAACGGAATAACAAGTTTATCAATAACCGTTACAAGCATAGGCGATACAGAAAGAAGTGTAGCCGCCGGATACATAGCTATATTATTAATAACATTATATAGTGTGTTGTAAATGTCTTCTGCTTTAAGGTTTTTAACACCGAGCATTTTCAAAACAACATCAATAACATTTCCTATAATAGGAACTTTGAGGTCAAGTATATATTGTTTAAGGAAACCGTTTACTTTGTCGTTTGCAATAGCGATTGCAACACCATAAGGCATTTTGAAATTGTCATACTCATATTGAGTACCGGCAGTGATATTTGCTTTATCCCAGTAGAGGTAGTTGAAATATGCGTAGATTGAATCAAAAATGCTTGTTGTTTCCTCGAAGTTTTCGAAAACAGCATTATAAACTGTCTTTGGAGCATCAGGGTTAGCAGCGATGATAGCGTCAACTTCTTCGGCAGTTTTAAGACCGCTTGCAACAGCGAGACCTTTTGTGAACTCGTCTGTGTACGATTTTTCTTTCAAGCCTTTTGAGTCTTTTATTTTGTCGCTGTATGTTCCGAAAGCAACTTTTGAATAAGTTTTTCCTTCACCGACACCTGTAATAACGGCAACATAGATTTTGCTGAGTGCGAATTCGTATGTGCTTTGTACTTCGTCGTTAGGAACAGTATAGCCGTTCTTTTTGCAATCTTCTGTAAACTGAGTAGGTGTATAAAGTTTGCCGAGAACTTCCATATAGTTGCTTGGAGTCAATTCTTTATCTTCGATTGTGATTTTGTTTCCGCCGTCAGCAGAGAATTTGTTGATAGCAGCAGCACCGATTACATCAGCATAGTAAGGTGTAGATGTAATGAAGTTGAGGTAGATAACGCTTGCAACATCTTCATCGTATTTGAAGTTTTGAATACCCAAATCTTTTGCGAACTGGTTGTAGCGGGAAACATAGTCTTTAACATCGGACTCTTTAACAGAACTCAAAGACGGAGCTTCCAAAATGTAAGGAACATCACTTGTAGCATTTGCTTTTGAGAGGCTGTAAGATTTACCGCCGATTGTTACTGTCGCTTTTTTCAAAGTCTCAATTGATCCGAAAGATTTGTTGAACTCAAGCGCATTTTTAATATTTTTGTATTCGTTTGCGCCCTTAACAGCGTTCACTATGGTTTCTATTGCCTTTGAATTTGCAACTCTCGGTTTTGAAGCGTCTTGTTCTGCTGTTGCATTGAAAAGAGCAATAAGGTCGTTTGCGATACCGTTAATGAAGTCGGTAACTTCCTTATTGTCGGAAAGGTATCCGTTTGCAACTGCATCAACAATTGCTCCATAAGTATAGAAATCAATAGCAGCGTTGTCATCCTTCAAATTTTGACCGAAGTAAAGCTCTGAAAAGTTTGATGTAAGCAAACCTTTTTTTGTTGCCTGTGCACTTTCGGCATAAAGGGTTTTAACCAAATAGGTGGAAAGTTGGCCCATAAATGCATAAAAAGCATCGCTGTCGTACTTTCCGTTTGAATCAAACTCTTTGATTTCGTCAATGTTGATACCGATATTTCCGAGTGTGTTGTTCTCGCCGTCTATGGCAGTCAGAATATCGGGCAAATAGGTGTCAAGAACTTTATTGATTTCGTCAATACTTGTCTTGGCGTCGAGGTCAGTGTCGTTGAACAACTTGTCTGTCGGATTTACTTCCTGCGCCCAAGCAGTGAATCCGACTGAGCAAGCCGACACGGCCATTACCACAGCTAAGAAAAAGCTGAGGATTTTCTTGCTCGTTTTTTTCATAATCATCTCTCCTTCTTTATGATTTCCCCCGGTGATGAGGGCGATTTTTCGTGTTGGTATGGTCTTAAAATCTCATTCAATTCGGTTAAATCAGTGAAAAATTGTTTAACACGCAAGTTTATTGATAGAAAAACTTCAACCAATACGTACGAACAATACAATTTATTTATAACAAAAATATATAAAAAAGTCAATATAAATCGCAAATTTTTTTAACTATTTGTTAATAAATAAGATAACAATAATTTTGTATGAACAAATTTTTGCAGGTTTAACAACATCATTTTGTTTTACTTTTATTAGATGCGTGGTTTTCGGCACAATATATTGATGTTGGTATTGAGTTGATTTTTTTGTATAAAAATCGTCATAAAAAGATAAAAAATGTGCAGTTAAAATTGAAAGTATAATATTTTTTTGTAGATATTGCCAAACAAAAAACAAAAACATTGCATCTGTAAAGGAAAAAGCTTTACACTAGAAATCATGTTTTTATTGTCGTAAATTGTAAATTAAATGTAAAATTATAGTAAAATTTATATTAACAAAGCGTTGTATAAATTCGCTTTTGAGTGTGATTTATTTTCAGTGAAAAACAAAAGGTAATTTTTGTTAAAATAATACTATTATTTTTCAACAAAAATACGAATTGATATTTGTGTAAAATGCTGAAATTGAATATAAATTATGAATATTGACCATAAACTTTAAAATTTTACATTGTATTTTATTAAATTTTGTGTTTTAATGAATTATACAAATTATCTTAGTAAATAATGAGATTTTGCAGTTTTAGGCACAAGTTGTCTTTCAACTTTTCGTTTTTATTGCGATTGGTCAGAAGTTGCGACAAAACTTTTAAATCTCAGATTTACTCAAAACTGCAAATATGCAGTTTTGCGATTTGTAATTCAATAATTAATTCAATTTACTTAATTACTTAAAATGAAAACGGAGGTACATCGGAAAGTGACAAAAGCAAGAAAATTTTCCAAAAAACTTCTTTCCTTACTGCTCGCCGTTCTGATGACAGTTTCATGCTTTACAGGTGCTGTTTCTGCATATGCTCAAACATCATCCGAGACAAAGTATCACGACGATAGTTTGGCTTACAATTTTTTAGCATGGGCTGAAACAACAGATGACCAGACTGCAACGGCACTTCTTGACTACCTTGACAATGTTTTGGCAGGTGTAGCGCTTCCGATTGATGTTGAGATGAATGTGGTTATTGCTAAAATCAGCATTCATGGTAAACTCGACAGTGTAAACGGACTGTTTGACATTATCGCCCAAATTGAACCGCTTATTAACTCATACGGTGGAACGATTGGTGGCGATATTAAAAATGTCAGACTTACACAGTGCTTTACTGACCAAAAACATCACGACTACGAAAAAGGCGGTCAATACATAGTTTCAAGAGAAAACACCTCTTCAAAAGATATTTTGATGCGTATAATTCAGTTGGTAAACGACAATGCCAACGATATTGATGGTGCAAACGTAATCAAAAACTTCCTCAGAGGCAAACTTTCTCTCGGATTGGCTTCGAGTTTTGTTGATATTTATTCAATGATTGGCGGAGCACTCGGAATGTCAAGTGGCTGGCAGTCAAATATGGTATATAATATAGTAAAGCAACTTTTAGTAAATGCTTTTTATAAACCAAACACTGCAGAACACTCAAATGCAATGAATTCAAAGTTTGAACAAATTGCGTGCGACCTTCTCAACACAAAGGTTTTCGACACAATTCAGGCTTACGATTCAACATTTATGTTCAAAGACGCAAACTTTAAAGTAAATGTAACAGACAATCTCAATGATAAAGCAGTGGAGGCTTTTGAAATTGTTTGGGAACATACTTTAGAGCCGCTCATCGGTACAATCGCGTACGACCACTTCGGTTATACAAGAGCGTTCTATGAGTATATCAATAAAGGTAACAACGATGTAAACACATTTAAAGGTGTTACAAAAGAAACTGCTACTGCCGAAAAAGTAACAGAGTGGATAAATTCAGCAGATTTTGATAAAGCGTTCCCTGAACTCAAAGATATTAAAACTGTTGATGAATTCAAAAAAGTTTACGATTTTGACAGAACAACTCTCGGAGAAGATGAAAATCAGTGGAAGAATATTGATTCAACACATCTTTTCAACAAAGTTCTTTATGACCCGCTTGCAGACGCTCTCGGCGTTAAGACAGGTGTTCTCAATCTTGGTATCAAGTATGAGTATGGTTCTTGGAAAAACTTTGTAAAAGAGTTCACAGCTCTTAATATCGGTTCAGGTACAAACTACACAACTATTGCAAACACTGCAAACGATTTTATTGCAGACCTTGCAAGCAAAGTTTTCATTAAAGGCTGTCCTGAACTTACAATGAACTCTGCTGCCGATTCTTACAACAGCATAGTTCCGAATGTTCTTAAAGTTGTTCAATATGTTGCAGATTCAACAGACAAGAACATTCTTAACAAATTCTATACGGACAAAGGCGAGGGCACTGCTCTTACCGAAGAAAATATAGAAGAAGCAATGGTTCCGTTCCTCATTTCTGTACTTAAGGCATCATTGGAAGGCTTCGGTCTTATCAATATGATTCACGACTCAGAATGGAACGCTTGTGCTACTGCAGAAGATGTAGCTTTTGTTTGTCTTAAAGAAAACCTTTCTTTCTCGCTTCCAAACAGAGACTACTCAAAACTTCCGGGTGCAACTATTGACCCTGAAACAGGTAAATACGCTGCAACTCTTGAAGGAACAATTCTTCCTATGTGCCGCGACGCTGTTGTTTATGTAATGAACGGACTCGTTCCTATTGATATGAACGGAACGGAAGCAGGCGGCAGATTTGTTCTTCCTGACACAGTTCAGACATATGAAGAGCAAGTTAAAACAAAGACAACGTTGTTCGATATTTTGAACGCTGTTGTTTGTACATACGCTGAAGACAAGGGCGTTGCTTCATTGCTCGGCTTCCACGGTATCGGCGAAGGTCATGATAAGATTTCTCGTTCAAACACTCTTTGGCAGAATATTGATATTATTGCGAACGGTTTGTTACCGCAGCTCGGACAACTCTTCGGTGTTACAGGTTCAGACGGAACTTATACAACAGGTACAAAGATTGATTCTAAAGCTCTCATTTACGACGGCATCATTAAAGGTGCTCTCAATATTGCTGACAAGAAAACACTTGACGGTACATCGTACTGCGGTATTTCTTACTTCATCAATATGATGGGCAAGGCATTCTCATCTGAAATGTTTACTTCTGAACAAGCGCTCAAAGTTGTTTACGATTTGGTTAAAAATCTCTTCAACTTCGTTCTTTCGGACCGTACATCTGACGGCTTAGGAAACTTAATTCCTGACGCAAGTTCTCAAAATATGTTTGACGACTTACTTCAAATTGATGTAATGGCAGGTAAAGACGGTACACCGAGCGATATTGGTGTTGTAGGTAAGTTAGTTCACCGTTTGTACCGTGCACTCGGCGGTGTTAAAGGCGGAGTAGATTACTCTAAAGACACTGCTTGGGAAGGCGCTATGTACCTTGTCAGCGCTATCAACAACATAGTTACATTCATTCCCCAACTTTCTGAGCACAAACTCGGACTTATAAGTGCAAAAGTTTCTACACCTGTCATCAAAAATGCGACAGGTACAGTTGCAAATACTCTTACAATCACAAATGAAACATTCGGTCTTAACAATGCCTATGTTGACAAAGAGGGCAAAGTTGTTCAAGATTCAAGATACAGTGTAAAACTCAAATCTTTGACATCTGATAACAGTATTGCAACAGTAGAGGGCTTCTCCGAAGTTGACCTTGCTCCCGAAGAGACAAAAACATACACAGTAAATGTTTCTGCTCCGAGTGAAGATACAGCAATTAAACTTACCGTAAAATATGATATTTATAAAGATGGTAAAGCTATCTACAGCGACCTTGAGTCATTTGCTTATATCTATTGTTCAACAAAGTTAGATTGGCACGACACAGTATATGAAGGTGAAAATTCAGGCACTATTAAGTCAGACTATCATCTCGGCTCTCCGGACCAATCAAACCAGTACACCCAGTCTTCTTCAAAAATCACTGAGGGTGGTTGGATTACTAAAAAGCAAATGTTTGCTCTTACAACGAAAGATATTTTGGTAAAAGAATCTAAACTTGGTAACATGGGCATTTACGGTCAAATGCTTATAAACAACGCATCAGACTCGGCACTTGACGGTATATTTACTGTTGACCCTTCAGACCATTCAAAAGCAACACCTTCATTCGATAAAGACGGCAACTTGATTAACTACACCTATATCGACTGGAAAGATGCAGACGGCAATTGGCACTATGCAGGCGATAATAATAGGGTTATCAGAGCAGACGGTCAAACGGAAATTAAGCAAAGCGGTGCTACATATACTTTCGACACACTTCCTGCAAGCGCAGTTGATACAAGACCGCACATTGCTTACACATACGATAAGGCTTCAAACACATACACATCTACTGTTTCAACTTATTCGTACAATATCAGCAATGTAAATGTTTCATTTGCTCCTGACGGTAGCTGCGAAAAAGTAACTGTTAACCCTGAGAATCGTCTTTACAACAATTTTGAAGGTTCGTCAGTTTCTTGGGCTACACCTATCAAAGGTTTAAATGTAAGTATCGGTTATGCTAAATATGGCGGTGGTGCAAAACACACAATCTCATATTTGCATTACGACGGTACTACAAAAATTGAAACAACTGCAAATCAAAAGATGTGCGTTGCTTTTGCAAATACAAACAGCGGAAATATTGCTTATGCAGACCAAAACCTTCATTTTGTAGCAGATGTTGACGGTTATAACAAATTAATGCAATCATATAATGATGCAGTATCTTTCGCTGCTAAGTACAAAGCAAGCGACTTCAATACTCCGTCTGTTTACACAAATCTTCTTGAACAGGTTAAGAAAACACTCGGTACTTTAACTACTCTTGTAACATTAGACAATGTGCTTACTCTTGAAAAAGCATATACAGACGCTGTTGCAGATGTTAAGGCAACAATAGATGAGTGCAACAAACAATTCAAGAAAGAAAACCTTACTCAAATCATTGACAAGGTAACAAATGTTTGCGGTAAACTTAACCAAAACGATTTTGATATGCTTTCATATCAGAAACTTATGGGAATAGCAAGTATTGCACAGTCAATGCTCATAACAGACAAGTACAACAACTACTACAAAGTTACAGATGTAACAAACGGCGTTCCTAACCAAGACGCACAACCTTTGTTTAGTTGTTTGGCTTCTGAGTATGACCTTAAATACAAAGAATATGCTGCTTCAAATCCGGACGCTGTTCCGAGCATTATGATTACAGGCGTAGAAGACGCTTCAAAGACTGTTTACAGTACAAACGCTTCTACAACTCAAATCGCAGAAGCAATAAAATTGTTTAATGATTATTTAGGCAGACTCATTGAGCGTGGCTTTATTCCTGACAAACTCAAAGAAGAAGTTCTTTGTGCTTCAGGCAGTGATTACTCCGCACTTAAAGTTACAGAACAGGGTATTCAGGCTTCAACTGCAAAATACGGTTCTGTAAAAGATGGTTTTATTGTAAACCAAAAACAAGACGGCAAGAAAGCATACACAGACGAGTCATGGACAAATTATATCAATGCTCTTAAAGATGCTGTAAATATGCTTAACACACCATCAAGTGCAGTAGGCTATACATCTGACTACTACAAACCTGCTTCGGCAGACAGTTATACAATTCAGGTTTCAGATGTTTACAATGTACGCAAGGCACTTATGATTGCCGAAAATAAACTTACTCCATTCGTAGAAGAAACTCCGACAGGATTCAGCGTTTCAGCAGTTGTTACCGTAATGACTGATTCTACAGGAGCAACAAACAATGTTCCTGTTAAAAACGCTAAAATCACTCTTGACAACGGACTTTCGGCAGTAACAGGAGAAGACGGCAGATTTACTATTGAAAATGTACCGTCGGGTAACTATACTGCAACAATTACCTATGAATATGGTATTACAAGAAATGTTAATGTTACAGTAACAGATCACGATGTTGATTTTAAAGAGGCTGTGGCACTTGTTGCATGCGATTTTGATAAGAATGGTGTTATTTCAAGTGTTGACTTGTCAACAGTGAATAATGCAATAAATACTGCAGATGGCTTGATAAAATATCCGTATTGTGACTTAGATGGTAACAAAGTAATTTCAAGTGCTGACTCACTTATTGTTAATGTGTTTGCGCAACAATCATTCCAATATGATACAATAACTATTGCATAATTATTTAATCGCGTAACTGCGAATCATAAATTCGCAGTTACGCTTATCGAGAACGGAGGTCAATATGGTAAAATTTTATAAAAAAGTAGCTTTGGTTGTACTTTCGTTAGCGGTTGTACTTACTTGTTGCACATTTCCTGCGTATGCAAGCAAAGAAAATTTTGGTAAAGAAAAGCCGAAAATAGAGTTTGTTTACAATGAATATAACGGAAACGAGATAAAAAGCGAAGTTGCGGACGGAAACAATCTGCACCCCGGCTACTATGCTGTTTCTGTAATGCTCAGCGGTGTTGACAGTATTTCTCAATTACAGTTGTCGGCAGAACTCGACACAACATATGCGTCTATAGGAAGTTTTGTTGACAATGTATGGAGCGAAAAATCTCCGAAGCAAATTGCGGACTTGACAAATTCTTACCCTGATGGGTTTGATGTTGCATTGGTCAGTCTGTTTTCTAACAGTATAGAGTGTGGTTTCCTTTCTTCCAATCGAGAAAGTTATACAACAGTCGATTCAAAAAGTGTTAAAGTGTTGCAGTTTTTCATAAATGTAAAAACTGCCTGCGATGCAGAGAAAATTTTTTCAGTTGAAAAAAGTCCGAATTTAACATTTTTGCAAACAGACTATGCACTCGGCGATTTTGATTGCTACTGTTTGGATGTCAACGCTTCTGATGCAATAGAAGGCGCTGTTCTTTACCCGATGGAGTGCGATGTTTCTCCCGAACTTACAAAAACATTCAATGTAACTGCAAGAGTTACAGTAATGTCAAGTACATCGGGCGAGTCAAACGGAGTACCTGTAAATAACGCAAAAATAACTCTTGAAAACGGCTTGTACGCATTTACAGACGCAACAGGCAAGTTTACATTAAATAATGTTCCGCAAGGTAAATATACTGCGGAAATAACTTATGATTACGGAATCACAAGAAATGTAATTGTGGAAGTAACAAATTCTGATATTAACTATGAAAGTGATGTTCCGATTTGTGCATGCGATTTTGATAGAAACAGTGTTATATCAAGTTCAGATTTACAAATTGCAAATAATGCATTATCTTTAAATAACAGTTATGATAAATATTATTATTGTGATTTGGATGGGAATAATCATATTTCAAGTTTGGATTTAAATATAGTTAATGATTTTGCCAAAAACATTTTTAATTATGATGATTTAGTTATTTTCTAAATAATAATTATAACGAACGGAGGTAAAAGTTTGAGTAAAAAGTTAGTTAGAATTATTTCTGCTATTCTTTCTGTTATACTGATAATTACAATGTTGCCATTATCAGCATTAGCTAAAATCGATGGAACCCATGTATATGGTGATAAACTTGAAAAGGATCATCAATATTTAGCTAATAAATCACCAATCGAAAACGATGCTCAACCTAAAGTTTTCCTTGAGTGGTATGAATATAGTGGAAAGAAATCAGAAGGTCTTTCAGAAAATAAGTTTAGTACGACTTTTGAAGGCGACCAAAAAGCTCACTTTGAGAGTGTACAAAAAGTAGATAAATTAGAAGCAGGCAAATATTATTATTGTTGGATGTATCTTACAGGTTTAGATGCAGTGTGGGCAGTTGACCTTAGATGGCAATATGATAAAACAAAAGCATATCCTGCAGTAAAAGGTAAAGGAAATGATGCTCCTGCACCCGCAGCAAACTTTGCTGCAAAACTTTGCGGATTTGATGATTTGACAAGAGCACAGGAAATTTACCCTGAAACTGACCTTATTTGGAATGTAGGCGGTGCTGTAGTTGAAGGTGTTAATCAAATCACAATCGGCGCAGTTGGTATGCATGACGGTGCTTATTATTTAGGTTGTGCAGATGATGAATTCTATTTGAAAGACTTCTTCTACAACTGGGATACAGACGAATCATCAGATTTAGTATATAATGGCTACCCGATGGTTTGCTACAGTTTCTATTGTGTAGAAAGCTGTAAACCTGAAGATGTATTGTCTCTTGATACAACAATGGTTAGTACTCAGCCAAAGGCTTGTCAGAGTAACATTACTCCGAGTATGGGTAACCAAGCTAATATCGATGCATATATGGCACCTGGTTTTGATTGGGACAAATCAACTAATGAAACTGCCAAGAATTGGCCTATCAGAGAATTCTGGCATTCCGAAAACGGCTACATTTGGGGCAAAGGTTTCGATGTAACAGTTCAATACAGCGACTTGGGTACAGTAAAACTTGACGAAGAAGTTGTGCCTAAAGACGGTTTGACAGTCAATAAAACAGACCCGTACACATTAAGTGCTGTACCGAATGACGGTGCTAAATTTGTCGGTTGGTCTGTAAACGGTAAAATTGTTTCAACAGAGCCGACACTGACTGTAACACCTCGTCAGGATATTACCTATGTTCCGGTATTTGAAATTACAAATGTAACAGATAAGTTTACAGTAACATTCCTTGACTACTGGAACAATATCATTTCGAGCCAGGAAGTTACAAGCGGTGCTGAAATTCAGATTCCAAAGGGAATTGACTACAACGGCTATACATTCAAAGGCTGGTCACTTACAAATGAAGAAATTGCTAAGTTGACAACTTCAACTACAATTACTGCTGTGGTAGAAAAATCTCAAAAAGGTTTGACTTTGGATGCAGGCGATGCTGAAGTTAAATTCACAGAAGTTAAGAACGGCGAAGAACTTATTTGCGGTAAACTTCCTGATGGTAAGTATCTCTATGATACAGAAATTACCGTAACAAAACCGGGCGCTACATCTTGGTACATCAACGGTTCTAAAGATCCTGTGGCATTCGGCGAATCATTCACATTCTTCATCGGTTCGGATACAACCGTAACATACAAGACAGACGCAGCAGAAGACAGAACAACTGTTGCAGGAATCAGCGCAAGTTTGATTGAAGGTTCGACATACAAAGTATCGTTCCTTGCAACACGCCATATCGGTGCAAAAGATACAATCGTATCTTCAGGTTTTGTATATGGTAAGAATATGAACGAATCAGACCTTGTACTTGAAAAAGTAGGCGACAAGGGAAGTAAAGCAGAAAGCGGTACAATTAAGTCCGCTTACTCAAATACTTTGAGCACAGACGCTCAAATGTCTCTCAACTACGGTATTTCAAGTGCAACAGGAACAGCTTGTGCAAGACCTTTCGTAGTAATCAAAGATGCTACAGGTACTGAAAAAGTTGTTTACGGCTCAATGATGACATACGAGTATAAGAAATAATCGGGAGGTAGTAAACAATGAAAGAAAAATACACAAAACCTGTTCTTGAAATAGAACAATTCAAAACAGATGATGTTATTACAACAAGTATTGACCAAATTCCCGGTGTAGATGACTAATCTAAAAGGTGGCAGTGCGAAAGCACTGCCACTGTTTTTTTATATATTTTAAAATATATTGCTTAGAGATATTTCACAAGACGAGACAATGAGTTCGGCGTTGCTCCGTATTTCACGCAACGCTTCAAGCGACTCTTCGCTGTCTTTGTTTTTTATGGTGTCAAAAAGTATTTTAAAACCGAGTTTCTCTCCGTTTAAAACATCGTGGTCAATCATCATACTTAAAATATTGTAATTTTTTTCCCACTTTTTTTCGGCTTCTGTGCAAAGTTCTTCTGCTTTTTTGAAGTCGTTTTTTTCAATTTCTTTTTCTATTTCGTATGTCGCTGAAACAGCGTTTTGACACGAGGTATTGAGAAAAAACTGTTCATAAGTGCAAAGCGAAACTGCAAGTATCAAAAACGCTGCCGCGAACCAAATTCTTTTCATAAAACAATCTCCTATTTTTCTATCAAGTTTAGTTTGCCGTTGTTGTCAATAGTCAAAAGTTGTATTTGGCTCATTTTGACTTCAAGTGAATTAACTATTGTCTCTATTCTTTCTTTGGGTATTTTTGTTTGAGAAAAGTATTCTGTAATAGGTTTTCCGTCAAGTACAATTACAATAGGTGTTCCGCCGTCTTCAACAGTCATTTCAAAATTTTCTGCTGAAGGCGGAGATTTTTTTGTCTTTTTCAACACCGAAACAGAGCCGTTTGTTTCTATTACTGCGTCGTTTACTTCAGATATGTCAAAAGCGTTGTTTTGCCGTATCGCATCTACCAAATCGTCTAAAGTCATTCGCACTCTTTTGAGTTCGTTTTCTTTGATTTTTCCGTTTTTCATAACAAAAATCGGTTTTCCTTGAATAAAATCTCTGAATTTAATGCTTTTCATAGATACAACTGAAACAATTATTTCAAAACTGACTAATATCAATATCGGCATTATAGAGTTTGCAAGAGGTATTGAATTGTCCTGCAAAGGTTGCGAGGCAATTTGCGACACAAGAAATGTAATAATCAATTCGTGTGGCTTTAGTTGACCTATTTGCCTTTTTCCCATTATTTTCACTGCAAGAACTATAAAAACATATACTATGCAAGTTCTCAAAATCGTAATTGTCATATATTATCACCAACAATATTTTTAGAATAAATCGGGACATTATGCACAAAAATAAAGTGGTGATAAAATTGGAAAAATTATTTAAGGAATTGAAAGAAAACAACAGTGTTTTTGAAAAAGACTTTTTTGATTGTTCAGATTTTTTGAAAAGAGAAGTCAAAATATGCGGTTTCAACGCTTTGCTTTTGGCCATGGACGGTTTGGTAGATTCAAAAACCGTAGCTCAAGCAGTAGCAAACCCTATTTTGAGTTTCAAATCTGACTGTAAAAACGCCGACAGTTTGCTCTGCCAAATAAAAGAAATGAAAGCTGCAGCGTCCGAAATAAACGAAGTTACAACTTTTGACGAAGTCAAGTATTTTTTAATGAGCGGTTTTGTTGTGCTAATCATAGACGGCTGCAACAAGGCTCTTTGTTTGGGAACACAGGGCTGGAACAAAAGAAATACTTCCGAGCCGTCTAATGAGGCTATGACAAAAGGCGCAAAAGAGTCCTTTGTGGAAACCCTGAATGATAATAAAGCGCTTATAAGAAAAAGACTGAAAACAAGTCATTTGAAGTTCAGGCAACTTAAACTCGGCAAAAGTACAAAAACTCCCGTCGTTATAGCATATATAGATAATAAAACAGAAAAAAGTATAGTTGACGGAGTAGAAAAACGACTGAAAAATGCAGACATAGATATAATTCTTGATTATGGCTGTCTGCAACCGTTTATCGACACAGATGTCAAAACATTTTTTTCGTGCGTCGGCGTTACAGAAAGACCCGATACGCTTTGTTCAAAACTGTCAGAGGGCAGAGTGGCAGTAATTGTTGACGGTTCTCCGTTTGTAATGTATGTGCCGTATTTATTCAGCGACAATTTTCAGTCTGTTGATGACTATGACAATCCTCCTTTTTATGCAGGTTTTTTAAGAATTTTGAAATATTTTTCGTTTTTTGCCTCGATTTTTTTGCCGGGATTGTATGTCGCAATCGGCACCTTTCACATTGAACTTTTACCCACTCAAATTGTTTATCATATAGCGGCGGCAGAGGCAATTACACCGTTTCCGCTTGTGTATGAGTCTGTTCTCACATTTTTGCTGTACGAAGTAATGCGCGAGGCGGGACTGCGATTGCCTAAAACAATCGGCCACGCAATTTCTATTATAGGCGCTTTGGTAATAGGCGAGGCGACTGTTTCGGCAGGTCTTATAGGCGCCCCTACTCTGATAGTTGTTGCAGTTACTGCCATTTCAAGCTATGTTGTGTACCCTTTGTATGAAAGTACGGCTGTTTTAAGATTGTTTTCAATCATTATCGGAGGCGTAACAGGTATATACGGAATAATTTTATTTGCCGGAATTGTAGGCGTAAATCTTTGTTCTGTCGGACCGTTCGGAATTCCGTATTCTGCACCGTTTTCACCATTTACAAAAGAAAGTGTGTCAGATTCAATTTTTAGGACAAGTTGGAAAAAATTAAAAAATCATCGTTTTAAAATTCAAGATTTAAGAGGTGCTTCTATTGATAAAAATGTATGAAAAAGGCAAAATCGCACCGATTAACTTATTTATACTGCTTTTTGTTTCAAGAACAATCATAGGACTGACATATATTCAGTCTGTAATTAATACAAAAATGACCAGCGATTTGATTTTTTCAATTTTAATTTCGCTTTTTCTAACTATTTTGATTATGCTGCCGATTTTCTTTTGTGTAAAGCAGAACAAAAATCTGCTCGATAATAAATTTATGAGTGTGTTTTACTCTTTTTATTTTATCTTTGCCGCTATGGTAAATATAATGCGGTTTTCCTACTTTGCTTCGGGTGTTCTAAATTTGGAAACTCCGCCTGTAATTTTTTCGGTAATCATTATTCTTTGCATAGTTTACGGCGCTTCAAGAGAAATAGAGGCTATTTCAAGGTGGGGAAGTATTGTTTGTGTGATTTTGCTGTTTTCAATTACCGTTATTTTAAGTGTTAATATTTCGGAATTTTCTTTTAATAATTTTTTGCCGTTTTTTAAAGAAAGCAGAGTAAATATTTTAAAAGACGCGTTTATATTGTCTTGTAACGCCTCCGAAATACCGCTTTATTTGTTTTTGTCAAAAAAAGTGAACGGGAAAACCGAAAAACCGTTTTTTTACTCTGTAATTTTTGCTGTTTTGACGATTTTTATTGTCTATTTTACGGCAATCGGTACTTTGGGTGACTATGCGTATCATCAGCCGTTTCCAATCTACTCGTTGTCTGAAATCACAAAGGTTTCACAGTCTTCAAGGTTAGATGTTTTGTTTATTTCGGCGTGGATTTTCTGCATTTTTCTCAAAGCGTCGCTTTACTTGTACTCGTCGTACGACTGTTTAAAAAATTCTTTTGAAAAGCTGAACAAAAAACAAGCTGTAGCCGTATCGTCCCTTACTTTACTTGCTTTGACAGTTTTTGTTTCGGTTTTATATGAATCTGTTTTTTCATCGGTGTCAAAACTTGTTGTTTGTTTATTGTTTTTGACGGCGTCTGTTGTTCTTCCGACAGTGTATTTTGTTTTAAACAGAAAAAAAGGAGCAAATAAAATTGAAAAAAATTAAGATTATTGCATTGATTTTGATTGTCTGCCTGTTGATGTGCGGATGCAGAAATTCAAATTTGAGCATATCAAACAGAGATATAGTCCAGGGCGTCGGGATAGATACAGAAAACGGAAAAACAAAAGTTACTGTTCAGGCACTTGATTTGATACGGGAAAATTCGGGTGCAGACAGTTTGTCCGGCAATTTGACCTATATAATCACGGGCTTTGGCTACGATATAACTTCAGCCGTGTCTTCAGCCTCTAAAAGAGCGTCAAAAGATATGCTTTTGGGACAAAATAAAATTGTAGTCTTGTCAAAAGAAACTGCAAACGAAGATTTTAAGAAGAATATAGACTATTTGCTCAGGGCAGTTGATTCAAGAGGCGATGTTTTGTTGGCTCTTGCCGAGAAAAACGCTTCGGATATAATAAAATGCACTCAAAATGACGCTTTGGTACCTGCCGAAAGTATTTCAAAATCAATTTATTCCGCTGCTCAAAAAGGCTATACTTGTAAGGTCAGCGTTAAAGATTTGGTAAATGCCTATTCAAACGAAACAGACGACATTTATTTGCCTGTTCTGTCTGCAAGAGGCAAAGATGAAAAATCTGTTTGTGAACTAAAAGGCGTTGCTGTTTTTTCAAAAGATAAAATCGTAAAAGTTTTGAATGAAGAAGAAACAAGGGGAATGATGTTTCTCAAAAACAAATTGAAAGACGGAGATTTGAGTTTTTATGATGAAAAATTCGGCAATGTCAGTTTAGAACTGATTGAGTCGTCGCCTAAACAAAAAGTTTTTGTAAAAGACGGAAAAGTTTGCGTTGAGTTTACGGTAAAAGGAAAATATTTTGTAAACGAAGTTGAAAAAGGTCTTGTAACAGATGTTTCTGACAAAGTTATAGACGAACTTCAAAAAATCACAAACAAAAAAATTGAAGCGCTTTGTACCATGGCAGGAAACGCTGCCTATAAAAACGGCTGCGATGTATTTCAAACAGGCAGAAAACTGAGCCTTGCCGACAAAGATTTTTATGATACGCACAAAGACAACTGGACTGAGTTTGTGAAAAGCATTGAGTTTAGCGTAAAATCAAATTGCGAAGTGATTATGATAAACGACAATTCAATAAAAGAGTGATATTTTACTGTTAAAAATAGTTACAAGTTCTTTGTTTTCATCTGTCTCCTGCGAGGCAGATGTTTTTTCTTTTTTTTCGTTCGACGGTTTGACATCGAAGTTTAAGGTCATAGGCACAAGCAGTGTCAATATTGCAATTATTAAAGAAATGACAGCTATTTTTTTCATTTGTAAAACCTCTGTTTCTTGACTTTGAAGTCAAATAAATGTATAATATTTGTAAATTTTCTTTATTATTAGTTTAAAATTTACAATTTTTTTGATATTTGTTTTTTATTCTGTTTTATAATAATAAATTATATATTTTAAATTTAGGAGTTGATTAAATGCCGATTAACTACATTTCTCCGATTTCAATGGACGCTATTTCAAGTCTATGCGATGAACTCGATAAAAATAACTATATCGACCCTGCCGATTATGACAGATACCAGGTTAAAAGAGGACTTCGTAACAGCGACACAACAGGTGTTATGGCAGGACTTACAAGAATATGCAGTGTTGAAGGTTACTATATTCTTGACGGTGAAAAAGTACCGAAAGACGGTAAACTCTATTACAGAGGCTACGATATTAACGATATTATAAAAGCGTGCGACACTGAGGACAGATTTGGTTTTGAAGAAGTTGTGTGGCTTTTGCTTATGGGCTCTTTGCCTACGGGAAATCAACTGCTTGCCTTGAGAGAAGTTTTGTCTGAGTGCAGAGCATTGCCCGATGAATTTGTAGAAGATGCTATTTTGAAACAGGTATCGAAAGATATTATGAATAAAATGGCAAGGTGTACAATGACGCTTTATTCGTATGACGAGGACCCCGACAATACATCTATTGACAATGTTCTTCGTCAAAGTTTGCAGCTCATTGCACAAACTCCGACCATTATGATAGACGCATACCAGGCTAAAAGAAGAGCTATTTACGGCGAATCAATGTTCTTGCACCCGATTGACAAATCTCAATCGGAGGCAGAGTATATTTTAAATTCACTCAGACCTGACAGAAAATTTTCACACGAAGAGGCAAAACTCCTTGACCTTTGCTTAATGCTTCACGCTGACCACGGCGGCGGTAACAACTCTACTTTCTCCGTCAGAGTTCTTACATCAAGCAAGACAGATACATATTCTGCGATAACGGCAGGGTTAGGTTCGCTTAAAGGACCCAGACACGGCGGCGCAAATATTAAAGTTGTTAAAATGCTTGACGATATTATGGCAAATGTTGCAGACCCTACAGATGAAGGTCAGATGAAAGACTATCTTGTTAAAATTATAAATAAAGAAGCAGGCGACAAAAGCGGACTTATATACGGTATGGGTCACGCAGTATATACCTGTTCCGACCCCCGTGCAGTTGTGCTGAAGAAAAATGCGCGTGAACTTGCATATCAGGCAGGTTTTGAAAAGGAATTTACTGCGCTTGAACTTGTTGAAAAACTCACACCGGATGTTTTTGCGACTGTCAAGGGCGACAACAAGGTAATGTGTGCAAATGTTGACCTCTATTCAGGTCTGGTATATAAGACGCTCGGAATACCCGAAGACCTTTATACACCTCTTTTTGCTACTGCAAGAATTGCGGGATGGTGCGCTCACCGTATTGAAGAGTTAACATCAAACGGCCGTATTATGCGACCGGCATACAAGAGCGTTTCACATACAAGAAAGTATGTTTCTCTTGCAAACAGAGTAGAGGAATAATTTATGTTAAAAACAAAATATAAAAGCGGTATTTTTGTCGCTTTTTTGTTTTGCATTGCAGCATTTTTATTGCGAATTTATCAAATTTTTTCCATAACAGATGCGCAAAGCGGATTGCTGACTGAAAAAACTTCAACTTCCTATTTTTTTTACGGGGCAATTTTTTTAATCGTAATTTTTACTTTTTTTGCTTGCCGAAGCAAAAATTTTTATGAAGACAGCGACGCCGTAAGCGGCGGATTTAAGCGAGACAATTTTTGTTTTATTTCTGCTGTTATTTTGGGAATTTGTCTTTTTGTACAGTTCGTTTCAGCGTCGATTGTTTTGTTTGACAATACGGGAGTTTACGGCTCGGTTGAGCAAAATTTAATTGTTTCAGCCGTGTTTGTCTGGCTTTTCAGTTTGGCGTCAAGCGTGTATTATTTTTTGATTGCATTGTCGGTCAGAGGTAATTGGTACGATTTTTCAAAACTTTCATTTTTTCACATTGTACCCGTAGTGTTGATAATATCAAGACTTTTTACACAACTCATAAATTCCGTAAGTGCAGTTTTTGACATCATTTCCGCCGGCAGAATTGTGTTCTTGATTTTCGGCGCTGTTTTTGTCATTTGTTTTGGCAACTATATGGACTCTTTGAGTTGCAAAAAGAAGAAGAGTTTGCTTTTTTCCTCTTTTTGTTTGGGCTTTTTGGGAATTTGCTGTGTTTTGACAAATTTGGTGTTTTTGATTTCAAGCAACACTTTTACAATAGAAAGCATTTCTGTTTTGTCAGATTTTGCGCTCAGTATTTTCGCTTTTTCCGTTGGAAAAAAGTTGATTTCCGAATAAAGCAGAATAAAAAATTAACGAACTGTAAATATTTGTTGAAAATATGTTCTAAATACAGACAAATATTTGACTTGCAGTATAATTTTTTGATATTATAATAACAAACTTATTTTATTTATCTAAATTTTGTATAAAAGGAGCGATTTGATTGAAACTTGTTCTTTCTATTGCATCAAACAACGATATACCTAAAATCATCAGCGAACTTGCAAAAGAGGGTTTTTTTACAACCCGTCTTTCTACAACCGGTCAATTTCTTGCCGACGGACATACTATGATAATGAGCGGTACGGAAGATGAAAAAGTTGACGATTTAATTGCTATTGTAAAAGAAAATATGACTAAAAGAACTGTTGACATCAGCGGTGTCGAGAGCACTCTTGAGGGTACATTGCTTAAAAAACCCGTAACGGTCGAAAAAGGCGGAGCAGTCTGCTTTGTCATTGATGTAGAGCAGTTTATCAAGTTATAATGGAATTTGAAAATTTTTTTGGAAACGAAAAAACAAAGGAAACAATAGAATATCTTTTTAATTCAAACCGTTTTCCTCACGCAATCATTTTAGAAGGCGAAAGCGGATGCGGTAAAAAAACGCTTGCACGAAAAATAGCGCAAATGCTTGTTTGTACTTCTGAAGAAAACAAACCTTGTTCAACTTGCGCGCAGTGTGTGAAAGCGCAAAAGGGCGTTCACCCCGACATTTTCGAGTATGTGCCTTCGGGAAGTGCGAATTCTTTCCATATAGAAACAGTTCGTCAAGTCAGAGACGACGCTTTTGTTTTGCCGAACGAGGCAAACTACAAAATTTATATTTTGGCAGATTGTCAGTGTATGAATGAGTCGGCACAAAACTCTATTTTAAAGATATTAGAAGAACCGCCGGAGTATGCAGTTTTCATCTTAACGACTGACAGCAAGTCAAAACTTTTGACAACGGTTTTATCAAGGTGCGTTTCTTTTCAGCTTGAGGGAGTTTCAAGCGACGAAGCGGCTGTATATATCAGTAAAGCAACTGACTCGGATTTTTCACAGGCAAAAGAACTGCTTTTGTCGTATAACGGAAATATCGGGAAAACAATAAATGCGCTTAAAGACGGCAAAATGAAAAAGAATATGGAAATTGCCGAAAATATCTGCTATTCTTTAATTAACGGAACAGAATATCAGCTTATGATTTACTGTGGTGAGTTTGAAGACAATTCAGAAGTGATTGTCGGCGTTTTTGATATGCTTACTTTACTTTTTCGTGACGCATTAGTTTTAAAAAACGGTTCAAAAAATTTGCTTTTCGGCAATGATAAGGTTGTTAAGGATGTTGCAAATTCTTTTTCGGAAAAGAAAGTTTTAAATTTGCTTAATTGTTGTGAAGAAGTTAAAGAGGATGCTTTGAAAAACGCAAATAACGCATTGCTCATTACAAAAATATGTTATTCTCTGCGCAGAGCAATCGGAATGTAACGGAGGATTTTCAATAAATGGAAAAAGTAGTTGGTGTAAGATTCAGCAGCACCGGTAAAGTATATTATTTCAGCCCTGAAAAAATAAATATCAGTAAGGGCGATGTAGTTGTTGTAGAAACTGCACGCGGTATTGAGTGCGGATATGCGGCAACCGATATTAAAGAGGTAGATGAAAATGAAATTGTCAAACCTCTTAAACCTGTTGTAAGAATAGCGACAGAGACAGATAAAAAGACTTTAAAAGAAAACAAGAAAAAAGAAAAAGACGCGTACAACATTTGTCTTAAAAAGATTGCGGCTCACAAACTTGAAATGGATTTGACAGATGTTGAGTATGCTTTTGACGGAAGTAAAATCATTTTTTACTTTACGGCTGACGGCAGAATAGATTTTCGTGAGTTAGTTAAAGATTTGGCTTCTGTTTTTCATACAAGAATAGAACTTCGTCAAATCGGCGTGCGAGATGAGAGCAAAATGCTCGGCGGTTTGGGAATTTGCGGCAGACCGTTTTGCTGTTCAACTTTTTTGAACGATTTCCATTCTGTTTCAATCAAAATGGCAAAAGAACAGGGACTCAGTTTGTCTCCCGGTAAAATAAGCGGTACCTGCGGAAGACTTATGTGTTGTTTGAAATACGAGCAAAATTCGTATGAATATCTTTCAAAAATCACACCTAAAAAAGGAACTCTTGTTGACACGCCTCAAGGCAGAGGAAAAGTTATTGATGTTTCTCTTGTTGCAGGGAAACTGAAAGTTCAGCTTGACAGCATGCCGGAGGGCGCTCCCGTAACTTTTGAAAGAGCGGAAGTTAAACCGCTTAGGTGTGCAAAACGCAGTCAGCAGAGTGTGGAAGAATAAAGAAAAAATGTAAATTAAAAAATGCTTGCAATTTGCACATTTTATGTTATATTTATATTAAGAGTAAATGCATAGGAGGTGTAAACTATGGCATATGCAATTTCAGATGATTGTATTTCTTGCGGAGCTTGTGCAGCAGGTTGTCCTGTAAATGCTATTTCAGAAGGCGACGATAAATATGTGATTGATGCAGATACTTGCATTGATTGCGGTGCGTGCGAAAGTGTTTGCCCTGTCAGTGCTCCATCTCAGGAATAATTTATTTAACTTTAAGGCGGAGTGTCTGAAAGGCACTCCGTTTTTTATTTTGTTTTTATTATTTTATTTTTAGGCGGTATTTGTTTTGTATAGTTATGAAAAACTTTCCGATAATATTAAAATTGCTGTCAGTTCGGACCATACATTCGGTACTGACGCAGTTCTTCTCAGTTATTTTGCAAATATAAAAAGAAAAGATATATACATAGATTTCGGTACCGGCTGCGGAATAATTCCCTTTATTATTGCCGTTAAACCTGCGCCCGAAAAGATATATTGCGTGGATATTCAGCAAAATGCGGTTGAGCAGGTTAAACATTCTATAGAAATCAATTCTTTGCAGAACAGAGTTTTTGTAAAGCAGGCGGATATAAGAGAAATCGACAAATATTTTGAAACAGAAAGTTTTACAGCCGTAACGATGAATCCGCCGTACAAACCTGTAAATACAGGCATAGAAAGTTTGAGCGAAAGCGCCAGAATTGCAAGGCACGAAGTGTGCTGTAATATGGAAGATATGGTAAAAGCGGCGTCGTATTTACTGAAATTCGGCGGAAGACTTTGCATTTGTCAAAGACCCGAGAGGCTGACAGATGCGATAACTCTTTTCAGGCAGTATAAACTTGAGCCTAAAAGACTGAGATTTGTAGTTGACAAAGATGGCGAAAAACCGTTTTTGTTTTTATTAGAGGGTAAAAAGGGCTCAAAACCGTTTTTACAGGTTGAAAAAAATTTAGTCATCAAAAAAGAAAACGGCAAATTTACCGAAGAAATGCTGGAAGTTTACGGAGACTATGCAAAGGGGTATGACAGATGAGCGGAATTTTATATGTTGTCGGCACGCCGATAGGAAATTTGTCGGACTTTTCACCGCGTGCAATCAACACTTTGGGCAGTGTTGACTTTATTGCGGCTGAAGATACAAGAGTTACAATGAAGTTGCTGAACCATTTTTCAATCAAAAAAGAGATGGTGAGTTACTATGAACATAACAGGCGCGAAAGAGGTCAGATTATAGTTGACAGAATTTTAAACGGGGAAAACTGCGCCGTTGTTACGGACGCGGGAATGCCTGCAATATCCGACCCGGGTCAAGATTTGGTGTGGCTTTGTCATGAAAACGGAATAAAAGTAGAGTCTGTTCCCGGCCCTGTTGCGTTTGCAACTGCACTTGCACTGTCGGGTATGGAAAGCGGAAGATTTACTTTTGAGGGCTTTTTGTCAGTAAATAAAAAAAGTCGCTTAGACCATCTTGAAGAATTGGTAAATGAAAAGCGTACAATGATTTTTTATGAAGCGCCTCACAAACTGCTTGCAACACTCAAAGATATGAACAGATTTTTCGGTAACAGAAATATTGCGATAGTTCGTGAACTTACAAAAATTCACGAAGAAGTCATTAAAACAACTTTTGAAGATGCTGTTGAAAAATATTCTCAAACTTCTCCGAAAGGTGAAATTGTGCTTATAGTTGAGGGCAAAAAGCAGACGGACTCAGAACAAATTTCACTTGAACAGGCTGTTGAACAGGCAAAAGAACTTGTTGAAAACGGCTTGAGTAAAAATGCGGCCGCAAAAGAAATTGCGTCTTCAACAGATTTCAAAAAAGCAGATATTTACAAGGAGTTGGTAAAGTGAATTGCAACGCCTGTCCTCGAAAATGCAATGTTGACCGAAGCAAAAAAATCGGCTTTTGCAGAGAAAAAGATGTTCTTCGGGGAGCAAGAGCCTCACTGCATTTTTGGGAAGAACCGATAATAAGCGGAAAATCGGGCAGCGGTACAATCTTTTTCAGCGGATGCAATTTGAAGTGCGTTTTTTGTCAAAATCACGAAATAAGTGCAGAAAATAAAGGAGTTGAAATAAGTTTTGAAAATCTGAAAAGAATTTTCAACGACTTGATTGAACAAGGCGCAAATAATATCAATCTCGTAAATCCTACTCATTTTTCCGAATTGCTTTGTGAATTTTTGTCAAAAAACAAATTTCCCGTTCCGATTGTTTACAATTCTTCGGGGTATGAAAGCGTTGAAACTTTAAAAAATTTTGACGGGCTGATAGATATTTATTTGCCCGATTTTAAGTACATAAGAAATGATAAAGCCAAAAGATACAGCAAGGCAGAGAACTATCCGCAGACAGTAAAAAATGCTTTGGCGGAGATGAAAAGACAACAAAAAGAAGATGTCATTGAAAACGGCTTGATGAAAAAAGGTGTGATTATTCGCCACCTTGTTTTGCCGTCAAACACAAATTCTTCTTTGGAAATTCTCGACTATTTAAAGGAAAACTATGAAAGTTCGTACATTTCTTTGATGGCGCAGTATGTTCCTTGCGGCGATTTGAGAGATTATCCTGAAATAAACAGAACTTTGACTGAAAGAGAGTATGAAAAAGTTGTCTGTTATGCGACAGATTTGGGGCTTAAAAATGTTTTTGTGCAGGAACTCAATTCTGCTGAAAAAAATTTTATTCCTGCATTTGATTTTTCGGGAATATTGTGATATTCTTATTGTCAGAGATATATTGCTTAAAAGCAATAATTCTTTATATATTTGATTGAGAGGGAAGAATTATGAAAGTTAAAACCTATGAATATGAAAGTGCAACGGGGCAGTGCGACATTAAAGCGTGGCAATGGTATCCTGAAAACAGAAAGCCGAAAGCGGCTATACTTATTCATCACGGTATGGCAGAGCATTCGGGCAGATATAAAAATGTAATAAATGCGCTTGTAAACGACTATGGCTATGCTGTTTTTATGAATGATATGGCAAATCACGGCGAATCAAATTTCAATGAGGAATTGCTGGGATATTTCGGTGCAAAAGACGGCTGGAAAAATATTATTAAAGATGCAAAAACATTGTTTGACATTATGAAATCCGAGTACCCCGATAAAAAGACAATAATCTGCGGTCATTCAATGGGCTCAATGATTATGAGGTCGTTCATAAACTTTTACGGCAACCCGTTTGACGCGGCTGTTTTCATCGGTACAAGCGGTAAAAATCCGCTTGCAAAGGCAAGCCTTACGCTTACAGACGCACTTGCAGCAATAAAAGGTCCTACATATAAAACACAGCAGTTGTACGAGGTTGGTTTTGCAGACTACGATAAGCCGTTTGAACACAGAACAAGGTACGACTGGGGAATCAGAGATACCAAGAGTGTGGACGACTATGTAGCAGACCCAAAATGCGGATTTTTGTTCACTGTTGCAGGTTACAATGACCTCGCTCAACTTGTTATTGACTGTAACAGCGACGAATGGTTCAGCAATGTAGGTATCTATGTTCCTGTTTTGCTTCTTTCCGGAGATAAGGACCCTGTCGGAAATTACGGCAAAGGTGTTGTTGAAGTTTACGAAAAACTCAAAAAGACAGGTCATGAAAAAGTTACAATGAAACTTTACGGAAATGCCCGTCATGAGATTTTAAACGAACTTAATAAGGAAAGTGTATATGAAGATATGAACAACTGGATTCAAAATGTTGTTTTAAAATAATATGCAAATAAAAAAAGTAACGCAAAAAAATATTTTTGCGTTACTTTTTTACTTTTCTGCGACATTAATACTTGAGGAGGAATAAAATTATGTACTTAAAACAATCATATAACTATTATCATAAATAAAGGAAAAATTTTAATGAAAAAATATAAATCTATTGCAGCTATATTTTTATGTGTTATAATAACACTTAGCGGATATACGCAAGTATATGCCGGCGGAATGAATACCGATGTTACAAATCAATCGCAGTCTTTATCTGTAAATGATAAAGAGGAAATCGAGCCGTATTCCACAGAATTGCCGACATCAATATGGAATATTTCCCAAAAAGGCAGATATAATTTCGGCGGACAGGCAGATAAGAGTACTTTATATTCCAACTATTTATTTACAGGTGTGTCAAAAGTCAGAATTCGTGTAAATAATAATTCAGGAAAAACTCTTACAGTTGAATTAAAAAAAGACAAAAGCGGATTAAATACTGTTACATCATATAAAAGGATAAAGGCAAATAGCTACGCTGTATGGACAGTTGATATAGATTCATCTGCAAAATACTATTTACGCTTTGCTGCTGAGAGTAATTTTAGCGGGTATATAGAAAAAGCATAGTAATAAACTATGACAGAAGATTTTATCAGATGGATTGCAATGTGTTTAATTGTTTCAATTATCTATATTGCCGTGCGAATTCCTGTTTTAAAAAAGAAAAATAAAAAATTGTTCACCGTCAATGAAATGATTGCGTTTTGCTTTGTCATATATATAACTTCGCTTTTAGAAATATTGATTATCCCAAGAATCAATATATTTATAACATTTGAACCGAATAACATAGATTTTGATTGTTCGGTAGCAGGTCATTTTGAAGAACATTTAATAAATATGGTGCCTTTTGCGACTCTTAAAAGCCAGTTTGAAACTTTGCTTTTCGGAGGAAAAGACAGATATGTTATATTAAATCTTTTGGCAAACTTTTTTGTTTTGATGCCTCTGCCGATTTTGATAAATCTGTCAAACAGCAAGATTAAGGGAATATACCCTCTTCTGATTTCTCTTGCTGTTACAATATCGATTGAGTTCTTACAGTATTTTGTGGGAAGGTCGGTCGATATTGATGATGTTATATTGAATATGACCGGCGCAGTAATCGGATATATTATATATATTATTATAAAAAAATTTTTAAAACAAAGAATAGCAATAACAAAGACAAATTGTAATTATACGCAGTGCTGATACAAAAAATTAAATATCAAATTATCTCAAATTGATTGTTTAAGTACATTTTTATTTAGCTGATGTAATATTCATACAAAGTATTTATGGTTTCAACTAAATTTACTGATGATTTTATAACATCAGCGTTCCTTAAAGCACTTTGTTTGACCTTTTGGTTACACAAAGTGCTCTTTTTATTTTGTTAAAGCAAGGCATTAAAGGAGGCGATATTATTCTTTTACAAACGAATGACACAGTAAGTGATTTGTGGAACGAAAACGAAGAAAATTTAAGAATGATTTGCCAAATTAAGATGCATAATTTTGAAGACGAGACAGACGATATAATATCTGAAACATTTTTGGCTTTTTGCGAATATACCGAGAAAAACGGACTTCCGAAAAATCCAAAAGTATGGCTTTACAGTGTTTTAAACAGAAGAATAAACGAAAAATTCAGAAAGATTTATAAACATAAGAAACATATTGTAAACTTGGACAGTATGTGTCAATTTCCGTATGAAGTCGATTTTGACGAAGAAATTTTAAAAAACATTTCAATAGAAAAATTAAAGGACAAACTTTTGTCGCAGCTTACAAAAGAAGAACTTGAACTGTACGATTACATATATGTAAAACAATTAGATTACAGCCGACTTTCAAAGAAATACGGAATTTCGTATGCAGCGGTTAAGCAGCGACATTACAGACTTTGCAATAAAATAAAAAAACTTGCAAAAACAATAGAATATAACTATAGGTGATAAAATGAAACACACAGATTTAAAAAAAGCGCTTATTGAAAAACCGATTAAATTCAGTTTAAAAGAAATTCAGGAAATTATGGACGAAGAATTGAACAAAGAGCCGGAAGATATGGATACAGAACTTGTGGATTTCTGTGCTGAGATTTTGGAAAATGAATTAAAGAAGAGCAAAAATAAAAAGCCGACACGCATAAAGTTAAAAAAGTTCTTTATAGCGGCGGCTGTTATTGTTGTATTGGTAAGTATAGCTGTTCCCGTAACTGCAAGTTATATGAATTTTTACAAAAACAGCGATGTTTTAGTCGAGTACAATGACAGTTGTGTTATAAACTTAAATAACGGAGCAAATTCGGCAGAAAACTACTTGTCGGAAGAACACTTTTTGGTTAAAAAACTTAAAGAAAACAATTTTGAAAACATTGTTTTGCCTTCTGATTTGACAGATGTTGACGATTTAGACTATTTTATAGTTGATAAAAATGAAAAAACAGTATTCGCCAGAGCAGATTTTAATTTCGATGATGATATTTTTTGCAGTATCATCATAAACAGAGCAAACAATCAGTCTGTTGCACAAGACTTAGGAATAATTGAAGCGACAACTGTTTTTAAGCAGAAAAAAATCATAAATAAAAACGGTATGGATATTGTAGTCTATACGCACAAAAACAATTCTGCAATAATGTACAAAGACAAAGATACTGTTTATCATATAAATCTTCAAAACTGCAACTTTAAACAAGCAGTAGAAATAGCCGAAAAAATCTAAATTCTTTTTGTTTTAAATACTCGTTTATACAAAATATATGAAATTGCGGCGACAACGAATTCTGTTATCCAAAAAGCGTGCCATACGCCTGTTGCACCGAGGATTTTGCTCAGTACAAATGCGACGGGAATTATTACAACAACATATCGCAGTAAAGATATGATAAGCGACGGCAAGCCTTTGCCGAGTCCTTCAAGCGCACCTGAAGAACAAATTGAAACGGCTGAAACGATAAAGCCGATACTGATAATTCTCAAAGCCTGTGCGCCTGCCTCTATTGTCTGTGGATTTGCAGAAAACATTGCCATCAGTTTGTTTGGAATGATTAAGCAGATGAGTGTTCCGACAAGCATTATTGATGTGCTTAAAATTAAAGAAACTCTGTAAATTTTTTTGACTCTTGCGTACTCTCCTGCACCGTAGTTGTAGCCGACAAGCGGACGAATTCCCTGAATGATTCCGTTGGACGACATATATACAAATGTTTGCAGTTTGTAGTAAATTCCGAGTATGACTACATATATTTGTGAAAAAGACGCAAGTATTGCGTTGAGTGCGGAAACGAGAAGCGACGGCAAAGCCATATTCAGAGTTGCAGGTATTCCTATGAAATAGAGTTGTTTTATGATACCTTTCTTGTAAAAAATGTTTTTAAAATCAATTTTAACATTTATCGGTTTTGCGAAATAAATGATGATATACAGTGCAAAAACAACTGTTTGACCAATACCTGTTGCAAGCGCCGCTCCGCCTATACCCATAGGTTTTACGGCTCCCAAACCAAAAATTAAAATCGGGTCTAAAACAATGTTTGTTATACAACCTGCTATAATCACGAACATACTTGTTTTCATTCTGCCGACTGCCTGAAATATCTTTTCAAGGCTCATACTGACACTTATAGGCAAAGAAAACATAAAAACAACTTTTGAATATTCAACGCCCATATCAATAACTTGTGCGTTGTCGGTAAAAAGTCCCAAAAACCAAGGCATTATAAGTATAGAGATGATTGTCAGCAAAATTCCGTGCAGTGCGCTTAAAATCACGCCGTATGTTGCGGAAATGTTTGCGCTTTCATCTTTTTTAGCGCCCAAATGCAAGGCGATTACAGCATTTACACCCACACCGAAACCTATTGCTATTGAGTTGATGAGGTTTTGTATAGGAAACACGAGCGACAACGCCGTCATGGCGTCTTCACTTATCTGTGCAACGAAAAAACTGTCAACTATATTGTAAAGTGAATTTACAAGCATAGACAGCACATTCGGTATCGACATTGTTAATACAAGTCCCCAAATTTTCCTTTTTTTCATAAAACTTTGGTCCATAGTAATTGCTCCTAAATATATTTGAATATAAAATAAGCCACACAAAATTCAAAAGAAAATTGTGTGGCGAAAAGCTGATTTATAATCGGGAAAAATCCACTCCCAAGGTAGTTTGAATACGAAAACTGTGAGTTTGACTTTCACAACCAAGGGTTTTATTATTCATTTTAAAACAATTTCAACAACGGTGTGAAGAATATCATAAAATTGCGAATTTGTCAATACACTTGCTTATTTAATAGGAATGATTTTTTCAAATACGGCAGTCATTTTTCTTGAAATAGGCAAATCAAGGTGCAAAGAGCCGAAATACCAATGCACATATTCGACATTTTTCATTAATTCCTGCAAGTAGTTGTTTAAAATAGATATTTGTAAAGTAGTGTTGTTTGTATGCATTCTCAAAAAGTCTTTTGCAGCGGCAGGTGCTTCATAAGTTAAAATATAGTTCACTTTGTAGTCTGAATTTTTCAGGTTTTCTCCGCCGTTTAAAAGTTCTTCGCCTGTCGGCAATTCGTGTTTCCACCAACTTCTGCCTTCCAAACGCATATCTATATCGTCGCTTTCTCCTCCGCCCATTACAAAAAATGTTTTGTCGTCGAAGTCAAAAATTTCACCTCTTAACAGATGGTAAATGTTGTCGGCAATTTTATGCGTGTTTCCGCCTCTGTATCTGTATGGACGGTATGAGTCCAAAATGTCAAAGTTTTCGTGAGCACCGTCTAAAAAGCAGATGGTGTATTTTTGTTTTTTCAGTTTTTCAAGATTTTTCTTTTCTTTTTCATCATTTGGGTCCCAAATGAAACCGAAATCTCCGCAGACAATCAAAGTGTCTTTTTCGGTAAGTTTTTTTAATTGCGGGTTATTAAAAAAAGTAATATCTCCGTGTATGTCGCCTGTTATATAAACCATAAAACCTCTCCGTAGGTAAATTTTGTAATTTAAAAAAAATTTAAAATTACTTCTTTAATTTAATTGATAAAAATGTTAAACTATGTATAATATAATAATCACAAAGTTCGTAGGTGTCAAGATATGAAAAAGAAAGTATTGTCGTTTGTAATTGCATTGTTGGTGGCGCTGATGCCCTGTACAAGCGCATTTGCGGCGCAATATCAACCGACAGAAAAAATTTACGCAGAAAATTATATGCTTGTAAGTTTAGATGACAAAAATTATCCCGTAGTGTGCGCGAAAAATGAAAAAGAGAAGGTTTACCCTGCGTCGCTGACGAAAATAGTTACTGCAATAGTTACGCTTAACAATGTAGAGGACTTGGACGCAACGACTGTAATGTCGAAAACAGCATACGATTCACTGCTCGGTACAGGCGCACAGACTGCAAATCTTAAAGTCGGAGAAAAACTTACAATCAGGCAGTTACTCTATTTGTGTATGGTGCACTCTGCGTGTGACGCGTGCAATATTCTTGCAGAATATGTTGCGGGAAGTATAGATGCTTTTGTTCAAATGATGAATGATTGGACAAAGCAGATAGGCTGTGAAAATACAAACTTTACAAATGCTACGGGTTTGCATGATGATAATCATTATACAACAGTTTCGGATTTAAGACTAATCACGCTCGCGGCACTTCAAAACAGTACATTTAAAGAAATTTCAGAAACATTGTCGTATGAATACAACGGTACAAAGTATTCAAATACAAATTTAATGCTTAACAAAGCGTTTGTTTCATATTACTATGAATATGCCAAAGGCATTAAAACAGGCTCTACAACAGAGGCAGGTTACTGTTTGATAACAACTGCGTCAAAAGACGGATACAACTATTTAGCGATAGTTTGCAACAGCCCGAGAATAGACTACAATAAAGACGGATATATTGAAAAATGTTCTTTCATAGATTGTGCAACTCTTTTTAAATGGGCGTTTTCAAGTTTGAAATACAAGACGGTCATTAAAAAAGACGATGTCGTCTGTGATATTCCCGTTAAAAACGGTAAGAATGCCGACACTTTACAGTTGGTAGCTGCACAGGATGTTTCAACAATAGTTCCGTCGAGTTTAGACTCATCAATGGTCATCATCAGACCGACCGAAGATACGGTAAAAGAGGCAAAGGCGCCTGTTAAAAAAGGCGATGTTCTCGGCAAAGCAGAAATTATATATGCCGACGAAGTTGTTGCGACAGTGGATATAGTTGCCGCTGAAACGGTTGAAGTTTCAAGGATTTTGGCAATTTTTAACGCTGTAAAACAATTCTTTTCATATACAATCACAAAAGTTGTTTTGATTTGTATTTTTGCAGGTTTTGTGTGCTTTTTTGTGTTTGAATTTATGAAAAGAAAAAAGCAAAAAGATATTCAAAATAAAAGAAAAATGAATGAACAAAATAAATAATTGCTCAAAATGAGCTTTAGAGAATAAAACAAAAAGCAGATTTCAATGAAAGAAATCTGCTTTTTATATCATTTACATATTGTCAAGAAATTCGAGAAGTTTCATCTTGTCTTCGTACTTCATAAGTCTTGTTTTAATCAGTACTTGTTTTTCAAAATCAGTTAAATTAATAAGTTTTGAGTCAGTATCAATTTTTTCTTCAACGATGGGTTCCGAAGCAATGCTTGAACTCGGCTCGCCGTTGTACGAAATGTTTTGACTGAGAAGCTCGTCCACACTGATGCCGTATATTTTTGCTATTTTGACAAGCAATTCATAGTTTGGTCTTGTTGAGCCTTCGTATCGCGCGTAGGTAGCCCGTCCTATAGAGAGCATATTCGATATTTGCTGTTGCGACAAATTGTTCGCTTTTCTGTACTGTTGCAGTGTTTTTCCAAAATCTATTTTCATACTGTATCGACCTCCTATCAACACTATGTGAATATTTTACACAAAATAATTCTATTTGTCAATTTATTTTACAGAAATCGACAGCAAAATTTTTTTACAAAGTTCGACAATTTTCTTCTCCAAAATATTACAGTTTCTGCATTTGAATTGACATAGTTTTTGTTCAATGATATTATAATATTGTTTTCGATATATAATTTTAATAGGAAACTATGAAAAATATAATTAAATATTGTAAACAATTTAAGTATTAAAACTACAACTATTTATTTATGGGTTGGTGAAAAAATGAGAAGTAAGAAATTGACAGCTTTGCTGATGAGTTTGGTAATGACGGTTACTTTGTTTTCTGCAATGATAGGCACAAGCGTTTTTGCCGCAGACTCAGAATTTGAGCAATATATGGAAGAGCAGGGTTTCCCTGACAACTATAAACCGTACCTGAGAAGTTTGCATCAAAAATATCCGAACTGGAAATTTGAGGCTTTTCAAACAGGTCTTACATGGGACGAGGCAGTTGCAGGCGAAAGAAGTTACCACGACAAACAGTTGATAGAAAAGTCGGCGCAAGATTCTTTTAAGTGCAAGTGTTCTAAGTGCTATAAAAACGGAGACTATGTCATTCAAGAGGGAAAAAGTTGGGTCAGCGCTTCAAAAGAAGCGGTTGAATACTATTTAAACCCGCTTAACTTTTTAAATGACAAGTATATATATCAATTTGAATCTACGAAATACAGTTCTTCGCAGACAATTTCGGGAATTGAGTCTATATTGAAAAATACATGGATGTATAAGTCGAAAATTTCCTACAAAGACGCAGAGGGAAAAACTCATACATTGAATGAAACATATTCTCACGCCATACTCGACGCGGCAAAAGACAGCGGAATGAGCGCATACTATCTTGCCTCAAAAATTGTTCAGGAAGTCGGCGGCAAAAATCCTACCGCAGGCGGAGCGTCGGGTACATATTCTTCATATCCGGGAATTTATAACTATTATAATATCAGAGCAAACACAGGCGCTGCCGACGGTTTGAAATGGGCAAGTTCAGGACTTGAAACAAACAGACAGACTACGCTCTACAAATCTGTCAGTGAAGGTTCAAGAAAATGGGGCAAAGTAGTTGCTAAAAACAAAGTTGAAATCAAAGCGAGTGCAAGCGCGTCTTCTCAAACTTCTTCTGTAAGATACGACGACAACTATCTCTATATAGACGGAGAAAGCGGAGACTGGTACAAAGTTTCATATACAGAAGACGGAAAAACTTACAATGGCTATGTTGAAAAGTGCTATGTGGAAGAATTGCCGAACATTAACGGTTCGGGCAAAATTACAGATGTTCCGAAAGGTACATCGCTTACCTACAAATCTGTCAACGGCGATTTTTACAAAGTTAGTGTAAAAGTAGGCTCAAACACATATATGGGATATATTGACAGGGGGCATACTACTGCGTCAAACGGCAGACCTTGGTACACTCCGAAGCGTTCAATTTACTACGGTGCACAGTGGATTTACAATTCTTTTTCAAAATATCAATTTACAGGTTATCTTCAAAAGTTCAATGTAAATAAAGAGTCGGGAAATTTGTATAACCACGAATATATGGCAAATGTTGTGGCTGCCGCTTCAGAGGCATATTCAACATATCGTGCATATTCAGACGCAAATATTATTTCAAATGAAAAAGTATTTTCTATTCCTGTTTTTAAGGGAACACCCGACGCTGTAGAGGGTCCGGACTCTGTTGAAGATGAAGTTGTATTCAACGCAAAAGGCGTTGTTACTGCTAACGGAAATCTAAATGTCAGAACAGGCCCCGGACAGAGTTACAGTATTGTTACAAGTATCGCAAAAGGCACGGAGGTTAAAATTTCTGCTAAAACAGAAAATAATTGGTACAGAGTAAGTTTTGTTAAAAACGGCAAGAATTACAACGGTTACGCTTCTGCGCAGTACATTAAAGTTACTTCGGTCGATACCGACTATGAAGTCATCCCATCGGACAGAATGGGACAGGTAATGGTGAGCAGTGCGAAGTTGAAGTCAAGTCCGGACAACAGCAGTGCGACAATCACAACAGCGAAAAAAGGCTACAAACTGTAT
>DVEP01000034.1 GCA_015655975.1 Eubacterium sp. | reverse complement strand
CAAAACTGACTCCGCTTGAAAAACGAAATCAGTTTGTTGCTTAAAATTAAATTATTCTACCTTAGGCTCCTTTTTTGTACTGTCTGCACAATCTGGGGCAGTTCAGTTTTTACAACTCCTCTTTTAATTATATTTCTTTAAACATTTTGATATGCTCGCACCATTCTTCAAAATATGTTTCGCCGAAAGAAGTATATCCGCACTTTTCGTAGAAACCTTTTGCACGAAGTTGTGCTGACAGCACTATTTTTGATGCGCCCGCTTTTTTGCACTCTTCTTCAAGCGTTTTCATCACGATTTTGCCGCCGCCGTCTTTTCTTTTCTCTTTGACAACGGCAATTCTTCCCACACGCATTTCGCCGTCTTCTTCGCCCTTATAAAACCTGCCGATTGCAACGGCTTTGTCGCCGTCATAAAAAACAAGGTGGGTTGATTTGTCGTCTATATCGTCAAACTCTTCTTCAAACTTTTGCTCGTCAACAAAAACGGTTTGGCGAATATTTTTATCGTCTTCGCAAAGATAATCATACTTTTTTACTGTCAATTCCATATTTTCTCCAAGAAAAATGCCGAAATACAAACTCTTGTGTATATCGGCATTTTAATATTTATTTTGTGATTATTTACAATATAATTTAACTTTTTTATTTGTAATTAAATTGTATCAAAATCATTCCTGTGTTGTTTCTGCTGTATTTTCCTGTGTATTTTCAACTGCGTTTTCGGAAACTTCGGCGTTTTCTTCGTCATTTTCTTCGTCGTCAAGTCTGTCAACAACGCCGATAGTTACAACCTTTTCGCCTTCGTTAATGTTCATTACTTTAACGCCTTTTGACGGACGGTTGAAAGTTGAAATTTGCTCAGCAGGAATTCGTATAACAATACCGTCGGAAGAAATCATCAGCACATCGTTGTCATCACAAACGGCGCCAATCATAGCAACTTTTCCGTTTTTCTCGGTTTTGTAGTTAATAAGACCCTTACCGCCTCTCGACTGAACACGATAGTCATCAAACGAACTTTTTCTGCCGAAACCTGTTTCCGAAACGGTCAGCAAAGAGTAACCTTCTTCGCTTGTAGCAAAACCTACTACAAAATCGTCTTCTGCAAGCTGAATAGCTTTAACACCCCTTGCAGTTCTGCCGATAGGTCTTGCGTCGTTTTCGTCGAAACAGATACTCATACCGTTGTTTGTTGCAACAACAAGTTTTTTGGTACCGTCAGTAATTTTTACCCACGCAAGTTCGTCGCCGTCGTCAAGACAAATGGCAATGATACCGTTTTTTCTGACATTGTTGTACTTGTCGAGCGCCGTACGCTTGATGATACCGTTTTTCGTAACCATACAAAGGTATTTATCTTCTTCGTCTTTCGGCAAACGCACCATTGCAGAAACATTTTCGCCTTTTTCAAGCGGTAAAAGATTTACAACATTTGTACCTTTGCTTGTTCTTGAGCCCGACGGAATTTCATAGCCTTTGAGTTTAAACACTTTTCCCATATTTGTGAAAAGCATTATAAAATCGTGTGTTGAGCAAGTGAACATTGTCTTTGCAAAGTCCTCTTCACGCCTTGTCATACCGCTTATGCCGCGACCGCCTCTGTTTTGACTTCTGTAAGTGTCGATTGTCTGGCGTTTCATATAGCCTTTATCGGTAAGTGTGAGCATACACTCTTCAACAGGAATGAGGTCTTCGTCGTCAACTGCGCCCGAAACTGCCTGAATTTCTGTTCTTCTCTCGTCGCCGAATTTGTCGGCAACTTCTCTTGTTTCTGTTTTAATAATTTCTTTTACTCTGTTTTCATTAGAAAGAATATCGAGATAGTCTGCGATTTTCACTTTCAATTCGTCAAGTTCATTTACAATTTTAAGTATTTCAAGACCTGCAAGTTGTCCTAAACGAAAAGCAACGATTGCAGCAGCCTGCGGTTCGTCAAAATCAAACTTTTCCATAATGGCAGTTTTTGCTTCTGACTGACCGCCTTTACAAGCACGAATTGTTGCGATAATATCGTCAACAATGTCAACTGCTCTTTTAAGACCTTCAAGTATATGCGCTCTTTTTTGTGCCTTGTTTAAGTTGAACTGTGTTCGTCTTGTGATGATTTCTTTTTGGAAGTCAATGTAATTTTCGAGCATTTGTTTAAGCGTAAGTACCTTTGGCACACCGCCTACAAGCGCAAGCATAATTACACCGAAAGTTGTCTGCATTTGAGTGAGTTTGTAGAGATTGTTAAGTACAACCTGCGGGTTTGCATCTCTTTTGACCGTGATTTCAATATGAATACCCTTTTTGTTTGAGTAGTCTTTAATGTCGGAAATGCCCTCAAGACGCTTGTCTTTGACAAGGTCGGCAATACTTGTGATAAGTTTTGCTTTATTTACGGTATATGGCAATTCGCTTACAACAATTTCATATCTGTCATTTTTAACTTCCTGAATTTCAGCTCTTGCCCTGACATAAATCTTTCCGCGACCTGTTGCGTAAGCCTCTTTGATACCTTTTGTACCCATAATGATGCCTGATGTCGGGAAGTCGGGGCCTTTAATATAGTTCATCAATTCGGGAAGTTCGGCATCGGGGTTGTCAATAAGATAACTCATTGCGTCAACAACTTCTCGAAGATTGTGCGGCGGAATGTTTGTAGCCATACCTACTGCGATACCTGTCGAACCGTTTACAAGCAAGTTTGGGTATCTTACAGGCAAAACAGACGGCTCTTTAAGACGGTCGTCGTAGTTCGGCACAAAATCTACCGTGTCTTTATCTATATCTGTCAGCATTTTCATACTGATTTTGCTCATTCTCGACTCTGTGTAACGGTATGCAGCGGCAGGGTCGCCGTCTATCGAACCGAAGTTTCCGTGTCCGTCAACGAGAGTGTATCTCATAGAAAAGTTTTGAGCAAGTCGCACCATAGCGTCATAAACAGATGCGTCGCCGTGCGGATGGTATCTACCGAGTACGGCACCGACTGTATCGGCACACTTACGGTACGCAGACTCGGGGTAAAGATTGTTTTCAAACATTGTGTAGAGTATTCTTCTGTGAACGGGCTTCAAACCGTCGCGAACATCGGGCAAAGCACGGGCAACTATAACGCTCATAGAATAGTCCAAAAATGCTTTTCGCACTTCTTTACTGATTTCTACATCTACAATTTTTTGATTTGAATAGTCTATATTTGTATTTTTAATACTTTCTTTGTCGTTCTTTTTAAAATCCATAAACTTTTTACCTCCCGTTCTTTATTAAATGTCAAGATTTTCTACATATCTTGCGTTTTTCTCAATAAATTCACGGCGAGGCTCAACATTGTCTCCCATCAAAATAGAAAATGTTTCGTCTGCTCTTTGAGCGTCCTCAACTGTAACTTTGAGCATAGTTCTGAATTCGGGGTCCATAGTGGTTTCCCAAAGTTGTTCGGGGTCCATTTCACCGAGACCTTTGTATCGCTGAATATTACAGGAACCCGAGCCGCCGAATTCTTCCATCACTCTGTCTCTTTCTTCGTCCGAGAAAACATATTCGCTCTTTTTGCCTTTCCAAATTTTATAAAGAGGAGGCTGAGCCAAATATACATATCCTGCGTCGATGATAGGACGCATAAAACGGAAAAAGAATGTCAAAAGAAGTGTTCTGATGTGCGCACCGTCAACATCGGCATCGGCCATAATTACAATTTTATGGTATCGAATTTTTGAAATGTCGAACTCGTCGCCGATACCCGTTCCGAGCGCCGTAACTATCGGCATCAATTTTTCATTGCCGAAAACTTTGTCGAGACGAGCCTTTTCTACATTCAGCATTTTACCCCAAAGAGGCAAAATTGCCTGGTGTTCTTTGTCTCTGCCCTCTTTTGCAGAACCGCCTGCCGAGTCACCCTCGACTATATACAGTTCGCACTTTGACGCGTCTTTTGAAAGACAGTCGGCAAGTTTACCCGGAAGAGATGCAGATTCAAGCGGACTTTTTCTTCTTGCCTGGTCTCTTGCTTTTCTTGCCGCTTCTCTCGCTCTTGAGGCGTCAAGCGACTTTGACAAAAGTGTTTTTGCAACCTGCGGGTTTTCTTCAAAGTAGGTCATCAACTTTTCGTAAAGCATTGACGAAACAAGACCTGTAATGTCTGTGTTGCCGAGTTTTCCTTTTGTCTGTCCCTCAAACTGTGCTTCTGTGAGTTTTACGGAAATAACTGCCGTCAATCCCTCTCGAACATCATCGCCAGAAAGTTTTTTGTCCGAATCTTTTAAAATATTGTATTTTTTACCGTAGTCGTTAAATACTCTTGTGAGTGCGGTTTTGAAACCTGTTTCGTGTGTACCGCCGTCAACAGTGTTGATATTGTTTGCAAACGAAAGCATTATTTCGTTGTAACTGTCCGTATAGCAAAGCGCAACTTCAGCACTTCTGTCGCCTTTTGTGGTTGAAAGGTGGATTACTTCACTTTGAATAGGGTTGAGTCCTCTTGCCGTATTGATATATTCAACAAAAGAACGGATACCGCCCTCGTAGCAAAACTCTTCCGATACAACTTCTTCTTCTCTCTTGTCTGTGAGAGATATTGAAAGACCTGCGTTCAAAAAAGCCTGTTCTCTGAGCCTTCTTGCAAGCACTTCGTACTCATATACGGTTGTTTCCTGAAAAATTTCAGGGTCGGCTTTAAATCTGATGAATGTTCCGTGTCCGTCGCTGTCGCCTATGATATGTAAATCATTTACGGGAATACCTCTTTCAAAACGCTGAGCATAGATATGCCCGTTTTGAGTAACCTCGACTTCAAGCCACTCGGAAAGCGCATTTACTACCGAAGAACCGACGCCGTGCAAACCGCCCGAAACTTTGTAGCCCGAGCCGCCGAATTTACCGCCTGCGTGAAGAACCGTCAAAACAACGGTAACGGCAGGCAAACCTGTTTTTTCGTTGATGCCTGTCGGAATACCACGGCCGTTGTCTCGTACTGTAATGATGTTTCCGTCCAATATTTCTACTTCAATGTGTGTACAAACGCCTGCAAGCGCCTCGTCAATTGAGTTGTCAACAATCTCATAGACAAGGTGGTGCAATCCTCTCGGACCTGTTGAACCGATATACATACCGGGTCTTTTTCTGACTGCCTCAAGACCTTCAAGCACCTGTATATCCTTCGCAGAATATTCGTCGGTTACAACGGTGTCAATGTCTTTTTCTTCTAAATCCATCTATAAATACTCCTTTTGAACAAATGTTCGGTAGTTCTTTGACTTTTTTCATTTTTTATTTCTTTTTGCCGTTCTCTTTCGCCCTTTTTAAAAGTGTCGAAGTGTTTACGGGGCTGATATATACAAAATCGTCCGTTACGACAAAAGATTTCGGAAGCTCATAGTTAACATACTTTACCTTTTTTGTTTTTTCGGCGTTGTTCAAAAAATCTCTCGTCGCTTTGTTTACAGTCGATGTGTCCATATCAAAAATGCCGATGATTTTGTTGCTGATTTTTGCCGTGTCTTCGCCTAAAAAAAGGTACATTTTCTTTGCTCCGTTTAAATTTTATATAATTTAATAAGTTAATTTTTAAATAATTATTATTTCTCAGCAGAAAATTATAAATTAAAATTTTTATTTTTTAATTGTTTCGTAAAACGCTGAAGTTTTTTTCGTAATACACTTTTGTATCGAATTAAAAACTTTTTTGTTTTTTGCGTCTGTTCCGTGAAACGATACAACTGTTTACCGTAGCACAGTTCCGGATTGAACAAATATTTTTTTGCCGTCAACAAGTTTAGACACCGTGTTTTCATCACAGCAAGTGATAAAAATCTGATAGTCTTTAATCTTATTTAAAACATACTTTTGTCTGCCGTCATCAAGTTCGCTCATTACATCGTCAAGCAAAGCGATCGGTTTGACTCCGCTCATTTCTTCAAGAAGCGACGCTTCGGAAAGTTTCAGCGCAATAACTGCGCTTCTCTGTTGTCCCTGACTGGCAAAAGTTCTGGCATTTTTGACGTTAATTTTAATCTCAAGGTCGTTTCTGTGCGGTCCGACGCTTGTAGTTTTTGTTTTTATATCGTCGTTTTCACTTTTTTCAAGCAAAGTCAAAAGAGAATTTTCAATTTCTTTTACATCATCACTTAAAATTTCAAAACCCGTGTCGAGTAAAATCTCCGCTTTTTCTCTGCCGTTTGAAATGCCAGCAAAAATATCGCTGAAAACTGGCGTAATTTTTTCAATATACTTTTTTCTTTGAAAAATAATTTTTGCGCCGTACTTTGCAAGACCCTCGTTCCAAATGAAAAGCATTTGCCGTGCGCCGTTGTTTTCACGGCAGTCTTTTAAAAGTTTGTTTCTTTGTAAAAGACAACGATTGTACTCTTTGACAAGCAATTTGTACTTTGGTTTGATTTGGTAAAGAGCGTTGTCAATAAAGCGCCGTCTTTCGCTCGGCCCGTCTTTGATGAGGCTCATATAGTCGGGTGAAAAAACTACGGCTTTTATTTCTTCTCCGAGTTCAGATACACTTTTCTTTTTAATTTCGTTCAAATAAGCCGTTTTTTTGTCGGCAAAGTCTATTTGCGCCGTCTGTTCTCTCTCTGCTCCGAAAAAACTGCACTTTATACTGCTTTTTTCTGCGCCGAATTTTATCAGTTCACTGTCTTTTGCACCGCGAAAACTTTTTGCACCTGTAAAAAGGTACAAACCCTCTATCAAGTTTGTTTTGCCGTTTGCATTGTCGCCGTAAATGATATTTATATCTTCAAACTCAAAAAATTCTTTTTCAAAGTTTCTGAAATTTTCAAATTCTGCGTTAACGAACTTCATTTTTTATTTCATAATCGGTGTGAAAAGCAGTAACAATGTCGCCGACTTTAACTTTTCTGCCGCGTGCAGTACATACTTCTCCGTTTACTTTGATTTCTCCGTCAAAAATCATCATTTTAGCAACACCGCCTGTTTCTGCAATGCCCTCAAACTTTAAAAGTGAATCAAGACGGATAAAATCGGTGGAAATATATATTGTTTCTTTTTTGTTTTCTGCAACTTTTGCTTTAAGCTTTACTGTTTTAGTTTTCATTTTTTAACCTCATAGGTAAAACAAGGAAAAGGAAGTTGTCTCCGTTCAACGGCAAAATTTTTGCAGCGGTAACGGGAGATGTGAGTTCGACTTTTACCTGGTCTGTGTCGGACGCTCTGAGCGCTTCTAATAAATATCTTGAATTGAAGCCTATTTCAATTCTTTCGCCTGCGCAGTTCACAGGCATATAGTCAACTACTCTGCCGAGTGAAGAAACGGTCGAAATTCTCATTTCATTTCCGTCAAACAGACACCTTACAGGGTTTTTTCTGTCCTCTTCAATGACAGGTTTCATTCTTTCAATACACCTGATGGCCTCGTTCGTGTTCAAAAGAACTGTTGTATTTACTGTTTTCGGAATTACGGCATTGTAGTCTATAAATTTGCCGTCCAAAAGTCTCGAAATAAGACTGTAGTTGTCTATCTCAAAAACAATATGGCGTTTGCCTACCGACAAAGAAATGTCTTTGTCTTTTTCGTCGCCCATAAGTTTGATAACTTCTTTGATTGTCTTTTTCGGAACAATGAAAGAAAGGTCGTCGCCGTCATATTTAACTGTTTCTGTTCTCATAGCGAAATGAACGCCGTTTACACCGATAAGACGCAAAGTGTTTTCGCTCATTTCAAATTTAATTCCTTTATAAACAGGAATAGGGTTGTCGTCGTCTGCAACTGCATATATTGTCTGTTCAACCATACTGCGAAGCATATTGCTGTTCAAAAACAACGGATAGCCTCCCGATACGGACGGAAGTTCGGGATATTCGGAAGCGTTGATACCCGTAACATTGTAAACGGCAGAACCGCTTTTGATGACTGCCGAAACGCCGTTGATTTCAAATGTAACCGTATCTGCCTCGAGTTTTCTGATGATTTCACAAAGCATTTTAGCGTTGATTACAATAGAACCGCCCTCTTTTACAGTCGCGTCAACGGTTGTGTTCATTCCGAACTCAAAATCGTAGCCGGTAAGACTTACGCTGTTGTCGTCGCACTCAATGAGTATGCCCTCTATTGTAGGAATTGCGCCTTTAACAGAAACTGCTCTCATAACATTTGAACACGCTTTGTTCAGTTGAGAAGTATTTACCGTAAAAATCATATTTTACCCTCCTGTTGTCAATATTTCATTATTCTCTTTCAGTAGTAATAGTAGGGGGTGCGGAAAATGTGCAAAATTTTGAAAATCGTTGTCCTGCCTGCATTTTGCCCCTAAAAATTTTCAAACAAAAATTGTTGGAAAAAAGTTGAAATGATGAAAGTTAAAATTTCTTCAACACCTATGTTGAAAGTTCAACTGTTGAAAAAGGAAAAACTTGTGGAAAAAAATCAGTTCGTTTCGTCCTTGATATTTGTGATGATGTCGTTGATTTGACGGGCAAGTTTAGAATCGTCTTTCATCATTTTTTCAATATCTCTGATACTTGTCATTACTGTGGAGTGGTGCTTTTTGAACTCCGCTCCGATATTTTCGTAGCTCATATTTGTTACTTCACGAATGATGTAGTAGCAAATCTTTCTTGTTTTTGAAATTCTTGCAGTCTGGCGCTTGTCGTAAATTTCTTCTATCGTTACGCCTGTTGTCCTTGAAACCTCTTCAATTATTCTGTTGACCGTAACGGGCAAAGGCTGAGAAACCTCTACAACATCTTTAATGATTTTTTGAGCCATTGAAAGACTCGGCGTTTGACCTGTCATATTCGTGAGCGCCTGGAGTTTGTTTACCATACCCTCAAGCTGACGAATGTTTGCTTTGATTTTGTCGGCTATGTAGGACACAACATCGTCGGGTATTTCAAAATTGAGATACTCTGCTCTTTTTTTGATGATGGCGCACCTTGTTTCATACTCGGGAGGCTGAACATCTGCCAAAATTCCCCACTCAAATCTTGTTTTCAGTCTCTCTTCAAGACTTTGAATTTCTTTCGGCGGACGGTCGGAAGTCAAAACAACCTGTTTGCCGTTTTCTACAAATGTATTGAACATATGGAAAAATTCTTCTTCTGTCGATTGCTTTGTGGCAATGAACTGAATATCGTCTATGAGAATGACATCTATATTATTTCTGTACTTGTTTCTGAACTCTTCCGTTCTTTTTGTTGTAACGGCATTGATAAACTCGTTGGTGTAGTCTTCACTGCTGATATACAAAACATTCATAGCGGGAAATTGTTTTTCAACTTCGTAGCAGATAGCTTTCAGAATATGAGTTTTGCCGAGACCCGACGGACCGTAAATGAAAAGCGGGTTGTAGTTGTTTTCACTGTTGAGTCTTCCGCCCGGGTCGCTCGCTACTGCTTTTGCGGCTGCGTACGCAAACCTGTTTGACGGACCGACAATGAAGTTGTCAAAAGTGTAGTAGTTGTTTCTGAACTCGTCGGGCTGAGCCTTTTTTTCTTTTTCGGATGAACTGCTGTCCGAAATGACTTCTTCGGGGCAGGTGTAAACTATTTCTACATCAAAACCCAGAATTTCTTTGAAAATCTTTTCAAACTTTACTGCGTACTCGTTTTCCCTTACAATTTTCTTTTTAAACTCGTTTTCACACTCGAGCGTGATAATTCCGTTGTCAAAGCTGACAAGTTTGATAGGCTCAATCCAAAGTCCGAAAGCGACCTGAGCCACTTCTTTTTTCATTTCGTTTAAAACGCAAATCCAAATTTCTTTTAAAGAATCCATTTATTCTCCTTTTCTTCGGTTTTCTTTATTTTTCGAGAAACTTCAGTGTTCATTTAACAATGTATCATACAGTATAAATATGTTATATTATACTATGAAATATATATATAAATCAAGTATTAATATTAATAAGATATATTAATATATTAATTAATATATAATACCGAAACATATATATATCGCAGTAAATATAAGCAAATTAAAATCTTTAAGTCGGGTTTAAATCAAGATACTTTGTTTTCATTTTGTTTAATTCATTTCAAACACAAAAAAAGCCTCTCATAATATAAGAAAAAAGGCATGAAAAATAGTATCAAAAGGCTTTCAAAATGAGAAATATTAAAAAAATGTTTACAAATGCGTGAAAATAACTTTTTAATATATTTAATATGACGGTTGATAAATAAAAAAAATTATTATATACTTGTTTTACTAATTGAATTTGGTGAGAAAATGAAAATTTTTAAAAACAGAGGAAGTATATATATTCCGAAATCAAATTTGAAAAACGACAAGGAGCAGAAATTTTTATTTTGTGCGCTCGGCGTCATTTTGGCAATGACTTTGGTTTTTTTGATTATTTTCGGTGTAAAATACAATTTCAGCCTGAAAGAGTTTTTTCGTCCCGATGAACTGAAAATTGCAACAAGCGACGAAATAGAAAAACTGCCCGAAGTGTCGGGAAAGACAAACTTCATTTTAATAGAAACGGCAGACGACGAACCGATTGTGCACTTTGCGGTGCTTGCGCAGTTTGATATGGACACAAAAACATATAAAGCGTCTGTTATCGGCAAAGATATTTTGCTCGACGGCAGTACAATGAGCGAATTCTATGACGACGGCGGACCTGCAAATGTGGCAAACGCAGTCGGCGCAGTTTTCGGAATTGAATTTGACAACTATTTTTGTTTCGGCGACAAAGATTTTGTTACAATGTTTGAAGAACTCGGCACTCCCGTATATGCTTTTACGGACAATATAAAAGATGAGAAGAAAGGCGACGACGGTTTTACGGTGCGAATGAAGTCGGGCGAGCAAAAAGTGAGCGGCAGCAAGGCTTTGAGGCTTCTCAGATACTATTGCGAACTGAAAAACGACTACACGACGGCAAACAATTTTGCAGTGTCGTGTATGAATGAATTTTTCAACGAGAAATTTTTTAACGAAAGACAAAGCATTTTTTCAGAAATAGTAAACATTGCAAAAACAGATATGACGGTAAAGGACTATACGGCGTTTGAAAATGCGCTGACAGTTATCTGTTCGGAACAAACAAGTATGAATGTTTACTATCCCGAACTTTCCGTAAGTGAAAACAGATTTACCGACGAGTCGGTGCAGAAAATAAAATCTTGCTTTGTTAAATAGGAGACTTTTTATGGATAAAGAAAGAATTGAAAAGGCAGTCAGAGAAATTTTAACAGCAATCGGCGAAGACCCCGACAGAAACGGACTTTTGGAAACACCGAAAAGAGTTGCAAATATGTACGAGGAAATTTTTGCAGGGCTCAATTCAAGTCCCGAACAGCACTTGAAGTTTTTCGACGAGAAAAGCAACGATGAAATGGTAATTGTCAGAGATATTCCTTTTGCATCAATGTGCGAGCACCATTTGCTTCCGTTTGTAGGCAAAGCACACATTGCGTATATCCCGAGCGACAACAAAATCATCGGTTTGTCAAAACTTGCAAGAATAGTTGACAATTTTGCAAAGAGACCTCAGGTGCAGGAAAGACTGACTCACGATATTGCAGACTTTTTGAATGAAAATCTCAGTCCTAAAGGCGTTGCCGTAATCATAGAGGCAGAGCATTCCTGTATGACAATCAGAGGAGCAAAGGCGGCAGGCTCAAAAACGCAGACTTCTGCGCTCAGAGGATGTATGAAAAAAGACGCAAAAAGCAGAGCGGAAGTTCTTTCTTTACTTAACAGATGAGGTAGTAAAATGATTTTTAAATGCAAAGACAAAGAATTAGAGTACGGCGAAAAAATAATTATGATGGGCATTGTAAATATTACACCCGACAGTTTTTCCGACGGAGGAGACTATTTTAATTGCGACAAGGCGGTTGAACACGCACTTGAACACATTGAAAACGGCGCAGAAATCGTTGACTTGGGCGCTCAGTCAACAAGACCCGGACACAAGAGTGTTTCGGCAGACGAGGAGTGGGAAAGACTTGAGCCCGTCATTAAGAGACTGCGTGAGAAAACAGACGCAATTATCTCGGTGGATACATATTACCCCGATGTTGCAAGAAAAGCCGTTTTAAACGGCGCAGATATCATAAATGATGTAAGCGCACAGGTAAGCGACGAAATGTGCAGGACGGTCAAAGAAACGGGCGCTGCGTGGATAATAATGCACAACGGCGGAGAAGATAAAGAAGACATTATTAAAGATGTAAAAGAATTTTTTGAGAAATCACTTGAAAAAACAAGAAAATTCGGCATTGAAGACGAAAAAATCTGTTTCGATATGGGAATAGGTTTCAATAAAACAAGAGAGCAGGATTTTCAACTTATAGCAAATGTCGAAAAGTATAAAATTGAAGGTTTCCCTCTCCTTTTTGCAACTTCAAGAAAGAGAGTTATAGGCGAAGGCTCAAACCAACCCGACCCGAAACAGAGAACATACGGCAATATTGCGGCAGATACTTCTGCAATTTTAGGCGGCGCCGATATGGTCAGAGTGCACGACACATTTTTTGAAAAACAGGGTGTTTTGATGGCTGAAAATATCAGAAAGAGGAAAATAAATGGATAGAATTTATATAGAAAATTTAAAGATTTTTGCCTATCACGGCGTTAATCCCGAAGAAAAGGAAAACGGTCAGAATTTTTATCTCACAATTACCTGCGGTATAGACCTTGAGCCTGCCTGCAATTCGGACGACCTTTACGATACGGTTTCGTATGCGAAAATAATTAAACTTGCAATCAAAACATTTACCCGTGAGAAGTACGACCTGATAGAGCGTGCCGCAAGCGTTGTGGCAGAGGAAATACTCGATACCTACGACCGTATAAACCGTGTCCGTGTGAAAGTTTCAAAACCCGAAGCGCCGATAAAAGCAGAGTTTTCCGATGTCGGCATAGAAATTATGAGAGAAAGGTAAATTTGTGAAAATGAAGTATGTCGTTGCTTTCGGAAGCAATTTAGGAGACAGAGAAAAAAATATCAAAGACGCTGTTTCGGCGCTTGACAGAACTGTCGGAACAAAGATTTTGCAGGTGTCGGCAATCTACGAAACAGAGCCGATAGACTGTACGGACGACTTGTCGTATCTGAACGGCTGCCTTGTCGCAGAAAGCAGTTTTTCTCCGAATGAAATGCTCGGAATTTTGCTCGGAATTGAGTCGGCAATGGGCAGAGAAAGACCGTATTTCAACGCCCCGAGAATAATTGACATGGACTTAATTTTTGCTTTTGACGGCGAAAAAGAAGTGAAAGTAAGCAGTAAAAATCTCACTTTGCCTCACCCGAGAGCAATGCAGAGAAATTTTGTTCTGACGCCTCTTGCAGATATATTTTGCGATAAAAATATTTTCGGAGTCTGCGACTTTTCAAAAGAATTTTCAAGTGTACAAGACCAAAAAATTGAAAAAACAGATATAGAAATTCGGTAAAACTATGATTATAAGACAGGAAAACAGCAAAGATTTTGACAATATATATCATCTTGTAAAAGAAGCGTTTGAGTCTGCCGAGCATAAAGACGGAAATGAGCAGGATTTGGTAAACGAATTGAGAAACGGCAGTTCATATATTCCCGAACTTTCACTTGTGGCTGAAGAAAACGGAAAACTTGCAGGTCATATAATGTTTACAAAAGCATTTGTCGGCAACAAACTTGTTTTGGTTTTGGCGCCGTTGTCGGTTGCTCCGAACTTTCAAAATCGTGGTGTCGGAACAGCGCTGTTACAACAGGGACACAAAATTGCAAAAGAAAAAGGTTTTGAATTTTCTTTTGTTTTGGGCAGCGACAAATACTATTCAAGGTTTGGATATGTGCCGTCGGTTACTCTCGGTGTTGACGCTCCTAAAGGTGTTCCGACTGAAAATTTTATGGTTTTAAAACTTAAAAATAATGACGAAAAACTTTGCAAAAATATTGTTTTTGCAAAAGAATTCGGAATGTAAAAAGTCCCTTTTTAAAAGGGATTTTTTTATTCAATTCAAATAGGAAGAACAGTTGATTAAAACGAGCAAAATAAAAACCGCCGAAACATTAAATTTCAGCGGTTTTTGTTCATTTTTTTGTCTTTTCAAAGAAAAAATGGAATAAACAAATATTTCTTTGCACACCGTTATTTTACACGGAAATGCTTTGTTTAAAAGTTTAGTCTATCTTCATCATTCTGTAGCCTACGCCTATATGAGTTTGAATATACTGCGCAGAGTTCGGTTCTTTTTCAATCTTTTTGCGAAGAGTTGCCATAAACACGCGAAGTGAAGCAACATCATTGTCCCAACTGCTTCCCCAAATGCTTTGAGTAATGAATGTATGAGTCAAAACCTTGCCGATATTTCTTGAAAGAAGGCACAAAAGTTTATATTCAATGGGTGTAAGGTGCAGTTCTTCATCGCCCAAATATGCGCATCCTGCGGCATAATCTATACGAAGTTTGCCGTTTGTAAAAACTGATGTTTCTGTGCCCGTTTCGTTTTGTACCATACTGATTCTTCTTTGCGTAACTCGAAGTCTTGCCAGCAGTTCTTCAACCGAAAACGGTTTTGTCAAATAATCGTCGGCTCCTGCGTCGAGCGCGTCGATTTTGTCGGTATCTTCGCTCCGCGCACTTATTACGATAATCGGCATATTCGACCAAGTACGGATTTTTTTGATGACCTCAACACCGTCAATGTCGGGAAGTCCCAAATCGAGCAGTACAATATCGGGATTATGAGACGACGCTTCCAAAATGGCGTCTGCACCGTTCGGAGCAGTTAAATATTTATAATTGTGAGCTTTAAGAGTTGTTGTTATGAGATTTTTGACTGAATTATCATCTTCAACAACCAATATCAAAAATTTATTCATGAATTTCTACCTCCCCGGCAGGTAATGTTATAGTAAACACCGTGCCGTGCGGTGTATTGTCCGAAACCGTTATTTTTCCGCCGTGTGCATTTACAATAGATTTGCAAAGCGACAAGCCAAGCCCTAAACTGCGGCGGCTGTCGGCTATTTTGTTCGCTCCGCTGTAAAACATATCAAATACCCTCTCTTTCATATCATCGGGTATTCCGTTTCCGTTATCGGAAATGGATATGACGGCGTTGTTTTCCTGCTTATATGTTTTAATCTGTATGTCAGAGCCTTTCGGAGTGTATTTAACGGCATTATCGACAATATTTATGATAACCTGTACCATAAGTTTTGCGTCCATTTTAGCAAAAAGATATTCTTCTTCATTTTGAACGGAAATATTATGTTCCACACTTTTTCTGTTCACATGATGAAGTGCTTCGGAAATCACATCCTCTACCAAATCTTCTGTAATATGAAGATTCAGCCGTCCTTCTTCAATTCTTGTTACCGAAAGAAGATTTTCCACTAAATTGATAAGCCACATAGAATCGTCGTAAATATCGGTATAAAGTTGCTTTTTTGTCGTTTCATCAAAGGAATTGCCGTTTGACAAAAGGTTGCTTGCATTGCCTGAAATAGAAGTCAAAGGTGTTCGCAAATCGTGTGAAATCGCACGCAGAAGGTTGGCACGAAGTTGTTCGTTTTTGGCAAGAATTGCCGCTTCTTCTTTTTCTCTTGCATTTTTTTCGTTTTCAAGAGACAGTGCACATTCGCCGAGTATGGACAGCAATATACTTTTTTCAAACGAGTCAAGCGGTTCTTTGCCTATATAAATTCCGACAACACCGTAAACTCTGTTGTTCAATCTAATTGCAAGATAAAGGCATTTTGCGTTTGAGAGCGTTTCGGTAGTAGCGCCTGCGTGCTTATTGTTTTTCATTACCCACTCTGCTACTGCCTTTTCATTTACACTTGTTATTTTCTCGTCGGTTTTATCACCTGAAACGGTGAAAATACGCGGTTCGCTCAATGTTTCTTTTTCTTTTAAATAAAAAACAATGTCTTTGCCGAGCAATTTGATAAGTTGATTTGCCGTTGCAGAAACAATTTCGTTTTTACCGTTTGCCTGTTGTAAAAGTTGGTTTGTATCAAACAGCACTTTTGTTCTGTAAGCGGCCTGTGCAGCCTGTTTTGCATGATTTTTCAGTTTTACGGCAAGCGAACTTGTAAGTAACGCTGCAAAAAACATAATGAAAAAAGTAACTGGGTAGCCTTTGTCGTAGGCCTGAAAAGTAAATTGCGGTTCGGTAAAGAAAAAGTTGAAAACAAAAACGCTGACAATAGAAGAAATCAGGCTGTAAATTCGATGTTTTGTAATGACCGAAGTTACAAGAACTCCGAAAACATATATTGTAATGATATTTGATTCTGCAAAGCCAAAGTACTGAAACAGTATTCCGATACAGGTTGATAAAATCAAAATAATTAAACTTTTTAAAAAGTCGGAAATTGAAAACACAAATTCATTTTTATATGTTCTTTTTTTGACGCGATATGTTCCGTTTTTTCCCTCTGTATCAGGTATTATATGTACATCTAAATTTGGAGTTGCCGCAATCAATCTTTCTGTAAGCGAAGGCTTGCTGAATATACTTTTGCGAGTTGCAGAGTTTCTGCCGATTACAATTTTTGACACACCCGACAGTTTGGCAAACTCGGCAATTTGAAAAGGTACATCTTCTCCGTAAACCGTTTCAATTTTTGCGCCGAGTTGTTCTGCAAGACGCATATTACTTCGCAGACGATTCAGGTTTTTTTTGGACATAGATTGAAAATCAGGAGTTTCTACAAACAGTGCGGTAAAAGCACCCTTAAACGCAGTTGCCATTCGCGCGGCGGTGCGAATAATTTTTTCATTTGACGGCGAAGATGAAAGACAAACAAGAATATGTTCGTCTGTATGATAATCGCTGTGATTTTTCATTCTGACCGTTTCGGTAATGAGGCTCACTCTGTCGGCGCAACGGCGCAAAGCAATTTCACGAAGCGCCGTAAGGTTTTCCACAGTAAAGAAATTTGCCGTAGCGCGCTCAGCCTGAACGGGACTGTAAACTTTTCCCGACTGAAGTCGTTCAATCAAGTCCTGCGGTTCAATATCAACAAGTTCAACCTGGTTTGCTTTGTCAAAAACAGAGTCGGGAATACGCTCGTGTACCATAATGCCCGTTATAGACGCAACAGTGTCGTTAAGGCTTTCGATATGCTGAACATTTACGGTAGTATAAACATCTATTCCCGCATTTAACAACTCTTGAATATCCTGATAGCGTTTTGTATGTCGGCACGCAGGAGAATTGGTATGAGCAAGTTCGTCCACCAAAATTAACTGCGGATGTCTGGCAAGCGCGGCGTCAAGATTGAATTCCGTAAGAGTAATTCCGTTGTATTCCGAAACGAGATTTGGAAGACATTCCAAACCGTTTATAAGAGCAGAAGTCTGCGGACGGGCGTGCGGTTCAATGTAACCGGCAACAACATCAACACCGCGATTTTTTGCCGAATGCGCGGCTTTGAGCATGGCATAGGTTTTGCCTACTCCTGCGGCATATCCGAAAAATATTTTCAAATGCCCTCTGTTCAGGTTTTGTTCTTCTTTTTTAATTTGACTTAAAAACTGTTCGGGACTTTGCCTTGTTTCGTCCATTAAAACACCTCCTGCATAAAACACATTATAATTATAGATTAAAAAAAATAAATTTTGAAAAAATTTTTTTGTATCAATATTAAGATTGTATAAAGATTATACTTCTTTTTAACGCACTTTTCAATTAAACAGACTTTGAAAATTTATAAAAAAAGAGCGGAAAATCAATTTCCGCCCGTTTTGTTATTTTAAAATTCCGTCCAGCATCAAATTTACTTCCAAAACATTAACAGTTTCTTCTCCTAATAAACCAAGAAATTTTCCGTCTGTGCATTTATCAATAATCTTCTGAACTTCGTCTTCTGTCATATTGTTTGCTTTTGCAATTCTTGCTTTTTGATATTCGGCTGCCGCAGGAGAAATGTGCGGGTCAAGACCGCTTCCCGAACAGGTTACAAGGTCAACGGGAATTGCAGTTTCGTCCATTTCGGGATTTGCTGCACGCAATTTTTCTACGCGTTCTTTTACCAAAGCCTCGTATTCTTCGCTTGACGGAGAGAGATTTGACGGTGAAGCATACATCAAAGTTTTACCGTTCTCATCTTTGTATGTTGAAACATCAATATTCATAATACGGCCCCACATATGTCCGTCGTCAGTATATTGTTGACCGAGCAATTCACATCCGTATTTTTTTCCGTCCACTTCTATTATACTTCCGTTTGCTTTATCAGGAAAAATAAGTTGTGCAAGACCCGTTACGGCGCCTGTGTAAATGACGCCGCAGAGCAATGTGAATATAACAAAGATAATCGTGGCTTTTGCCAATACATTTTTAAATGTTTTCATGGTAAGTCCTCCTTAAGCCAAACCGAACAGTACAAGCAGCATATCAATCAGTTTGATGAATATAAAAGGTGCCGCAAGACCGCCGAGACCGTAAATTAACAAGTTGCGCGACAAAAGTTTGCCTGCCGAAACTTCACGGTATTTTACGCCTTTGAGCGCCAACGGAATAAGAGCAATAATAATCAATGCATTGTAAATGATTGCAGACAAAACAGCGCTTTGAGGAGAATGAAGATTCATAATGTTAAGTGCTGAAAGTCCGGGATAAAGTCCCATAAACAAAGCGGGGATGATTGCAAAATACTTTGCTACATCGTTTGCAATGGAGAATGTTGTAAGACTGCCTCTTGTCATTAAAAGTTGTTTGCCTATGCGAACAATATCAATGAGTTTTGTAGGCGATGAATCTAAATCCACCATATTTCCTGCTTCTTTTGCCGCTTGTGTGCCTGTGTTCATTGCAACAGCAACATCAGCCTGTGCAAGTGCGGGAGCGTCGTTTGTACCGTCGCCCGTCATTGCTACAAGGTGTCCTTTGCTTTGAAAATCGCGTATCATTTGAAGTTTACCTTCGGGTGTTGCTTCTGCAAGAAAGTCGTCCACGCCTGCTTCGGCGGCAATGGCTGCGGCAGTCATTGGGTTGTCGCCTGTAATCATGATTGTTTTTATACCCATTTTACGAAGGTCTGCAAACTTTTCTTTTACGCCTTGTTTGATGATGTCTTTCAAGTGAATGACGCCGAGTATTTTATGATTTTTTGATACAACAAGAGGAGTTCCGCCCTGATTTGCAATTTCTTTAACAATTCGGTCGCACTCTTCTGAGTAAACACCGCCTGCTTGGGTTACATATTCCTGCATAGTATCGGCGGCGCCTTTACGAATTTCGTTGCCGTCATAGTCCACTCCGCTCATACGGGTTTTTGCCGTAAAAGGAATGAAGGTCATATTTTTTTCGGAGAGTTCTCTGCCTCTGATACCGAATTCTTCTTTTGCGAGAATGACAATGCTTCTGCCCTCAGGTGTTTCATCTGCAAGAGATGACAACTGTGCGGCGTCTGCAAGTTCCTGCTCGCTCACATCATCTACGGGAATGAAAGCGCTTGCTTTTCTGTTTCCGAGTGTAATTGTACCTGTTTTATCAAGCATAAGTATATCTACATCGCCTGCTGCTTCAATGGCTCTTCCGCTCATTGCAAGTACATTTGCCTGATTGAGTCTGCTCATGCCTGCAATACCGATTGCGGAAAGCAGTGCGCCGATAGTTGTAGGAGCAAGGCAAACGAGCAAAGCAACCAATGTAGTAACAGATGTAGGATTTTCAATTCCTGCCTGTTTTGCAGAGAATATTGAATAGGTGTAAAGCGATACCGTAACAAGAATAAATATAATAGAGAGTGCAACAAGAAAAATTTGAAGTGCGATTTCATTCGGTGTCTTTTTTCTGGAAGCACCCTCTACCATAGCAATCATTTTATCAAGAAAACTTTCGCCTGCTTCGTTTGTTATCTGCACAACAATTTGGTCGGAAAGTACGGTTGTACCGCCTGTTACGGCGCTTCTGTCACCGCCTGCTTCACGAATAACGGGTGCAGATTCGCCTGTGATGGCGCTTTCATCTACAGAAGCGGCTCCTTCAATTACTTCGCCGTCGCCGGGAATTTGCTCGCCTGCTTTTACTATGACAATGTCGCCTTTTTTAAGCGTAGCCGAAGAAACAGGGGTTATCTGATTTTTTTTATCTACAGATGGAATTTTATTCGCCTGTACATCTTTTTTTGAAGCTCGCAGAGCGTCTGCCTGCGCTTTTCCGCGTCCTTCGGCAATGGCTTCTGCGAAATTTGCAAACAAACAGGTAAACCACAGAATAACTGCGATTGCAAATGTGTAACCGCTTGAAGCGTCTTTCAAACCGAACAGGGAAACAAGCCAGAGTATGCTTGTCAGAATTGCGGAAATATAGACTAAAAGCATAACAGGATTTTGTACCTGCGTTTTTGGATTTAATTTTATAAACGATTCTTTTATAGCTCTGCCGAGCATCTTTTTATCGGCAAAAGCACTTTTTGTTTTAGATGCCATAACAGTGCCTCCTTACATTACATTACTGAAAAATTCAGCCAACGGTCCGAGCGCTAACGCAGGGAAGAAGCTGAGCGCACCGATAATCAGTACAATCAAAATCAGCAAAAATACAAACATACCGTTTGTTGTGGAAAGTGTACCTGCACTTGTTGCAATTCTCTTTTTGCCTGCAAGACTGCCTGCGATTGCCAATGTTCCGATAATCGGAAGGAAACGGGCAAACAGCATTACAAGACCGAGTATAATATTTAAAAATACGGTATTAGCATTAAATCCTGCAAAAGCAGAGCCGTTGTTGGCACCGCAGGAAGAAAATGCGTAAAGCATTTCGGAAAATCCGTGCGCTCCTGTGTTGTTCAGACTGTCCGCTACGCTCGGAACAGCTGCCGCAATACCGCTTCCGACCAAAATTGCTATCGGTGTAGCAAGACAAACAAGGACAGACCATTTCATTTCGTACGGCTCAATTTTTTTACCCAAAAATTCAGGTGTTCTGCCGACCATAAGGCCTGCTATAAATACCGTTAAAATCGCAAAGGCAAGCATACCGTAAAGACCGCATCCGACGCCTCCGAAAATTACTTCGCCCAATTGCATCAAAAGCATTGTTACCATACCGCCGAGAGGTGTGTAACTGTCGTGCATTGAGTTTACGGAGCCGCTCGAAGCTGCTGTTGTAAACGCTGCCCAAGTCGATGAGGAAGCGATACCGAAGCGAGACTCCTTGCCCTCCATATTTCCTCCTGCCTGCTCAACTGTGGAAATATCAACCATTCCGTCTTGAGCAAGCTGAGGTGTTGCAAGCTGTTCGCTGACGGCAATAGAGCCGAGAGCCAATGCAAGACAAATAAACATTGCCATAAAGATTGCAACGCCCTGCTTTTTATTTTTCACTGCCTTACCGAAAGTGAAACACAGTGCAGCAGGAATAAGCAGTATTGAAATCATTTCAATCAAATTTGTAAATCCGTTCGGATTTTCTAAAGGATGAGCAGAGTTTACGCCCATATAACCTCCGCCGTTTGTACCTGTTTGTTTAATGGCTACCTGACTTGCGGCAGGGCCCATAGGTACGAATTGTTCGGTAACAATTTCTGCGTCTTCAACAGTTTCTCCGTTTACCGTTACAATATTTTTTTCAAGGTCAATTTCAGCATTTTCAATGATTTCACCCTCTGCACTTACTGCAATCGGTTCAACGAGCGATACGGTTTCGGCGCTTTTGAAGTTTTGAATAACGCCTCCGCCTATAAGGCAAAGTGAAATTACAAGATTGAGCGGAATTAAAATGTGAATGACAATTCTTGTCATATCAACCCAAAAACTGCCTAAACCGTCTGCCTTGACTTTTATAAAGCCTCGTATCAAAGCAAACAATACAGCAATACCGGTGGCTGCCGAAACAAAGTTCTGTACGGTAAGTCCGAGCGCCTGTGTAAGATAGCTGAGCGTTGACTCGCCGCTGTATGCCTGCCAGTTTGTGTTGGTTATAAAACTTGCCGCAGTGTTAAATGCCAAATCCCATTTCACACCTGCAAGCCCTTGCGGGTTTCCGGGAAGAACTCCCTGTAAAAGTTGAAGTAAAAATAAGAATACAAAGCCGATGCCTGAAAAAATCAAAACAGAAACGGCATATTTTTTCCAATTCATTTGCTCGTCTTTATTGACGCGCATAACTTTATATACAGCATTTTCGCAAGGCGTAAGAATTTTGGAAAGAAATGTTTTTTCTCCGTTCATTACTTTTTTTATGTATGCGCCGAGCGGAATAGCCAAAGCAATAAGTACAGCAAGATAAAGTATATATTGTATTACTGCATTCATTTTTACTCATCCCCTTTCATTAGTATATAGACATAATAAATGAGCAGTGCCGCAGCACAAAGACCGATAAATGCAATTATAATATTCATAGTCCTACCTCCTTGCATTACATTTTAGCAACATAAAAATTAAATTTGGGTTAGCAGAATTCACGGCGTATTAAGATTGTATTAAGATTGAAAAAATCGAGCCCGATATGTTTTAAAACTGAAATGTTAATTAAAACTGCGTTAAAAGGCACTGCAAAGCAAACTTCAGACATATTGTGTTCGACTTTGTTCATTTTAAATAATTATAACCACCCGAAAATCAATGCTATAGGAGCCGTAATGACGACGGTAAAGAAAAATACGGCAGCAATAACGCAAATCGGCATACCGATAAATAACACTAAAGAGGATATGTGCGGATGTTTAAATGCAAAATGCTTAGTGTATGTTTCTATACGATTGTCAAGTTTATGTATGGTTTTAAATATGGCTGACATATTATCCCTCCTAACCTTGTGCTTATAGATTAGCACAAGATAAATTAAAACGGTAAAAGCAACATATATATTGTTATTAAGAAAAAATAAAGCAGGCATTTTGAGTTCGCAAAGAAAGACTGTTTTATTTTTCTTTAAAAAACGAAAATCAGGTATTTAAAACAAACTTGACTTTTTAACAGCAAAAATCCCAAAAGAAAATTATTCAAAACTTTTAAAAAGAAAAATTCCTCAATCAACAACACGATTGAGGAATTTTTTAAATAATTATTTTGTTTTTACTCAGTTTTTCTTTTCAGGCAACGGAATATGGTCGAGAGAAACGAGAGGAATACCGTTGTACTCCGTTCTTTTTACACCCTCTGTCAAAACGCAGGCGATGACTGAAATATCTATTCCGATTTTTTCTGCCAATTCCAAAACTGCGTCGATTGTTCCGCCTGTTGAAACAACATCGTCCAAAAAGCAGAGTTTTTTACCTGAAAAATACTCGTACTTTTCTTTGCCTATCCAAAGTTCCTGTTTGCCTTTTGTAGTAATCGACTCAACGGTAACTCCGACAGGGTCAACCATGAAGTTCTTTTTACTTTTGCGAAGTTCCAAATATTTGGGATACTTTTCGCTGATAGCCTGAGTGAGACCGCAGGACTTTGTCTGAACCGTAACGAAACCGTCAAAATCGTACGGCTCCAATTTTTTAAGCAACTCTTTTGCAGAAACACGGTTCCACTCGCACTCGCCCGTCATATCGAACGAGTAGATTGAAACACCGTCGCCGATGTCAAGCTGTTGAAGTTCAACGGCATAGTCGTCTGCAAGATGAACTGTATATGTATTTTTTTCTTCCATATTTATCCTCCGTTATGCAAGTCCGATATATGCACCGAACATGTTTACAAGTACGCCTGCAACCATACCGAAAAACGGGTTTTTCGACCAGGCAGTTACGCCCAGAGCAATATATCCGCCCATCGGGTTAGGAGTTGTTGCAACTGTTGAAAGGTTCGGAGCGAAAGTCATTATAAGACCGATTACAAAAAGAAATCCTGCGATACTTTGAGCCGGAAGATATTTTCCGAGACGACCGATTAAGCCTGTCAAAATCAAAATTGCTGTCAAAAGCATAAATACTACTCCGCAGGCAACAGGCCACGGAGCGCCTGCCGTACCTGAAATGATAGCCTCAATCGGAGGACCGCCGAACAATGCGCTCGGAATGTCTGCCAAAGAGTTGATGATTGACAAATGGTCGAGATTTTGCTCAGTTCCTGCAATGCTTGCGGTGATACCGCCGAATGAAATGTTTGCACCGACATTGAGCATCAAAATACTCAATGCGCTGAAAATTACGCTCATATTGATTGTCGGTTTAATGAGTTTGAAGTCTGCCCAATACTCTTTTTTCCAAAATTTCCACTCAGTGTTTGTTTCAATGATTTCTCTGCCGTCTTCTGCCGTAGCCGCAATATCTACACGACGCTTTTGAATGAACAAAAAGTCAAAAGTTGAAACTGCAACGGAAATGAAGATTGTCCAAACCACTTTGTTGCTGTTGTCAAGGAAAAGGATGTAAGCAACAAGCGCTGAAATTACCGAAATGATTGTTGTTCGCTTTTCCTGTGTGAACATGTCGAGCGATACGCCTGCAAGCATTAAGCCTACACCGCTCATCATTCCTGCAATTACGGCAGGACCTGCAAATTCGGAGATTTTTGTAACTCCGCCGAAAAAGCCAAGCACTACCATCAATATTGCCGCAAGAAGAATAGAACTTACATTGTTTCTCAAGTTCTTTTTAACGCTCGCAACCGTGATTGTTTCAGCCTGACTTGAAATAGGTGTTACGGAGCCTGTGATTGTGTTTCCGATTGCACCTACCAAGTACGCAAAACCTGCGGGTTTTATAGCAAAACCTCTTGATTGCGCATAGAGAAGTTGTGGCACGCCGTTTATCATTACTGCGATTACAGCAAGCATAAACGCGCCGATGTTTGTCAGTGTTTCCATATTGATACCTCGCTGTTTAAGGTAAGAAAAGCCGAGTGCGACACGGTTTGATGAAGATGTCGCATACAACTTTCTCCCTTAATTTTTGAATAGTACAATTATATTTGATTATTTTAAATTATGCAATAAAAAATTCATAATTTGTTCGTTTTTTTATAATTATTTTTCCAAAGCGGTAAGATTTAAAAAAAGAAAACAACTCTCCGAAATTGTCTTTTTGCATTTTTCGGAAAGTTGTTAGTTTTTGCTTTTATTTATTACTATATATAATATACATTATAATATATTACCTTTTGCTCAATTGTCGAATAAGTACACGCGCAGTTCGTACGGACGGGTTTTGAAACCATTTTTGCAGATGCAGTTCGTGTCGTAGTTGCCGAAGATTTTTGTGCCTTTTTCAAGGTCGTAGCCGTCAGGCGCATCAAAACTTACTCCTTTTTCGGTAAACGAACAGATTACAAGCAATCGTTTATTGGCAAATGCGCGCTCATAGACATATAACTCACTGCTGTTTTTACAGTATTCTTTATATGTACCGTCCAAAATGAGATTGTTATCTTTACGATAGCGCAAAAGTTTTTTATAGAAATTTAAGATTGAATTTTCATTTTCTTCTTCATTTTTGACATTGATTTTTTTATAGTTCGGGTTTACATAAAACCACGGAGTACCTGTTGTAAAACCTGCATTTTCACTGTCGTCCCACTGCATAGGCGTTCTTGCATTGTCCCTCGTTGAGATTTGAGCAAGTTTCAGGCACTTGCTTTTGCCGAAAATTTTTACCCAGGTTTTATAATTGTTTTTTACAAAAACATCTTGGTACATATCAAGCGACGGCAAGGTGATGTTTGTCATACCGATTTCCTGCCCCTGATAAATAAACGGCGTGCCTTTTTGAAGAAGATACATTGCGGCAAGCATTTTTCCGCTTTCAGTACGGTATTGTTCGCTTCCGTACCTGCTGATTATTCTCGGGTGGTCGTGGTTTTCCAAGTACAGTGTGTTCCACGCTTTGCCGTCGAGTGCCTTTTGCCAGGAAGAAAACGCGCTTTTCATCTTTTTCAAATTAAACGGCGTATGCAGAAAGTCCATCATAAAACAGTCGGCTTCCATGTGCTGAAAATGGAACATCATATCGAGTTCCTGATTTTCATTTTCCGTAATATACTGAAGAGCAACTTTCGGCGTCATTAAGGGCGCTTCGCCGACGCAAAAACAGTCGTAGTCTTTCATTACCTGACGGTACTCGGTCAGGTATTTGTGAATGTTCGGTCCGTTGAGATAGTGCTCCATACCGCATGCGGCGGGAATGGGAAAACCGTTCGGCAACCCCTCTCGCTTTGAAATGAATGTAATGACATCTTCACGAAAACCGTCAACTCCCATATCGAGCCAGAAACGCATCACTTTTTTAATCTCTTCACGAACTTTTGGATTGTCGTGGTTTAGGTCGGGCTGTTTCTTCGCAAAAGTGTGCAGATAGTATTCGCCCCTCTCATCGTCGTATTCCCACGCTTTGCCCTCAAAAAGACTGAGCCAGTTGTTCGGGGGTCTTTTGCCTTTTCCTTTTCGCCAAATATAAAAGTCGGCGTACTTTGAATTTTTGTCTTTGCTTTCGACAAACCATTTGCACTCGTCGGAAGAATGGTTTACAACAAGGTCCATAATGACTTTGAGTCCTCTTTCGTGAGCGCCGTCAAGCACTTTTTTGAATGTTTCAAGCGTGCCGTACTCGGAATTTATGTTGTAGTAGTCCGAAATATCGTAGCCGAAATCGGCGTTCGGGGAGCAGTACAAAGGGGAAAACCAAATGCAGTCAACTCCCAAATCTTTTATGTAGTCAAGTTTTGAGTAAACGCCCTCCAAGTCGCCTATACCGTCTCCGTTTCCGTCACAGAACGAGCGCGGCCAGATTTGATAGACGGACATATTTTTGTAGTCTCTGTTTTTCATTTCATCACCCCATAAAAAGTTCGGCGAAAATTTCAAAAAAATCAAAACACTGCGCCTTAGTTTAATAATACAACCGTTTTACAAAATAATCAATATATTTATTTCAAATGTCAAAATCGTACAACGAGATAAAATAAAAAACAGCAGAGATTTCATAGAAATTCTGCCGTTAAATTTATATATTTAAACTATTTTAATATTCTGTCGGGCTGACGCCGTAAACATTTTTATAGAGTGTGGACTTAATTTCTTCAAATTCTGCCTGAGAAATATGTTTACCGCAGGTCATTATTTTAAGCGGAATTGCACTTTTGCCCTCCGACATAGGCGGCTGCATATAGTCGTACTCGTTTAAAAAGAAGTTATTGCGTTCGTAAAAAGCAACTCGTCTTTTTGTTATTTCAGTTTCGGGAGGCTCAACTTCAAGACAAATTGTCTTGTCAAATTTTTTCACCAACTCTGTAAGCATTTTTGTGCCTATTCCGCCGTTTCGGTAGTTTGGATTTACTGCAAAGTGGTCAAAATATGTGAACTTTTCAAAGTTCCAGACAGCGAGAAATCCCCTGACATCTGTTTCGTCCTTGTTCGGCAAAACATAGATTTGAAAAGCCGGGTTGTCCAGCAACGCTTTCTCATCTTCGTAAGTTCTGCGTTCATCGTCGGGAAAACTCTGTACCATCAGGTCAAAAACTTTGTCGAAGTCTTTTTCATTCATTTTTTTCAACATAACATCACCTACAAATATAATACTGTTGTCTGTGATTATATCACTAAAGCAAAGCAATTTCACTCAAACGGGTGAAAATTAAAACATAGTTCACAAATATCAGAGCGTGTCAAAACTGTTTGCCGAGAAACGAAACTGATTTTTGTTTTTTTGAATCGGTGCAAATATGAAACAGGTAAACCAAAGCAAAAAAGTTTTGATTTTTAAAATTATGATATAGTTACTGAACAAAAAACACGCAACAGCATTTAAGTTGTTGCGTGTGTCAAAATTACAAAATTATTTAATTTCGATTTTGCCGAGAGGCAAGTCTGCTCTGTCAGCTTTCGGAGCAGATGAGGGTTTAGAAGACTGCTCGTCTTTCTTCTGATACTTTGAAGAAGAACGGCGGTTGTTGTACCTGCCCCTGTTGTTTGAATACTTTACTCCGCCTGTGGGTTCGAGAACTACACGGCGGTCATCGTTCATACCGATTGAGCGAGATTCAACGCCATCGATTTCCTGAACCGTTGTGTGAATGATTCTTCTTTCAAACGGGTTCATAGGCTCGAAAGTATATCTTCTTCCGCTTGACGCAACGCGTTCTGCGTACCTTTTTGCAAGCGCTTTTACTGTCTCTACTCTCTTTTCACGGTAGTTGCCGACATTGATAGAAACACGGATATACTTGTCGTAGTACTTTTTAACTGCAAGTGAAGTGAGGTGCTGAATTGCGTCGAGTGTTTCTCCTCTGCGGCCGATGATGATGCCGTAGTCTTCACAAACAATTTCAATATTTATTTCGCCGTCTGCAACGCTTGTTTCAAACTTTGCGTCTTCGCAACCGAGATGGTCCAAAATACCTTTGAGATATTTTACGGCAACATCAACATTGATGTTTTCTGCCTTTTCAACATCTTCTCTGTTGTGATTTTCCGGCTTTTGATGTTCGGGCTTTTTGTCCGACTTCAATTTTGTAGCTTTGATTTCCTGCTCGGTTACTACTGTTTTCACACGAGCATTGTCGTTTTTCGCACTTTTTTCTGATTGACGGCGGTTTTTCGGCTTTTGTTCGCTATGTCTGTCTGCCGAACGCTGAGGCTTTTTCTTCTTTTCGGGAGCGTCGTACCACGCTTTTACCTTTGCGTCTGAACCACCGAACAAACCGAGAAATTTCTTTTTAGGCATTGAAACGACTTCTATCTTAACATCGGCAAAGTCGGGAGCGCCAAGACCTGCTTTAGCATTTTTTGTTGCTTCCTCAATGGTATTGCCGACGCCGATGAATTCTTTTAACATTAAATTCCTCCGTTAGTGGAAAGCAAACTCGGTGTTTGCTTTGTCGCCGTTTATTTAATTTTCTTGACATTTTCTTCTCTTGAGCGGCGTTCGATTGTGTTTTCTATCATTAACCTTGCCTGACTCTTTTTAGGTGGGAAGAATTTTGCAATTACAAGTTGCTGAATGATAGCAACGAGGTTTGAGATTACCCAATATACACCTACTGCGCCTGTTACCGAAAACGCTATGAAAAGCGAGAACAACGGCATGGTAAGCATCATAAGTTTCATAGACATACCTTGTTGCTGTGCTACGGCAGGGTTTGTCTTTTTCTGGATTTGCATTGACATAATGCTTGAAGCGAGAGAAGAAAGGAAAGAAGCAAGAGGAATGATTACCGTAATGCTTTTCCAAGACGGATTGACAGAAAGGTCTATACCGAAAATGTTCATAGACTCTCTGTACGCTTCTATCATTTTCACCTTGTCGGGTGTGAACAAATCGCCGAACTGTGTAACAAGCGTGTCTTTGAACTGTTCAAAGTTCGATACAAGCCAAAGTTGGAAATATGTTCCGTCCTTGCCTGCCTCATAGCCTACTGCTGTCGCAATTTCGTCAAAAATCGCAGAGTCAAAACCTCCGCCTACTCCCATAATATACTGAATAGGATAGTAGATGATACCGATGATACCCATAAGGAACAACATTTGGAAAACCATTGCGCCGCAGCCCATACTCATCGGATTGTGTCCCTCACGAGCGTAGAGCGCCTGCATTTCCTCGTTCATTCTCTGACGGTCCTGCGGTGTCGGGTTTGGGTATTTCTTTTGAATTTTTTGAATTTTAGGCTGAAGTCTGTTTGACTTTGCCATAGTTTTTTGCTGCTTAACATTAAGCGGGAACAATACAAGCCTTGTCAAAACAGTAAACAAGAGAAGTGCAATGAAATATTCATTGCTGCAAAGTTCCATAAGGAAAAACATACATTTTCCGAAGAGCCAATAGAGCGGCATGAATATCTTTGTCATCCAATTCGTTGCTCCTGCCGCACCGGCTGCCAATAAAATACTGTTCATTTATTGCCCTCTTTATTTTTTTTAGGTGGAACAGGGTCGTAACCGCCCTTAAATAAAGGATTGCATCGTAAAATTCGCAAAAATCCGAGCCAACAACCTTTGACAACGCCGTGAATTTCTATCGCCTCGAGTGTGTACTGCGAGCAAGTCGGATGGTACCTGCACGAGCCGTTGGAAAAACGGGGCGACATAGTCAGTTGGTAGGACTTGATGAGAAAAATACACGCTTTTTTGATATACGCCGAAATGCGTTTGAAAAACTTTTTCATTTAAGCATCCCCAATTTTTTAAGCTGCGTTTCCATTTCTTTGCGTACTGTCTGCATTTTCACAAAAGGAGTTTTTGTACGGGCAACGAAAACGAAGTCGTAGTTGCCTGAAATTTTGTCTGAAAGTTGGCGGTACGACTCACGAATGACACGCTTTGCGCGGTTTCGGTCGTGCGCTTTGCCGACTTTTTTAGACGCCGTAATTCCCATACGGCAGACACCGTTTCGGTTTTTCACTGCGTAAGTAACGAGCGTCGGACCGACTGCGCTTTTCCCTTTGTGATAGGCGCGGTTAAATTCTTTGTTTAGTTTAAGAGTTGTTTTACTGTTCACAATAAAAATTCCTTACTGAAAAAATCAGTATGTCAATTTTTTTCTGCCCTTTGCTCTTCTGCGGGCAAGTACTTTTCTGCCGTTTTTAGTTGACATTCTTTTTCTGAAGCCGTGTTCCATCATTCTGTGGCGTTTTTTTGGCTGATAAGTTCTTTTCATTCTTTTCACTCCTAATTCTTAAGATTATCACTTGTCGTAATCTTTATAATCTCTGCGCGGTATAGCGCAGGCAAAAACAAAATACAATGCCGTCGGGTGTTTTTGGGTATAGTACACCCATAAGCATTAGCGCGACTATTATATATTATAAAATAAACAATGTCAAGTTTTTTGCCGTTTTATTTTCATCATTGCAATGGTTTGCCGTTTATTATATAATGTTAACAACATTGAGTGGGGGTATTTTTTTGTTTGAAAAGTCGGTCGGGATTGAAAAATCGGAACTTCTTTTACTTTTTTTGCGGTGCTTTTTCTTTTTTTCGTGCATTTACACCGCCTGCGCGTTCTACGACGCGTGGACTTTGAGATTTTACTCGAGCGTACAGTTTCGGTACGCAAAATATTTTGTGTCGTTTTTTCTGCCGTTCTTGAGTTGCTTTTTTCTGCTGAAGAAAGAAAAAAGTTTAAAATTCGTGAACTTTGTTTTGCTTGCCGTACAAACTGTGAACGCGGTTGTTTTTGCGTTTGACAAGTTGGGCGCAAACAAAATTACGGGGATAGGTATGGCGGCATATTCGTCGAAAGTGTTGTATGTAAATCTCTGCGTTTTCGGTGTTTTTTCGGCAGTTTTTCTGTTTCGCGCCATATACAAAAATGTTGACTTCTTTTCTTTTTACAACAGTTTTTTCAAAACCTATTCAATCACTCTGATTTTTAATTTTTTAATGATTTTCATTTTATCCCGTTTTGAAATTGGAATTTACTCGGCAAATTTTTTGCTTTTTACTGGGGAAATCAAAGACTTTTTTACAAACATTTTCACGACGAAAGACCTTAACGCATTTTTGCGAACAATCGGAAATATACTGTTGTTTGCTCCGTTTTCAATGATGATTTTGGCTTTTTACAAGGGCGAAAAACCAAAGTACGCCGTGCTTTACACTTTTCTTTTGTCCCTTTTTATTGAAGTCGGTCAGTTCATTTTTAAAAACGGCGAGCCCGAAGCAGACGACTTGTTTTTGAACACTTTGGGTGGATTAATCGGAGTTTTGATTTTTGAAAAAGTCATTAAACAAATGTATTTTAAAGACCGAAACGATAACACAAAACTAAAATTCAATACTGTAAAATAATCATTTTACAGATAAAAATTACATAGAAAAATCAGATAATTACAGTTAAAATATTTGAAAATAATCTTACAGGAGAATGAAAAATGCTTGGAATAATAGGCGCAATGGATGTTGAAACAGATATGCTTAAAAGCGAGGTGCAAAACAAGAAAACCGAAATTTTTGCACAGACGGAATTTGTGAGCGGAACAATCGGAAACACAGATGTTGTTGTGTGCAAGTGCGGAGTGGGAAAAGTCAATTCTGCCGTTGCAACACAGGTTTTGATAGACAAATACAATGTTTGCGAAATTTTGAATGTAGGCGTAGCGTGTTCTTTGAGCGAAGAAGTTCAAATCGGAAACGCCGTTGTTGCGACCGATTTCTGTCAGTGGGACATAGACATTACTGCACTCGGCGAACCGAGAGGGTACATTGAAAATATAGACAAAATAAAAATTCCGACATCTGAAAAACTGTCGGAAAAAGTTTACAAAGCCTGCAAAGACTGTGATATGAAAGTTTTTAAAGGAACAGTCGCAAGCGCAGACACATTTATCGCAAACAACGAAACTAAAGCGATGCTCAAAAAAGAGTTCGGCGCAATCACAGGAGAAATGGAGGGCGCGTCAATAGCGCACACTGCGTACCTCAACAATGTTGAGTTTTCGGCGCTTCGCTGTATCTCCGACGGAGGCGACGCAGACGCACAGATAGACTACCCGAAATTCAAAAAAATTGCCGCCCAAAAAGAGACGGCAATCGTGCTTAAAATGTTGAATGTTTAACTTTGTATAAAAGTAATTCAAAGTATTGAATTGAAGTTAAAAGTGCAGTTTAATACGCGCTGAACAATTCACTCAGTTTATAACAAAATTGTTGAGAATATAGTCTTCTGCTTCTTCTATGAGAATATGCAAAGCGGAGCGTTCGCTTAAATCTGCACCTGTTCTTGACTTGTCCTCTATGAAAACAAACTTTGCGTCGATGACTGCCATTGCGGCATTTGCAAGTTCTCTGCCGAGCGAATAGTCAATTTTGAAAAGTTCTTTCGGCAAAGCGCCGACTTTTGCAAGAGTTACTGCACTTCTGTAAAGACTCAGTACAAAATAGTCGTGTATATATCTTGCGGCAGATTCGTCAACAGAACTTGCGGAACAGTTGAGCAAGATTTTTGTAGCGTCCGTAAGAGTAGCGTTTTCGCCGTCTTGTTGATTGGCTGTTGAGTTGATGATGTTTTCAAAACTTGCAAAATCTATACCGTTTCTGTTTTCCGAAACGCCGAGCAGATAGTCTGTCGTAACATTGTAGTATTCACCGCACTTTACGACAAAGTCAAGACCGCACTCTCGTATTCCTTTTTCATAGTGAGACAAAAGAGCCTGAGAAATGCCGAGGTCTGCCGCCGCTTTTTTCTGGCTGATGTCTCTCTCTTTTCTTAGTTGAGAAAGACGGTTTGCAAACCTTGTATTTTTTTTCGGCAAAAACTTTTTTGCGAGTAAACTGTCTTCAATATGAGATTTTTCAGATTTCATTACTAAAACTCCTATTTCGGCAAGAAACACTTGCAGTAATTCATTTTAAAATATATACTATCTGTATTATAGTATCTTGAAACAGATTTGTAAAGTCTTTTTATTTCTTTTTAACAATTAAAAAATGAGGTATCAAAATTATGAAAAGTTACAAAATTTATCTTTTCCGACACGGACTGACAAAGGGGAATTTAAACGCACAGTATATAGGACACACAGATTTACCGCTCACCTCTGCAAGCGTTGAAGAACTCAAAAAAATCAATGCAAACACACCGTATCCGCAGGTTGACGCCGTTTTCACTTCTCCGCTGCGCAGAGCCGTAAGTTCTGCCGAGATTATGTTTCCCACGCACAAACCGATTATAATAAATGAATTTATCGAGTACAATTTCGGCGACTTTGAGGGAAAAACGGCAGACGAACTTAAAAACAACGAGAAGTTTCACGAGTGGATTTCGGGCGATATAAAATCTCGCACGCCGAACGGAGAGTCAAACGCAGAGTTTACGCACCGAATTTGTACGGCGTTTGAAAAAATAGTGAGTTCAATGATTTCAACAGGAATTGAAACAACGGCGATAGTTTGTCACGCAGGTGTTTTGATGACGATTTTGTCGTGCTACGGTCTGCCCGAAGCACCGATGGCAGAGTGGCGAATGGATGCAGGCTACGGTTTTGAGTTGAAAATTGACCCTGCACTCTGGATGCGTGCAAACAAAGCAGAAGTGTATGACACGGCACCTGAAAAAATGAAAACCGACTGACTGTCGGTAAACGGTCTGAACCACGCAATAGTTTAGGTTATGTATAATTACTGATATCAATAGTAGCACAAGTAGAAATTGATAGATATTTGATTACGGATATGCACAAATAGATAAAAAGAAAAAACGCTGAAATACATCAGCGTTTTTTTGTTTCATAAATTATTTAATTAAATAATTGCTTATGCTCTGTCTTTTGCTCCGAAAACAACATCAATCTTGTGAGCAACAACTTCTTCGATGAGTTCTCTTGCAGGAGTGAGGTATTGACGAGGGTCAAAGTGTTTCGGGTTTTCTGCAAGGTACTTTCTGAGTGCAGCAGTCATTGCAATTCTGATGTCAGAGTCAACATTGATTTTGCAAACAGCCATTGAAGCAGCCTCACGAAGCATCTCTTCAGGGATACCGATAGCGTCAGGCATTTCTCCGCCGTACTCGTTGATGAGTTTGATGTGTTCTTGGTTTACAGAAGAAGCGCCGTGAAGAACAATCGGGAAGCCCGGAAGTTTTTCGCTTACTTCTTTGAGAATGTCAAAACGAAGTTGTGGTTTTTGACCCGGTTTGAATTTGTATGCGCCGTGGCTTGTGCCGATAGCGATAGCAAGTGAGTCAACGCCTGTTCTTGTAACGAAGTCGTAAACTTCTTCAGGTTTTGTGTATGAAGCGTCTTCAGCGTCAACATTTACATCGTCTTCAACGCCTGCAAGTGTACCGAGTTCGCCTTCAACAACAACGCCGTGAGCGTGTGCGTACTCTACAACTTTCTTTGTGAGAGCAACATTTTCTTCGTAAGGAAGAGATGAGCCGTCAATCATAACAGATGTGAAACCGCTGTCGATACAGCTTTTGCAAGTTTCAAAGTCGGGGCCGTGGTCAAGGTGAAGTGCAATCGGAAGACCTGTTTCCTCTGCTGCTGCCTTTACCATAGCAACGATATATTCAGGACCTGCATATTTTCTTGCGCCTGCAGAACATTGAAGAATTACAGGTGCGTTGAGTTTTTTAGCAGCTCTTGTAATACCCTGAACAATTTCCATATTGTTTACATTGAAAGCGCCGATAGCGTAACCGCCTTCGTATGCTTTTTCGAACATTTCTTTAGTAGTAACAAGTGGCATATTAAAATCTCCTAACTCTACTTTAGATATTTAAGCAAAACTTATTTTATTTTATAAACTCGGACTGTTGAAAAACGGAACTTAACCGTTTCTCAATAATCTTGATAGTTTCGGCAAAATAAAAACTTTGCTTATTTGTTGTTATTATACAGCATTGTCAAATAAATAGCAATATTTATGTTGTAAACAAATTATTATTTATCTGTATTTTTTTGTGCAAAACATCAAACAGATTGCCGAACCTGTGCAAACAAAAGCCGTTGATAAAATAAATTTACTGTGTTAATATTGAGATGAATTGCTAAAGTAAATTATAAAAAGGGGAAATTACAGTTTGAAAACATCAGGCAGATTTTCATCACTTATCAAAAATAGAAACAAATTTGACACTTCTTTGCCCGACTTGAGCAGTGAGAAATGGAGACAGACTTTACACACCGACTTCACAAAAATCAAAAGTACGGACGAACTGCACGCTGAAAAGTGGGTTGCCTCGCCTCACGGTTTTCGCGCCTATGAGTATTGGTGCGACAAAATGCTTGAATTCACCGAAAACGGTTTGATTATTCACAGTGAAAAGCGAACAGACCACCGTTGTGAAATTTGCAAAGTTTCAAACGGTATTTTTACGGGCGGAATTGAAACAAGAAACACTTTTGAACAGGCGTTCGGCTATTTTGAGGCAAGGGTTGTCGTGCCGAGAGGAACGGGAATGTGGTCGGCGTTTTGGCTGCAAAGCGACGGTACTTTCAAAGTCGGAAACGGCGGAAAAGACGGCAGTGAAATAGATATATACGAGTCGTCTTTTGTCAGAAAAAACCCGACAAAAACAGGACAGGCTATCCACTTTGACTCCTACAAAGCGCCGTTTCACCGTTGTATCAGCAATGTTTTTGAAACGGGTACAAATCTGTACGACGGTAAAGAACACACTTATGCTTTGAAATGGACTCCGAGTGAGTATGTAATGTATCTTGACAACAAACCCGTTTGGGCAACAAACGCAGGCGGTGTGTCGAGAGTGCCGAGTTTTTTGAGACTGACGGTAGAAATACGCAACACTAAATACGGTCCGTACGCACAAAAAATAGGAACTTTTGAAAACCACGCAGACGGTACAAACGATTTCATAATCAAAGAAGTGAATGTTTATCAAAACGCTGACTATGAAAAGCACATTAAATCGCAAACAGATTTCAAGGACAAAGAAAAACTGTATAAAACTGCAGTTGCGGGCGCCGTCATTTCGGGAATTTGCGCCGTTTCGACAGTTGCAGGAGTTGTGTTGAAAAGATTTTTAAGAAAATAAACTTGCAGTGATTATAAGACTTTTTGATTTAGTATTTATTTTTTTCGGTTTTCTCTATTAAGATTTTTGATTTTCTCCGAATTGAATTATTCAAACATTTAAATATCTTTAAATATCTCTGAAAATAACTATATAAAGTATATAATTATATAGATTAGCCGAAAAAATAAAAGTTAATGTTGTCTAATTTTATTTAATTGCATAATTGATTTATTAAAACAAATGTGCTTAAATATTATAAGTATTATTAAAATATGAAAGGGGCTTTTTTATGGCGCGCACAATAGCGGCAGTTGCGACTGCAAAAGCAAATGCAGGAATAAGTGTAATACGAATAAGCGGTGAAGACGCAATAGAAATTGCAGGAAAAATTTTCAGGTGCGCCGACGGCTCCGACTTGAAAGACGCGAAAGGCTACCGAGCAAAGTTCGGAAAAGTTTTGCTCGACGGCGAGCCGTCCGATGACGCAGTTGCGCTCGTTTTCAGAGCGCCGAAAAGTTATACGGGCGAAAATGTATGCGAACTTTCTATACACGGCGGTCTTTTTATGACCGACAGAACGCTTAAAGAACTTTTTAAAAACGGCGCAAAACCTGCCGAAGCAGGCGAATTTACGAAACGCGCGTTTTTAAACGGAAAAATTGACTTGGCGCAGGCAGAAAGCGTTGCGTCAATGATTAGCGCAAGTTCGGCAGAACAGGCTCGGCTTTCATATTCTGTTTTAAACGGCAGGCTTTCAAAGAAAATAGAGAGCGTTTGCAACTCTTTAATTGAGTGTTCTGCACTGATGGCTGCTTGGGTTGACTATCCCGACGAAGAAATACCCGAACTTGAAACAGACAATCTGATTGACACACTTAAATCTGCAAAAGAAAACCTTTCTTCTCTGCTGTCAAACTACGACAGTGCGAGAGTTATCTCCGAAGGTGCGGACACAGTAATTTGCGGAAAGCCGAATGCAGGAAAATCAAGTTTAATGAACTTGCTGACGGGCACCGAAAAAAGTATCGTAACAGATATAAAAGGCACTACAAGAGATATTGTAGAAGACAGCGTTGTTTTTGCAGGTACTGTTTTGCACCTCTACGATACTGCGGGAATTCACGAAAGCAACGACTGTGTAGAGGCAATCGGAATTGAAAGGGCAGTCCAAAAGATTGACGAAGCAAGGCTGATTTTTGCCGTTTTTGACTGCACCGAAAAACTGAGCGCAGACGATTTTGAACTGATTGAAAAATTAAAAGGCAAAGATGCAATAGCAATCATTAACAAAACCGACCTCGATATTTTGGCTGACGAAGAGTTCATTAGAGGTAATTTCAGGCACACCGTCAAAATTTCGGCAAAAAACGGCGACGGAATTGAAGAACTTGAAAAGTGCGTGAAAGAAATTTTAAAAACAGACAATTTTGACAGCGCGTCCGAAAATCTTATCAACGAACGGCAAAAAATCAACTGTCAAAACGCTGTTGACTACATCAGTCAGGCGCTTGACGACGCCGTTTTGGGTATGACTTTTGACGCGGTAAATGTAATGATTGACTCAGCGATTGACGAACTTATGAGCCTTACAGGCAAAAAAGCGACAACAGAAGTTGTCAACAATATTTTTTCTCGTTTTTGTGTAGGTAAATGATATGGAGTATTTTTCAGAAAAATTTGATGTAATAGTTATAGGCGCGGGACACGCAGGAATTGAAGCGGCGCTCGCAAGCGCAAGGCTCGGTTGCAAAACAGGAATTTTTACAATCAATTTGGACTGGGTCGGAAATATGCCGTGCAACCCGAGTATAGGCGGTACTTCCAAAGGACACCTTGTCCGTGAAATCGACGCGCTCGGCGGAGAAATGGGAAAGGCTGCCGACAAATATCAGTTGCAGTCAAGGATGCTCAACTTGGGAAAAGGTCCTGCCGTTCACTCTTTGCGCGCACAAATTGACCGCCGCGAATATTCCGCAGGAATGAAACACACGCTTGAATTGTGCGACAATCTTGAAATCAGACAGGCTGAAATTACAGACCTTGTAAAGCGTGATGACGGTCTTTGGCAGGTAAAAACGAGGCTTGAAGCCATTTTTACGGCAAAAGCAGTAGTTATAGCAACAGGTACTTTTTTGGGCGGAAGAATTTATATCGGCGATGTTTCCTATGAATCGGGTCCTGACGGAATGTTCCCGTCAACAGAACTTTCAAAAGCGCTGTACAAACTGAATATTCCGCTTCGCCGTTTCAAAACAGGCACTCCGCCCCGTGTCAACAGAAAGAGTGTCAATTTTGACGGTCTTGAAGTTCAGGAAGGCGACGAAGAAATTGTACCGTTTTCTTTTGAAACAAAGGAAAAACTGCACAACAAAGCCGTTTGCCACATTACATACACAAACGAAGAAACAAAGAAAATCATACTCGACAATCTCGACCGTTCTCCGATGTACTCGGGCAAAATCGAGGGCGTCGGTCCGAGATACTGTCCGTCTTTTGAAGATAAAATTGTTCGATTTTCCGACAAGAAGCGACATCAACTTTTCATTGAGCCGTGCGGACTTGAAACAGAAGAACTCTACCTTCAGGGTATGAGCAGTTCTCTTCCCGAAGATGTACAGATTAAATTTATTCATACTATAAAAGGGCTTGAAAACTGTGTGATTATGCGCCCTGCCTACGCTATCGAATACGACTGTGTTGACCCGACTGCTTTAAAGGCTACGCTTGAGTTTCACGACTTTGACGGACTTTACGGTGCAGGTCAGTTTAACGGTTCTTCGGGCTACGAAGAAGCGGCGGCACAGGGTCTTGTCGCAGGTGCTAACGCCGCGCTCAAAATACTCGGCAAAGAGCCTTTGATACTTGACAGAGGCGGTTCGTATATAGGTACTTTGATAGATGATTTAATCACAAAAGGCTGTTCCGACCCATACAGAATGATGACGAGCAGAAGTGAATATCGTCTTGTTTTAAGACAGGACAATGCCGATGTCAGATTGACTCCGACAGGACACAAAATAGGTCTTGTTTCAGATGAACGATACAATGAATTTTTAGAAAAACAGCGTCTTGTTGAAGAAGAAAAACAGCGTGTTTCAGAAAAATCCATACCGATTACAGACGCTTTACAGAAAATTTTGACAGACAACAATACAGCGCCTTTAAAAACAGGATGCAAACTTGTTGAACTGCTGAAAAGACCGCAGTTGACATACAAAAACTTGGCTGAAATTGACACCGACCGTCCTGAATTACCTCCCGAAATATTTGAGCAGGTTGAAATATCTGTCAAGTACGAGGGGTATATAAAGCGTCAGCAAGCGCAGATTAAAGAAATGCGCCGACTTGAATGCAAAGAAATTCCTGCCGATTTTGACTATAAAAACGCAAAAGGTCTGCGACTTGAAGCAATTGAAAAACTTTCAAAAATACGACCTCAAAATCTCGGTCAGGCAAGCAGAATAAGCGGTGTAAACCCTGCCGATATTACTGCGCTCAACATTTTGCTGGAGGCAAAAAAATGATGTCTGACTGTAATGAAAAATTCAAAAATACAGAATATTTAAAGAATGTTTTTCTTGAACACTGCGACGAAAAGTACAAATCTTTTCACGCGTCGCTTGTGCCTGAGTTAAACAGTTTTTACGGTGTGCGAATACCTGATTTACGCAAAATTGCAAAAGAAATTTCCAAAGAAAACGCAGTCGATTTTTTGGAAAACTACCCTATTTCAAAAGAAAGTTTTTACGAAGAAAAAGTTGTTTTCGGTCTTGTTTGTGCCACAGCGAAAATTGACGACGATAAAAGAAAAGCGTATTTAAAAAAATTCATACCGCTTATTGATAACTGGGCAGTCTGCGATGTTGTCGTTTCAAGTATGAAATTTTTAAAGAAAAGTGCTGATAAATGGAAAGATTTTATCTTTTACTATGCAGATAAGAGCGAATTTGAAAAAAGATTTTTCATTGTATCAACTATGAGTTACTATGCAAACGATATGTACATTGACAAAATTTTGCACATATATGTTGAAAATAACGACGAAAATTACTATGTAAATATGGCTGTTGCCTGGTCGCTTGCAACCATTTATTTGAAATATCCGCAAAAGGTACTCGATATTGTGGAAAATTCAAAGTTAAACAAATTTACAACTTTAAAAACCATTTCAAAACTTTGCGAATCATACAGAGTTGATGAAAGCGACAAAGTTTATTTGAAAAGTCTGCGCGAAAAAATGAAATCGCAGTCCGTTGAATGATTTCAACAGCCTAATGACACAGCAGTATATAATGTAATTAATATTAATAATATAAACAATACAGGTGTAGTATGATAAATAAAGAATTGTTAAAAAGTATGGCAAGTGAAATCGGTGTTGACTTGTCTGAATTACAACTCGAGCAGTTTGACAAATATGCCGATTTGCTTGTTGAATGGAATAAAAAAATGAACTTGACAGGAATTACGGAGCCTGACGAAATTGTGGTAAAGCATTTTCTCGATTGTCTGTATATTTTCAAATACACTGACTTTCCGACCGACGCGTCTGTGATAGATGTCGGAACAGGCGCAGGCTTTCCGGGTATAGTAATGCTAATTGCCCGCCCCGACCTGCAAATTGTTTTGCTTGACAGTCTTCAAAAAAGGCTCAACTTTTTACAGGCAGTGCTCGACGAACTTCAACTGAAAGCAACGCTTGTTCACGCAAGATGCGAAGACGCAGGAAAAAAGGCAGAGTACAGAGAGCAGTTTGACTTTTCTGTTGCGCGTGCCGTTGCCCCGTTAAATATACTTTGCGAGTATTGTCTGCCGTTTGTTAAGGTTGGCGGACTGTTTGTTTCTATGAAAGGAGCAAAAGACGAGAGAGAACTTGCAAACAACGCTTGTTCATTGTTAGGTTCTGAATTGGCTGATAATTTTTCATATAAACTTGGTGAAGAAAACAGCAGAAATATAGTTCATTACAAAAAGATTTCGCAAACTGCGACAAAATATCCCCGTAACAGTGCAAAAATATCTAAACAGCCACTATAAAAACGCACCTTTTTGACGAATATGAAGAGTTTTCCACGACGGAAAACTCTTTTTTTATTTGAAACAATGTGGTATAGTATAGATACAGAGGACGGGAGGAATGAAAATGAAAGAAAACACGACAGTCTTGCAGATACCGACAGAACGGCTGTTGCCAAACCCGTATCAACCGAGAAAGCATTTTAAAAGCGATGATTTACTTGAACTTGCTCAAAGCATTCGGGAAAACGGAGTTCTTCAACCTCTTCTTGTTCGCAGAATAAACAACTCTGACTACTATGAAGTAGTTACGGGAGAAAGAAGACTTCGTGCAAGCATACTTTCAAACTTACAAAAAGTACCTTGCATTGAAATCGAGTGCAGAGCCGAACAGTCGGCAACACTTGCCATTATAGAAAATATTCAGCGAAGCGAGTTGTCTTTTTTTGAAGAAGCAAATGCGATAGCAAAACTTTCAGAAGTTTTCGGAATGACGCAGGACGAAATTGCAAAAAGACTCGGAAAGAGCCAAAGCGCAGTCAGTAATAAACTTCGACTTTTGAAACTTCCGTCAGATGTCAGATATTTCATTGAAAAAGAAAATCTTACGGAGCGACACGCAAGAGCGTTGCTTAAACTATCAAACACAAAAGATATTTGGCAGACTTTAAACTTAGTTAAAGAAAAAGGTTTAAATGTCCGACAAACAGAAGAATATATAGATAAATTAACTGACAATACAGTTAAGCCAAAGAAAAATATCGTAAAAATCTTCAAGGATATACGAATTTTCATAAATACAGTAAACAAAGCAATAGAAACTATGAGAAGCGCAGGAATTGACGCAGACTCAAAGAAAACCGAAACAGACGATTTCATTGAGTTTTTGGTGCGAATTCCTAAAACTGCAAGCAAGACTCCGACTCTCGCGGACAACAAGATTAACCTTGCTTGATTGATTTTGCTTAAAACGGGTAACCGTTTTAACATATTCTCCTCTTTTCATCACGCGGAATGCCCTGACTTATGTCGGGGTTTTCTGCTTTTTTAATATATACCATATTTTCTTTTCACATTGTTTCATGTGAAACAATGCAATATATCTGTAAAGAGTAGAAGCGATTTCAATACTACAATTATAGTTTTATAATGTTTCATGTGAAACAATATGATATGTTTATCAATGCCCAAAAAATCAACATATAAGTAAGAATTGTAAAATGTTTCATGTGAAACATTTCGTAGTATGTTTGCTGTCATTACTTAAATCAACATTTACAATGCTTTGAGCGATATACTATTGATTATTTTGATTGTTTCATGTGAAACAATCTGTGCAACAAACTTTTCTCAAGGCTTTCCTCCCTCTGCCCCAAAATAACAGTAAAGACATTATTAATTGTGCGTTAAAACTGTTGAAACAGACATATAGATGTGGTAAAATGATATTATAATTTATTATATTATAACAATATTATGTGGAGGTAATGATGGGAAAAACCGTTTCTATTTTCAACCAAAAAGGCGGAGTGGGAAAAACTACAACCTGCATAAATCTTTCTGCTGCTGTTGCGGCAAAAGGCAAAAAGGTTTTGCTTGTAGATTTGGACCCTCAAGGCAACGCTACCAGCGGTTTAGGTACCGACAAGTCAGAAGTACCGTACTCAACATACGACATTCTGGTCAACTCTGTTCAAGCGAGAGCCATCGTAATTGAAACGCCTTTCAAAAATCTTTCTCTTTTACCTGCCAATATGAACCTTGCAGGCGCGGAACTTGAGCTTGCCGAAGCAGACGACCGAAATCGTGTGCTGAAAAAAGCGCTCGCGCCGTTAATAGTTGACTACGACTATATTTTCATTGACTGTCCTCCGAGTTTGGGACTGCTTTCTTTAAATGCGCTGACTGCGTCCGACACTTTGATAGTGCCGCTGCAGTGCGAATACTATGCGCTTGAGGGCTTGAGCCAACTTGTAAATACAGTCAGAATAGTTAAAAATCACTACAATGAGCATTTAGATTTTGAAGGCGTTGTATTCACTATGTATGACAACCGTTTGAAACTAAATCAACAGGTTTTGTCGGAAGTTGAGAAATATTTTCCGAAAAAGACCTACAAAACACACATTCCTCGCGGTGTAAGGCTTGCGGAAGCTCCGAGTTACGGAATGCCGATTATGTACTATGAAAAGTATTCAAAAGGCAGTCTTTGTTACAAAAAACTTGCTGAGGAATTTTTGAAAAAACAGTAAAGGATATAAAAATGGCAGGATTAAACAGTAAAAAAGGTCTTGGCGCTTTAATGTTTGAAAATTCCGTTGATGATATGGTGCCTACAAACACATTGCCGATTGACGAAATCATACCGAACAAAGACCAGCCGAGAAAAACATTTGACGAAAATTCATTGCAGGAACTTGCAGACAGTATCATACATCACGGCATTTTACAGCCGTTGCTTGTAAGACCTCTCATCGACGGCGGATACCAACTTGTTGCAGGCGAACGCAGATACAGAGCAAGCCGTATTGCAGGGCTGAAAGAAGTGCCTGTTGTTGTAAAAGAACTGACAGACACCGAAACTATGGAAATTGCAATCATAGAAAACCTTCAGCGTGAAGACCTCAACCCGATAGAAGAGGCAGAGGGTTTGCAGGCGCTTATAGACAAGTGTGGATTTACGCAGGAAGAAGTCGCAACTTCAGTAGGTCGATCGAGACCTGCTATTGCAAACAGTCTGAGACTTTTAAAACTGCCCGAAGATGTGCGTACTTTAACAAAAGAGGGCGTGCTTTCGGCAGGTCATGCAAGAGCTCTTCTTGCTTTTGAAAACAGCGCAATGATTTCGGAAGCGGCAAAAGTTACTTTAGAAAAGAATTTGACTGTACGCGAAGTTGAAAAAATGGCGAAAAACTCTGCTAAAAACGGTGTTAAAAGTCCAAAAATCAAAAGACGCGACAGTTTTTATGATGAAGTTGAGATTAGTTTAGCAGAAACATTGGGCAGAAAAGTCAAAGTAACCAACTCGGGCAAAAAAGGAACTCTCGAAATAGAGTTTTATTCGGCAGACGACTTAAAAAACATTGCAAACAAACTCGGCGAATAAGGAGCATAAAATAAATGATAGACATTAAATTTTTAAGGGAAAACCCCGACATCGTAAAAGAAAATATTAAAAAGAAATTTCAGGACAAAAAGTTGCCTCTTGTTGATGAAGTGATTGAACTCGATAAAGAAAAGAGAGAAATTCAGCAAAAAGCGGACGAACTTCGTGCAAACAGAAACAAAATCAGTAAGCAAATCGGCGCTTTGATGGCTCAGGGCAAAAAAGAAGAAGGTATGGCGCTCAAAGAAGAAGTTTCAAAGCAAGCAAAAGAACTTGAAGAACTTTCGGAAAAAGAGGCGGAACTCACTGAAAAGGTAACAAAAATAATGATGACAATTCCGCAAATCATCGACGACACCGTACCTGTAGGCAAAGATGACAGTGAAAATGTTGAAATTCAAAAGTACGGCGAACCGATTGTGCCCGATTTTGAAATTCCGTATCACACGGAAATAATGGAAAAATTCAACGGAATTGACCTTGACGCCGCAAGAAAAGTTGCAGGAAACGGTTTTTACTACCTTATGGGCGACATTGCAAGACTTCATTCGGCAGTCATTTCGTACGCAAGAGATTTTATGATTGACCGTGGTTTTACCTACTGCGTACCGCCGTTTATGATTCGTTCAAGCGTTGTAAACGGGGTAATGAGTTTTGACGAAATGGACGCTATGATGTACAAAATCGAGGGCGAAGACCTTTATCTCATAGGTACAAGCGAACATTCTATGATTGGTAAATTCATCAATACAATCACACCTGAAAGCGAACTTCCGAAGACGCTCACTTCATACTCTCCTTGTTTCCGAAAGGAAAAAGGCGCACACGGTATTGAAGAAAGAGGCGTTTACAGAATTCATCAGTTTGAAAAACAGGAAATGATAGTTGTCTGCAAACCCGAAGAGTCAAAAATGTGGTTTGAAAAGTTGTGGCAAAACACGGTTGACCTTTTCAGAAGTCTTGATATCCCTGTTCGTACACTTGAGTGTTGTTCGGGCGACCTTGCAGACTTGAAATGCAAGTCGATAGATGTTGAGGCTTGGTCTCCGCGTCAAAAGAAATATTTTGAAGTCGGTTCTTGTTCAAACTTGGGCGACGCTCAGGCAAGAAGACTCAAAATCAGAGTTAAGGGCGAAAACGGAAACTATCTCGCTCACACACTCAATAACACCGTCGTTGCTCCTCCGAGAATGCTCATCGCATTCCTTGAAAACAATCTTCAGGCAGACGGTTCAGTTCGTATTCCGACAGCGCTTCAGCCGTATATGGGCGGAAAAACTGTTATAGAATAAATATATACAAACGAAAGGAAAAGCGTATGGACAAAGGAACAAAAAAAATGCTCGAAACTGCTGCTTGTAACATCAGAATGGGCATTATCGAAGGAACTTACAACGCAAAAGCAGGACACCCGGGCGGTTCTCTTTCTGCGGCAGATGTTTTTGCATATCTTTATTTCAAAGAAATGGATATTGAGCCGAAACGCCCCGATTGGAAGTACAGAGACAGATTTGTTCTTTCAAAAGGACACTGCGCACCGGGTTTATATTCGGCGCTTGCGTATCGCGGATTTTTCCCTGTTGAAGACTTGAAAACACTCCGTCATATCGGTTCTCATCTTCAGGGACACCCGAATATGAATACAACTCCGGGTATAGATATGAGCACAGGCTCGCTCGGTCAAGGTATCAGCGCCGCTGTCGGCATGGCACAGGGTGCAAAGTTTACAAATAAAAACAAACTCCGTGTTTATACACTTCTCGGCGACGGCGAAATTGAAGAAGGTCAGGTTTGGGAGGCTTTGATGTTTGCTTCTCAGTATAAACTCGACAATCTTTGCGTCATCATCGACTCAAACGGTTTGCAGATTGACGGCAGATGTGAAGATGTAATGAGCGCTGAGCCTATCGACAAAAAGGTAGAAGCTTTCGGTCTCAACCATATTACAGTCAACGGCAATGATATGGCAGAACTTGAAAAGGCTTTCGACGCTTTCCATAAAAATAAAAATTCGGGCAAACCTTTCGCAATTATAATGAAAACTGTTAAAGGATGCGGAGTTTCATTTATGGAAGACAAAGTTGAGTGGCACGGAAAAGCTCCTAATAAAGAACAATATGACCTTGCAATGCAGGAATTGCAGGCTAAACTTGAAAAGATTAAGGAGGCGTAAGCAATGGCAGAAGTTAAGAAAATCGCTACAAGAGACAGTTACGGCAATGCTCTCAAAGAACTTGCAGAAAAAGGCGAAAAGAAACTTGTTGTACTTGACGCCGACCTTGCAGCAGCAACAAAAACAGGAATTTTCAGAAACGCATTTCCCGAAAGACACTTTAACTGCGGTATCGCAGAGTCAAATATGATTGGCGTTGCAGCAGGTTTGAGCACTATGGGACTTGTTCCGTTTGCATCAAGTTTTGCAATGTTCGCAGCAGGCAGAGCGTTTGAGCAAATCAGAAACACTATCGGCTATCCGCACTTAAATGTTAAAATCGGCGCAACTCACGCAGGCATTTCTGTCGGCGAAGACGGTGCGTCTCACCAGTGCTGTGAAGACTTCGCGCTTATGCGTTCTATTCCGGGCATGACAGTCATCTGTCCCGCAGACGATGTTGAGGCTCGCCAGGCAGTTAAAGAGGCGTACAAATTTAACGGTCCTGTATATCTTCGTTTCGGCAGACTTGCAGTACCTGTTTTCCACGATGAAAGCTATAAATTCAAAATCGGTAAGGGCGAAATTGTAAAAGACGGTAAAGATGTCGCTATCATTGCAAACGGTCTTATGGTTGCTGAGTCAATCGAGGCTGCAAAAGTTCTTGAGGAAAAGGGTATTGACGCAATGGTTATCAATATGGCTACCATCAAACCTCTTGACGAGAAACTTGTTGTAAAAGTTGCAAGAAAGTGCAAAAAAATCATCACTGTTGAAGAACATAGCGTTATCGGCGGTCTCGGAGACGCAGTTTGCGGCTGCCTTGCAGAAAAAAGACCTACACCTGTCAGAAAAATCGGCGTAAACGACGAGTTCGGACACAGCGGTCCCGCTCTCGACTTGCTCAAACAATTCGGTCTTTCGGCAGAACATATTGTTGAAGTTGCAGAAGATTTCGTAAAATAATCTTAAAATTTCAATGTTTTAATTCATCAAATTTTAAGGAAAGTTGAGCCTGACGGTTTGACTTTCCTTATTTTTTGTACTTTTTTAAAGATTTCTATATTCAAAAGCAGTCAAAATCACTTATTTATCAGCAATTTTATCTTTACAGATTTTAAAATATGTAAAAAATTTTATCGGATTTATAATATTTTTCTATATATTTTTAAAATCCGTTGACAACTATTAAATTATATAATATAACAAAAATAGAATAAAACACCTGAAAAAAGGAGAGATTTTATGAAAACTTTTTTAAAAAACTTTTTGCCCTTTGTTTCGTATTGGACATTTGCGGGCGTATTTTTGCTTTTGCCTGCATTGGTTTTTTCATTTGTCAGCAATACAACAACTGAAATTGAAAAATTTATTTTGATTTTTTCTTATACTATTTCCTGTTTGATTTTCATTGCTTGCAATATTTTAATCGGTCTGCAATGTAAATTGAAAGAGTTTTTGACAGGTTTTGTTTTACTTGAACTTCAGCTGGTTGTTTCTGCCGTTTTGCTTTTCAACGGCTTTTTCAAGTCTGAACAAATACCGCTGAATATACTTTTCGGCTATGCGGAAAGATTGTCTTTGAACAAAATTTTTGCGCTCATCTTGTCTTTGCTCTTGCCGTCTTTCGTGTTTTTAGGCTTGTTTTTGCAAAAGAAAAATGTTTTTGCGAACAAAATTAAAACAGAAAGAAATGAAAAATCTGTTTTTAAAACCGTAGTGAAAAATACATTTCCTGTTTTAGCGTATTGGATTTTAACATTTTTCTTCATTTTTTCTATGCCTGTTTTCTCGTCTTTTTTGCCCGAAAGCGTCAATGAATATCTAAACATCATTTTGCTCACGGTTTTCAATATACTGTTCATTGTTTGTACTTTTGCAATCGGGTATAAGCAAAAATTGAGCGAGTTTATCGGCGGTTTTGTTCTGCTTGAACTTCAATTTCTTATTTGCGGTATTTTGATTTTCACAAAACAGTACAATAATTTTATTTATTGCAATATTTTGTACGGTTGTTTTAATATGATGCGCCTTGACGGTGCCGTAGGTATAGTTCTGTCGTTGCTTTTGCCGTGCGTAAGCACTTTTTCAGGATACTTTTTCGGACGAAAAAACAATTAAACAAAAAACTCCGTTTATAGATTGATTTCTGTAAGCGGAGTTTTACTTTTATTATAATGATAAAAAACATAAATAAATAAATAAATAAATAACGACAACCCCGTCGTAACAGAGTTGTCGCATTTATAAAACTAATTAAGATTTAACCATTTTTGGTATTATTTTAATTATTTATTTTTGATCGCAGCCTGTGCAGCAGCAAGACGAGCAATCGGAACACGGAACGGTGAACATGAAACATAGTCAAGACCGATTTCGTTGCAGAATTCTACTGAACTTGGGTCGCCGCCGTGTTCACCACAGATACCGCAGTGAAGTTTAGCGTTTTCAGGTCTGCCGAGTTCAACAGCCATCTTCATAAGTTTGCCTACGCCGTTTTGGTCGAGTTTAGCAAACGGGTCGTTTTCGTAAATCTTGGTGTCATAGTAAGCATCAAGGAATTTACCTGCGTCGTCACGGCTGAAGCCGAATGTCATTTGTGTAAGGTCGTTTGTACCGAAGCAGAAGAAGTCAGCTTCTTTTGCAATATCGTCTGCTGTGAGGCAAGCACGAGGAATTTCAATCATTGTACCAACTTCGTATTCAAGTTCAACACCTGCAGCTTTGATTTCTGCGTCTGCTGTTTCTACAACGATTTTCTTAACGAACTTAAATTCTTTAACATCGCCAACGAGCGGAATCATAATTTCAGGTTTAATGTTCCAATCAGGATGAGCTTTTGAAACATTGATTGCAGCACGGATAACTGCTGTTGTCTGCATTTTAGCGATTTCAGGGTATGTAACTGTGAGACGGCATCCACGGTGACCCATCATTGGGTTGAATTCGTGAAGTGAAGCGATGATAGCTTTAATGTCTTCAACAGATTTGCCCTGAGCGTCTGCAAGTGCTTTGATATCTTCTTCTGTTGTAGGAACGAATTCGTGAAGCGGCGGGTCAAGGAAACGGATTGTTACAGGACAGCCTTCAAGTGCTTCGTAGAGTTTTTCAAAGTCGCTCTGTTGGTAAGGCATAATCTTGTCAAGAGCAGCTTCTCTTTCTTCAACTGTGTCAGCACAAATCATTTCACGGAAAGGAGCGATTCTGTCAGCTTCAAAGAACATGTGTTCTGTACGGCAAAGACCGATACCTTCAGCGCCGAGTTCTCTTGCTCTTTTAGCGTCAGCAGGAGTATCTGCGTTTGTACGAACTTTGAGAGTTCTGAATTTGTCAGCGAGAGTCATAATTCTTTCAAACTCGCCTGCGATTTCAGCAGGAACTGTAGGAATGATGCCTTCGTAAATGTTACCTGTTGAACCGTCGATTGAAATGTAGTCGCCTTCTGTGAATGTTTTTCCGTCAAGAACGAATTTTTTGTTTTCTTCGTCCATTTTGATTTCTGAACAACCTGATACACAGCAAGTACCCATACCACGAGCAACAACAGCTGCGTGAGATGTCATACCGCCGCGAACTGTAAGAATACCTTGAGCGGCTTTCATACCTTCGATGTCTTCAGGAGATGTTTCAAGACGAACGAGAACAACTTTTTCGCCTTTTTCGTTCCACTCTTTAGCGTCGTCAGCTGTGAATACAACTCTGCCGCAGGCAGCGCCCGGAGAAGCAGGAAGTGCTTTACCGATAGGAGAAGCAGCTTTGAGTGCTTTAGCGTCGAATTGAGGGTGAAGAAGTGTGTCAAGGTTTCTCGGGTCAATCATAGCAACTGCTTGTTCTTCGGAAATCATTTTTTCGTCAACAAGGTCGCAAGCGATTTTAAGAGCAGCTTTTGCAGTTCTCTTACCGTTTCTTGTTTGAAGCATATAGAGTTTTTTGTCTTCGATTGTGAACTCCATATCCTGCATATCTCTGTAGTGGTCTTCAAGTTTTGCACAGATTTCTACAAACTGGTTGTAAACTTCAGGCATAACTTCTTGAAGTTTTGCGATAGGAGAAGGAGTACGAACGCCGGCAACAACGTCTTCGCCCTGAGCGTTCATAAGGAACTCACCCATGAGTTTCTTTTCGCCTGTTGCAGGGTCTCTTGTGAAAGCAACACCTGTACCTGATGTTTCGCCCATGTTACCGAATGCCATCATCTGTACGTTTACTGCTGTACCCCATGAGTAAGGAATGTCGTTGTCACGACGATATACGTTTGCACGAGGGTTGTCCCATGAACGGAAAACAGCCTCGATAGCGCCCATCAATTGTTCTTTCGGGTCAGCCGGGAAGTCTTCGCCGATTTTTTCTTTGTATTCTGCTTTGAACTGGTTAGCAAGTTCTTTAAGGTCTTCTGCAGTGAGTTCTACGTCCTGAGAAACGCCTTTTTCTTCTTTCATTTTGTCGATGAGTTCTTCAAAGTATTTTTTGCCGACACCCATAACAACGTCTGAGTACATTTGAATAAATCTTCTGTAACAGTCCCAAGCCCATCTTGCGTTGCCTGATTTGTTAGCGATTACTTCAACAACTTCTTCGTTAAGACCGAGGTTGAGGATTGTGTCCATCATACCCGGCATAGAAGCTCTTGCACCTGAACGAACAGATACGAGAAGCGGGTTTTCTTTATCGCCGAATTTTTTGCCTGTGATGTCTTCCATTTTAACGATGTATTCCATGATTTGTGCCTGGATATCGTCGTTAATCTTTCTGCCATCTTCGTAGTACTGGGTACAAGCTTCTGTTGAGATTGTGAAGCCCTGCGGAACAGGAAGACCGAGACCTGTCATTTCAGCGAGGTTTGCACCTTTACCGCCGAGGAGTTCTCTCATGTCTTTGTTACCCTCTGAGAACAAATAAACAAATTTGTGACTCATTAAAATAACCTCCAAAAATAGTTTTAGTTTGTTTCCTCACATAGTTGAGTTTAACTCGTTACACATTATAACAGAATTGATTACCAATTACAAATGATTTTTACAAAAAACAGTATTTTAATCAAAATATTTTTATTTTAATGTACTTACTATTGAATTTTTGTGGAAAATAGTGCATAATTTAATTTGATAAATACACAAAGACTGTGTCAGTATGAACTAAGGGAGATTTTATTTATGAGTAAATGTGCAATAATTCTTGCAGGCGGTAAAGGCACAAGAATGAAAACGGATATGCCGAAGGTTATGTGCGAGGTGCTTTTTGAACCTATGATTTCTCATGTTATCAAGGCTGTAAAAAGCGCAGGCTGTGAGAGAGTGTGCGTTATAACGGGTCATAAAAGCGAAGTTGTTGAAAAGGCGCTTGACGCAGATATTGAAACTGCGTTTCAGTCAGAACGCTTGGGAACGGGACACGCTGTTATGATGGCTCGTGATTTTATAGGCAGACATATGAACGACGATATTTTGATTTTAAACGGCGACGGTCCTATGATGGACGCCGAAACAATCAACAAAGCGTTTGACTATCACAAAGAAAATGACAACGCAATCACACTTATTTCCGCGCTTGTTGACGATACAAACGGTATCGGTCATATCAAGCGTGATGAAAACGGTACTCTTTTGAGAATTGTTGAGCATAAAGACGCAACGGAAGAAGAAAAGAAAATCAACGAAAGCAACGCAGGTTGCTATTGGTTCAAGGGCGACGAGTTGTCTTTTGCACTCGATAACATTACAAATAACAATGTTCAGCACGAATACTATTTGACGGACAGCCTTGAAATACTCATCAACAAGGGCTGCAATGTCGGGGCGTATGTTGTTGAAAACGCAGAGGTTACACTCGGCGCAAACGACAGAAAACAGTTGAACAATCTTAACAATATAATGAAAAGAAATATTTTGGACAAACATTTAATCGGCGGTGTAAACATTCCGTCAACAGACGGTGTTTTAATCGGTACAGATGTTGAAATCGGCAACGATACAACGATAATGCCGAATACCGTCATCATCGGCAAAGTGTCAATCGGCAACGGCTGTGTGATAGGACCGAATACCTATATCGAAAACTCGACGGTAGGCAACAATGTCAAACTTGACAATGTAAAACTTACAGACTCTGTTGTAAAAGACGGAGCAGACGCAGGTCCTTTTGCACATATCCGAAACAACAGCGTTATCGGTGAAAATGTACATATCGGCAACTTTGTAGAAGTTAAAAATTCTGTCATTGAAAAAGGTACAAAGTCAGCTCATTTGACTTATATCGGCGATTCCGATGTCGGAGAAAATGTAAATTTCGGCTGCGGAAGTGTTACAGTAAACTATGACGGAAGTAAAAAACAAAGGTGCAAAATAGAGAACGGTGCTTTCATAGGCTGTAATACAAACCTTATTGCTCCCGTAACTGTCGGCGAAGGCGCTTTTACTGCGGCGGGCTCAACAATTACGGAAGATGTACCTGACGGTGCGCTTGCGATTGCGCGTTCAAAACAGGAAAATAAGAAAGATTGGGGCAAAAGCAAAAAGTAATTTTTGTTTTGTTCAATTTTTCGGTGTGGTGGAGATATGAAACAAGAGAACAATAAATCAAATAAAAAAAGAACGGTTTGCATTGCGCTGGCAGTTGTGCTCGCAGTGTCGTCGCTGACTGCTTGTTCGGTAGGTTCAAAAGATGTGTTTTTTTGGCAGAAAGAAACATCTTCCAAAGCACCAAGCACGGTTTTAAGTTCTTCGACAACACAAAGCACAACGGCGTCAACAACTGTTTCTACAACAAAAAAGCCGACTACAACGAAGAAGCCTACTACAAAGCCTACTACGGAAAAGACTACGGCAAAACCGACCGAGCCGAGAGAGATATACGCAAAGTTGGAAAAGAACGAAAAAGATAAGTTTGAGTACAAAATTTCCGAGTTTACTTCGTACTATAAAGAGTCGAACAAGGACAGAACGAGCAATATCAAGACTGCCGTTAAAAAAATCAACTATCTTGTCATACCTTCCGACTATACATTTTCGTTCAACCAAACTGTCGGCAAAAGAACGGCTAAAAACGGCTTCAAACCTGCGAAAGTCATCAGCGGCGGCGAGTTTGTTGACGGAATGGGCGGCGGAGTGTGTCAACTGTCATCTACTATTTTCCAAACGGTGCTCAAAGGCAATTTCTCTATTGTCGAGAGGCACAACCATTCGCTTAAAGTGTCGTATGTTCCCGTCGGAGGCGATGCAACAGTTCAATGGACAAGTCTTGATTTTCAGTTTAGGAACAACTACGATTGCGATGTGCGACTTGAGTTTTCTGTGAAAGACGGCAAACTCACCTGCTCAATTTATGCAAAAGAAGAGGTAGATGTTCCGAAGGTTGAGGTCAAAGTTAAAAACAACGGCAAAAATTCCTACACCTTGACAAGATATGCCGACGGCAAGAAAAACTACACCACGAAAAGTAAGTATAAATAATATTTGATACAGTTAAATTTAATTGTAATATAATTCAAATAAACCGACATAGCAAAAGAGAAGCGTTTTTACGCTTCTCTTTTTGTCATTTTATGCAATAAATTTATTTAGTTTTTTATATTCTCATTTCATTGCCGTCATTTTTTTAGATTATTTGAAGAAATTTTGTTTGTGTTTGTCTTTTTTCAACAGAATTGACCGCTTCGACTATACTCACAACTTAATGATTTATTGAATATTACTTAAAAAAATTATTCGACAACTTTTAAAAATCAAAACACAAACTGAACGAGAAACATATATCCGACGGTGCCGACGGTGATGCTGAGCAAAGTGTTGCGTTTCCAAATATAAAGTACGCCTACAAGTGCGCAGGCGATGAGCGTCGGCAAAAAGTTTGTTACCTCAGTGAAATTGATGTCTTTTAAGCAGTACACGACAAGCATTCCCATCATTGCAAACGGCAAAACTTTGCCGAGTTTTACTATGATTTCGGGCGTTTTTTTGTTGTTGCTCCATATAGCGAATGGCAAAAAACGAAGAAGCGCCGTTACAACGGCAATGACTCCGACAAGTCCCCAAGTATGCATATCAGTTATCGTTTTTACCCTCCTTGTAAAAGCAAAGTGAGATTGCTGTAATCAGTATTGACGGTATAAGAAAATCTTCACTTCCGAAAACGGCAAGGCAAAGCGCAGAGGCTCCCACTCCGATTAGTGCGGGCAGGTGTTTTTTCGTTGAAAGCCACTGCTCAATGAAAATCGTCAAAAAAAGCGCGGTCAAAACAAAGTCGATTCCCTCGCTGTTGAATTTCAGTATTGAGCCGACAACTGCACCGAGTACCGAGCCTGCAATCCAATAGCAGTGGTTGAACAAAGATACGAGAAAACAATAGTCTATTCTGTTTTCTTCGCTGATTTTCGGGTTGTCAACGCACACAAGCGAGTATGTTTCGTCTGTCAGCGCAAAAATCATATACGCTTTTTTCAGCCCTGCGCCCTTGTACTTGTCAACCATTGAGATACCGTAAAAAATGTGGCGCGCGTTTATCATCAGCGTGGTTATTCCTGCGGTAAAAAACGACGCGCCCGACGAAAGCAGACCGACTGCGGCGTACTGCATAGAGCCTGCATATATCAGCAAACTCATCAGAAAAGTGAGCAATACGCCGTAACCGTGCGCTTTCATAATTATTCCGAAACCAAACCCCAAAACCATGTAGCCTGCAAAAACGGGAACTGTGGAAATAAACGCAGGCTTGACAACTTTTTTCATAGAACTCTCCTGAAATCAAATGTACCGTGCACGGTTAAATTTATCGCAAAAGTTTTCATTTTCAATACGGTTTTTTCACTTTCAACTAAAATTCAATTTAAAGATGAAAAGATAAAAATAAACGGCACAACCTTTTTGTAAAGATTATACCGTTTATCAAACTGTTTTTCAATTAATTTATAAATGAAATTTTATACTTAAAAATGAAATATTTTCATCATTTTTTAATCTTTTTCACAACGATATCTGCAACTTTTTTTGCTCCGCCTTTTGCAAGGTGAAACGCAGATTTTGCAACTTTGTCGCCGTTTAAAATATTTACAAGCGACTTTGCCATATCTTCGTCCAACATACCCTGCGACATTGCCATTGCACTGTGCAAAGGACATTCGAGCGTTGAGGCAACAACCATTTCGTCGTTGCCGAGTGATTGGTCGGTAACAAGCGACGCGCCGAAACGAATTGTTTTGTTGATGATTTTGCCCCACTTTGTGTTTTCGGCGTCTATAAAACTGTTTTCAAGTCCTATTTTTTTGCCTTTGGGTGAACTTGATTCGGGAATTGAAAAACCTAAAAGTCGTGAAAATTCTTCGTCGGAAACATTGCTGATTTCGGCAGAATAGTAACTTCTGAACTTGCTTTCGTCATACGGAGAATTTACTTCTTTGCTGTTTTCAAGCGTAACATTCAGCACTTTTTTAATATCTCTTGAAGACGCGCCTACGCTGATTTGGTACTTTCCGCTTTCTGCGTACCAATCGGCAATCTCCGTGTTATAGTATGCAAAAGCACGGCTGTCGAGTTCAATTTCAACTTCTTTTTCTTCGTTTGGCTCAAGAAATACTTTTTCAAAGCCTTTCAGTTCTTTTTCAGCTCTGAAAACATTGCTGTCTTCTTTTCCGACATATACCTGTACAATTTCTGCACCGCTGACTTTACCTGTGTTTTTAACCTTGAGCGTTACTTTTACACTGTCGTTTTCGCCGATTTTTCTTCTGTTTGCTTTAATATCGGAGTACTCAAAAGTCGTGTATGAAAGACCGTGTCCGAACGGGAACAAGACATTCTTTCCGACTGTGTCGTAGTAGCGGTAGCCGACATAGATACCCTCTCTGTATTCAACAGTCAACTCTCCGCCGGGGAAGTTGCGGTAGCAAGGTGTATCTGACAATGCAAGAGGAAAAGTTTCTGCAAGTTTGCCCGACGGATTGACATCGCCGTACAAAATTCCTACCTGAGCGTTTCCGACGCCTTCGCCTGCAAGGTAGCTTTCCAAAACGGCAGAAACTTTGTCTATCCACGGCATTGCAACAGGCGAGCCGTTGTGAAGAACGACTACAACATTTTTCTGTACTGCACAGATTTCTTCTATCAGTCGGTTCTGGCAGTCGGGCAGGTCGATATGCTGGCGGTCAAATCCCTCCGACTCCATACTTTCGGGCAAGCCTGCAAATACTACTGCAACATCGGAAAGTCGTGCAAGTTCAACAGCCTTTTTTGCTTTTTCAGGCTCATATAAATCTCTGTCGCAGGGGAAACCTTTTGCATAGTTAACTCCTCCGCGAGCGTTGACTGTGTCCAAAGCGCTGTCAACTTTGTGTGAACGAATGTGTGAACTGCCTCCGCCCTGGTATCTCGGAAAACGGGCAAATTCTCCTATAAATGCGACTTTCTGACCTTTTTTAATCGGAAGAATATTGTTGTCATTTTTGAGTAAAACCATAGACTCTTCGGCAACTTTTTGAGCGACTTTATGGTGCTCGTCTCTGTCAAAGAACTTGCCGTATTTTCTGTTTTCTTGGTAATTAAGCACTTTTTCAAGTATTCTTTCACAACATTTATCAAGGTACTTTTCGTCAAGAGTGTTGTTTTTTACCGCTTCGATAAGTTTTTTTGTGTTTATGCCTGCACTTGACGGCATTTCGAGGTCAAGACCTGCCTTTACGCCTTTTACACGGTCGTTGCAAGCGCCCCAGTCGCTCATTACATAGCCTTTGAAACCCCATTCGTCGCGCAAAATTTTTGTCAAAAGGTATGGGTTTTCAGATGAATAGACGCCGTTAATTTTGTTGTACGAACACATTACTGTCCACGGCTGAGATTTCTTGACTGCTTTTTCAAAAGAACTCAAATATATTTCTCTGAAAGTTCTTTCGTCAAGCACGGAAGAAATCGTCATTCTTCTTTTTTCCTGATTGTTTACGGCGAAGTGTTTGATACTTGTGCCGACGCCTTTTGACTGAACGCCGTCAATATATGACGAGGCGAGTTCGCCTGCAAGGTACGGGTCTTCGCTGAAGTATTCAAAGTTTCGTCCGCAAAGAGGCGAGCGTTTGATGTTTACCGCAGGACCGAGCAAAACGGAAACATTTTCAGCCACACATTCGTCGCCGAGCGTTTCACCGAGTTGTTTCAAAAGTTCTCTGTTAAAAGAGGACGCAGTTCCCGCCGCTGACGGAAAACAAACGGCAACAACACTTTCGTTGATGTCTGCGCCTGCAGTGTCAACCTGTTTTCTCAATCCGTGAGGGCCGTCGCTGACCATGGTTTCTTTAACTCCGAGTCTGTCGATTGCGTCGAGATGCCAAAAATCGCTGCCCGACACCATAGACGCTTTTTCTTCAAGCGTCATTTTTTTTACGGTTTCTTTTGCGTTCATAAAAATTCCCCCAAATTAATGTTTTGATTTAATCGGTTAACTGTGAAAATTTATTTTTTTATTGTTTGAAAATATTTATAGTTTTAAATATAGTTCAACAAATATATTTTACCAATAAACACAGTATTGTCAATAGTTTTAACTGCAAAAACGAAAAAAACACAGAGTATTGCGATTGCAACGCTCTGCGCTCTTTTAGATGCATTTATGAAAACACAAAAAGTGCTTTGTCAAGTGCTTTGTTTTCGGTTTTTGAAAAATGCAAAGTTTTAAACTGCTGCAACTGTATCTTTTGCTGCAATTCACTTTCACTTTATGCGTCGGTCAAAACTTCTGCACGGTTTTTGAATATGTACTGTGCGCTTTGAGAAATGTCGTCGGGCTCGTCGATGACGGCGTTGAAAACAGGTCTGTTTTCCCTGTCGTAGCCCGCAATTTCGGCTCTCAGTCGGCAGCGGACAATGTCGAACTTGTTTTTGTATATGTGAAAGTACATATCTATCGGTTCACCTGTCGCAAGACTTGTGCCTATCGACTGAAACAAAAGCGTTTTGTCGTCTTCTGCAACTGTCAAATCTATTCTGAATCCGTTGTTTTTGACAGATTCCTGTGTTGTTTCAAACAGTCTGCAACAACTTTTGTTCATATAAAAAGCTTCTGTCTGCATTTCGTCATCTACTCTGAAAAGACAGACGGGACAAATGATTTCATCTGCCAAAGAGTAGCGAAAATCGTCTGTTTCAATAAGTTTGAAACCTTTTCTTTCTTTTTCGCAGACAACTTCGCTCATCATAATTCTGCAAAGGTTTGTTCCTGTTATATTTTCACAAACAGAGTAAACATATATAGGCTTTTTTAAGTTCTCAAGTATTTCAAAGTCGGTGTATATATATCTGTTTTTTGAACAAAGTTTTTTAATTAGTTTTTCTCTGTCGCACGGTTTTAACATATCGAGCAAAGACAGTTTGCCCTGCTTGATTTTTGACGGATGCATACCGGAAAGTTCTGCAAAATGGCTGTCAAAATCAACCACCTTTAAATCTTCGCTTTTGTCAACTACGGCATAAAATAACTCTACTTCTATATTACAGTCGTCATTGACGGTACTCATATAAAATTCATTCCTTCCGAGCCTTTTTAGGCAATTATTATTATAGCACATATTTCACTGCATTTGATAAACAATTTTTGAATGATTGTTAAAAATTTTGAAATAACAGTAGAAAATATTTATTATGTATGCTAATATATCTATATAAATTTTCTATTATTTATATAATACGGAAAAGGAGAATAATTATGGCAGATGTGTATCGAATTTTTGTTGAAAAGAAAAAGGGGAACGATATTGAGGCGGGTCAAATTTTAAAAGACCTTCGTGAAAATGTCGGAATTACGGGCGTTGAAGATGTGCGTATCATCAACAGATACTACGCTCAGGGCTTGACCGCAGAGCAGTTTGAGAGCGCTGTTTCTCAGGTGTTCAGCGAACCGAACCTTGACGATGTTTATGCGAGAATGCCTCTTGACGACAGTTGGAGAAGTTTTATTACAGAGTATCTTCCGGGACAGTATGACCAAAGAGCAGACTCCGCAGCTCAGTGTATTCAGTTGCTTACGGCAGGCGAAAGACCTCTTGTTACAAGCGCAAAAGTTGTCGCTGTCAGAGGAAATATTACAGACGAAGAGTTTGACAAGATTAAGTCCTATATGATTAACCCTGTTGAAAGCAGAGAAGCGTCGGACGAAATGCCGACAAATCTCGACATCACAAGCGAAGTTCCGTCTGATATCGTCAGAATTGACGGCTTCATTGATATGACGGACGAAGAAATTGAAAAGTACCATTCGGAGATGGGCTTTGCTATGAGCGAAGCAGATTTGAAATGGGTGCGCGACTATTTCAAAAAAGATGAAAACAGAAATCCGAGCCTTACGGAACTCAAAGTTATTGATACTTATTGGAGCGACCATTGTCGCCATACAACTTTTTCAACAAAACTCGATTCTATCTCTGCTGTTGACGGCGGAGATTATACAGAAGCCTTAAATAAAGCGATAGAAAACTATTTTGAACTCAGAAAAGAAGCGTACGGCGACAGAGAAGGTAAAAAAGATGTTTGCCTAATGGACCTTGCGTGTCTCGGCACAAAAGTTCTCAAAAAGAGAGGACTTGTAAACGACCTTGACGAAAGCGAAGAAATCAACGCTTGTTCAATCGAGGTTACTGCAACAATAGACGGAAAAGAAGAGCCGTGGCTTGTTCAGTTCAAAAACGAAACTCACAATCACCCGACGGAAATTGAGCCGTTCGGCGGTGCCGCAACCTGTCTCGGCGGCGCTATCAGAGACCCGCTTTCAGGCAGAGCCTATGTTTACCAGGCAATGCGTGTTACAGGCGCGGGCGACCCTACTACTCCGTTTGAAGAAACACTCGACGCAAAACTTCCGCAGTCAAAAATTACAACTGCGGCGGCACAGGGATATTCTTCCTACGGCAACCAAATCGGTCTTGCAACAGGTCAGGTAACAGAACTTTACGACAGCGGATATGTTGCAAAGAGAATGGAAATAGGCGCGGTTGTAGGCGCGTCTCCCAAGAAAAATGTTGTTCGTCTTTGCCCTGAAGAAGACGATGTTATCGTACTTTTAGGCGGCAGAACAGGTCGTGACGGTTGCGGCGGTGCAACAGGTTCGTCTAAAGCGCACGACTCATCTTCAATAGAAACCTGCGGTGCAGAAGTTCAAAAGGGTAACCCACCGACAGAGAGAAAACTTCAAAGACTTTTCAGAAACGAAAAGGCGGCTTCTATGATTAAAAGGTGCAACGACTTCGGCGCAGGCGGTGTTTGTGTTGCCATCGGCGAACTTGCAGACGGTCTTAAAATAGACCTTGACAAAGTTCCTAAAAAGTATGACGGTCTTGACGGCACCGAACTTGCAATTTCGGAAAGCCAGGAAAGAATGGCGGTTGTACTTGATAAAAATGATGTTGCAGAGTTCACAAAACTTGCAAACGAAGAAAACCTCGAGGCTACTCCCGTTGCCGTTGTTACAAGCACAAACCGTCTTGAAATGACTTGGAGAGGCGACAAAATCGTTGATATTTCAAGAGATTTTCTTAACACAAACGGTGTTACTCAGCACGCAGTTGCAGAGATTTTGCCTATAAATGAAAAAGATAATTACAGAACTTCAACTCCGAAAGTTCTTGAAGATATGCCTGTTGCAGACGCACTTGTCAAAAACCTTGAAAGACTTGAAGTTTGTTCTCAAAAAGGTCTTGTAGAGCGTTTCGACTCGTCAATCGGCGCGGCAACCGTTTTAATGCCTTATGCGGGAACATATCAACTTACTCCCGAAGAAGCAATGGTTGCAAAACTTCCTGTTTTGAACGGAGAAACAGACGACGCTACAGTAATGAGCTACGGCTTCATTCCTGCCGTTTCAAATTGGAGCCCGTTCCATTCCGCTGCTTTTGCAGTGTCCGAAAGCCTTGCAAAACTTGCTTGTGTAGGCTGCGACCCGTCAAAAGCAAGACTTACAATGCAGGAGTATTTTGAAAGACTCGGCAACGATCCTACTCGCTGGGGCAAACCGACGGCAGCGCTTCTCGGCGGACTTGAAGCGCAAATCGGCTACAAAACTCCGTCAATCGGCGGTAAAGACTCAATGAGCGGTTCGTTCAACGAACTCGATGTTCCGCCTACTCTTGTTTGCTTTGCAGTGGGTATGACAAAGGCTTCAAAAACCGTTTCGTCAATCTTCAAGCAAAAAGGCTCGGTTGTAAAACTTTTGCCTGTCCCTGTTGACGAAAACAGCGGTCTTCCCGATTTTGAAAAATCAACCGAACTTATGATGAGCGTTTACGAAAATGTCAGAAACGGCAACATCCTTTCTGCTTCAACCGTCAAAGAGGGCGGCGCTGCGGCAAGCGTTTGCAAAATGGCATTCGGCGATAAAACAGGTTTTACTTTTGAAGAAAATCTTTCAAAAGAAACATTGTTCGCACCGCTTCAGGCGTCTTTTGTCGTTGAACTTGCAGACGGCTTTGATATGGACGGTATCAAACTCGGTACAACAAACGCAAACGGCGTGTTCATCATTGACGGAAAAGTTGTTACTGTTGATGAACTCATTTCTGCATGGAGCAAAAAACTTGAAAAAGTTTTCCCGACAGACAGCGGTAAAAAAGCAGAGATGAAAGAAGTTCCGCTTTATAAAGAACGCAGTGTATTCATTGCAAAAAATAAGGTTGCGAAACCGAAAGTATTCATTCCTGCATTTCCCGGTACAAACTGCGAAATCGACTCTGCAAGAGCGTTTGAAAAAGCAGGTGCAGAGGCTGAAATACTTGTTGTTAAAAACCTCACTCCTTCGGATATTGAGGAAACAATAGATAAAATGGCTGAAAAAATCAACGAAAGCCAAATGATTATGCTTCCCGGCGGTTTCTCGGGCGGCGACGAACCTGAAGGCTCGGGTAAATTCATTGCCACAACATTCAGAAATCCAAAAATCAAAGAAGCAGTTACAAAACTTCTTAATTGCAGAGACGGTCTTATGCTCGGTATCTGCAACGGTTTCCAGGCGCTCATTAAACTCGGACTTGTTCCTTACGGCGAAATCAGAGATATTAAAGAATCTGACCCGACGCTTACATTCAACACAATCGGCAGACATATCAGCCAGGTTGCATATACCCGTGTTACAAGCGTGAAGTCTCCGTGGTTCTCGGGCATAAACGCAGGCGATGTTTTCGCAGTGCCGATTTCTCACGGCGAGGGCAGATTTGTAGCAAACGACGAAGTTATTAAAACACTCGTTAAAAACGGACAGATTGCTACTCAGTATGTTGACCAAAACGGCGTTGTTGCAGACGCTATGCCGTTCAACCCGAACGGTTCTGTTTGTGCGATTGAGGGTATCACAAGCCCTGACGGAAGAGTTCTCGGTAAAATGGCTCACAGCGAAAGAAAAGGCACTGACCTTTATAAAAATGTTCCGTTTGAAAAAGATATGAAAATCTTTGAAAGCGGTGTAAATTACTTTAAATAATAGATAATAGTTGCGTGGCTGCGCAAAAGCGTATTAAGAGGTGTTACAAAAATGAAATATGTTGTTGTTTTGTATGACGGTATGGCAGACTATCCCGTGCCTGCGCTCGACGGCAAAACTCCTATGGAAGTTGCCAAAAAGCCCAATATGGACTTTTTGGCGTCAAAAGGCGAAGTCGGTCTTGTAAGGACTGTCGCAGAGGGACTTAAACCCGGCTCGGATGTTGCAAATATGAGCGTTATGGGGTTTGACCCGATGAAATATTACACGGGCAGAAGTCCGCTCGAAGCTGCGTCTATCGGTATAGATATGGCTGACAGCGATGTTTCTCTTCGTACAAATCTTGTAACACTTTCGCAAGATGATTTGCCGTACGAACAAAAGACGATAGAGGACTACTGCGCAGACGATATTTCAACAGAAGAGGCGGCTGTTTTGATTGAAGAAGTTCAAAAACAGCTCGGCACTGACGAGTTTGCATTTTACAAAGGCGTTTCGTATCGCCATTGTCTCATTTGGAAAAATGGCACGACTCAGCTCGGGAAAATGACTCCCCCTCACGACATTACGGGAAAAGTCATTACAGAATATCTCTCGACAAGTGAAAATGCAAAACCGCTTGTTGAAATGATGAAAAAAAGTTACGATATTTTAAAAGACCATCCGATAAATCTTGAAAGAATAAAAAACGGCAAGCGTCCTGCAAACTCAATCTGGCTTTGGGGCGAGGGCAAACGCCCTGCTCTTGCGCCGTTTGAAGAAATTTTCGGAATTAAGGGCAGTGTTGTTTCGGCTGTCGATTTGATTAAAGGTATAGGCGGATGCGCTAAAATGGAAGTTGCCGAAGTTGAGGGCGCAACAGGTTATATTGACACAAATTTCGAGGGCAAAGCAAATGCGGCGCTTGAGTTGCTTGACAGAAACGACCTCGTGTACATTCACTTTGAGGCTCCCGACGAGTGCGGACACAGAAACGAACCCGAAAACAAAGTTCACGCTATTGAAATGATAGACGAACGGGTTTTACCGATACTTTTTGACGGACTTAGAAAGTACGACGATTATAAGATTATGATTTTGCCAGACCACCCGACTCCGATTGTTACAAGAACACATGCTTCCGACCCTGTTCCGTATCTTATTTATCATAAAAATGACGAAAAAGTCGGCGTTTCTTCAATTAATGAAAAAACGGCAGAGGCAACAGGTGTGTTCATTGAACACGGCCCCGATATAATGAAACATTTTTTAAACGACTGACAAACGAAAGGAGAAAATCAAATGAACATTGAAACAAAGTGCGTGCAAGGCGCTTACGAGCCGAAAAACGGCGAGCCGAGAGTGTTCCCTATAGTACAAAGCACAACATATAAGTATGAGAGTTCACAGGAAATGGGCGATTTGTTCGACCTTAAAAAAGAAGGCTATTTTTATTCAAGACTTCAAAATCCGACTTGCGACAATGCGGCGGCAAAAATTGCGCTTCTTGAAGGCGGTGTTGCCGCAATGCTTACAAGCAGCGGACAGGCAGCGTCATTTTACAGCGTTTTCAATATCGCTCAGGCAGGCGACCATATAGTTTCATCGGCTGCTATTTACGGCGGTACATTCAACCTTTTCAATGTAACTATGAGAAAACTCGGCATAGATTTTACTTTTGTTTCTCCTAAAGCAAGCGAGGAAGAAATACAGTCAGCAATTCAGCCGAATACAAAGGCGATATTCGGCGAAACCATTTCAAACCCGAGCCTTGAAATCTTAGATATTGAAAAGTTTGCAAAAGTTGCTCATAAAAACGGCGTTCCGCTCATTATAGACAACACTTTTGCAACTCCGATTAACTGTCGTCCGTTTGAGTGGGGCGCAGATATTGTCATTCATTCTACTACAAAGTATATGGAGGGACATGCATCTATAATCGGCGGTGTAATTGTAGATTCGGGTAAATTTGACTGGACACAAAACGATAAATTCCCGGGACTTACAACTGCCGACGAAAGTTATCATGGCTTGGTTTACAGTTCTCTCGGCGAGATGGCGTATATCACAAAAGCAACTGCTCAGCTGATGAGAGACCTCGGCTCAATTCAGAGTCCGCAAAATGCTTTTCTCCTCAATCTCGGTCTGGAATCACTCCATTTGCGCGTTCCCCGTCATTGTGAAAACGCTTTGAAAGTTGCAAAATATCTCAAAAACCACGAAAAAATCACTTGGGTCAACTGTGCAATGCTTGAGGGCGACAAACAGTACGAACTTGCGCAGAAATATATGCCGAACGGCACCTGCGGTGTTGTTTCTTTCGGTATCAAAGGCGGAAGAGAGTCGGCTACTGTGTTTATGGACAGTCTCCGTCTTGCTTCAATCGTTACCCATGTTGCAGACGCGCGTACCTGTTGTTTGCACCCTGCTTCGACAACGCACCGTCAGCTTACGGACAAAGAACTTGAAGACTGCGGTGTAAGCCCCGACCTTGTTCGTTTCTCCGTCGGTATCGAAAGTGCAGACGATATTATTGCAGACATTGAACAAGCGCTTTCTAAAATATGATTATAAATACATTTATATATTGAGTAATTAAAAATTGTGAGGTGTCCTATATGGAGGGTAAACCGATTGTACCGTCAAACTGTCTTTTTCAGGGTTGCTACAATCCTGCGTATGAGGCGGAAATTGAAAAGTGTAAAAATAAGTGTTGGAAATACAATCAACTCAACCCGAATGATTGCGAAGCGCAGCAGGAAATTTTGCGTGATTTAATCGGAAAAATGGGCGAAAATGTAATTTTCACTCCTCCGTTTTGGTGCGACTACGGGTACAATATTACAGTAGGAAACTATTTCTATTCAAACCACAATTTAGTCATCAACGACGGCGCAGGCGTTACTTTCGGCGACAATGTTTTCATCGCTCCGAACTGTTGCTTTACAACAGCCGAACACCCGATAGACCCTGAACAGAGAAAGCAGGGACTTGAAATTGCAAAACCGATTACAATCGGCAACAATGTTTGGATTGGCGCAGGTTCAACAATTTTGGCGGGCGTTACAATAGGCGACAATACCGTTATAGGCGCGGGCAGTGTCGTGAAAAAGTCAATTCCGTCAAATGTCGTCGCTGTCGGTGTTCCGTGCAAAGTTTTGCGTGAAATTACCGAAGAGGACAAGTATCGCTATCCTTTTTATAAAGAAAATAAATAACAAAAAAAAGAGCAAGATTTTGCCGTGCGGTGCAGTCTTGCTCTTTTTAATTGAGTTTTGATTTTTTGGGTGCAATGATTTAATCAATGTAATGTATCTTATATATTAATATATTTATTACATTATATTATTTGTATTCTCGTATTATGAACCTGTTGTGATAAACGGTGCAAGTACGCCTGCAAGTTTTGCAATCGGCATAGACTGAATTACAACTCTGCCCGGACCTGTAACTTTTGTGTTGAAAATACCTTCTCCGCCGAAAACCATATTTTTAACACCCTTTACAGATACGACATCCATAGTACAACTTGCGTCCATCATTACAATATAGCCTGTTCCTGCGACTAAACTTTGACCTGCTTCGAGTTCGTATGTAGTACAGCTTCCGTCAACTTCTATAAATGCCTTTCCGCTGCCCGAAAGCCTTTGCATGATGAAACCTTCTCCGCCGAAAAGACCAGCGCCCAGTTTTTTTCTGAAAAACATTGAGAGTTCAACGCTTTTTTCAGAGGCAAGGAAACAAGATTTTTGTACTATAATGTCTTTGCCGGGCTGAATATCAACAGCCAAAATTTCTCCCGGGAAAGATGACGCAAAAGAAATCATACCGCTTCCGTTTCTTGCTGTGTAAACATTTTGAAAAAGATGCTCTCCGCTTACCAAACGGGAAAAGACTTTGCCTGCTCCTCCGTTTGAAGTAGTCTGCATTTCCATATTTTCGCTCATCCAAGCCATTGCTCCGCTTTCTGTTATCATAGACTCGTTTTGCTCAAGTGTGCAAACAAGTACGGGCAACGGCGTGCCTTTAATTTCAAAATTCATAGTAAATCCTTTCAGTTCATTTTTTAAGCAACATGAAATATATTTATTTAGTGTGTAAAAAAATATAAAAATTCAAGTTTACTCATATAAATATTAAACGAAAAGAGAAAAAATGTCTATTCTTTTTAATAAAAATTAATATTTGAAAAATATTTTTTTCTACACAATATTATATTACTTGACAAATAAGTTAGAATGTGCTAACCTGTATTTGAAATTAGTGACACCTAACTCTTGGAATTTAATGGAGGAAAAATGAAAACTTTAAATCATATTAAAGTCGGACACAGCGCAAAGGTAACAAAACTTTGCGGAGACGGAGCGCTGAAAAGAAGAATAATGGATATGGGCATTACAAAAGGCACAACCGTCTATGTCAAAAAACTTGCGCCTCTCGGCGACCCGATGGAACTTACAGTCAGAGGATACGAACTTTCCCTGCGAAAAGCAGACGCTGAAATGATAGAGGTGGAAGAATGATTAAAATTGCTCTTGTAGGAAACCCAAACTGCGGAAAAACTTTGCTTTTCAACCTTATTACAGGTTCTAACCAATATGTCGGCAACTGGCCCGGTGTAACGGTTGAGAAAAAAGAGGGAAGACTTGCAGGGATAAACGATGTCATTTTTACCGACTTGCCGGGAATTTACAGTCTTTCTCCCTATACTCCCGAAGAAATTGTAGCAAGAAACTATTTGGTAGATGAAAAGCCCGACGCAATTTTAAATGTTGTTGACGGTACAAATCTTGAACGAAATTTGTATTTGACGACGCAACTTTGTGAGATGGGCGTACCCGTAGTAATGGCAATTAATATGATGGATGTCGTGCGTAAAAACGGCGATGAAATTCATGCAGAGGAAATTGCAGAGCACTTCGGATGTACCGTTTTTGAAATATCTGCTTTAAAAGGAACAGGCGTCAAGAAAGCGGTCAGAAAAGTTATGGAACTTGCAAAAACAAACACGGGCATTCCGCCTATTCACCACGCTTTTGACGACAGAGTAGAAAGTTACATACATTTTATATCGAGTGTTCTGCCGAAAAATATTGACGAAAGAAAACGCCGTTACTATGCAACAAAAGTTTTTGAACGCGACGAAGAAGTCTTGAAAACAATCAAAGAGCCTCCTGAGGCAGAGGAACTCATTCGTCAGGCTGAAAAGTACTACGACGATGACGCAGAGGGAATCATTGCCGACCAGAGATATAGGTATATCACTTCTGTAATAGGCGAATGCGTAACAAGAAATAAAACAAAAAAATCAACTACACAAAAAATCGACGATATTGTTACGAACAGATTTCTGGCATTGCCGATTTTTGCGCTCATTATGTTTTGTGTGTACTATATCAGCGTGTCGCTTGTCGGCGGAGCCGTTACAGACTTCATTACCGACAACATTTTCGGTGCAGAGGGCTATGTTACGGGCGCAGTTGTTTCGCTTTTGACTGCGGTTGACTGTTCTCCTGTTATTATAGGACTTGTGCGGGACGGTATTTTTGCAGGCGTCGGTACCGTGCTTGGTTTTGCACCTCAGATATTTGTGCTTTTCACATTTCTTGCTTTTCTCGAAGACTGCGGTTATATGAGCAGAATAGCGTTCATTATGGATAAAGTTTTCAGAAAGTTCGGTCTTTCGGGCAAATCATTCATACCGATTTTAATCGGTACTGGGTGCGGAGTTCCCGGCGTAATGGCGTCCAGAACGATTGAAAATGAAAAAGACAGAAAAATGACCGTCATTACAACGACATTTATACCTTGCGGAGCGAAATTGCCCGTCATTGCGCTCATAGCGTCGTCTCTTTTCGGAGGCGCGTGGTGGTTTGCGCCAAGCGCATATTTCATAGGAATTTTAGCAATTATCATCAGCGGTTCAATTTTGAAAAAGACAAAGCCGTTTTTGAGCGACGATACGCCGTTTGTAATGGAACTGCCGTCTTACCACATGCCGACTTTTAAAAATGTAATGAAAAGTATGTGGGAGCGTGGCTCGGGATTTTTGAAAAAAGCAGGCTCAATCATTTTGCTTGCTTCTGTTGTGATTTGGTTCTTGTCTAACTTCGGTTTTGAAAACTCGAAGTTCCTGATGGTAGATGATATGAACAATTCAATTCTTGCCGTCATAGGAAAATCACTTGCAGTTCTTTTTGAACCGCTCGGTTTCGGATTCTGGCAGGCAAGCGTTGCGACTATCATGGGACTTCTTGCAAAAGAGGGTATCGTTACCGTGCTCGGAGTTTTGATTCCCGACATCTCACAGGTGTTCACTCAAATTTCAGGTTTTTCATTTCTTGTTTTCAATCTTCTTTGCATACCTTGTGTTGCGGCTGTTGCGGCAATTTGGAGAGAACTTAAAAATGTGAAGTGGTTTACTTTCGCTTTGCTTTATCAAACATTTTTTGCGTACAGCGTAGCGTTTTGTATCTATCAACTTGCGCTTCTTTTCACAACGGGCGCATTTACGGTTTCAACAATCATTGCGTTTGTAATTGTCGGAATATATTTGTTTATGATTTTCAGAAAACCGTCTAAAAGAAAGAGTGATGTTAAATGAATATTTCAACTGTAATAGCAATCATTGTCATTGTTGCAATTTTGGCAGTGCCTGTCGTTTACTTGGTGAAAAATAAAGGTACTTGTTCATGCTGTAAAAATTGCAGTTCGTGCAGTAAGTGTTCAAAAAACAGTTGTTGTTCAAATGATAAAACAGAAAAGTAAATAAAAAAAGTCGGCAGAAGTGTAAAATATTAAACATTTCTGTCGATTTTTTCTATTTGTATTGTATTTCAAATGAAATATGATATACTAAAAACAAGTTTTTATTTAAAGGTGGAGCCTATGCAGTATAAAATTAAGAAATACCCTATAAAATCTGTTCCGAAAGTTCAGCTTGCTTTTTGGCTCGTAACACGCATTGCGCTTATCGGCTGCATGATTTACTCGTTTGCTTTTGAACACGATTTGATAATGGGTTTTGAGTCGTTTTTCTGTTTGATTTTTACTCACTTGTGGGATATGTTTCAGGTTTTCGGAAACGGAAGTTTTATTGAGGAAGTTCAGCCGATTTCTCAGACAATGCTGAATATCATCATTTTTGTCGGCATCGTTTTCGGTAGTTATATAGGCTTTTTTGACAGCATTTCGTGGTTCGACGATTTTATGCACTGCTTGACAGGTTTTGTCTGCGCCACTTTCGGCTATGACTTTGCAGTCATTTTGCAGAGAAAAAAAGGCGAGTGTTCAATCATTCTTGCCGCAATTTTCGGTATAATGTTCACTATGACTATCGCTTCGGGTTGGGAAATGTACGAGTTCATTATGGACAGGCTTTACGACACAAATCTTCAGCTTGCAAAACCGATTGAAACTATCAATTACATTCAACTCGGTTTTCAGGACGCAGGCGACTACGGTTTGATTGACACCATGACGGACATTTCCATGAATGCAATCGGCGGAATTATCGGAATGATTTATATAATCATTTACAGAAAAAAGCACAAGATTTCAACTGATAAAAGCAGTAAGTAAATCAAAATTAAATATTCAAAATAAAGGTCGTGAAACGGTGCGGAAAACCGCGCTTGTTTTCACGGCTTTTTTTGTCATCAAACACCTAAAATCAGGCAATTTTATCTTTACACTTTCGCAAATGTGTAAAAAAATAACATATTCTTTGAAATTTTTTATTGTTTTTTATTGATAAAGTATTGACAAACTAAAAACAGAACTATATATTTAAGGTAGAAAATACCATAGGGGTGGTACCGATGTTTTATTAAAATATTTTTGTATCATTAAATATAATATGAAAAATATGTTGGTAAGGAGTTGATATTGTGAAAAACTCAAAAAACATATTTTATACGATATTACAGGTTATGTTTTCGCTTTTGATTGTGATGGAAGTATGTGTTTTGGCAATAGGTCCTTTTATGAACAGTCTTCCTGTTCCTATGGGACACGATGTTACAATGTCTTATTGGGAGGCATTTACATCTGACAGGTACTCTGACGCAGAGTATTTGGGCAGACTTTTAAAAGAGATTTTTTCATGGTTCCACACACTCTTTAACTACCAATTCTTTCCAATAATTTTTGCGGTTTTGGTTACTGTTGGTACGGTTTTGTTTCAAAAGGAAATTATAACGGCGAAAATGCTTACAATTCTTGTGTGGGTTGAGGTTTCCTTCATCTTTAATCGTATGTACCTTGACTATTTTAATATCTATGTGGCAGAAGTTATACCTGCTTTAATTTCTCGGTTGATACCCGCTGTAATAATTCTCGCTCTTGCTGTTGTTACACTTGTCGAAGCAACAAAGGAAAAAAAGCGGGCAAAATGGCAAACGGAAAATTAATGTTTCATTTCAGAATCAGGTGAAAAAATATGGATGAAAAAGATTTAGACAGAGAAAAGCAAACTGAAGAAATACCCGAAAACGCTGACGAGAAGTTCTTGCTTCGGAAAATGATAGAACTTCAAACAAAGTCAATTGAACTTCAGGAAAAAATCTGTAAATATAGTAAAATAAGTGCAATTATAATATTCATAACTGCCGGATTGTTGTATTTTAAATTTTTATATGTCGGAATATAGTTTAAATACAACATATAAATGTTTTGGCAGATTGAATGTTAAAACAAAATAAGTAAAATAAAAAGGAGTTGCTCATTTGAACAAGTCCGTAAAAAATGGACAATAGAAAAAATGGACCTCCTATGGTAGAATAAAAACTATCATAGGAGGTTTTGTTATGCCAAGAGAATATAGACATAT
>DVEP01000033.1 GCA_015655975.1 Eubacterium sp. | reverse complement strand
CAATGCGGTCGGCAAACTTTTCAGTGCCCCTTTAGGGGTTATGTCTGTAAAAAGCCCTTCTAGGGCTTAATCAAGCCTCCGGCTTAGCCGGAGGTCTTGACTCATACGGTATTCTGTAATTTATAATTTTTTAGATATTTATTGTAAATTTGTAGCCTTGCTTGTGAATTTCGTCTATAACAGTCGGCAAAACATCTGCATTTGCCGATGAAACGGCGTGCAGCAAAATTATTTCTCCGTTGTGCAAAGACGACATTATCGAATCAAGAGCAGTCTGTTTACTCGGCTGTTTTTCAGTGTCCCAGTCGGCGTACGCAAATGACCAAAAAACACTTTTATAGCCCATAGTTTTTGCTAAATACAGAGTTTGCTCTGAAAATTCGCCTTTCGGAAATCTGAAATATTTCATTTCATAGTTGTACTTTTCTTTCATATAGTTGTGCAGATACGATATTTCTTCTTCTGCAACGGAAAGTTCAACCTCGTCCATTGTATAGTGTCTGTAAGTGTGGTTGCCGACGGCGTGTCCTTCATCTATCATTCGTTTAATAATGTCGGGGTTGTCTCTTGCAAAATCGTAGGTTACAAAGAAAATTGCTTTGACATTTTTTTCTTTAAGCGTATCAAGAATTTGCGGAGTGAAACCGTTTTCGTAACCCTCGTCAAAAGTCAGGCAAACGGTTTTTTCGTCTTCCAATATAAAGTTTCCGTCCAAATCTTTGTATTTTGCGTCGAGTTCGACGGGTGCAGACGGTCTTTCGTGTTCAACAGTGTTTCCCGGTCCCCAAATCACTTTTTCTCTTGAATATTTACCGAAATCTGCCGTCATATTGTCTGCGTTCGGTTTTGTTGTGTAGTCGGGTGAAGTAGGTTCGCCCACGGTTGTTTTTTGAGTTTGCGTTGTTTTTGTAGTTTCTCTCGGCTCGTCATTTCCTGCTGAACAAGATGTGAAAAATATTGAAATTGCAAACAATAACGCTACTATTTTTTTCATTTTTATCCTCCTCATAAAAAAGTTTCTGCCTTGCATTATTTTTTGCAAAAACCGTTTTTTGATGAGTGGAAAAAAATAAAAAAACTATTTTTGAGTGTTTATTTCCTGCGCCTGTCTTTTTTCCATTTTTCTCCAGCATATAAAACCGTATAAATCGCTGATTAAAAATGCAGCAAAGCAAACAACCACAGATATGTATTTTGTGTTGCTGAAACTTGCCGAAACCCACAGTACAACAAGTACAATGTCGTTTAGAGCGTATGCCAATGTGAAAAATTTACTTCTTCTGAAGGTTAAATAAACGGCAATAAAACTTGTTGCAACCGAAATAGTGCTCGGAATTATGTTTGCCGTGTTAAAATATGTTAAAATAAAATAGAAAATAAGCGTGATTATCGCTGCCAAAAACAGCATAAAAACATATTCGCTTTTTTTCAAAATGTTTACTTTTACTTCCGACGAGTTTTTGTCGTTTGGGTTTTTAAGCCAGGATATTAAGGAAAAAACAGCCATCGGCATAGTCATTCCCACGTAGGTAATCATTTCTCCGTAGTATGAAAATGAAAAAGATATAATTCCGTATAATACGCTGAAAATAACCATCAGAAACTGACCGAAAGGGTTGCCTTTTGCGCAAAAAATGAGCGAAGTTATTCCTGTTAAAGACGCAAAAAGCGTTATATAACTTTCTTTATCGAATATTAAAAAAGACGCAATTATTGCAAGTGCCGAGCAACACCATATTGATATATCAATAATAGAAAAACAATTTAAATATTTCATAACTTTTTTTACCATAATAAAAATCTCCTTTAAAAAAATAAAGCATTTGAAACATATCTTCAAAGACCTATCGATATGCTTACAAATGCTTTTTTGCATTTACTACCCGGTGGCAGTTTGTGTTTTGTATTATTTTGTTTTATTTTATTCGTTTTGAAAAATTTATTCGTTTTAAAAAACGCTAATCGGTGTCAATTTCCAACTCTTTTTCTTTCATCCGTTCGTGTTCACGCGCTTTGTCCCTGTGCCTGCTGTGGCGCGGTTTGCGTTTTTTGTTTACAAAAGAAGAAAGAGGGTGCAGTAAAAGGTGCATAATAACAATGGAAACAGCGACAATAATTGCATACAGCAAATTGTCAACACAACACAAAATTCCGACTGCACCGCTTGCCCAAACTGTTGCGGCAGTGTTCAATCCGCGAATGTTTGTGCCGTCTCTTAATATTACGCCTGCGCCCAAAAAACCGATACCTGTAACGACATTTGACGCAATACGGGTAACATCGCTTGTTTCGGGGTTTACAAGGTAAGAAAAGCCCGAGTAGGCAAATGCGCCCACGCAAACAATGACATTTGTAAGTATTCCTGCCTGATGGTTTGTCCACTGTCGTTCAAGACCTATAATCAAGCCTAAAACAATCGCAACCAAAAGTCGCAAACTAAAACCGAGAGGCGTTGTAATATCAAGAATTGCAAAATCCATTTTTTTATCCTTTTTCGTTTGCTTCTATACTTTTAAGTTTTAAGTATGCGTTGATAAAACCGTCAATGTCGCCGTCCATAACAGAGTTTATATTGCCCATTTCAAAGTTTGTACGATGGTCTTTAACCATTGTGTACGGCATAAACACATAGGAACGAATTTGTGAGCCCCAGGCGATTTCACGCTGTTCGCCTTTGATATCCTCAATTCTTTCGAGGTTTTCTCTTTCTTTGATTTCTACAAGTTTAGATTTCAGCATACGCATGGCTACTTCACGGTTTTGATGCTGGCTTCGTTCTATCTGGCAAGTTACTACTATGCCTGTCGGCAAGTGAGTTAAACGAACGGCAGAAGAAGTTTTGTTTACCTTTTGACCGCCTGCGCCGCTTGCTCTGTAAACATCCATTTTAATGTCTTCTTCTCGAATTTCTACATTGACATCTTCGTCGATTTCAGGCATTACTTCGAGAGAAGCAAAAGAAGTGTGTCTTCTGCCCGACGAGTCGAACGGAGAAACTCTGACAAGACGGTGAATACCCATTTCGCCTTTTAAATATCCGTACGCATTTTCGCCCTCGATGAGAATAGTGGCGCTTTTAAGTCCTGCTACATCTCCGTCGAGATAGTCCAAGGTAGAAACTTTGTAGTTGTGTCTTTCTCCCCAGCGTGTGTACATTCTGAAAAGCATTTCTGCCCAGTCCTGCGCCTCTGTTCCGCCTGCGCCTGCGTGAAATGTCAGCAAAGCGTTGTTTGAGTCAAATTCGCCTGAAAGCAGTGTTGAAAGAGTCATTGACTCTATTTCTTTTTCTACATTTTCAACGCTGTTTGTACAGTCTTCAAGCAGAGAAAGGTCGCTTTCTTCGTCTGCAAGTTCTATCATTACAAGCGTATCGTCAAAGTCTGATTTAAGCGAATTGTAAGAATTTACTTTTGATTTCATTGAACTGATTTTTCTCAAAACTTTTTGAGAGTTTTCCATATCGTTCCAAAAGTCTTCTTTTGCACTTTGTTCTTCAAGTTTTTTGATTTCCGCGTTGAGTGTATCAAGGTCAAGCGCTTCTTTTAAATCTTCTATCGGTTTTTCGGACTGCAGAAGTCTGGCGCGCAAATCTTCGTATTCTATCATAATTCTACTCCCATTAATTAGTCTGTTACATTATTACATAGTTCTTTCTCATATTAACTATAGTATTATATATTATTTTTTTACTTTTTGCAATATAAATTATAATTTAAAAACAGTTAAACATTTATTAAATAAAAAGTTGATTTTAAATATTATATTTATTATAATGGTTACAATAAGCAGTATAATTTTATTGTAACCATAACGAATACACAATAAAAGTTCGTCTGCCGTAATATCGCAAGAGTAGGCAGGCAAAACAAAGGAGAAAAAATGAGTTTATACGATGATATAGAGTGTCCTGTCTGCCATAAAAAATTTACAGACACAGACGATGTTGTAATTTGTCCCGAGTGCGGTACACCTCACCACAGAGAGTGCTACAACGCTGTCGGACACTGCGTGAATGAAAATCTGCACAAAAACGGATATGTTTTTGACCGTGAAAAAGAACTTCAAAAGAGCAAAGAAGACGTTCCGAAAGTTGAAAGTGAGCCGAACTTTTCACAAAGTTCGTCGGCTTACAATGTCAACAACGAATATTATTCAGGCAAAGACGAAGAGCAAAACACTCAATACAGTGACCGCAGAGAAAATCAAAACCCGTTTTCTGCAACGGATATGATAAACAACGACATCAGAACTTTGAAGTACAAAAACGACATCAGGAAAATTGACGGCGAGTCTGCGTATGAAGCCGCTACGGTTGTCGGCACAAATGTTGACCGCTTTATGAATAAATTTTTCAAATTTCAAAGCGGAAAGAAAGTTTCGTGGAACTGGGGCGCTTTTTTCTTCGGACCGTACTATTTCTTTTGGAGAAAAATGTATAAACCCGGTGCTTTGTTTGTTTCAATTCAACTGATTTGCAGAATTTTAATCACTGCTGTTTTCTATGACCAATACTATGATTTTTTGAATTTAATTTCAAATGCCACAACGCAAAATGCACAGCAAATTGCGAATTCTGCGGAATTTCAGGCGTTTATGCCCGTGTCATTCATAGTTTTGGGCACGATGCTTGTCATAAACATAATTTGTGCAATGTTTGCCGACTTTTTGTATAAGGGCAAAGTTGTTGAAGTCATCAGAAAAACGCACAACAAAATAGATGAAAGCCTTGACGGTTTTTCAAACTCGTCTATGATGTTCGGTAATCAACCGGTAAATTTCAACAGCAACGACTATCTGCTGCTGATGTTGTCATCAAGCGGTTCAACGAGTATGTTTGCGCCTGTTGCGGCATATTTTTTGCTTGATTTGGTTGTTTCCCTCATAAGTTCGATAGTGGCTATGTTTTAAGTTTTATTTTCATTAAAGTTCATTAAAAATATTTGAAGTTTTAAAACAAGGAGAATAAAATGCGTGTAAGAAAAGCTATAATTCCCGCTGCGGGAATGGGAACAAGGGTTTTACCCGCTTCCAAAGCAATACCCAAAGAAATGCTCAACATTGTTGACAAACCGGCCATTCAGTATATTGTAGAAGAGGCTTTTAATTCGGGAATAGAAGAAGTTTTAATCATCACAAATCGCGGCAAAGGCGCCATTGAAGACCATTTTGACCATTCTGTAGAACTTGAGCAAAAGTTGGAAAACAACGAAAGCAAAAGAAAAATATACAACGATGTTATGGCTTGCTCAAATTTCGGCAATATTTATTTTATACGGCAGAAAGAGATGAAAGGTCTCGGACACGCGGTTTTGTGTGCGGAAAGTTTTGTCGGAAATGAGCCTTTTGCAGTGCTTTACGGCGATGATGTTATTGTTTCCGAAAAGCCTGTTACACGGCAATTGATTGAAGCGTACGAGGAAACAGGCAAGGGTGTAGTCGGTGTAAAACAAGTTTCGAATGAAAAAATAGTGAAATATTGTTCTTTGGATGTAAAGCAATTGAAAGACAATATGTTTACTTGTACCGATATGATAGAAAAGCCGAAACCCGAACAGATTTTGAGTAACTATTCAATACTCGGCAGAGTTGTTCTGCCTCCTGATATTTTCGGCATTTTAAAACATACGCCTCTCGGCGCGTGCAACGAACTTCAGCTTACAGACGCCATGAAAACTTTGGCGCAGACGCAGGGCGTAGTTGCTCTTGAATATGAAGGCACACGGTACGATATGGGCGACAAGTTCGGAATACTTCAGGCAAACATTGAAGTGGGGCTTAAACACCCCGAAACATCAAAGGAACTCAAACAATATATAAAGAATTTAGCGGAGAATTTAGTTAATGATTAAAATAGAAAAAACAAGTGTAATGAATTTTGAAAATGCAATGCGCGGTGCGAGAAATCCTCTCAATTCGTGGGCGCGTTCAGACAGTTTTTATGATGAAAACGGAAACTACATTTTGGGAGAAAACGACCTGAGCCTTGCAAAAAGACTTTGCAAAGCAGGTACTGACCATAGAAAATTTGTTCGTATGATTTATGTCTGCGTAGATGTTACCGCGCCTCTTTATTGGTGGAAAGAGTACGACACATACAAGGTTTCAACTGTCGCAAACTCTACATCGACGATGCACAAAATTCACTCGAAACCTTTTGAAATGGCAGATTTTTCAACCGACCGTATGAATGATGACGGTAGAAAAGCAATGGAAAAAGTCATTGAAACACTCGAAGATTTGCGTTTGAAATATATTGAGACAAAGGACAAGAGTTATTGGTACACAATGATTCAGCTTTTGCCGTCGAGTTACAATCAAATGAGAACCTGCACTTTGAGTTATGAAAACCTTTTCAACATATATTTTGCAAGACGCAATCATAAACTTGACGAGTGGCATGAATACTGCGACTGGATTTATTCTTTGCCGTATGTTGCCGAATTTTTACAATTAGACGAAACGAGTGATTTATAATGAGTCAGCCATACTACTACAATCCGCCCGGGTTTGAACCTCAAAACAATTTCAACAGCGGTCAAAACGGGCAAAATTTTCAATTAAATATTAAATTGGAAAATGAAAAAAAGCAACTGAAAAAGTACGGAAATATAATGGGTTTGCTAATAACTTTCTACTTCGTTTTGCAAACTGTCATATCTTTCCCGATTATTGCGTCAAAAGAAATTTACAATATTTATAACACTTCAGCCGCATTTCAGTATTCTTTCAACATTATAGGCGTTTCTGTTTGTTGTGTTGCGCTGCCGTTTTTGGCAATGGTGTTGATTTACCGAAAAAAAGGCTTGTTTACAGACAAAATAGTGCCTGATAAAAAAATAGGATTTGTGTCTTTTTTGGAGTGGAGTTGTTTCGGAATAGGCGCTTGTGTGGCAATCAACTATTTTGTAACATTGCTCATCACGGTGATGAACTTTTTTGGTTTTGATTTGATTTCATACGACTCAATTTCTCCGTCGTCGGCGTTTGAGTGCGTTTTGCTGGCAGTTTCTACCGCAGTAGCGCCTGCCGTTTGTGAAGAACTTGCTTTTCGTTGCTGTTCTCTTCAGTTTTTGAGAAAAAACGGCAAAGTTTTCGCAGTTGTTGCTTCAAGTATAATTTTCGGTTTCCTTCACGCAAATGTTTTGCAGTTCATTTTCGCTACGCTTGTAGGACTTCTTCTCGGGTATATCACTGTTAAAACTGACAGCGTTTTGCCTGCTGTTTTCATTCACTTTGCAAACAATTTCCGTTCTGTAATCTATGATATAGGAACTTTTGCAGGCGGAGAAAAAGTTGCGGAAACACTCAGCGTTATAGTTGTTGTTTTGGCGTTGGCTTTAGGTGTTTACGGTTTGGTGATGCTGCTCAAAAGAGGTTTGCTTAAAATAGAAAAAGAGCAGTCCGATATGTCTTTGGGCAAAAAATTACGCTCGTTTTTCTTTGTACCCGGTATGATAATTCCTTTCATACTTATGGTTTACTATACTGTTACAACGATTGAGAAAATATGACTGAAAACGAATTCATGGCTCGCGCGATTGAACTTGCAAAACTCAGCGCGTCGGAGGGCGAAGTGCCTGTCGGCGCAGTTGTTGTAAAAGACGGAGAGATAGTCGCAGAGGGCAGAAACAGACGGGAAAACGGAAAAAATGCTTTGTACCACGCCGAAATAGAGGCAATCGACAACGCCTGCAAAAAACTCGGCGGTTGGCGTTTGTGGCAGTGCGAAATGTATGTTACTCTTGAGCCTTGCCCTATGTGCGCAGGCGCAATCATAAATGCGCGAATTGTCAAATTGACATACGGTGCGTCTGATTTAAAGGCAGGTTCGTTCGGCTCGGTTATAGATTTTAATGAATTAAATTATAATCATAAAGTTGAACTTGAAAAAGGCTGTATGGCAGACGAGTGCGCAAAGTTGCTGTCCGATTTTTTTAAAAATTTGAGAGAAAAAAAGTCAAAATAAATTTTTACAAATTAAAAACACCGTCAGGGAAAACGCTGAGTTTTGCGTCCTTGACGGTGTCTTTTTGTGTTTTTGAAATACTTTTAAAATTTTTTCATTTTGACAATGCGAAAAATTACATTAATTCGCAGATAGATTTTGAAAATTCAAGAGGATTTTCGATAGGAAGTCCTTCAATAAGTCTTGCCTGGTTGAACAAAAGTTCCGTGTACTTTTTCAAAGTTTCTTTGTCGTCATTTTCATAGAGTTTTTTGAGTTTCTCCGTGATTTCGTGGTTGAGGTTGATTTCAAGCGCTATTTGTGCCTTTACCTTTTGGTCGTTTCCCGGCATTCTGTTCAGCACTTTTTCCATTTCAATAGTGATTTCGCCTTCGCTCGCAAGACAAACAGGGTGGTCCTTTAACTTGTTTGTAAATCTCACTTCGCAAACTTCGCCGTTCAAAGACTCTTTCATGCAGTCAAGCATATCTTTTGCATCTTCATTTGCGTTTTTGAGTTCTTCTTTCTCTGTTTCTGTGTCAAGGTCAAGTTTGTCGGAGCATACATTTGCAAACTTCTTCTCTTTAAAATTGCCGAGCATTTTAAAGCAAAATTCATCAACATCTTCAGTGCAGTAAAGAATTTCAAAACCTTTGTCTTTAACTGCCTGAATCTGAGGCAGCATATCAATTTTGTCAACGGTTTCTCCGCAAGCGTAGTAGATTGTATCTTGTGAATCAGCCATTCTTTCAACATATTCGTTGAGCGTAATATTTTTCTTTTCTGTTGAAGAATAGAACATTACGAGATTTTGCAAAGTATCACGGTGCATACCGTAGTCGCTGTAAAGTCCGAATTTCAGATTTCTGCCGAATGCTTTGTAAACTTTTTCGTACTCGTCGCGCTCGTTTTTCAGCATTTTTTCAAGTTCGGATTTGATTTTCTTTTCAATGCTTGTTGCAATTTTCTTAACTTGAGCGTCTTTTTGAAGCATTTCTCTTGAAATGTTGAGCGACAAATCTTCGCTGTCAACTATACCTTTTACAAAACTGAAATAGTCGGGCAGCAAGTCGGAACATTTTTCCATAATCATTACGCCGCTTGAGTAAAGCTGTAAACCTTTTTCATACTCTTTTGTATAAAAATCATACGGTGCGTGAGACGGAATGAAAAGAAGAGAATTGTAACTTACAACACCCTCGACTTTTGAAGAAATGACTTTTGCGGGCTTTTCGTAGTCGTAGAATTTTTCGCTGTAAAATTGGTTGTATTCTTCTTCTGTAACTTCACTTTTGTTCTTTTTCCAAATAGGAACCATTGAGTTGAGCGTTTCTGTTTCAATCACAACTTCGGGCTCTTTATTTTCGTCTGTTTCGGCGCTTTCGCCGTTTTCGTCTGTTTCTCTCGGCTTGTAGTGTTCAACATCCATTTGGATTGGATGACGGATGTAGTCGGAATATTTCTTTACAAGCGATTTGAGAGTGTATGTTTCAAGATATGTTGAATAGTTGTTTTCTTCATCGTCTTCTTTTAAGTGAAGAATGATTGTTGTGCCGAAGTCGTCTTTTTCGCACGGCTCAACCGTGTAGCCTGCAACACCTTTAGAGTTCCACTTAAAAGCGCTGTCGCTTCCGTAAGGTTTGCTGATTACCGTAACTTCGTCCGCTACCATAAAAGCAGAATAGAAACCTACGCCGAATTGACCGATGATGTCAACATCGTCTTTCTTTTCGTTTTCCTTTTTGAAGTTTAAAGAACCGCTTTTTGCGATTGTACCGAGGTTTTGTTCGAGTTCTTTTTCGTCCATACCGCAGCCGTTGTCGCTGATTGTAAGTGTTCTTGCGTCTTTGTCAGCGTCTATACGAATGACAAAATCGTTTCTGTTAAGACCGATTGAGGTGTCTGTGAGCGACTTGTAGTACAATTTGTCGAGCGCGTCAGATGCGTTTGAAATGAGTTCTCTCAAAAATATCTCTTTGTTTGTGTAGATTGAATTAATCATCATATCGAGCAGTTTTTTTGACTCTGCTTTAAATTGTTTTGTTGCCATTTTTATCGTCCTTTCAAAATTTAGCACTCTTACTGCTTGAGTGCTAATTAACATTATAGCTCGATAAAATAATAATTCAAGTCTTTTTTGGAAAAATTAACATTTTAGTCAAAAACGCCCTTAAAATTGCTGTTTACGGCAAAATTAAGAGCGTTTTCTTATTTTTAATAAAAGAGTATTGATAAATTAGTTTAGGAAAACATTTTATTTTATAAAATTTGTAAGAGTAATTCTTTCGTATTCGGGTTCTGCAACGCCGTTTTGTCTGCCTGCTTCAATACATTTTAAAAGCCAAGCCATATTTTTTGCAAGCGTTCTCATTGTTTGTAAACCTTCGGCGTCCTGCAAAACATCTTCGGGTGTGAAACCGTGCACCTGGTTCCAATATTGAGAAGTTACGACAGGCATTGAGTTCATCATAAAATACTTGTTGATTGTGTCAAAAGCGGCAGAGGCACCGCCTCTTCTGCACGAAACAACTGCTGCGGCAGGTTTTGTGCGAAACGCCTTTCCTCGTGCGAAAAACAGTCTGTCCATAAAAGCAAGCAACTGAGCAGAGGCGCTTGCATAGTAAACAGGCGAGCCGAAAACAAAACCGTCTGTTTCATCAACTTTTTCAATCACTTCGTTTACTTTGTCGTTTATTACGCACTTTTTAAGTTTGCGACAGGCAGAACAGTCTTTGCAGTCTGCAATCGGTTCTTTTCCCAAGTGCAAAATTTCAGTTTCTATTCCTTGTTTGTTTAGTTCGGTTGCCACTTCATTTAACGCTGTGTATGTACAGCCTTTTTCTTTCGGCGAACTGTTAATAAGTAATACCTTCATAGTTTTAACCTCGTTATATATGATTGAAATATTGTTTCGTATTGTTATTATATATGAATTATATATATTATTCTCGCACTTGTCCATACTTGAAAAGAATGTTTTGATTTTTAAACTGAAAAGAATAAAAAATATTGCCGTACTGAAAAATCAATACGGCAAATTTTACTGCAAATTTTTAGTTGCTGCAAAAAGTTTTCGATTGATAAACAGGTTCACAAGTGAGATTTACACCGAGTTTTTTCATCACTTTTTCATCTGTTTCGGAAAGAATTACGGTGGAGTGCATTTCACAGCCTTTTAAATCTTTTATGCAATCGAGCGCTTTTTTGGCGTTTTCGTCTGTAACGGCAGAAATTGAAAGTGCAACGAGAACTTCGTCTGTGTGAAGTCGAGGGTTTTTGTTGCCCAAGTGTTCGGTTTTGAGTTTCTGTACAGGTTCAATAACTTGCGGAGAAATCAACAAAACATCGTCGTTCAAACCTGCTATTACTTTAAGCGCATTTAAAAGCATGGCAGAACAGGAGCCCAAAAGGTTAGAGGTCTTTCCCGTTACAATTCTTCCATCGTTGAGTTCCATAGCACAGGCAGGCTGACCTGAAATTTCCGCAGTTTCAAGCGCAGGTTTTACAGGCGGTCTGTCTGCGAGTGTACAACCGACTTTGTTGAGCAAAAGGTCGAGTTTGTACACTTCCGAACTGCTTGAACTGCCGTTGACTTTGTTGCATACAGTCGCGTAATATCTGCGTATAATTTCCTGCTTTGCGGCATATTGTACGGCTTCGTCGTCCATAATGCAGTTGCCTGCCATATTTACACCCATATCTGTCGGAGATTTGTATGGAGAGGAAGAATATATTTTGCAGAACATTGCTTCTAAAACGGGGAATATTTCAACATCTCTGTTGTAGTTTACTGCTGTTTTGTTGTAGGCCTGTAAATGCCACGGGTCAATCATATTGACATCGTTCAAATCGGCGGTTGCCGCTTCGTAGGCAATGTTTACAGGGTGGTTTAAAGGCAAATTCCAAATAGGAAATGTTTCAAACTTTGCATATCCTGCTTTTATTCCGCGCTTGTTCTCGTGGTACAACTGAGAAAGACAAGTTGCCATTTTTCCGCTTCCGGGCCCCGACGCAGTAACGACAACAAGAGAGTGCGATGTTTCTATGTAGTCGTTTTTGCCGAAACCGTCTTCGCTGACAATATGTTCGGTGTTTGAAGGGTATCCGTCAATGGGGTAGTGTCTGTATGTTTTGATACCGAGTCCTTTAAGTCTTTCTTCAAAGTTTATGGCAGACGGCTGATTGCTGAAATGAGTCAGCACAACGCAGCCGACAAACAAGCCTTTTGACTTGAAAACATTTACAAGGCGAATAGTGTCAAGCGCGTAGTTGATGCCGAGGTCGCCTCTGATTTTGTTTTTTTCTATATCGTTGGAATTTATAACTATTACAATTTCAGCCTGGTCTTTGAGCTGCAAAAGCATTTTCATTTTGCTGTCGGGCATAAATCCGGGCAAAACTCTCGAAGCGTGGTAGTCGTCGAAAAGTTTTCCGCCGAATTCAAGATACAGTTTTCCGCCGAAAAAATCAATTCTTTTTTTGATTTGTTCAGATTGCAGAGATAGATATTTGTCATTGTCAAACCCAATTTTGTTCATAATTAATTTCACCTCATATTTTTAGCCGATTCCGTTGTAAACAATTCCGAGAATGAAAATTATAACTGTAAGCGGAACATAGATATATTTAGCAAGCGGTTTAAAAGCCTTTCCGAGAGGCTTTTTTCTGCCTGTTTCAAGTTCTTCTTTGATTTTGTTAAATCCAAGAACATAGTATATGGAAATTGCGCCTATAACTGCGCCGAGCGGTACTATGATGATTGTGATGAAGTCCATCCAGTTGCCGACATTTTTTTCTGATTCAAGGAAAATGCCGACTGCAAGAGTGAGTGCACCGCAGATAAGCGCGCAAATTCGTCTGTCAAGTTTGAGTTTGTGCTGAGCGCTTTCAATAACCGCCTCAAACATATTGATGAGCGAAGTGATACCTGCGAAAAGTACGCAAACGAAGAAGACGATTGCTATAACTCTGCCGAAAGGCATTTGTGCAAACACTTTCGGTAAGGTAAGGAAAATGAGAGACGGACCTGAATCCGGGCTGATTCCGAAAGCAAATACCGCAGGCATAATAACGAGCGATGAAAGAAGAGCCGCAATAGTGTCGAAAACAGCGGTTTTCATTGACGCCGACGGTATATCCTCGTTTTTATTTAAATAAGCGCCGTAAACAATCATTCCCGAACCTGTGATGGAAAGCGAGAAAAATGCCTGTCCCATAGCCATTATCCAAGTTTCAACATCTAAAAGTTTTTCCCATTCGGGTACAAACAAAAACTTGTAGCCCTCTGCCGAGCCGTCAATAGTTGAAACATATATTGCTATGCCTAAAAACAACACAAAGAACAATGGCATTAAAATTTTGCTGAGTTTCTCGATTGTTTTAGTTACACCCGAAAGTAAAACAAGAGTAACGGAAACAACAATGATTACATGCCACGGAATACTTCCGAAATTGCCCGTAATACCTGAAAAAATTGTTTCGGGCTGTGTTGAAATGATTTCTCCCGTTACGGAAGATGCAAAAAATTTAAGTACCCAGCCGAGAATTACAGCGTAGCCGATTGCTATTCCCAAAGAGCCGAACAAAGGGAGCCAGCCGATAGTCGAGCCGACTTTCTTTTTTCCTCGGCTTTCATAACAATATTCGTACGAGCCTATCGTTCCAGTTCCTGCGCGTCTGCCGATTGCAAATTCTGCCGATAAGCCGACAAGACCGAAAAGAAATACGAACAAGAGGTACGGAATTAAAAACGCCGCGCCCCCGTATTGACCGAGTCTGTACGGAAAAAGCCAAATGTTTCCCAGACCGACCGCCGAGCCTACACAGGCTATGATAAAGCCAAATGCAGAAGAAAAATTACCGTTTTTGTGTTTTAAATTTTCCATTGTTCTTCCTACTTTTTAAAATTTATTCCATAAAAACAAATGCCCGAAGTGTATCTTCGGGAGATTGCTTGTTAGAATTAATGTTATATTTAGTATTATATATTTAAATATAATACATTTGTTATTGTGCAGCAGAAGCAATTACACAATTTGTTTTTACAGTGAAGCGAATTTTTAACAATTCACAAAATAATAATTTAATTATAACTGATTGACAATCAGATTTCAACAAGTAAAAATAAAAAATAATTAATGTTTTGACTCCGTTTATGTTAATTCAATAAAACATCTTTCTGCCTTTGTCTGTTCTATAATTTGTTGACTAATCAGTCAATATAATATATAATATTATCAAATGTTTTACGGTGTTTTGCACAAACAAAACAGCAAACAGTATTTTTATCATTGACGGGGGAAAATATATGACAAAAAATAGTTTTACTTTCAAAATTAAGTACAGAGTTGACGGCAAAGAATATGTTGCAAACGGCAACAACAATGAACATTTTAAACTCGGTGTTTGCTTCGGCGAAAACAGTCTGAAAGTTTTTATAGAGCCGAAAACTGCACTTGAAATAGCAGATTTCACTGCAAAATATCACTATAAGTTTAACAATTCAAGCAGAATATTTGTAAACGGATATCAAAGTTGGACAGACAGTCTTGAATACTCTCCTAAAGAAAAAATGAGCGAACTTTCTTCTTTGACAGAATTTTTGATATCTAATCCGCCGCTTAAAAATATGGGATTCAGTTTGTCGGGCGACCTTCCGTTTTGGAAGTTTCCGAGAAAAAGAGGAGTATTTTACGGCTGGTCGTACGGATATGTTCGTCACGGCAGTCATATAGATATCTTCGGCTCATTGAGTGAAAGAAGCGGTTTTACTGCAATAACATTTGACGCTGAACAAAATAATATATATGTTCAAAAAGACCTTGACGGCGTTGTTTTTGAAGAAAAAACAGAATTGCTCAATTTTGCAGTTGTTTCGGGAGACTATGACGAGGCGTTTGACAAGTATTTTGAACTTATGGGTGTTAAGTGCAGAGACAATTCCAGAAGAACAGGCTACACAACTTGGTACAATTACTATTCAAGAATCAGCAGTACCATTGTTGAAAGAGACTTGGAAAGCATTTCAAACATTGATACAAAAATTGATATTTTTCAAATCGACGACGGCTATCAGGCTGCAATAGGCGATTGGCTTATTACTGACAAGAAAAAATTCCCTGAAGGAATGAAAGATGTAGCCGACAAAATACATTCTCACAATATGCTTGCAGGCATTTGGCTTGCTCCCTTTGCCGCTGTTAAAAGTTCAAAACTTTACGAAGAACATCCCGATTGGTTCATAAAAAAAGAAAACGGCAAAGCGCTTTGTACAGGTCAAAACTGGGGCGGTTTCTATTCTCTTGATATTTATAACGAAGGCGCAAGAGAGTATATTCGCAATGTTTTTGATGTTGTCTTAAACGAGTGGGGATACGATATGGTAAAACTCGACTTCCTTTACGGTGCGTGTGTTTTACCGCTCCACAACAAAACAAGAGGTCAGGTAATGTGCGACGCTATGGACTTCCTGAGAGAGTGCTGCGGTGATAAAATCATTGTCGGCTGCGGTGTTCCGCTTATGCCTGCTTTCGGAAAGGTTGACTACTGTCGTATTGGCGCCGACCTTGCTCTTGACTGGAAACATAAAAAGCATATTCACAGAGAAGATGTTTCAACTCCTCATGCTGTTTGCAACACTATTTTCAGACGCCATCTTGACGGCAGGGCATTCAGAAACGATTCCGATGTGTTCCTTTTGAGAGACAATAACATTGATTTGACTTTTGAACAAAGAAAGTTGCTTGCAAAAATCAATTCTACATTCGGCAATCTTTTGTTCACATCTGACAATGTGGGCGACTACAATCTCAATCAGGCGCAGGTACTCAAAGAGGCTTATACTCCGAAAGATATTGAAATAGTGCGCGCAGGTTTTATTGCCGACAAGGTAATGCGTGTAGAATTTTATGAAAATTCAAAACCCGTTGAAATCACCTTCAACATTGAAAACGGAGAAATTCAGTAATCTTTCATTAAAATTAAATAATTAAAAAAGAGAAAAAACTCTGTACTTTTTAACAGTACAGAGTTTTTTATAATTTATCGTTTTTTATTTTTGTTTTTCTTTTTCATCATAGATTTCTATGCAAAAAGATTTTTTACCACAGTTTGTACAAGTCAGTTTTCTTGTCTTCATATTATGCTTTGCAAAGAAAAATTCTTTGAATTTAGGCTTGAAAGTTGCGTGACAGTCGGGACAGATATATGCGGTGCTTTTGTAGTATATTTTTACCGCAAACGCGGATAAAATTACAGCTATCGGCATCATCACGGCAAACGGAATCCAAATTCCTCTGACTATCCATAATACGACAGACGCTATTTCCAATATTTCTGCAACTAATCCCAGAAAAAGCATTGTTGCATAAACTTTTTTGAGTTCCTTTTTCTTTTCCATAGAAATTACCACATCGCCTAAGTTTTTAATGTTGAAATTTTCAAAACTCTCGGACTCTTTGAGTATTCTGTTGATTTTGTCAAGAGAACTTTGCTTTTCAGCTATTTCGCATTGCAGTTGTTTTGCGTGTGTGTCAAGCAATGTTTCAATTACTTTCGCATTGTTTTCCTCCTGAAAAATTTTAGAAATGAGATTTATCGAAAGTCCGAGTTTTCTCAGTTCGCATATTATTTCCAACTTTTCAAAATCTGCTTGTGAATAAAGACGCCGTCCGCCGTCGCTTATTTCACTCGGTGTTAAAATTCCTCTGCTGTCATAATATTGAACTGTTCGTACGGTAACATTGCAAAGTTTTGCAACTTCGCCTGTTGAGTACATTTTCGACATGGTTTTTCGCCTCCTTTACACACAGCATAAACTATTACGCAGGGTAACGAGCAATACCTTACGCAAGATGATTTTTTATTTTTTATGAAAAATGTTTGTATTTTGTCATAAATATGTTATCACAAGCATATAATTTGTTCAATAATTTTTGTTTTTCATAAATATTGTTGACTTTAAAATAACGATATATTATAATCAGTATAGGGCGACGGAAAAACCTCTTTCCGTCGCTGTTTTATTTCAAAACATACCAAAATAATGAAAACAGGAGTTGTATTTCAATCATGGTAAGAGCAATTGTCGGTGCCAACTGGGGCGACGAAGGTAAAGGTAAAATTACAGATATGTTTGCTGAAAAGAGCGATATTGTCGTTCGTTTTCAGGGCGGAGCAAATGCAGGCCATACTATCATAAACGAACATGGCAGATTTGCACTTCACCTTATGCCGTCGGGTGTTTGCTACAAACATACTACAAATATCATAGGCAACGGTGTAGCACTTGATATAAACAAATTCATAAATGAACTTGAAGAAGTGAGAAAAGCAGGTCTTGACCCGCATATGCTTGTTTCGGACAGAGCGCAAGTACTTATGCCGTACCATATTCTTCTTGACGAGTATGAAGAAGAAAGACTCGGCAAAAACGCTTTCGGTTCAACAAAAAGCGGTATTGCTCCGTTTTTCAGCGACAAGTACGCTAAAATCGGTATTCAGGTAAACGAACTTTTCGACGACGAAGTTTTAAAGGCAAAACTCGAAAATATCTGCACTCTAAAAAATCTTTTGATTGAGCATGTTTATCATAAACCTCTTTTGGACAAAGATGAACTCTTTGCTCAGTGTGTTGAATTCAGAGAAAAAATCAAGCCCTATGTTTGCGACACTGCGGTTTATCTCAGAAATGCGATGAAAGAGGGCAAAAATATTCTTCTTGAAGGTCAGTTGGGTTCGCTTAAAGACCCTGATTTCGGTATTTATCCGATGGTAACTTCGTCTTCTACTCTTGCAGGCTACGGTTGTGTCGGCGCAGGCATACCTCCTCATAAAATCGAAGATATTGTTGTAGTTACTAAAGCATATTCAAGTGCAGTAGGCGCAGGCGAATTTGTTTCTGAAATTTTCGGCGAAGAAGCAGACGAACTTCGTATTCACGGCGGAGATAAGGGCGAGTTCGGTGCAACAACAGGCAGACCTCGTCGTGTCGGCTGGTTTGACTGTGTTGCTACAAAATACGGTCTTGACTGTCAGGGCGCAACTCAGGTTGTTCTTACCGCTCTCGACTGTCTTTCATATCTTGATGAAATCAAAGTTTGCACAGCGTACGAGATTGACGGCGAAATCACAAAAGACTTCCCTGTAACATCTCAGCTCAAAAAAGCAAAGCCTGTTCTTACAACATTAAAAGGTTTCGGAGATATTAAGGGTATCAGAGATTACAATCAACTTCCGCAGGAAGCAAAAGACTATGTTGAGTTTATCGAAAAAGAACTCGGCTATAAAATTACAATGGTTTCAAACGGCCCTGCCCGTGAAGAAATCATGGTAAGATGATTTGATAATTTGATTAAAATTGAAAATATAAAACAAAAAGAACAGTTCGGTTTTGAACTGTTCTTTTTGTAATTAATTGATATGATATAATATTTATTTTTGCGAAAATTAAAAGAACTTTGCAAAAACAGCTGCTCCGACAACGGTTAAAATTCCCGAAACGACTATGGACAAACTGCTCATTGCACCTTCGGTTTCGCCCATTTCCATCGCTTTTGTTGTGCCTATTGCGTGTGAGGCGGTACCTATTGCCACACCTTTTGCTATCGGTTCTGTAATTTTGAACAGTTTGCACACACCGTCTGCTATAACATTTCCGATGACGCCTGTTACAATAATGACTGCAACCGTGACGGGCACATATCCTCCGAGTTCTTCCGAAACACCCATTCCGATAGCCGTTGTGATAGATTTCGGAAGAAGAGTAACATATTCTTCGTGGTTTAGTTTAAGTAAAACAGAAAAAGCAAGCACACTCAAAAGGCTTGTCAAAACACCGCTTGAAATACCTAAAACTATTGCTTTTTTGTTTTTCTTGAGCAATTCAAACTTTTCGTAAAGAGGAATTGCAAGGCAAACTGTTGCAGGAGTTAAAAGGTAACTCAAATATTTTGCGCTGTTGTTATATGTTTGATAATCTATTTTAAAAATAAGCAAAAAAACGATGGTGAAAACTATTGAGATTAGTAAAGGGTTGAAAATGGCAAGTTTAAATTTTTTCTTTAACCATACGCCTGTCATATATGAAAAAAGGCTGATAACAACTCCGAAAAAAGCAGACGCTTGGAAAAATTCATTCATTTGTTTTACCGCCTTTTTTAAATTTTTTTATGAAAAATTGTGTTATTTTCCCCGAAACAATCATTACAATAAATGTTGTCAAAACGGTAATGATTGTGTATTCGGCAAATGTAGGTTTGATAAGCTGCCAACTTTCCAAAACTCCGACAGCGGCAGGAATGAACATTACAGGCATAATTTTTACTAAGAAATTCCCCGTTTCTTTTACATCCTCAAGTTTAATTATTTTGAAGTTCAGACACAGAAATAAAATAACTATTCCGTAAATTCCGGCAGGAACGGGAAGAGGCACAAAATGGTTTAGAAGTTCTCCTGCAAAAGATATTGAAATTATGATTAAAAACTGTTTGAGATATTTCAAAATTGACCTCCTCGAATGTTTTTTGGTATTTTATCACTAAATTTTAAATCGGTCAAATGTGTAAGAGAAGAACACTGTTATTCAAGTTTGTTTTTACAATGAGTTTTTCATTTTTTTGTTCTTTACGAGTGTTTGTTTAACCCACAGTGAGCCATGCTTTTTCATAGATTTTTTCCTTTGTCTTAATTAAAAGCAATAAATTTCGGTAAAATTGTACTTTTTTCATTTAATTTTTGTGTAAAAATTTTGTTAGGTTTTATCACTTGCATTTTTTCAATCGTATTGATTTTCAAATTTTAAAGATATATAATAAACCTTGTATTTATATATATTTGTTTCAATCTTTTCTTTGTTTGGATTGAAATGAATAAATTATTTTACAAATTTTAAATAAACTATATTATGTTAGGAGAGAGTTACTATGAGCATTAAAATTGCAATCGCAGGTTACGGCAACCTCGGAAGAGGCGTAGAGTGTGCACTCAGCACTTCAAAAGACATGGAACTTGTCGGTGTTTTTTCAAGACGAGACCCGAAAAGTGTTCAAACAAAAACAAATGTTCCTGTTTACCATATAGATGAGGCTGTTAAGTTCAAAGACGATATAGATGTAATGATTCTTTGCGGCGGCAGTGCGAACGACCTTCCGAAGCAAACCGTTGAGTTGGCTAAATATTTCAATGTAATTGACAGTTTTGATACTCATGCAAAAATCCCCGAACATTTTGCAGATGTTGACGCAGTAAGTAAAGAAAGCAAAAAAATCAGCATCATTTCTGTTGGCTGGGACCCGGGTCTTTTTTCACTTAACCGTCTTTACGGTCAGGCAGTTTTGCCAAACGGCAACGACTATACTTTTTGGGGAAAGGGCGTAAGTCAGGGACACTCGGACGCAATCAGAAGAATAGAGGGCGTACAGGACGCTAAACAGTACACCATCCCTGTTGAAGAGGCGCTTGAAAGCGTAAGAAACGGTGAAAACCCACAACTTACAACGCGTCAAAAGCATAAAAGAGAGTGTTTTGTTGTTGCAAAAGAGGGCGCAGACCTTGAATATATTGAAAATGCAATCAAAACAATGCCAAACTATTTTGCAGACTATGACACAACAGTTCACTTCATTTCTCAAGAAGAATTGAACGCAAACCATTCAGGTATTCCGCACGGCGGTATCGTTTTCAGAACAGGTCAAACAGGTCTTAACGGCGAAAACAAGCATGTCATTGAGTACAAACTTACTCTTGACTCAAACCCCGAGTTCACTTCAAGCGTTTTGGTTGCATACGCAAGAGCGGCATACAGACTCAACAAAGAGGGTCAGTACGGATGTAAAACAGTTTTTGATATTGCACCTGCTTATATTCACCCGTCTTCACCTGAAGAACTCAGAAAAAATTTGCTTTGATTTTTTTATATAAATGAATTATAAAAATTATTAAAGTTTAGTGTTTTAAATATTTAATATTACGGAGGAAGTTTATGAAACAAGATATGATAGTAATTTTGGACCTTGGCAGTACAGAAAATACAATTCTCGCTCGTGAAATCAGAGCGCTCGGAGTTTACAGTGAGATTTATCCTCACGACATTACTGCAGAAGAACTCAGGGCATTGCCGAATGTTAAAGGTGTAATTTTAAACGGAGGCAAAAACAGAGTAGTTGACGGAAAAGAGATAGATGTAAATGCAGAAATTTATGATTGCGGTTTGCCTGTTGTTTCTGTTGACCATCCGCTTTCAAAGTGCGCAGTTAAATATGACTCTGCGATTGACGAAGAAAGCCTTAAAAAATTTGTTTTTGATGAATGTAAAGCAGAAGCAAACTGGAATATGAAAAACTTTGTAGCCGACCAAGTTGAACTTCTTCGTAAACAAATCGGCGACAAAAAAGTTTTGCTTGCTCTTTCGGGCGGTGTTGACTCGTCTGTAGTTGCTGCGCTTCTTCTTAAAGCAATCGGCGACCAACTCGTTTGTGTTCATGTAAACCACGGTTTGATGAGAAAAGATGAGTCGGAAAGCGTTGTAAGCGTATTCAGAGACCAATTAAATGCTAACCTTGTGTATGTTGATGCTTCAGAGCGTTTTCTCGGTAAACTTGAAAATGTTGCCGACCCTGAACAAAAGCGTAAAATCATAGGCAGTGAGTTTATCAGAGTTTTTGAAGAAGAAGCTCGTAAACTTGAAGGCATTGATTTTCTCGGTCAAGGCACAATTTATCCGGACATCATCGAAAGCGGTACCAAAACTGCTAAAGTTGTAAAATCTCACCACAATGTAGGCGGACTTCCCGAAGATATGAAGTTTGAACTCGTTGAGCCCCTTAAACAACTTTTCAAAGACGAAGTAAGAGCTTGCGGACTTGAACTCGGTTTGCCTAATAAAATGGTATTCCGTCAGCCATTCCCGGGTCCCGGACTCGGCGTTAGATGTCTTGGTGCTATTACAAGAGAAAGACTCGAGGCTGTAAGAGAATCGGACGCTATTTTGCGCGATGAATTTGAAAAAGCAGGCCTTGATAAAAAAGTATGGCAGTATTTCACAATCGTTCCCGATTTCAAATCGGTAGGTGTAAAAGATAATGCGAGATGCTTTGAATATCCTGTAATAATCAGAGCGGTAAATACTGTTGACGCAATGACCGCAACAATCGAAAGACTCGATTGGGATATTTTGGAAAAAGTAACAAACAGAATTTTAGCAGAAGTTAAAAATGTAAACAGAGTTTGCTACGACATCTCCCCAAAACCAACCGCCACAATCGAGTGGGAATGATACCAAAAACGCTGAAAACCCGCATAAACACTGGTTTTTTGAGGTTTGAAAAAGCCTCGTGACAACGTTTTGACAACAATTTCAGATTATTCATAAATAAAGAGCTAACAGATTTTTGTTATAAAGTCTGTTAGCTCTTTTTGTTTTACCCAATTACATATTTTTGAGTTTATCTTTGAATGCTTCGACCATTGTGTCGCTGAGTTCAAGCGACGGTACTTTCGCCCAAGTCTGTGTTGTATCGAGTTTGGGATATGTATAACGCCATTCGTCATACTGCTCTTTGGTAATTTCGCCGTTTCTGTATTTTTCGGCTTGCTCTGCCCAAGCGGCAAGCATTGCAAATACTGATTTGCTTGCGGTCGGTTTACTTTCATCAAAGCATAAATGTATTTCACCGTTTACGCTCTCTGCTCTCATACCGTAGAGGTCTTCGAGCGTGAACAATGTGTGCATAAGTCCGAGGTCGCTGTCAATATCGGGAACAGTAAGAGCCTGAGCAGATATACCGAACACTTCTGCAAGATTGTTTGTTAAATCTGCTTTCGGCGTTCTTGAACCGCTTTCATACTGCGCCATACGAATATCGGCGGTCTTTTCAGGAAAGCCCACCTGAATACCAAGATACTTTTGAGTCATACCTCTTAAATTTCTAAAGAAACGGATTCTTTCCCCGATTGCCATTGTACTTCCTCCTAACGGTCTGTTAATAATATATATTATACATATACGCTTAGTGTGTGTCAAGATAACCAAAGCAAATAAATTTAATATTTTTTCAAAAACCACTTGACTTTACGGAATTTGCTTAGTATAATAATGATACAAACTTAAACTAATAGCGTTAAGTGCGTATAAAATTGAATAACCGTCGTACACCACGGTAATGGCGTACCCGCCCAGGCAAATCGGAAGGCGGTCAGAAAGTATTCCGACACGAAATAAAGAAATACAATATAAAACCAGCTGAAAGGGGTGATTTTATGACAGCAAATACTTTTATGAGCGTGGATGAGGTAGCTAATGAATTGGGTGTCTCCAAATCTTACGCTTACAAAATCGTGCAGAGATTAAATAATGAGCTGAAAGAAAAAGGCTTCATCACAATTTCAGGACGATTAAATAAACAATATTTTATGGAAAGAGTTTGCTACGGAGCAAAACAGAAAGAGAGGGATTAAGTAATGTCAGTTTATAAAGATGAAAAAACAAATACTTGGAAGGTGTATTACCGATACACCGATTGGCAGGGCAAGGTTCACCAAACTACAAAACGAGGTTTTCAGACAAAAAGAGAGGCTCTTGCGTGGGAAAGAGAACAACTGAATAAAGTGGAAACCGATTTGGATATGTCATTTGAGAGCTTTATTGATATTTATACGGCTGATATGAAGAACCGTATCAAAGAAAACACTTGGCATACCAAAGAGCATATTATGAGAACTAAAATTCTTCCCTATTTCGGTCAGCGAAAAATCAGCGACATTCAGCCTAAAGATATCATTGCTTGGCAAAATGAGATGATTAAAGCAACCGATAAGCAAGGAAAACCGTATTCTCCTGTATATCTTAAAACACTTCATAATCAGTTATCTGCTATCTTTAACCACGCAGTCAGGTTTTACGGATTGAAAAGCAACCCAGCTCAAAAGGTTGGAAATATGGGTAAGGCGAAAGGAAGAGAAATGCTCTTTTGGACGCAGAATGAGTATGCTAAATTCTCTTTTGCCGTTATGGATAAGCCGATATCGTTTTACGCATTTGAAATGCTTTACTGGTGCGGACTGCGTGAGGGTGAATTGCTTGCTCTGACACCAGCGGATTTGGATTTTGAAAAGTGTACGGTGAGGATAAATAAATCCTATCAGCGCATTGGCAAGCGAGATGTAATTACTGATCCGAAAACACCAAAAAGTAATCGAACAATCAAAATGCCGCAGTTTCTTGCAGAAGAAATGCAGGAATATCTAAATCAGCTTTACGGCATAGGAAAAAACGATAGAATTTTTGAAATAACAAAAAGCTATCTGCACCACGAGATGGACAGAGGTTCACAAGAAGCAGGCGTTAAGCGTATTCGCATACACGATCTTCGCCACAGCCATATCAGTCTTTTAATTGATATGGGATATTCAGCAGTTGCAATCGCCGACAGAGTAGGTCACGAAAGCATAGATATAACTTATAACTATGCTCACCTTTTCCCGTCGACACAGGACGATATGGCGGATAAACTTAATAATTTCAGAAAGGAAGCGATGTAATATGTCAGTCAAAAATGTAGACAAGAAAAACAGGTTCAGAAGCATTACAGTGGGGTTCAGAGTTTCGCCCGAAGAAAACGAGGCACTGAATAAAGCAGTCGCATTGTCGGGATTGCCGAAGCAGGAATACTGCTACCGCAAATGTATGAACCGTGATGTAGTGGTGCAAGGCAACCCGAGAGTTCACAAAGCACTGAAAAATGAAATGGCAGAAATTCTGTCGGAGTTAAAACGAATCAACAAAGCCGATGAAGTGTCTGACGAACTGCTTGATATCATCGAGCTTGTGTCGGTAACACTTATCGGCTTGAAAGGAGAGAATACAAATGAATGACAAAAAAGAAATGACCGCCCGAACATCATCTGTTGGCGCAGATGAAAGGCAGTCACTCAATGTATCTATTAATAGTATAACCGCATATCACTTGAAAATCAACACTTTTGTTTTGAAAGGCGGTGGTATGAATGGCTGAGCTTAAAATTATAAGTATGGATGAAGTAGAGAGCAAGGAAGTGAATTGGCTCTGGTATCCGTATATCCCATACGGAAAAATCACCATCATTCAGGGCGATCCCGGCGAGGGCAAAACAACTTTGGCGTTAAGACTGGCGGCGCTCCTCTCAAAAGGAGAGGCGCTGCCCTATGACGATTCCGAGCGTGAGCCTGTTAAGATCATCTATCAAACTGCCGAGGACGGACTGGAAGATACCATCAAGCCGAGGTTAGAATCAGCTGAGGCGGACTGTACGCAAATCAAAGTCATAGATGAATCGGAAGCCGCACTCAGTATGCTGGACGAGCGAATTGAAAAAGCAATCATAGAAGTGGGCGCAAGGGTGGTAATCCTTGATCCAATTCAGGCGTATGTCGGTGCGAATATTAATATGAACAACGCCAACGAAGTCCGTAATGTGATGGCACAGCTCGGACGAATCGCAGAAAAATATGACTGTGCCGTTTTGCTTGTTGGTCATATGAACAAAGGCAGCGGTAACAAATCTTCCTACCGTGGACTTGGTTCCATTGACTTTCAGGCTTCGGCGAGAAGCGTTTTGATTGTCGGTAGAATTAAAGACAATCCGCAGGTCAGAGTGATGGTGCAGGACAAGTCTTCCCTTGCACCCGAAGGTGAAGCGATTGCCTTTGAACTGGACAAGGAAAACGGATTCAGCTGGCTCGGTCATTACGATATCTCAGTTGATGATCTGTTAAGCGGTATTCCGAAAGAAAAGAAATCCGAACAGGCAGAAAATTTAATACTTGAATATCTTTCAAAGGGGAGATATCCGCAGAAAGAATTGCTGAAGAAAGCACAGGCGATGGGAATTTCAAAGCGTGTGCTGGACGAAGCAAAGAAAGCACTGAATGTCCAATCGGTTAAAGAGGGCAGTCAGTGGTACTGGCAGTTTCCCGAAAAAACAGAGTGAAGTTTTTCAAGATTGCAACATTGCAAAGACAGGCATATCTGCAACCTTGCAATCTTCCTTTTTCGGGAAGTAATAAAGTTTGGTGGAGAGTGCAGAGAGCACCTTTTCAAAGGTGTTCTTTGCCCCTCGGAGAGCGCAAAACCTGCTTGCAGGTCGCATTTTTGATAGGCTTGCCTGTCAAAAGTGCTTTTGCGTTACTCTTGACAAGAGTAACAGAACCGAGGAAGAACTATCTTTAAGAGATTGGAGGTGTAACTTATGAAAAGAACAATAAGCGCAATGGTCGGGAAAGGCTCTGTAAATCACAACAGCCGTAAATTCAAAGCTGAAAATGTAGATCCGAGCCGAACCCATCTTAATATAGATTACTGCAATGAGAACATCAAGAAAGTGTATCATCAATTGTTCGGTGAAGCACTTAAGAAATACAATGACAAGCAGACAAGAGCGGATAGAAAAATAAAGAATTACTATGAAAAAATCTGCAATTCCAAGCAGGAAAAGCCGTTTCACGAAATCATTTTGCAGATAGGCAACAAAGAAGATATGAGCGCAGAAAGTGAAAATGGGCTGCTCGCTAAACAGGTGTTGGACGAGTATTATAAAGGGTTTCAGGAGAGAAATCCGCAGTTAAAAGTGTTCTCAGTTCATCTTCATATGGACGAAGCCACACCGCATTTACACATTGATTTTGTCCCGTTTATTACCGGCAGTAAGCGAGGACTTGATACAAGAGTTTCGCTCAAACAAGCATTAGCCGCACAGGGTTTCAAGGGTGGTACTCGTGAAAATACAGAGTGGAATCAGTGGATACAATTCGAAAAAGAACAGCTTTCAGCCGTGATGGAGCGTCACGGAATTGAATGGGAACAAAAAGGAACTCACGAGAAACACCTCTCTGTTCTTGACTACAAAAAGCAGGAACGAGAGAAAGAAGTGGCTCAGTTAGGTGATGAAATCAGCAAACAAGAAGATAAATTGGAGCTTGTAAAATCTCGGATAAACAATATGCTTGACTGCGAAAAGTCTCTTGATAATGTAGTAAAAAACTTTGATAAAGATCCGAAGTATCAACTCCCTGATCCTCCTGCTTTAATGAGCGCAAAGACATACAAAACGAAAATTGCACAGCCTGTAATCAATGCATTGAGAGGACTGGTACAGGGTGTAATCATCAAATATTTTGAAATGAAGAACACTTTGGAGCAATGGCGGCAGGCGAATCAAAGTCTGTATTACGATAACAACAGACTGTCGGAAAAGGCAAAGAACTTGGAAAATATCAACGTTAAACAAAAGGCAGAATTGCAAGATTATAAGCTGCTCCGCAAGGTTTTCGGCAGTAAACAAATTGATGATATGCTGAAACAGGCAAAGGAAATCACACAGTCTAAACAGCGTGGCTCACGCTTTAGAAATTATAAAGATGAAAGGTAGGACTACACGATGGAAAAGAAAATTTATGACGAAAAGAACGGATTATGGTACGAGCTGCAGGGAGATTATTATCTCCCTTGCCTCTCACTGTCCGAAGAAGAACAGAAGCCAGTAGGCGTGTGGGGACAGCGACACGCAAGGTATCTTAAACAATATCATAAGGTATTCTATATGAACTTGCTGACAAGCAGAAAGCTGAACAGTCACCTCGCCGACATCGATAAGCAAGCAGAAGAAATGTTTTCCCGGCTGGTAAAACAACTGGCGGAAAAAGAAAATGTAACGGAAAAGCTTAAAGCTGAAAATCAAATGCTGTGGGTGCAGAAGATGAATAGTATTCGTAACAGAGCGTTGGAAATTGTAAATTCAGATTTAATCTACGCTTAAAAATCACGCCGAGTGTGGCTCTGAAAATGAGTTGCACTCGGCGTTTTTTATTTTGTGTTTTGAGTAAATAAGTATTATTATCTGTTAATAATTCCATTTTCGTGTAATTAATTATTGTGTTATTTAAAAAAATATGATATACTGGATTAGTTCAAAAGCCTATTTTATTATGTTTATGAGGTGTAGTATGGCTGTTAGTTATAATAAGTTGTGGAAACTTCTAATAGATAAAAATATGAAGAAAAAAGAACTTGGAGAAGCAGCAGGAATAAGCAATTCGCTTATTGCAAAGCTTGGAAAAAATGAGAATGTAACAGTCGAGGTATTGGTTAAAATTTGTACAGCTCTTGACTGTCAGATCGATGATATTATTGAATTAATTCCCGACAAAGAACAGTCTGTGAAAGGTTAAGGTAAATAATGAAAAAAATGAACAAACCAACTTACATCAGCTTGTTTAGTAGTGCCGGGGTAGGTTGCTACGGATTTAAATTGGAAGGTTTCGATTGTGTTGCAACAAATGAACTGATTACAAGAAGATTAGATATTCAGCGATATAATCATAAATGCAAATATGAAAGTGGGTATATTTGCGGTGATATTACTGATGATTCAATTAAGAATATTTTGTATTCACAGATAGATTTGTGGAAAAAGAAAGAAAGTGTATCAAGAATTGATGTTATCATTGCAACTCCACCTTGTCAGGGAATGTCAGTTGCGAACCATAAAAAAAGCACAAATGAAATTGTACGCAACTCTTTAGTTATTGAATCAATTAAAATCATAAAACAGGTTAACCCTCGATTTTTTGTTTTCGAAAATGTTGCTGCTTTTATGAAAACAATATGTACCGATATTGATGGGGAGAATAAAACTATTGCCGCTGCAATTGAAAGCAATTTAGGACAGGCATATTCCTATACTTCTCGTATTATCAATTTTAAAAATTATGGAGCTTGCTCCAGTAGACAAAGGACAGTTGTTATTGGTGTTTCTAAAGATTATGCTGATGAAGTGTCTCCTTTAGAATTATATCCTGATTTCATTAAGGAACGCACGCTAAGAGAAGTTATAGGTAATTTAAAACCTCTGAAAGAATTTGGAGAAATTGATGACAATGATATTTATCACTCTTTCAGAATATATCCTGAGCATATGAGAGCGTGGATTTCAAATATCAAAGAGGGTGAATCTGCGTTTGATAATGATGATGACAGAAAAAAGCCTCATCGAATTGTTGATGGAAAAATTATAATTAATCAGCAAAAAAATGGTGACAAATATAAAAGACAGTATTGGGATAAAGTTGGTCCTTGCATACACACAAGAAATGATCAAATGGCAAGTCAAAATACCATTCATCCAAGTGATGACAGAGTATTTAGTATAAGAGAACTTATGCTTATGATGACTGTTCCAAAATCTTTTAAATGGGTTGAAACAGAATTTTCTGATTTGAATAATTTATCTTTTGAGCAAAAGCGAGCATTTTTAAAGAAAGAAGAAATAAAAATAAGACAATCATTAGGTGAAGCTGTGCCTACTGTAATTTTTCAATCAATAGCAAGAAAAATAAAAATGTCATTGAAACACGAACCACTCAACACAGCGGCAATTAATAAAATAGTTTCATCTAATGGATTAAATAATGCAGATGTTTTAAAAAAATTTGTTTCTGATAATCCAATGAACTTATCAACATCTACACTAGGTAAAATTGCCGAGTTAGCAAATACCAATCGAACGGATAATGCGGCTTTTTTTACTAATAAAACATTGATTACTGAAATGATGAAAGTTCTTCCTGAAACTGATAAAGAAACCGTTAGAATTCTTGAACCATCTGTAGGTGTTGGCAATTTTATACCGCTTATTATCAAAAAATTTGATGGTAAAAACATTATTCTCGATGTAGTAGACATTGACAGCCAAAGTTTGGAATTGGCACAAATAATTTTGAGGAAATATGACATTCCAGATACCTGTGTTATCAATTTCATCAATGCAGACTTTTTGTTGTATAATTTTCAAGAAAAATATGACTACATTATCGGGAATCCGCCTTTTTATAAGATGAAATCAAGCGATCCAATGCTGAACATCTATCGCAAAAATGCAATAAATACTCAGACTACAAATATTTGCTCTTTCTTTTTAGATAAAGCGGTAGGTATAGCAAACTATATTGCATTGGTATTTCCTAAATTTTTACTTAATACACCTGAGTTTTCGCAAACCAGAAAATATTTATCTAAAAAAGCAGTGGATTGTATTATTGACTTTGGAGAAAAAGGCTTTCCAGGTGTACTTGTTGAAACATTGGCGATTTTTGTAAGCGATTCAAATCGTCCCACTAATACTCGAATTGCATCAATTACTCATAGAAAATTTATGATGCAGTCTCAGAAGTATATTTTTGACGACAAATTGCCTTATTGGATTATTTATCGTAACAAAGATTTTGATGATGTATGTAAAAAACTTGATTTTAATGTTTTTAAAGTATTTAGAGATCGACAGATAACCAACAAATTGCTTGCCTCAAGCGGCGATATTCGTGTACTTAAATCTCGAAATATTAGTGATGACGGGAAAAATATACTGGATATTGATGGGTATGATGCATACATCTCATATGGTGATGCCAAGAATTTGTCAGTTTACAACTATTTGAATTGTGACAATGTATATCTTACACCTAATATGACATATAAACCTCGTATGATTAAGAAACCCAAAGGATGTCTTGTAAATGGTTCTTTGGCGGTTTTAATTCCGAAAAATGGAATAAATCCTACAGAAGAGCAACTAGCTTTTTTTTCAACACAAGAATATAGAAACTTTTATCAAACCGCAAGGAACTTTCAAACAAGGTCATTAAATGTTGATACTTGTTCGGTGTTCTTTTACGGTTTATTAAGAGAAAAAATTAAGGATTCACCAATAACCGAAAAACTTGATTATGAGGAGAATAGTTAAATTAAAATTAGTAATTAAATAAAGTGAGGATTTGCTATGTTGACACAACAAGATATTATAGATTTTTGTAATCAACACGATTACGATATAAGGAAAAGCCACAATGGTAGATGGATAGATCAAAAGTGTACGCCGGATGTTGTATGGTCGATTTCTGACTTTGTATTAGAATATGTAGATAACATCAATGAAAGATTCACTGTTAAAGATATTTGGCAAAGTGAATATGCAAAACAGACAATTGCTGAAACATATTCAAAGCCAGGAACAGATGAAAGAACCGCAGAAAATGAATATGACAAGGTTTTTTCGCAACCACTTAATATGCTTTGTTATGCTGGTGTCATCAAAGATATTTCAGAAAATTCAAGGCATTTATATGTTATTGAAAATAGAGGTGTTCTTGAATATATCGCTAGAAATGATGTGTATGCATTACGCTTTTTGCAGTGTTATATAGAAAAGGTGCTCACTGATAGTGGACTTATAAGTGTTTTTAATGATTTCTTTGAAAATCAAGATTCAGCCCACTTTAATGCAATGAAACAAGCTTTTATCGATTTCTATCATACATATACTCCTGTGAAAAAGGATTACGAACCAAAACGAATATTTACAAAGGTAATTAATCCTCTTGCTTTCAGCAGAGATAAACTTGGTTCTGAGAAAGGTAGAATGTCGAAACATAAGATAAATCGTTCTGATATGATGTATAATCAAGATAATTTTAGAGATGTTTATCGTGATAAACCAAAAGATATTACAAGGCAAGAATGGCTTGCTACTCACCCTGATATTGATGTAAGGGATGGCTATTTTGAGCAGATGATGTCCCGTGCAAAAAGGCTATTGCGTGATTTTACAAATCAATATAGGGAAAATATTTCTGAATTAACTATGTTTATTGATGATCAAGATGATAATGCTGCTCCGACACAGGCACACCATATTTTCCCCAAAAATGAATTCCCTGAAATTATGCATTATGTAGAAAATTTAATAATGTTAACACCGAATCAGCATTATGGATATGCTCATCCTAATAACAACACTCATATAATTGATTTAGCAGCTCAAAAAGTTTTACTAATTGCAAAGACATATAGTATTCGTCAAAATCTAACAAGTGAGGTTGAAGAACATATTTTTGAGTTCTGCAAATTCTTACAGGTGTTAAGTGTAGGTTGGGATGATGAAAGTGTTTTAGAAATAGAAGAGAACGATTATAATGATGTGCTTCACGCTATCAACTATCATTATGTAGCATAAATTTAATTGATATTCAAATGAGGTGTTAAATTGAGAGAAAATAAAAAGTCATTTGTTGAAAATCATCCGAAATTAAATGCATTATTAGGAATTGTTTTGCTTGTTGGATTAATTGCTTTTGCAATATGGTTAATTAAATTTTTATATAATATTATTATAGATGGAATTATAAAATTATCTGCTGTAGCCTCCAAATTAGATGCAGTTATAATAGTTGCTCTAATTACAGGTCTTGTATCTATAACTGGTGTAATTATTAGTTCAATTGTTGCAAAAATTGTAGATTATCGTAAAAGCAGGAAAGAGTATTTAACTCAAAAAAGAGAAAAACCATATGGTGAATTCGTTGAAATGATTTATAAAATTCAAAAAAACGCAAAAAGCCCAGGTTCATATTCTGAAAAACAAATGCTAGAGGATCTGTCCAAATTTTCTAAACAAATCACACTATGGGGTTCGTCTAAGGTGATTAACAAGTGGATTCAATTTCGAGAAAATGGTTCTGATCCAGAAAAAGCGAAAAACAACTTATTTCTTATGGAAGAAATTATGAACAATATGCGTAAGGATTTAGGATTACGAAAAGTGAAAAAAGGAAATCTTCTAGGCTTTTTTGTTAACGATATAAAGTCTGCTATGAAGAAGTAGAATATATTATTGTACTTGCTTTTTAGATATCAGAGGAGTATTATATCTTTATTACAGTGACAACAAACTGACAACAGAAAACTGGAGAGTCCATATTTTATGGATATTTCAGATAACTAAAATAACTCGTACTAAATCACCAATACAAAATTGTTTAAGTGGTGGTTTTCAGGAGCGAGTGGGAATGATTTCTCACCTTTGAAAAATCCAATAAATAAAGGGTTTTACAAGCCATAGAGCCTTGTTTAACAACAAAATGGCAACATTATTTGAATTATTGTAAAAGTAAAGAGTTGACAGATTTTGTGTCTGTCAACTCTTTTTGTGTGCTTTTTTAATTTTTATATTAAAAAAGCGGAAAATATTCAGCAATTTCTATTTTTAATCTTTCTTTAGGAAGAGGGAAAATGTGCTGCCGTTTTCATCGGACTCCACCTTGATATACCCATTCTGCTTATTCACAATATCACGAGTAAGATATAGGCCGATTCCAACACCGTCAACCCCTGCTGACTGTTTTCCGCGGTAAAATCTGCCGAAAATTTTTGCCTGTTCTTCTTCTGGAATGCCAATTCCGTTATCGGATATATCCAGCCGCAGATAGGATGGGTATTCGGTGATTTTCAATTCCACGCCACCGCCGATTGGTGTGTATTTTACGGCATTATCAAGAACATTTGTAATTGCCTCCGCCGTCCAGTTAAAATCAAGCAGAGCTTCAAAGGTCTGCCCGCAATCAAAGGTAATTGTAATATTTTTGTCCCTTGCTTTGGCGTAAACCGTTTTTACCGCTTGCATAACAATATCATTTAAACTGCTTTGTTCAGGTTTCAGTCGGATAATACCGCTTTCCAAACGAGACATTTTAATCAGGCTGTTTGTCAAAAATGTCAGCTTTTCAAGGGACATTTGCAGGGTGGCAATATATTCGTTTCGCTCATTATCAGATAGTGCCTTATCTCCTAACAACTGTGCAAATGTATTTGCCGCCGCTACGGGTGTTTTGATTTGATGCGAAATATCGGAGATTAAAGTTTTTATCTGTTCTTTTTCTTGTGTCAACATTTCGTTCTGTGCTATTAAAATATTTCGGAGTTTTAGAAGTTGGTGTTGTAAGCGAGCGGTAAGCGTGTCATCGTTTTCAGAAAAAACAGTTCTTTCCTGTTGTTCTGTCAAAGCCTCTATCAGCAGTGTAATCTGTTCCAGCAAATCATCGTTGTAGCGGTTGTGAAGAAAGTCGAGCAGGAACATCAAACCGCATAAAATTGCAAAGGCAGAAGCAACAAGAATCATAATTGAAAGGTTACTTTCGGTAAAAAACAATGCAACGACGGATACCACCGCTATGACAGTACCTGCAATCAAAATCAATTTTCTATAAATTCCTAAATGCTTCATCGTCATTCTCCAAATGTATAGCCCATACCGAAAACAGTTATGATATATTCCTGGTTTTCATCTTTAAGTTTCTGTCGCAGTCGCTTAATATTCACACGCACGGTATTATCATCAACAAAGTTTCCGTCTATATCCCAAAGCTGTTCCAAAAGCATTGCCTTTGGAACAACCCTTCCCCTGTTTTCCATTAGATAAAGGAGTAATTTGTATTCTGTTGAGGTCAAATGTATTTCCTGTCCCTTCATCAAAACAAGACACTTTTCTTTATCTAACTCTAAATCTCTGTATTTCATACGAAATTTTCCT
>DVEP01000032.1 GCA_015655975.1 Eubacterium sp. | reverse complement strand
ACAATGCGGTCGGCAAACTTTTCAGTGCCCCTTTAGGGGTTATGTCTGTAAAAAGCCCTTCTAGGGCTTAATCAAGCCTCCGGCTTAGCCGGAGGTCTTGACTTAATTAATTTGAAAATTCTTTACGGTCTGTATGCTCCTGTTTTGCAAACTTCAATTTCTTTTATATACGGTTCTTTTCTGCACTCTTCAATGACTATTTTTAAGTTGTTTGTAACAACAGGTTTTTTGAAAATTGAAATTTTTGAAAAACCCACAATCGTGCCTTCATATACGCAATTGTCTTGTGCATATATTTTAAATTTTTCTATTCTCTGCGATTTTGTTGTGTCTTCGCAAAATCGTATTCTGTCAACGCTTTGTCTGTCAAATTGTATATTTATTTCTTTTTTATCGTCAGATACGGTAAATGTACTGTCAATTACACATTCGTCTTCTTTTTTCAGCCATTGCCCCATTTGTTTGAGTCGGCGAATATCGGCAGATGAAAACAGCCCTTTTCTGTTGGGCGGAATGTTGAGAATTAAAAGACAGTTGCTTCCCACCGAATTGTAGTAAATTGTCATAAGACGGTGAAGTGATTTAAGTGTTATTGATTGTAAGGGATGATAGTACCAGCCTGTTCTGATAGAAACATCAACTTCGGCGGGGTACCACATAAAAGAGTCGTAGTTTGACAAAAACTTTCTTGAACCCATATCTTTTATCATTACATCCTGACAGCGTTTTTGAAACTTCTTCATATCGTCGTCTGTCTGGCAGTTTTCGGCAATGTTTTGCAGTTCGTACTGAAAACGGGGCACGACATTCCACTCGCTTTCACGGGCTTTTCCGCTCTCGTTTCCTACCCATCTTACATCGGGCGCACAACCCGACATTACAATGTCAGGCTGAAGTTTCAAAGCCGTTGACCAAATTCTTTCCCAGTCATATTTTTGTTTCGGCAATCCGTCTGCTCTCGAACCGCAGGCTCCGTCAAGCCAAAGCATAAATATCTCGCCGTAGTTTGTCAAAAGTTCGGTCAGTTGTTCTATGTAAAAATCGTTGTATTTTTCGGTTGCGTAGTATTTGCTGTTTCTGTCCCAGGGGGAAAGATATACGCCGAACTTGAGACCGTACTTTTTGCACGACTCTGCAACTTCTTTTACAACATCGCCTTTACCGTTTTTGTACGGACTGTTTCTGATACAGTGCTCGGTTGTCTTTGTAGGCCAGAGGCAAAAACCGTCGTGATGCTTGCAGGTCAGAACGACGCCTTTCATACCCGCCGATTTAATTGCTTCGCACCAACTGTCAGTGTTTTGGGATGTGGGGTTGAATACGGACGGCGATTCCTTGCCGTTGCCCCATTCTCTGTTTGTAAATGTATTTACAGAGTAGTGGATAAAAGCGTAGTATTTCATTTCCTGAATTTTGAGCTGTCGTTCATTCGGAACGATAGATGTGTATAGGTCAATTCTTTCTTCTTCAGTCATAGAGTTTCTCCTCGTTTTTTATTATTACAATTTTGAATATATCATATTATATTTACTGTTTCAATATCATTGACTGTTATTTTTCCTGTCTTTTCAAGTTTGATATAAAACATCTTTAAGCACCAGCATTGCGTCTTGTTCGCTGTAATGATACTCTTGTACCAATTCATCAAGCATTGCATTTATTTTTCGTGAATAGTAAGGAATGTTTACATCTTTTTGATATTTGATTAAAACAGGATATTTTTTGCCCCAGGCAGATGTCCAGTCAATTTTTTCTGTTGTTTTTTCGTCTGTTTGAGCAATTATTTTTTGTATTTCGTTTAGTTCGTTTGTCTCATCATAACAATCGGTTAATTTGTCTAATGTAATGTTATAAAGTTTTGCCAATTTTTTTGCCTGATAAATGTCGGGTATTGTCTCGTTTGATTCCCATTCTGATATTGTCCGACGGTTTACTCCGAGTTTATCGGCAACTTCTTCCTGAGACAGTTTGCAGTTTTTTCTTGAATGAAAAAGACAGTTACCTAAATTCATTGTATATTTCTCCTGTCAGTAGTGGGTTGACTGCCGTAATGCATACAATAGAAATATTTGTTAAATCCATTCTAAAGAAGCAATTTTTAAGGCGCCTTTTGTAAAAGAAGATTTTCGCCAACCGCAAGTTGTTATGTACCATTTGCCGTTTTCCTGAACGATTTCGGGAGCGTGGCAGCAGAGTTTTGCTATCGGTTTTGCAAAACCGCTTTCTCCGTATTCTCCGTTGTAACAACCGAAGTTTTCAGGGGTTTCGCTGAAAAAAACAAGCGTGTTGTGATAGTTACTTTTTGAACAGTCGGTGTATGTTGTGAAAAGATAGTATCCGCCGTCTTTTTGTACAACGAACGGCGATTCAAATGCACCCCAAGAGGGGTTCAGTTCCGAGTTTTCTTCGCTTGTCAGCGCATAGCCAATAAAGTTCCATTCAAGCAAATTTTCTGATTGCAGACAGGCAACGGAACTTTTGCCGTCTTTCAGTCCCGTAACATACATCAGCCATTTATTTTCATCTGTTTTTAAAACAAAATGGTCTCGGTGGCACGACATCGGCGGGTTGCCGTTTAGTTTGATTTCCTGTCCGAACCAGTCGCCGAAGTCGTAGGAAACGGCAAGTTTTGTAGGCGACGGACCGTAAAACATATAGTAAAGCGAGTCGTGTTCAATCAGACAGGGCGCCCATGCAAGTGTGCCGTTGTCTATGATTTTTGCAGTCTCTTTTAATTTTTCTTTCAGACTGTTTCCTGTCGCGTAAACAAAGTATCGTTCTTGTGTGGGTACACCTTTTTTACTTGTAATTCCTGCAAGGTGCCATTTGCCGTTATAAATGAGCGTGTGGTCGTTGATATATCTGCCGAACTTTTTTGGTTTAAAAAGTGTTGTCCATTTTGAAGCGATTTTCGGTATTTTCATTTTGTCATCCTTTACAATTTTAATTTAAAATGTATTTTTAGCCGCTCGGTGTTTTACACTGTTTAAGTATATCATATAGTTATTTTTTGTTCAACAAAGCAAATTTTTTATATGTTATTTTGAAAAAGAATTGAACGGCAATTTAAAATCGTGCAGAAATACAATGGTAAAATTTTATGTTTTTGTGCAATGTGCACAGTAATGATTTGTAGCTTATTGGCCAAATTAACGAAATTTATTTTTTTATGTGAAAAATTAATAAAAATTATTTTAAATATGGTATAATTTTGTTAAGTTCTTCGCAAGGAATATTTAAAGGGTGTTTATAAAAAAGGAGAAAGAGATGAAAGAAAATATAAAGTATATGGTAAAAAACTGGATAGTTTGGGACAAAAAAAGTCTTGTCTATTTTTTTATCCGCATACCTGCAATGGTGCTTCAGCCGATAATTACGGCATACATACCGAAAGCAATGATTGACTGTATAGAGGAAGGGGTGACTGTCGGCAGACTTACGCTCGTGGTTGCCTTGCTCAGTTTTCTTGTTGCACTTACTACATGGCTGACTCCGTTTTTGCAGGAGTTGTTGCTTGGCAGTGCAAGAATTATCCGCATGCGCTATGCTGTCATGGCATTTAATAAAAATCTCAACACTGACTATGTGAACATTGAAAGTCTTGAGGGTCGTGAGAAAAACAGCAGGGCGATGGAGTTTTACAGGAGTTACTATTCGGCATCTGCCGATTTTTTAGATACTTGCAACCAAATGCTTGTTTGCCTTGTGGGTGTCATAACCTCACTTACGCTCATTTATAAAATCAATATTCTGATGATACTGATTATCCTTGCAACCTGCGTTGCCGAGTTCTTTTTGCTGAGATATTTGAATAAAAAAGAAAAAAGTGTAAAAGACGCAAGAAGCAGCATTTTTGTTAAGTTTGATTATTATTACTCATTGAGTAAAGATTTGACTGCTGCAAAGGATATAAGGCTTTACGGTTTTAGCGACTATTTTCTGTTTGCGGTTGCAAGACTTATTAGCGGTTTAGAGGATATAACCTCAAAATATATGCACCAAAGCGTTAAGGTCGGAGGCACAAGAGCGCTGCTCAACTTGTTGCGTGAACTTGTAGCGTACGCCTATCTCACATATTTGGTGTGTAACGGAAGTCTTTCCGTTTCCGATTTTATTTTCTATTTCGGTATCATAACAGGCTTTTCAAATTGGATAATGGGTTTTGTATTTCTCTATTCAAATATGGAACGCTGTTGCAACGATTGTCAGGCGTTTCGTGATTTTGTTGAAAGCGAGGAAGAAAATCAAAACAAGCCAAATGTCGATTTTGAAGATGTAGAGTCTATTGAGTTTAAAAATGTAAGTTTTACATATCCGTCTGCTGAAAAAAGCACAATCAACAATATGTCTTTTAAAGTGAAAAAGGGTGAAAATATAGCAGTTGTCGGTGAAAACGGAGCAGGCAAAACTACTGCAATCAAACTGCTTTGCGGTCTTTACTACGCAACAAAAGGCGATATTTTGATTAACGGTAAAAGCAACAGAGTCTTTTCTTCTGACAGTTATTTCAACTTGTTTTCGGCAGTGTTTCAAGATTACAATTTTTTACCTATGACAATCGCTGAAAATGTTTGCGCTTCAATCAATTATGACAAAGAAAAACTGTACTTTGCACTTGAAAAAGCAGGTATGAAGGACAAGATAGACAGCCTTGAACAAAAAGAAAACACCTTTATGGTAAAAGATGTTTATAAAGAGGCTGTTGATTTTTCGGGCGGAGAAAAGCAAAAACTTTTGCTTGCAAAGGCGATTTACAAAAATGCTCCGATTCTTGTTTTAGATGAGCCGACCGCTGCGCTTGACCCGATTGCAGAAAATGAACTCTATCTAAAATACAGCGAAATGACAGACAATAAAATATCGTTTTTTATTTCTCACAGACTTTCATCAACACGCTTTTGCGACAGAATTTTGTTTATAAAAGACGGCACGGTTGCAGAAAGCGGAACGCATGAGGAACTGATGGAATTGAAAGGCTCATATTACAAAATGTATCAAGTCCAAAGTTACTATTATAAAGAGATGGGAGGCGATGCAGTATGAAGAAAATGAAGTCTGTGTTTTTGGCTTTTAAAGAAATGCACCGCCTTGAAAAACGGTTGCTGCCGACTACAGTTGCCGTTGCAATTGTTATGGCAGTTGCACCGTTTGTTAATATTTGGTTTACTTCAAAAATCATAGATTTGCTTGATATGGGAGCAAAAATGAACGAACTTGCCATATATATTGGCTCGGCGGTCAGTATAAATCTTGTGTTATTTTTTGTTAATTATTATCTAAGCGACATACAACTTATGTATCGCTCACTTATGTACAATAAAGAAAGGCAAAACCTGTCTTCAAAACTTTTTAAAACAGAGTATCAAAAACTCGAGGACGGAGATTTTAAAGAGTTAATTCATAAACACGCAGAGGCGCAAGACAGAGTATTTTCGGCATTTACGCAATTTACCTGGATGCTGCGTGAATTTGTATCGGGTTTAATAACAATTTCCATTTCTGTCGTCATAATTGCTCCGCTTTTGAAAATCGGTTTTACTAAAACAGGAAATACATTTTTTGAAAAGCCTGCATTTCTGCTGACAATTTTCGGTGCAATTGCAGTTATGGCAGCAATTATTCTTGTTGTTGCAACGAAGATGAATAAGGAGTGGTTTAAGGCTTCTGATGAATATTCACGGCTTGACAGAATTTTTTATTATTTTCTTAATATGTTTTCCGACTATAATACAGGCAAGGAAATCAGGCTGTATAAAGAACAAGAATTGATTAAGCACACTGCTGTCGATAAAATATTGAACGACGGCGAAAGAATACTTAAAAAGGCTTCTTTTAATACTGCGAAATCAAGTTCGTTTGTGGCCATTCTCGGTGCTGTAGTAGGCTTCGGAATTTATCTGTTTATCGGCGTCAAAGGTCTTTATGGTTTGTTTGGTATAGGCTCTCTGGTGCTTTACTGCGGTTCATTTATGCAGATTTTAAACGGCATAATGAAAATGGCGGTAACTTTCGGCAAAACAGAAGAAATGGTGCCTCTTGTAAATTATTATTTTGAGATAATGAATACAAAAGACGAAATGACTTACGGTGAAAAAGAACTTGATTTAGATGACGGTTTTGGAATTGAGTTTAAAAATGTTTCTTTTAAATATCCGAGTGCCGAAAACTATTCTCTTAAAAATATCAATATCAAAATAAATAACAAAGAGCATATTGCAGTTGTCGGCAGAAACGGAAGCGGAAAAACAACATTCATTAAATTGATGTGCAGACTTTACGATGTTTCCGACGGAGAAATACTCATTAATGGAATAAATATCAAGGAATATACAAAGAAAAGCATTTGTAATTTGTATTCCGTAGTTTTTCAGGATTTTAAAATCTTTTCAACAACTCTTGCGCAGAACATATCGGCGAGTGAAGATTATGACAGAGAAAAACTGTACGATACGCTTGAAAAAGCAAACATCAAAGACAGGGTGCTTGCTATGGAAAACCGGGAAAACACTTATCTTTATAAAGATTTAGACAAGCAAGGCGTTGAAATCTCGGGCGGTGAAGCACAAAAACTTGCGCTTGCAAGAGCGTTATACAAGGATGCACCTGTTGTTGTTCTTGACGAACCTACCGCTGCGCTTGACCCTCTTGCAGAAAGTGAAATTTACAGCCGTTTCAATTCGTTTGTTGACAATAAAACTGCGATTTATATTTCACACAGGCTTTCAAGTTGTGCGTTCTGCAACAAAATTGCTGTTTTTGACAAGGCCGAACTTGTGGAATTCGGTACGCACAATTCATTGATTGGTAAAAACGGTAAATACTCAGAACTTTGGAACGCGCAGGCAAAGTATTATATGTATTGATATATAGGTGTATTTTGTGATATTATTAAATTTATATAGTTTAATGATGAATCAATATAATAATTGAGGAGATTTGCAATTAATGGCCATTATAAATCAGATAAATAATTTTATTAAGATAAGTACTGAAAATATGTATATAATTGTTGAAGCATATGGAAGCGGTATAAGAGTTTTAGTGACAGTTAACAAATTTATTAATGATTATATGTCAGTTTTGAATAAAACAAATTCCGAAAATCCAATCATAGTTATTAAAAGTGATTGTGCAACTATGATAAATAAAAATACTAAAATACAAATAAAAATTATTAATTCAGATTTAAAAATTGGTTTTTATAATAAGAAAAATGAATGTTTGATTGAAACAAGCATTTCTGATTTTGTATTTAAATATATAGAAGATAATGAGTATGAGCTTGAAGCAAAATTTAGAGTTTTAAAAGATGAAAAATTATTCGGAATGGGACAATATCAAAACGGTAATTTTAATTTGAAGAATACTACTGTCCCTTTGCGCCAAAAAAACAGACAAATAAGTATTCCATATTTGATTTCTAATAAAGGGTATGGATTTTTTTGGCATAATCCGTCTATAGGACAAGCGGAGTTTATACAAGATAAAATGACTTGGAATGCAAAATGTACAGAAAAACTTGATTTTTGGGTCGTTATCGAGAATACACCGAAAGAACTTGTAAGAGAATATTCAAATATTACAGGCAAAGCACCTGTTATGCCTGAAAATTTGATGGGTTTTTGGCAAAGCAGATTGCGTTATTGGAATCAAAAACAAATTCTTGACATAGCAAAAAAATATAAAAAGAAAAAAATACCACTAGATGTAATTGTTTGTGATTTTTATCATTATCCAATTTTAGGAGATATGAAATTTGATTCGGAATTGTTTCCTACTCCTAAAGAAATGGTAAATGAACTTAAAACTATTGGAACAGAATTTATGGTTTCTTTTTGGCCTCATACAGAAACTAAAAGTGATACATATAAAGAAATGAAAGAAAATAATCTTCTTGTTAAAACAGATGATGATTTGAATCGTAACGATATTTTCGGGACAACCGTTTTTTTTGATATGAGTAATCAGGATACAGTTAAATATGTTTGGGAAAAGTGCAAAAATAATTATTATAATAATGGAATAAAATTGTTTTGGCTCGATGAAATTGAGCCTACACTTGGTTTAAAATCACCTGAAAATTATCATTTGAAAAAAGGTAAATTTATTAAAATAGGAAATCTTTATCCATTACTTTGCGAGAAGGCTTTTTACGATGGATTAACAGAAGAAGGGGAAACAGAAATCGTTAATCTTTCACGTTGTGCCTGGGCGGGAAGTCAAAAATATGGGGCGCTTGTTTGGTCGGGTGATGTTGACAGTACTTTTGACTCATTTGCCAATCAAATAACAGCCGGTCAACAAATAGGTTTAGCCGGTATACCGTGGTGGAACACAGACATAGGTGGTTTTTCAACGCCGAATCCTAAATCTTTAAAGTTTAAAAAGCTTTTAATAAGATGGTTTGAGTATGGTACATTTTGTCCGATAATGCGTTTGCACGGTAACAGAGGTCATGAATTTATTCCACAAAAATCTGACGGCACAAAACTTTTATTTTCTGGTCAACCCAATGAGATTTGGAGTTTTGGAAAACAGTCAGAAAAAATTATGACTAAATACATTAAAATACGAAATGAAATGAAGCCGTATACCAAACAACTATATGAACAAGCTCATAATTATGGTGATCCAATTATAAGAACACTGTTTTATGAGTTCCCGGACGATGAGAATTGTTGGAATATCAGCGATGAGTATATGTACGGTCCGGATATGCTTGTTGCTCCGGTAATTAAGCAACATTCATTCAAAAGAAAAGTGTATTTACCTAAAGGTACAAAATGGAAAAGTGCAATTGACGGAAAAATATATGATGGCGGAATAAATGTTAAAGTTCGAACAAAACTTGACCAAATACCTGTGTTTCTCCGTGACGGTAAACAATATGATTTAGTTAAAAATATAGGTGTATAAATATTTTAATAGATTAGCTAATATGTTTGTTTTACACTCAGTAACTTTCAAGTTGTGCGTTCTGCAACAAAATTGCTGTTTTTGACAAGGCTGAACTTGTGGAATTCGGTACGCACAATTCATTGATTGGAAAAAACGGTAAATACTCAGAACTTTGGAACGCGCAGGCAAAATACTATCTTTGTTAATTTTATTGATTGAAAATGAATAATAAAAAGGAGAATTTCTAATGGATGAATTAAGAGATATATTGCAAAAATTTGTTGATTCGGGATGGGATTTAATATCTGTTCCTGCTCAGCAATGGCTGAATGGAAATTGTGAAAAAAATGTTTTATTGGCAGCAATAAAGCAGGCTGATAAGGAGTGTGGAAGTTGCGGATGCAGCTTAGATGATTTGTATAAAAGAGCAATTGAAATTTTAGAAAACTGTTTTTAGTAAATATTTTATGGTTGATAAAGTTTATGAATTTTATATAAGTTAAAAATGTTTCTGTCAAATAATTATTTTAATCGGTAAAATTAATAAGAGATGCGTAAAAAAACGGGCAATCGAATCATCGAATGTCCGTTTTTGCTATATTTACTTCAAATTTAAGTTGTTTGTCGCAGGGTTGTCAATCAGTTTGCCGTTTTCTTCAAAGCGTGAGCCGTGGCACGGACAGTCCCATGTGTGTTCGTATTTGTTCCATTTCAATGCGCATCCGAGATGCGGACACCGTCTTGCTGTAGGAGTCAGCAAATTAACCAACGCTTCAAACATATTTTCAACTAACTGCGGGCGCAGTATTGTTCTTGACGGAGAAAAAATATCTGCGTAAATATTTTCTTTTTCTTGAACAAGAGCACACAAAATCATTGCAGAAACCATAGAAGAAGTCATACCCCATTTGTTAAAACCCGAGGCAACATACAGATTTGGTGTTTTTGCAGAGTAGTTTCCTATATATGCAACGCCGTCAAGAGTTAAACAGTCCTGCGTTGCCCAATGGTATTTTTCTTTTGAATTGGGATAATATTCTTTTGCAAAATTTCTCAATTCCTGCCAATTTCCGCCTTTTTTACCCGTTCTGTGAGAGCCTCCTCCCAAAAGCAGAAGACTGTTGTGGTTTCTAAAAGACAGACCTGTTTGTTCTTCGTCAATATACATACCGCCTACATTTTGGGCGTTTTCAAGTGCAATTACATATGAGCGGTGTTGATACATTTTAATAAAATAACTTCCGTGTTTATTTAAAAAAGGGAAGTGTGTGGCAACTATGATTTTTTTTGCTTTAATCTTTCCGAAATCCGTTACTGCGACAGTTCCTATAAGTTCTCTTATCGGAGTGTGCTCATAAATATTCAGGTCTTTTGAAATTGCATATATAAATTTTAACGGATTGAACTGCGCCTGGTGAGAAAACTTTACTGCTCCTTCAACAGAAAACGGGAGCGAAAGTCTGTCGGCAAATTCTGCTTTAAAACCTATTTTTTCAAGCGCTTCAAGTTCGTTTTCAATTTTTCTGCGACTGTTTAAGGAATATACAAAAGAGTCCTTTTCTTCAAAATCACAGTCAATATTTTTGCATAATTCTCTGTATGATTTTATCGCCTGTTCGTTTATTTCAAGATACTTTTTTGCAAACTCCAAATTGAATTCTTTGATTAATTTGCTGTATATAAGTCCGTGCTGGGAAGTGATTTTTGCAGTTGTGTTTTTTGTAATTCCGCTGCATATTTCACTTGCCTCAACAAGTGTGTAATCTACGCCCGCTTTGTCAAGCATATATGCGCACAAAACACCTGCCATTCCTCCGCCGATAATGAGTATATCGGTACTGATATTTTGTTTTAGTTGATTAAACTTTTGTTGTTTTGAAGTTTGTTCCCATAATGAGTTCAATTAAAAGTCTCCCTCGTTTCAATATGTAAATATTATTTCTGAAACGGGGAAGACTATGCGTTTTGTTTTATAAAACAGTATAAAATTTTAATTTTATTTTATCAGTCAAGTTTTTCTTTAATTGATTGTACAATGTTTTTTGGTAAACAGTATTTATACTTGGAAACTGCGATTGCTATATCTTCTTTTGAATTGAGATTTTCAAAATGTTTGTATGCTCTTGATTTTTTTGATGTTGATGTCTGCCAGCGCGACATAATGTTGATAACTGCGTCTTTCGGATTTTCGCACGATATCCGTACTGCGTTGTCTGCTGTTTTAGTATGCGTTTTGCAAACATCGGCGTCATTAATTTCAAAAACAAGAGGTTTTTCGTTTACGAATATATCTTTTACAAATATCTTATAATTTCTTTTTCTCGGAATAACTGATAAATCTCCTTCTGACGCATTGATTGTGAATGTCAGTCGGTTGTTACTGTAGGATATTTCAAGTTTTGTTTCGGCGATATGTTCGGCATAATCAATTTTTGAATTGTCTTCTTTAAGAACAAAAGAACTGTTGCCGGAAAATGCCCAAATTTCGAGGTTTTTAGGATTGTCTGTACTGTTTCCTTTATCGTTTGACAACGGGAGAATAGCGCCTTCTTTTGCAAGTACAGGTATTGTTTTTAAATCTCTGTAAAGATTTGTGAATTTTTCGCCGTTATATACTTGATTTGTAAAAATATCTGTCCATCTTCCGTGAGGTATCCAAGCATAAACACTTCCCATATTCAATTCTTTGTGTTGAGGTTTCGTTATCGGGCAAACCATAAGTTCGCTTCCAAACATATATTGGTTTGGAACTTTATATGAATTTTTGTTTTCGGGATATGAGTAGTACATGGGTTCGCAAAGAGCGATACCGTCTGTATGCGTACGATAATCCATTGTAAATATATAAGGAATTAACTTATGACGAAATCTAAGCCAGTTTTCAGCATACTCGCAAACATCAGATTTATATTTCCACGGTTCTTTGCCAAGAAGGTCGGAAGATGTGGAGTGAAGTCGCATTATAGGAGAAAATACGCCGAATTGAATCCAACGCATATATAAATCATCGTTTCTGTAACCCATATGGTGTCCGCCTATATCATGGCTCCACCAAGTATAAGCGACATTTGCTGCGTTTGCCGTAAAATAGGGTTGGAAATTTAGCACATTCCAATTTATAGCGGTATCGCCTGAAAAACCGAGAGGGTAACGGTGTGAACCAAAACCTGCGTAGCGTGATAAAATAAGCGGCATTTTTCCGCCGTTTGCATTGTCCAAAAAATGATAGTGGTTTAAAGCATTCAGAGGGTCAAGTCCTTTTACATCGCACTTTTTCCCCTGCTGCCAGTCTATCCACCAAAAGTCAACTCCGTCGTTTTCATACGGTCGGTGAAGAATATCAAAATATGCGTTCCAAAATTTGTCATCTGAGCATTTGAAATTGATTTTTTCTTTTGTTTTGGGGTCTGTTCCGACAGCGCGCGCCATATCTTCATACATATTTTCGTATGAATGGATGCCGTCGGCAGGGTGTAAATTGAGAGTAATATGAAGATTGTCATTCTTTAATTGTTTTAAAAATGCTTTGTAATCGGGGAAAAGTTCGGTATTCCATGAATATCCTGTCCAGCCGTAAGTACCGCATCCTTCATATTTTGCGCCGAATTTTCCTTCGATGTCGCTTTTTTTAACCCAATGCCAATCCATATCTACCGTTGCAACGGTTAAAGGTATTTCTCTTTTTTTAAATTTTTCCGTCAGTTCAAGATATTCTGCTTGTGTGTACGCATGGTACCTGCTCCACCAAACGCCTAAAGCATAGCGGGGAATGAGCGGCGCAGGGGAACTGATTTTATAAAACGCTTTAATCGTATCTCTGTAATTTTTGCCATATGCAAATGCGTAATAATCTGTTGAATTTTTTTGTCTTTCTACAAAATTTCCGTTTTCGTTAAGCAACATGGTATTGCTGTCATTTAAAAGATATGCTCCGTTTTCTGTTATAAATCCGTCTTCAAGTTTGACTTTTCCGAATGTCATATCAAGAGTTCTTCTTGTTCCCTTAAGGTTCTTCTGTTTTGAAAAAATTTCAGTGTTTTCAGTGTCTTTAAAATACACACTGTAAGGCTTTTTGTTTTTGATTGTAAAAATTGCGTCGTCTGTTTCAACAATGATACTGTTGCCTTTTTCAAACGCTTTCATATTGCCGGGTTTGAATTTTCTGAACCATACAGTATAACTTGCAAGGTCCGTATAAGAACCGCTTTCAACTCTGATTAAACGAGAAGTAATATATGTAATTCTGACACCGTTTATGATATGTATTTGTTCTTCATTCGCTTTTGCGTCTGTTTTTGCTTTTAATAATGAATTCAGCATTTTTAACTCCTTAATAACTGTTTTAACAGATGAAAAATCGTTGTGATTCGATAAATAAATTATATTATTACAGATAATAAAAAGCAAGTCGTAAGCGGATAAAGATATAAATTCATTGTGGTACTTGTTGAAATATTATTTGTCGGGTAATTGTAATTTGTGCAACAATGATAGATTTTCTAAACTTTTCGGCAGAAATTATAAAGTTATTTTGGTTGTTCACAGATATAATAAAATTAGCGTCAGAATCAGATATTTAAAAATTTTTAAAAAAGAAGGGGTTATATGAAAAAAGTTAAAAAAACAGGTGTAACAAGTATAGTTTGTGTTTTAACAGCCATAGCGCTTGTTATTTGTATGGTGTGTTTCAAGTCGTCAGGAGAGAACAGTTCTGTTTTTCAACCGGACAGTTCATACATAACGGCAAAAAACATTGCTTTAAATAAGGGCGTAGGCAGTGCGAAAAAACTTACGGACGGCGACACAAAAACTTCGTTTAAAAAGTTTGCCAAAAAGCAGTCGTATATTGATATCGACCTTGAAAAGACAGAAAGTTTTAATTGTATCGTTTTAAAAGAAGACGGACTTAATATAAAAGATTTTTCTGTTCTCGTTTCAAACGATAATAAAACATTTACGCAAGTATATCACGGCGACAAAATCGAGTATCACAGACTGTGTACATTTGATGATGTAAATGCCCGTTATATAAGAATATTTATTAACGAAAGCAATAAGTTTTTTAATCTGAAAGAAATTGAAGTTTATAATCAGGAAAAAGTAAACAGCGACAATTTCAGAATGACGGGCTATGTTGTAAACACCGATTTTTATGAAATATTGAATAACGCTGAAATTAAAGATAAAAATTCAGCCGTTGAAAAAATGCTTGCAAAGCACAATTTTGCAGGAATGACGCATGTTAATTTTTACTGCGGAATATCTTTTGATGAAAACGGAAATGTTTTTGTCGGAGACCCGAAAGGCAATCAGCAAAAGCAAAAAGAAGAATTGCGGTATATGGTTGAGGCTATGCGTAAATACGGCAAAAGCGATTTGAAGATTGTAGGCGTAATGGGAATAAGTACGGGAAATCCTGCAACAAATATTGCAATGGGCGATAACAGAGACGCTTTTGTTGAAAATCTCATTTCTTTTGCAAATGAGTTTGGTTTTGACGGAATTGATATAGACTATGAATTTCCGCAAAGCGATAATGACTATAAGATTTTCGGCGATTTCCTTGTTGAACTTAAAAATCAAATGATTTTAAAAATGAATACTTCGAAGCAACCCATACTTTCGTGTGCATTCGGCACAAAAGATATTAATTATCCGAAAGAAGTAATAGACGCGATAGATATTGTAAATGTTATGACTTACGATATTTTTGACCAAGACGGTCAGCATTCAAGTTTTTGGAGTTGTGCCGTTCAGGGCGCCGAGTATATTGAAGAATTGGGATTTCCAAAAGAAAAAATCAATATAGGAATACCTTTTTACGGTACTCAGGTTGACGCGCTGATGGAGCAATATATTTATAAAGATATTGAGTCATTTGATTATTTTGAAAATACATATACTTTCAATTCTTATTTAGACGGCTCTCCTACACAGGTATATTTTAATTCGCCTGCTATGGTGCGCGACAAAACCGCATATGCTTTGCTTAATGAATACGGCGGAATTATGGTATGGCACTTTTCATGCGATACAGACTATTCTTCGGAATATTCACTTTGGAGAGCGGCATATACTGCCGTTAATCAGTTCGGAGGTGCGAAGTGATGAAAAATAATTTGAAAAAGTATTCGTCCGATATTATTGTATCATCGGTAATATTTTATATATTCGGCATTTTTCTTTCGTTCGACGCATATTGCAAAACACAGGTAACTCCTGAAACGCCTTTGTTTAATATTGCAGGTTTACCGTTTTTGATAATGGAATTTGTTTCAATAATTTTTACTGCTGCATTTTTAATCGGCTCATTGGTTGTATTGGTTTTAAAAAAGGCAGACAAGTTTTTACTTCCGTTCGCACTTGGTTTTGCGGGCATTTTGGCAATTTTTATTTCTGTTTTTGATGTAAATACATTGCAGCTTATCAGTCCTACATTGCGTATAAGCCATATTATAATGACAGTGTCGCAGGTTTTGGCAATAGTCGTTGCAGTTTCGGGCGGATTTATGGGAGCAGTCTGCGCGGTGCTGTGCAAACAAAAAATATCGGCAAAGGTTGTTTTGCCGTCTGCACTTTTTGCAACTGTTTTGAGTGTACTTGCAAATGAAGAAAATTTGCAGACAATGTTATTTTTTATAAGCGGAATTTTGCTTCTTGCGAGTTCTTTGCTCAGTGACTTTTTCTTTGAAATTAACTCAAGTGAAAAAGTAAAAACATTTGCCAAAAGCGAAATTTTGCCGTTTGTTTCAACAATGTGCGTTACTGCTTTGTTCGGCATACTGTATTCTGTATTGTACGAGAATACGGGCTTTTCATTTACAGGTTTAACTGCCGTTTCAGGTATTGTTCTTGTTGTGCTTGCATTGATTTTAAAAAGCAATTATAACATCTTATTACAGCCGATTGCGATGTTTTCGGGCACGATAATCAGTTTTGTACTTGTGCATTTTGCAGGCAATGTTGTAACATATTCGGGCAACCGTGTAGTTTATGTTATGCCGTACAGCGTCGCAATAGTTTTATCGTTAATATGCGTGATTTTATGCATTGCAATGTGTGCTTTGAAAAATAAGAATAAGTAGAATTTTCAAAATACGGCATTTTTGTAAGTTAAAATGGGTTTTGATAAATCAGAGTATTATTAAATATAAGTTTTGTACTGACTTTTTAAATAGAATAACGGCAATAGGGATAAAACAATGAAAGAAAATATTAATGACGACAAATTTCTTGACAGAATAACATCTGTTGTACCGTCTGCAAGGCAAATAGATTTTCAGAATTTAGGGTACTACAATTTCATCCATTTTGGGCTAAACACTTTTACAAAAAAAGAGTGGGGAAGCGGAAATGTAAATCCGAGTGCTTTTGCCTTGAAAGATATAGATACGGACGAATGGGCAAGGCAACTTAAAAGTACGGGCAGCAGCGGAGTGATTTTTACCGCCAAGCATCACGACGGCTTTTGTTTGTTTCCGAGCCAATATACAGACTATACGATTGCTTCGACAAAATATCAAAACGGAAAAGGCGATATTGTAAAGCAACTTGCACAGTCGTGTAAAAAATACGAATTAAAATTCGGCATATATTTATCGCCTTGGGACAGACACGAGTCAACATACGGTACTGAAAAATATAACGACTTTTTTTGCAATCAATTAACGGAACTTTGTAAAAATTACGGAGATATTTTTTGCTTTTGGTTTGACGGTGCATGCGGAGAAGGCGAAAACGGCAAAAAGCAGAATTATGATTGGGAACGCTATTTTAAAATAATTCGCACATTGCAGCCGAATGCAGTTATTACAAATTGCGGTCCGGATATTCGGTGGATAGGAAATGAGTTCGGCAAAGCAAGAAAATCGGAGTTCAGCGTTGTTCCGAAAACTATGCAGGACAATTTGAAAATTGCCGAAATGTCTCAGCAAAAAGAGGGCGCAACAGTTATGATTAAGGCTCCGAGTTTCACTGACAAGTCGCTCGGAGAACGAAAACAACTTTTAGAACAGGATCTTTGCTGGTATCCTGCCGAGATGAATATTCCGATAACTTATTTTGGATGGTTTTGGAGACCGTTGTTCGAGATTTTTTTTACAAGAAGTGTAAAAAATTTAGAAAACTGCTATTATAATTCTGTAGGTGCAAATGCAACTTTGCTTGTAAATGTACCGCCGAATGACAATGGAAAACTGCCATCAAAGTTTATAAAAAGACTCATAAAAACAAAAGCAAAAATAGAAAAAAGATTTTCAGACGAAGCAAAAAATCTGTCTGTAACTCAAAATGAAAATATTTATACTGTCAAGTTCAGTCCGAAAACGGTTCGTGCAATTGTTATTTGCGAAGATGTGAATAAAAGTCAGCGAATCGAGTCGTTTTCTGTTATTGCTAATGATAAAATTGTGTATAACGGAACTGCTGTCGGTTTCAAAAAAATTTGTATATTAAAAAAGCCGATAGACAGTTGCTGTGAAATAAAAATAAAAATCAATGAATGCAGAAAACAACCGTATGTCAAAAGTATAAATGTATTTTAAATAAAAAAACAAAAGGAGCGTCTCAGTGTTTGAACTGCCCCAGATTGTGCAGACAGTACAAAAAAGGAGCCTAAGGTAGAATAATTTAATTTTAAGCAACAAACTGATTTCGTTTTTCAAGCGGAGTCAGTTT
>DVEP01000031.1 GCA_015655975.1 Eubacterium sp. | reverse complement strand
CCATTCCTAAATATATCAAGGTGTTTTTATTTTGTCACTTCTTTCCTCGCTTAAGCTTTTTCTTTTCCACCTGCATAGCAGGTGGTTGCCTTTTTTACATACAACGCAAAAAATCGCTGAAGCATTGAGTTTCAGCGATTTTTCTTTTTATGTTTTGTAACTGAATATTTATTTTATTTTAATCAATCAAATAAAATCAGTTGTTAAACTTATTTACTTTTTGTATGTTTCAGTGAACTTTGCCGACAGATTTCAGAAATCTTTTTTCAAAGCACTTGAATTTTTATTATATTACTCAAAACATTATATTAATGTAGCTAAAGACTTCAAAAAACTGACTGAAAAGCGTCAACTTGTAGCAAATCATCTCTGTTGCAGTCATGAGCGTAGCAGCCGCCATACATATTAACCAATCCACATTAATTACTCCTTAAATTCACAATTTATTGTATTCTCAAATACCTATGTCATTTGTCATCTCGATTGCCGAAAAAAGTGACATAGTCAACAATATCTTCGTCCGAAGCATCTCTATTTGGAATGTTATTTTTATTACCTCCGAGCAGACCGTAAACAGCGCCGATAATAAGCAAAAATACTAATACATATCCCATACTGTCCCCCCAAAAAATTTTCAAAAGATTTTAAAAGAATTGTTTATATATTGATTTTATCACAACAAAAATAATAATCAACAAAACAAAAAGAGAAGTACATTTTTTGGTACAAAAAAAGACAGATACAAAATGTACCTGTCTTGCTGGAGGCACCACCCAGATTTGAACTGGGGCGTAAAGCTTTTGCAGAGCTCTGCCTTACCACTTGGCTATGGTGCCGTATCCTATTTTAAAAATAGACTCTTAAAAATATATTTAAGAGTCCGATGGAGCGGATGACGGGGCTCGAACCCGCTACCTCCACCTTGGCAAGGTGGCGCTCTACCAGATGAGCTACATCCGCAAAATATGGTGCTTCCGGACGGAATCGAACCATCGACACGAGGATTTTCAGTCCTCTGCTCTACCGACTGAGCTACAGAAGCACAAATGGCGACCCGGAACGGGTTCGAACCGTCGACCTCTAGCGTGACAGGCTAGCGTTCTAACCAACTGAACTACCGGGCCATTTGTGGTGGGAACAACAGGGCTCGAACCTGTGACCCTCTGCTTGTAAGGCAGATGCTCTCCCAGCTGAGCTATGCTCCCACGGTGTCGCCTTTACCTCAGCGACGGATATTATAATAACAGAACATTTCTGATTTGTCAATACTTTTTTTGAATTTTTTTATATTATTTTTAAAACTGTTTTTTTAACCAAAAAAGCGTGCCCATCGGCACGCTTTTCGGTTTCATTATTAAAGGAGGTACTAATGAAAAACTAATAATCAATTACTTCTTACTGCTCTTACAATATAAACAATAAAGATTAACACATTTATAGAATTTTATTAACAAAAAGAAAACAAAGTAAAAACTGTTCTTAAAATCGTTCAAAACCCGTTTAAAAACAGACTGAGTGTCTATAAATGGAGTAGTTTTCATTTGTACCGCTGCGTTTTAAAACAGACTCTTTGCAGTTATTTCAAGCGCTTCAACTCCTGCGACTATTTTTTCATTGCTCGGAGTAGAAAAATTTAACCTAATGTTATTACTTATCATATTTTCATCTGTCAAGAAAGCAGTACCGGGAACAACCGCAACATTGTTTTCTATTGCCTTTTGTACGAAGTCAAGCATATTGACTTTTTCAGGCAAACTGCACCAGACAAAAAGTCCGCCGCTTGGTTTTACATAGTCAAAAAAGTCAAACAACTTTTCATCAATCAAATCGCACATCAGGTTGAGTTTTTCTCTATAAATTTTTCTAATTTTATCTATATGCGCATTTATATCATAGTTATTAAGCCACTCGTTGACAATCATTTGATTTAACATAGGCGTATGCACATCTTCAGCCTGTTTGCCGACAGTCATTTTTGCGACAATCTCTTTTGGCGCTACTGCATAGGCAACTCTTAAACCCGGCGATAAAATTTTGGAAAACGAGCCTGCGTAAACAACTATTCCCTCATCGTCAAAACTTTTGATTGACGGCAATTTTTCTCCGCTCACACGAAGTTCTCCGTAAGGGTTGTCTTCTAATATAATAACATTATATTTCTTAGCGAGTTCATAAACCGCTTTTCTTTTTTCAAGGCTCATAGTTGCGCCTGAAGGATTTTGGAAGTTCGGAATAGTGTAAATAAACTTGACATTTTCATTTTCTTTCAAAACCGTTTCAAGCATATCAACATTCATACCGTCAGATTCGACATCTACACCGCAAAGTTTACAACCGTAGGAACGGAAGCAGTTGAGCGAACCGATAAAAGACGGATTTTCACAGACAACAATATCTCCCTCATTGCAAAGAACTTTCGTTAACAAATCCATCACTTGCGTAGCGCCCGAAACTATGAGTGTAGTGTCAAAACTTTTGCCGATATTTTCCCTTTTCGCAACCATATCTGTCACGCTTTCACGCAAAGGCGCATAACCTTCCGTAACGCCGTATTGCAAAGCCTCAATAGGATTGTTATCCAAAATGTTTTTCGTTATTTTTCTGACTTCTTCAACAGGAAAAGCGTCGGGTGCGGGATTTCCTGCAGCAAAGGGAATGATGTTCGGACTTGATGTTGCTTTTAATATTTCTCTTATCGCTGACGGAGCAAGCGAAGATATTTTATTTGAAAATACATATTCCATATTTATTCCTCCAACATAATTTCTGCCACGCGAGAAGACGCATTTCCGTCGTCAAGACTATTGAACTTTTGATTAAACAATTCGTATTTTTTCGAATATTCAAAGTTGTTCACAGAGTTTCTGATTTCATTACACAACAATTTTTCATCCTCTATGATTTTTCCCGGCAATTCGTCAAGTCCTATATAAAAGCCTCTGATTTCGTCCCTGTACTTTTCCAGGTCGTACATATAAAACAAAATAGGCCTTTTCAAATTTGCGTAGTCAAAAAACACGCTCGAATAGTCTGTAATGAGCAAATCGGAAACAACATACAACTCATTTATATCATCATAATCTGAAACATTATATACAAAGCCTCTGTATTTTTCAAAATCAAAAACAGAAGCCACAAGATAGTGCGCCCTGAACAAAATCACATATTCATCAGAAAGTGATTTTTGCAGTTCATCAAAATTTACAGGCAATGAAAATGAATATCCGTCTTCGTTATGCTCATTATCACGCCATGTAGGTGCGTACAAAACGACCTTTTTGTCTAAAGCAATATTCAAAGATTTCTTTATTTTCAAAACATCTGCCGATGTAAATTTTTTTAAGAAGTCATTTCTCGGGTACCCTGTTGTAACAACCGCATTTTCGCGATTTAACGCTTTCAAATCCCAACAGGTTTTGAACTTTTCTGCGGCAAAATCCGACGGCGCAATAAGGTACTTAAACTTTTCAGCGTCGGTTTTGTACTTTTTGCGTACTTCTTCTATACTGTTCATAGCGTTGTCCGTATATTTTAAATCGCAGCCGATTTTTTTAAGCGGTGTACCATGCCAGCACTGAACATATACCTGTTCGTCAGTAGGTTTTACATAGTCGTAAATCATAGAATTGAAAACCCAATATTTCGACTTTTTTAAACACTTAAAAAACTGTTTTGAACCAAACTTTACAACTTTTGTTCTCTCATCTTGTAAAAACGCATACTTTTCAACATCGAAAAAAGCCCATACAAACTGTAGATGTCTGTTGTTCTCTTTTAAATAGTTGTAAATTGCTTTCGGACTGTCGCAATATGATTTACCGTTAAAAGACGCAAAAATAACGCAGTCTTTTTCTGTTTTGACAGAAAAGGTGCAAACTGCATATTTAATTTTTCCTGCCACATAGCGCACAAGCCTTGCACTCTTTCGCAGTACAAGGCTTTTTTCAATGACTCTGTTTAAAAATTTTTTCAAACTTTTCATAGTCAGTCCTTTTTAGATTCGGGAAGTTGGTCAACACCGTTTATCGCGTCAATAAGACCCAAATCGTGTTTAATCATACTTGTAGATATACCCGGAGTACGCTCAAGAAAAACAACTTCGCAGTAGTCTTTGAGATAGTCAAACTTGTCGCTTCCTGCCCAGTCCGAACCCATCACAACAGTGTCAATATGATAGTTTTTAACATCGTCAATCTTTTGTTCCCAATTATTTTCGGGAATAACAAGGTCAACATATCTGATTGCTTCAAGCATCTTCTTTCTTGTTTCATAGTTGTGATATGCTTTTTTGCCCTTGCTTTCATTGAACTCGTCGGTAGATAAAGCAACAACCAAATAGTCTCCGAGTTGCTTTGCTCTTTTCAAAATATTGATATGACCGTAATGAAGAAGGTCAAATGTACCGTAGGTTAAAACTCTTTTCATTTTAAAGAACTCCTTAATTTAAAACTTATAAAAGTGAAACAACAAATTTAGCCAAAACTTCTGCATTGTTTGACTTCGTATTTTCCACATAGTCCGACTTAAACTTGTACAACTTATCAAAATCGTACGGTTTTGACTTAACCGCTTCGTAAAGCGACTGAGAATTTTCAAAAACGGCAAAACCCATTTCTGATTTCAAGTCAATATTTAAACCGCGTTCTTTTTGGTATATGTCATAGTCCGGCACAAAAAAGTACAGCGGTTTCATCAAAACTGCGGCTTCAAAAGCGCAGGCAGAATAGTCTGTAATGATGTAGTCTGCAATTTTAATTAAATCAAAAGTAGAAAACTCGCCTTTGTAACTGTACTTATCGTCACCAAAAACTTTGCTCAAAGGGTGCGACCGTATTATCAAACGAAGGCTGTCGTCGTCTTCAAACGCAATTTTCAACTCGTTTGCAATATACTCTTCCCTATCTCTGAAAGTAGGCAGATAAAGTACCGTTTTTTTAGCAGTACAATCGGGGTTTTGTTCAAAAAACTCTTTGCTTTTACTGTTCTCACGGTCAAGTAAATAGTCAATGTGAGGCAAAGAAGAAATCTTGATTTTCGACTTTTCACAGCCGAAAGCCTCTGCGTAAAACAAAGCCGATTTTTTAGACGGCGCTATAACATAGTCATAGTTTTGGTGCATACACATAGCTTTGCTGATTTTCGGGTCTCTGCCCTCTTTTGTACCCAGCGACTGCAAGCCAAACTTTTTAACTGCGCCGAGCGCATGCCAAAGTTGAATGACTTTGAGACTTTTTTTGTGTTTCAAACAAGAAACAGGTATAGAATAGGTATCGCAAATTGCAACTTTTGAAGTTGCCAAAAAGTACATATCCCCAATCAAATGAAAGCAATATTTGAACTTTGAACTAAAGTCATCGTCAATCATTTTAAGTCTGAAAACCTGTTGTGTTTCAGGGCTTAGATTTGCAATTTGTTTTTCAAGCAAAATCATATCGAGAGATTTTTCATTCGACTGTCTTGATAAATAAACTATTCTGTTTTTTGTTTTAAACAATTTAATCGGAGCATAAATAATTTTCAAAAAGAATTTTAAAACATCAATTAAAAACGCTTTTATTTTAAATCATCCTTTTCTGATTATTCGTAAAGAGGATATTTTTTGCAGATTTCTTCAACACCTGCAGTAATATAGTCTTTTTTATTTTCAAAATCTGTTACCGCAAGGTATATAAACTCTGCAATCTTGTCCATATCTTCTGTGTTGAGTCCTCTTGTTGTAACAGCAGGAGTACCGATACGAACACCGCTTGTGATAAACGGAGAAAGAGGCTCGTTTGGTACGGTATTTTTGTTGAGTGTAATGTGAGCTTCGTCAAGTCTGTGTTCAAGTTCTTTGCCTGTAACATCCGTACCGATAAGGTTGAGAAGCATCAAATGATTGTCAGTACCGCCCGAAACAAGATTGAGTCCTCTTGAAGTCAAGCCTTTTGCAAGTGCCTGCGCATTTTCAACAACTCTCTTTTGATACTCTTTAAATTCAGGTTTAAGCGCTTCGCCGAAACATACTGCTTTAGCGGCGATTGTGTGCATAAGCGGTCCGCCCTGAGTACCCGGGAAAACAGCTTTATTGATTGCTTTTTCAAACTCTTCTTTCATAAGAATAAGTCCGCCTCTCGGACCTCTGAGAGTTTTGTGAGTTGTAGTTGTAACAATATCTGCATACGGTACAGGCGACGGATGAAGTCCTGCTGCAACAAGACCTGCGATGTGCGCCATATCTACCATAAACAAAGCGTCAACTTTTTTTGCAATTTGAGAAATTCTTTCAAAATCTATAATTCTCGGATATGCAGAAGCGCCTGCAACTATAAGTTTCGGTTTAACTTCCATAGCCTGTTTTTCAAATGCATCGTAGTCGATAAAGCCCTCGTCATTTACACCGTAAGGAACAAAATTGAAGTATTTACCGCTGATGTTAACAGGTGAACCGTGAGTTAAATGTCCGCCGTTGTCAAGGCTCATACCCATTACCGTGTCGCCCGGTTGAAGAAGTGCAAAATAAACTGCGGTATTTGCCTGCGCACCTGAATGAGGCTGAACATTTGCAGCGTCTGCGCCGAAAAGTTTGCATGCTCTTTCGCGGGCAATGTTTTCAACAATATCTACGCACTGACAACCGCCGTAGTAACGCTTTGACGGCAACCCCTCTGCATACTTGTTTGTAAGCACTGAACCCATAGCCGCCATAACTGCCGGAGAAACAAGGTTTTCAGACGCGATAAGTTCTATATTATCGCGCTGTCTTTTAAGTTCAAGTTCCATTGCGTCTGCAACTTCGCTGTCTTCTTTTCTAACAAGTGAAATTGAATCGAAATAATCATTATACATTACATTTACCCCTCTAAACGCTCTTAAATTTGCATATCTGAAATATATACATAATATAGGCATTTTACCACATTATTATTTATATTACAACATTTTATTTTGTTTTACATTATAATAATACTTGATAACAACAGTATTTTGTGTTAGAATTGTTGCAGATTTTAATAATATACAAGGAGAGATTGAAATGAGCGGTCATTCAAAATGGAGCACTATTAAAAGAAAAAAAGAAAAAACCGACATTGCCAGAGCAAAAGTTTTCACAAAAATAGGCAGAGAACTTTCCGTTGCCGTTAAAGAAGGCGGTCCCGACCCAAATGTCAACTCAAAACTCAAAGATGTTATTGCAAAAGCAAAGCAAAACAATGTTCCTAACGATAATATAGACAGAATTATCAAAAAAGCTGCCGGTGAAGACGGCGGAAACAACTACGAGGAAATCATATACGAAGGCTACGGTCCGTCAGGTGTTGCAGTTATTGTAGAGACACTCACAGACAACCGTAACCGTACTGCAGGTGAAGTTCGCCACTACTTTGACAAAGCAGGCGGAAATATGGGCACAAGCGGAAGCGTAACATTTATGTTCGGCCGTCAGGGCGTTATCGTTATTGAAAAAGAAGATGTAGATGAAGAACAGCTTATGGAAGACGCTTTGGAAGCATGCGCAACAGATTTTCTCACAGATGACGAAGATATTTTCGAAATCAGAACAGAGGCAAACGATGTCGGTGTAATTCGAGAAGAACTCGAGAGCAAAGGCTACAAAATCATTTCTTCCGAGCCCGCATATATCCCGTCAACATACACTCGCCTTGAAGACGAAGAAGATATGAAAAAAATGAGCCGAATGATTGAAATGTTTGAAGAAAACGACGATGTTCAGGCAATTTGGCACAACTGGGAAAACGAAGACGAATACAACGGATGATATAAAAACGCGAATGGATTGACCATTCGCGCTTTTTTATTTAAACATTTTATTAAATCAGGATACATTCCGTTAATAATAAGTTAAACACTGCTTAAAATAGAAGTTGTATGATTATAATTAAACCAAAAATCAAAAAAGCACTTACATTTTACAGAGGCGAAAAATTATGAAAACTATTTATTATAACGGCGACATTGTTACCGTCAGCGACAAAAATATGTACGCAAACGCAGTTTGTGTCGAAAACGGGAAAATAACGGCAGTCGGCGGCAGCGAAGAAATGCTGTCAGCCAAAAAGGACGGCGACAAACTTGTTGATTTAAAAGGCAAAACAATGCTCCCTGCTTTCATAGACGCTCACTCGCACTTTACGGGGTATGCAAGTGCTTTGGAACAATGCGACTTGTCAAACTGCAAAAATTTCGAAGACATTGTAAACATAATGAAGAACTTCATCAACAAAAACAAATTTCCGTCTGACAAATGGATAATCGGCTGCAACTACGACCAAAACTTTTTAAAAGAACAAAAACATCCCGACAGACGCACGCTTGACAAAATAAGCGACACAAACCCCATTTTGATAATTCACGCATCTTCTCACATGGGCGTTGCAAACTCAAAAGCGCTTGAACTTCAAAAAATAGACGAAAACACAAAAGACTTTTCAAACGGAAAATATGCAAGAGAAGAAAACTCTTCCGTCCCTAACGGATATATGGAAGAAAAGGCTTTTTTAGATTTCCAGTCAAAAATACCGACGCCGTCTGTTGAAACTCTGCTCAAACCCATAGACAAAGCGCAAAACGACTACGCAAGCTACGGAATTTCAACGGTACAGGAAGGTATGATGGCAAAGCCGTTGTTCAATTTGCTAAAACATGCTTCAAATTCAAATATTTTAAAATTAGATGTTATAGGATTTGCCGATATTGTAACCGCCTCCGATTTGTTTGAAAAAGAGCCTCTGTACGCAAACAAATATCACAATCATTTTAAACTCGGAGGCTACAAGATTTTTTTAGACGGCTCGCCTCAAGGCAAAACTGCGTGGATGTCAAAACCGTACGAAAACGAAAAAGAATACTGCGGTTATCCCATCTATACAGATGACGAGTTGCTGAAATATGTCGAACTTGCTTTAAATAAAAAGCAACAACTTTTGGCACACTGCAACGGAGACCGAGCCGCCGAACAATATATATCGCAATTTGAAAAAGCAATGACAAAAGAAAGCAACACCGACTGCCACCGTCCTGTTATGGTACACGCTCAACTTGTCAGAAAAGACCAACTCAAAAGAATGGCAAAAATCGGTATGATGGCAAGTTTCTTCGTTGTACACACATATTATTGGGGCGACATTCACTTAAAAAACTTTGGGCAAAAAAGAGGCAGTCAAATATCTCCTGCCAAAGACGCCTTAGATTTAGGAGTCAAGTTTACTTTTCATCAGGACAGTCCCGTTGTACCGCCTAATATGTTAAAAACTATATCCTCAGCAGTGAACAGAATTTCAAAATCAGGCAAAACAATCGGAGAAAACCAAAAAACAGATGTTTTAAGCGCAATCAAGGCAGTAACAATAAATGCCGCATATCAATATTTTGAAGAAAACGAAAAAGGCAGTATAGAAGTCGGGAAAAACGCAGATTTTGTAATTTTAGACAAAAATCCGCTTACCGTTGAAAAAAACGAAATAGAAAAAATCAAGGTACTTGAAACAATAAAAGACGGCAAAACGATTTATAAGTTAAAATAATCCTGTATAGCAAGCACTATAATCATATTGTTTATAAAGAATTATTAAGATATGGAAATTATTGATAAAGTATGCTATAATAAATGCAATACGGTGTTGAGGATAGTCAAAATTTCAAATAAAACTGTTATAAATTTGTAAATATATTTTAATTGATTATCTTATCAACAAAAGTTATAATACAACAAGTTATATATTTTCGCAGACAATGCTGCATTCTTTGAAATTCACGGTAGTTTACATTAAGTTGAAATTTTGCTTACCAAGATAAATACAAGACTAAAACTTGCTTAAAGGAAGAATAATATGGACAATGATATTATGATATCGCTCAGCGATGTCGGTATGAAGTTTAATCTCAACAAGGAAAAAGTAGATAATTTAAAAGAATACTTTATCAAATTCGTTACGGGAAAACTCGAGTACAGAGAATTTTGGGCTTTAAAAGACATTAGTTTTGATGTCAGACGAGGCGAGCACCTTGCCATTATGGGTTTAAACGGTGCAGGAAAAAGTACACTGCTGAAAACCATTGTCGGTGTATATAAGCCAACTGAAGGTACAATAAAGAAAAAAGGTGTCATCGCTCCCCTTTTGGAACTCGGCGCAGGCTTTGATCCAAACTATACCGGCAAAGAAAACATATATCTGTACGGTGCAATTCTCGGATATGACAAGAACTACCTCAACGCAAAATGCGACGAAATAATAGAATTTTCCGAACTCGGCAAATTTATAGATATACCCGTAAAGAACTATTCTTCCGGTATGAGAGCGCGACTCGGCTTCTCTATTGCAACGGCAGTTGAACCCGATGTTTTGATACTTGACGAAGTTTTGTCAGTCGGCGACGCAAAGTTCAGAAAAAAATCACTTGCAAAAATTCGCTCAATGTTTGACTCGGGCGTAACGGTGATTTTTGTTTCACACAATATCGGACAAGTTAAGGAAATCTGCGAAAGTGCAATCTTGCTTGACCACGGAAAAATAATCGCAAACGGTCCTGTTGATGAAGTGTGTGATGTTTACGAAGCAAGAACAAAAGGTCAAAAATAAATAAACACATCAAAAAAAGAGAAGTACAAGGAAGACACTTCGTAAGGAAGAAAGCAGGGCAAATAGCCCTGCTTTCTTTTATAAAATCTTTTTTCTTTATCCAGTGCTATTTGTAAAAACTCTACCGGATTTGCTATATGTTCATATCCTTTATTCTAACTTCTAACGCAATAACACCTGTATAATTTATCTTCTTTAGTTCTCTTGCTTTATACTTTTCATTCTTTCTTGCGAAGACAATTGACAGTACCCCAGACGGAGCAATTTTGCTCCGCCTTTTTTGTGCTTTTAAAATTTTTATAAAACTGTTGACAGCGTAACAATGTTATGCTATACTAATATCGTAACATTGTTACACAAAGTATAGAAAGGGTGAGAATAATAGACAAAAACGAAGAACTGATTTCAAAAAAAGATTTGTTGGCTATGTACTCTATCTCATACGGCTCCCTTTACCGTTGGAAAAGAAAAGGTCTTATCCCTGAGGAGTGGTTCATAAAAAAGGCTGTTTCCACAGGTCAGGAGACATTCTTCCCGAAGCAGTTAGTCTGCGAGCGTGTCGCGCTGATTCAAAGTATGAAGGCGGATATTTCACTTGACGATTTGGCAAAACAGCTCAGCGGTGAAAACAAGGACAACAGCACGCTTGCGATTTGGACTGTTTTCGGCGAAAAAAACTTTTATTTTAGAGATATTGAAAAAATTGTGTTCACTGACAACAGCGGAGAGATTCGCGACATTACAGAGCATATTAAAGAATTTTTGAAAGGGGAATAATTATGGATATGAAGCTTTCGGGCAGCGGCGTTATCACCGCAGGTGATTATGAAAAAGTGAGAATTTGTGGCAGCGGAAAAATGGATGGGCTTGTGCGATGCGACAGCCTGCACATCTCAGGCTCGGTTAACGGCTGCGAGTTGCAGTGCCGCGAGGATGTCATAATATCGGGCAGTATGAGGCTTGACGGTAACTTGACGGCGGATGAGATGGAAACCGGCGGTTCTGTGTCTATCGACGGAGACTGCAAGGTAAAAAACGAGATTAAATGTTCAGGTTCCGCTCGGATCGAAGGGGCAGTAAAGTGCGGAAAGCTATGCACCTCGGGCAGTATTGATGTAACAAAAGGAATAGAGGCTGAGGAGATTAAAATATTCGGCAGCGTGTACTGCGGCGATCTAATGAATGCAGAAAAAATCAACATAGAAACAAAACCTCAATCAAAGGTGAATATTGAGAGCATCGGGGGCAATAGTATCTCCATATATCGCAATTCTTACAAAAGAAAAAGTTTGATATCGCGTTTGCCGTTGCTGTCGAGAATTATCGGCTCATCGGGCGGCACGGCCGTTATCAAAAACTATATCGAGGGCGACACCGTGGCAGTTGAGGGCGTAAAAGCCAAAAGTGTAACGGGCAGAATTGTGACCATAGGCGAGGATTGCAAAATTGATTTAGTACAGTACAGCGAGCAGATAGAGATCCACCCAAAAGCCAAGGTCGGCAGGCAAGAAAAGATATAAGGCATACAGATAAAGTCTTGGGGCACCTTCCTTACGGATGGTGCCCCGATGTACTGCTCTTTTTCATTTAACTATTATTATGTTAATAAATTTTTTCTTTGTCCTAATTTTGAATACGATTATGGCAAACATAACTTCTTATCTACATTCTCATTTTGCGATATGATAATAGATAACCACCGTTATAATTTGCATTAATATCCTGAATATTTCGTTTCATATATATTTTTTTAATATAAAACATACAATTAAAAACACAGTGATTGCTGCCACCCAAACAAATAAAATCAATCCAATAATCATCCATAACGGCATTGCTGTTAAAATATTATTGTAAATACTTTTAATATAAATTATAGAACCTATTGCCCCCACAACACCGACTGTAACACCTATAATCATAACATATTTCACTTCTAAATTCTCCTTAAAATGCCTGTTATATAAGCAAAAGTAAAAACCAGCTTATTTATGATGCGGATGCACCTGATTTATCATAGACAATTCCAGTCGATGTATGTCTAGCCACTGTATTTATACCTTTACTGGGAATTGAGAGATTTGTTTGATAACCGGATTGTTTTTTTATACTATTGGCAAGAGAAGAGGGGTTTGTGCCAGAAAGAGTTACATTATTATTAACTGAATTCCACACTGTTTTTGCAAAATAACTACAATTTTTATATAATGACCAAGTGTCGTTATTGTTTATTGTCTTATTAAGAGTATTAAGTTGACTTCCCGTTAATGCTGTTGTTAATCCATAACGAGTAGCACTCAATCCGTTATAACCTTCAATATTGTACCATATTCCTTCATGATTGCTTCTGTTACCATATGTACCTATTGTTATACTTTCTCCTACTGCTACGGACATATGACCTACGGTTATTGTTGTATGACCTGTATTTTTAACAATCAAAAAAGAGTGACCAAGAATGCCACTGCCACTTGTAATACTAGTAGCATTTGGACATGATACAATTTGTAATGTAGCACAAAAGCTGATTCTTGGCTCTACATTTTCACTTGCATAGGCAGGAAGTGTACTTGCAAGAGTCGTAAACGCCAATATAACGGATACAAACAATGCTACTATTCTTTTGGTGAATCTCATAAAAACATCTCCTTTGCTCAATTCAATCTATTTTATAAATCCTTATAACATTGTAAAATAATATGAAATAGGATTATATTAAACCATGTACTGCCCCAAATTGTGCAGACAATACAAAAAAGGCCACCGATGGCAGAATAATTAAATTTTAACAACAAACTGATTTCGTTTTTCAAGCGGAGTCAGTTTTG
>DVEP01000001.1 GCA_015655975.1 Eubacterium sp. | reverse complement strand
TTTAAGAGAAAGCCCGAGCAAAGACGCCAAAATCGTTTCAAGCAGAAACAAAGGAAACCTTCTCTATCTTGACTATGAAATCGGCGATTGGTACGCAGTTTCATATTCGGAAGGAGACAACTGGTACTACGGCTTTGTTCTTAAATCAGAAGTAACTAAATATTAAATTTAAAAAACCGAGCATTATATGCTCGGTTTTTTGTTTGAATTATCAGTCATTTATTTTAAACAGAGTTTTTGCATTGCTGTATGCCAAATCTATAATTTTCTGCGTATCGGTATTCAGCAATTCGGCAGCTTTGTCTGCTATGAATTCTATTTTTGAACTGTCATTTCGTTTCCCCCTGAATGGCTCAGGGGAAAGATACGGACAGTCTGTTTCAAAAAGAATTTTGTCTTTCGGCACATAGTTCAGCACTTCAAGACTTTTTCGTGCGTTTTTAAATGTTATTACACCGCCAAAACCGATATACATACCTATATTTACAAGTTCTTTCGCCATTTCGCAAGAACCTGAAAAAGCATGCAGGACACCTTTAGGTTTGTGCTTTTTTAATATATCGAGTGTATCTTGGTGTGCTTCTCTGTCGTGTACAATAATAGGCAGGTCAAGTTCCTTTGCGAGTTCAATCTGCTTTTCAAAAAAGTAGATTTGCTTTTCTTTTGAAGAACTCATCCAATGATAGTCCAAACCTATTTCGCCTATTGCAACACATTTTTCATTGCTTGCAATATCTTTTACGGCAAGCAAGTCTTTGTCTGTGCAGTCTTCAAGATTTTCAGGATGAAGTCCGCAGGCAAAATAAAGAAAACTGTATTTTTCGCTTAAATCTTTATTAAAAAGAGAAGATTTAACATCGCAGCCGCAACTGATTACATTTGATACACAGGAATTTTGAAGTGATGTGAGTAATTCGTCGCGGTCTTCGTCAAACTTTTCATCATCGTAGTGAGAATGAGTGTCAAAAATATTTTTTATCATCTCAATTTTGCACCTGCCGGTATTCCGTCAAGAAATACAACTTTTACACTTCCGCCGGGGCAGTCGCAGGCAAGCAACATCCCGTTGCTCACTTCACCGCAAAGTTTTGCAGGTTTAAGGTTTGAAACAATTACAACGGTTTTACCGATTAAGTCGCTCGGAGAGTACCATTCTGAAATTCCCGACACGATTTGACGGGGGGTATCAGTTCCGTCGTTTACAGTTATTTTTAAAAGTTTTTTAGACTTTTTAATCGGTTCACAGTCTGTAATAGTCGCAGAAAGCAATTCTGTTTTCATAAATTGCTCAAAGTCAATCAATTCTGCTTTTTCTTCGTCTCTTTTTTCGCAAGTCAGGGTTTGCTGAGCTTTTTTTGCTTCTTCAACCTGCTTTGAAATGATGGCGTTGAGTTCTTCAATTTCTTTATCCGCGTCAATTCTCGGGAAGAGAGCGGGACCTTTTTTAACTGTTACATCAAGCGGTAAAACACCGAATTTACCTGCGTTTTCATAGGTGATTAATGACTCGTCGGCGCCTATTTGTTCCCAAACTTTCGGCATTGTTGACGGCATAAAGCAAGAGAGAAGAGTAGTTGTAATTCTGATTGTTTCAAGTAAATTGTAGAGAACTGTTGCAAGACGGGCTTTTTTGCTTTCGTCTTTTCCGAGCACCCACGGGGTTGTTTCATCAATGTACTTGTTTGCTCTTGAAATGACTTTGAATATTTCTGCAAGCGCAATACTGATTTGAGTTTTGTCGATATTGTCGTCAACGATATTTCTCAATTCGAGTGCCGTATTTATCATTTCGTTGTCTATTTCTTCACTTTCACGCTCTGAAATGAGTGTGCCGCCGAAATATTTTTCTACCATTGCAACCGTTCTTGAAACAAGGTTGCCGAGGTCGTTTGCAAGGTCGGAGTTAATTCTGTTTATCATGATTTCATTTGAGAAAGAGCTGTCGGCACCGAGCGCCATTTCTCTTAAAATATGGTAACGGATAGCGTCTGCGCCGTATCTGTCGCCGAGAACAAACGGGTCAACGACATTTCCGATAGATTTTGACATTTTCTGACCGTTGAATGTAATCCAACCGTGAACGGCAAGGTGCTTCGGCAACGGTAAATCAAGTGCCATAAGCATTGCAGGCCAAATGATTGCGTGAAAACGCATAATATCTTTTGCTACCATATGAACATCGGCAGGCCAGAATTTTTCAAATTCATTATATTTCCCGTTTTCATAGCCGAGTGCCGAGATATAGTTTGAAAGCGCGTCTATCCAAACATACACTACATGGTCGTTGTCAAACGGAACGGGAATACCCCATTTGAAAGATGTTCTTGAAACGCAGAGGTCTTCAAGTCCTGGCTTAATGAAGTTGTTTACAAGTTCAATCGCTCTTGTTTTCGGTTGAAGATAGTCTGTTTCCAGCAAAAGTTTTTCAATTCTGTCGGCAAATTGAGAAATTTTAAAGAAATATGCCTCCTCGGAAGTCTCAATGACTTCTCTGCCGCAATCGGGACATTTGCCGTCAACAAGTTGGCTTTCCGTCCAAAAACTTTCACACGGTGTACAGTATTTGCCGCTGTACTCACCTTTGTATATATATCCTCTGTCATAAAGTTCTTTGAAAACCTTTTGTACAGTTTCTATATGATAGTCGTCAGTAGTTCTGATATATCTGTCGTAGCTGATGTTCATATAGCTCCAAAGTTTTTTGAACTTTTCAACTATTTCATCAACATATTCTTTCGGAGCTACACCTTTTTCATTTGCCTTTTGTTCAATTTTAATACCGTGCTCGTCTGTACCTGTTAAAAACATTACATCTTTGCCCTGCATTCTTTTATAGCGGGCGATTGAGTCGCAGGCTACTGTTGTATAGCAGTGTCCGATATGCGGATTTCCTGACGGGTAATATATTGGCGTTGTGATATAAAATTTTTCTTTTTCCATTGTTTTCTCCTTACAAAGTGAAGTGGCTTTCTTTGTCGCTTTCTGTTATTGTTTCCGTTGCTTCTCTTGTTTTTAAGTTGACTTTAACAGTTGCGTATTTTTGGTTGTTTTTGATGATATGATAACTGAAAAAATCTCCGTCCTGAACTCTGCCGTTGACGGTGTAGCCGCTGCCGTAGTGCTTTTCTAAAAGTTCAAGAGCTTCTTGTGATGTGAGTGCCTGTACTTGTTCAGCAGTGTGTTTTTCAGTTGTTTGCTTTTTGGTTGTGGTTTTGTCTTCTTTTGTCGTTTCTTCGTTTTTTACAGTGTTTTCGGTGCTTTTTTCTTCGGTCGTTGACTGCGAAGTCGACTCGCTGCCGAGAGTTGTTTCGTCGCCTTTGTCATTGTTTTTTGAACACGCTGAAAAAACCGTTAAAACAACTGTTGCACACAATATGAGTGAAATGATTTTTATCTTCATACTGTCAACTCCTTTCTTTTATAAATCAAAGTAAAGAAGCGGCGTCCTCGTCAAGCATTACGACAACATTTGGATGAAGTCTCAGGATTGACGCGGGGCACATAGGGTCGATTTCGCCTTTCACCATTTTTTTAATTGCTTCTGCTTTGTTTTTCCCGTTTGCTATTAAAATGATTTTTTTTGCTTTCATAATTGAGCCTATACCCATTGTCAAAGCTTTTGTCGGAACTTCTTCGATGGTATTGAAAAATCTTGAATTGTCTTTGATTGTTCTCTCATCGAGTTCAACAATATGTGTATTTTCAGGGAAAAATTCGCAAGGCTCGTTGAATGCTATATGTCCGTCGGAGCCGATACCTAAAAGTTGAATATCTATTCCGCCGGCTTTTTCTATTCTTTCGTCGTACTCTTTGCATTCTTTTTCAATATCGGTTGCAAGACCGTTTAAAAAGTTTGTTTTGTCGGTATCAATGTCTGTTTTAGAAAAAAGATTTTGGTTCATAAAACAGTGATAACTGTTTTCGTTTTCAGGTTCAAGACCTACATATTCATCGAGGTTAAAAGTTGTTACATCTTTAAAACTCACTGCACCGTTGTTGAAAAGTTCAATCATTGTTCTGTACGGAATGAGTGCAGTTGAGCCTGTTGCAAGACCGAGAACGCATTTTGGGTTTTCAATGACTTGAGATGCAATAAGGTTACCCGATGCTTTGCTGATTTCGTCAATGTTTTTAAAAACAGAAATATTCATATTGTTTGCTGCCTGCTTTCTGAAATAATTGAAATGTATTTAGATGGTAGATATATTATAAAAATAAATAATATATCTATAATATTTTCGTGTTAAGATATTTTAAAACAATTTAACATTTGTGTCAAGAAATAAAACTACTCGACACTTTTTTGAGCAGTAGATTTATTTTTTGATTTTATTTTATTTACAATGAAAAATAAAATATAAAATGCGACAATGCCGATAACTGCGCCCGACGAGTCGATGACCCAGTCTGTGAATTGACAGGAACGCCCGTCAACAAATATCTGATGAATTTCGTCGCTGACAGCGTAAAGCGATGTTGACAAAAATGCAAAAATCGGAACAAATTTTTTCTTTTGGACGGTTTGATAAAATGCATTTGAAAACAACAGTGCAAGTCCCGCAAATTCGAGCAAATGAGCAGTTTTTCTGACTAAAAAATCAGTTAGAACATTGTTGCCGAAAACAGATGTTAAAAACTCGAGTATTTTTCCGCTTTGCGCAGATGACTGACTTGCAGTTCTTGAAGAAAAATAAAAAATGAGTGCCATACAAATTGCGCAAAGTGTCCAAGAAACAATTTTTTTAGTCTTTTCGTGTTGCATTACAGAAGTTTACCCTCCCGCTTCCTGCGTGGAATTGAATACCCGAAACATTTTCAGCGCTTGCATAGTAGCTCGTTTCAAAAAATACGGGACATACAGAGTATGTTGCAAGCAACTCGCTTTCGCACTTTGAGTAGAAATTGCTTTCTCCGTTTTTGCCCGCAGAGTATGATAAAACGGATATTTTGTCGGAAAATTCAGAACTTCCTGCCGTTGCGTATTTTGAGTTGTTCATAATGTTTTCTATGAACGAAAACGGGTTTGACGAGTGCGCTTTGTATCCTGTAAATGCAATTTGATAGTCGCCCTTTGCAATTCTTGATTTTAAATCGCTTTCTTCAACAATTTCTATTTTCATTGTCATCGCAACTTCTTTTTTGTTGTCGCCCGAGCCGTAGCCCGTTGTTTTTCCTATTGATGCCTGAACATCCTGGAAAACTTCTTTTACATATTCTTCCATTTCTTTTGTTGTTATAACGGTAAGCGTTGCGGATGATACTTTTAATTCTTTAAGACCTTTTTTCCAGAGTTCGACCGCAGTTGATACATCTTGCTGATAGTATGTGTCGGCGGCAGAATTTCTGTATGGTTCGTTTCCGATTGTGCAGGATGGGGGAATGTAGCCTGTCGCTTTTGTCAGATAGTCGGCTTTTTCAAGGTTTGCATTGCCGAAAGACAGACAAAGCGATTTTCTGATGTTCAAATTTGACACTATGCTGTCGGAACAGTTGAATACAAATCCCCACATAGTATCTGTATAGGGAACTGTTGAAATTTTACTTTTTTTACCTATACTTTTTGTTTCGTGTCCGCTTAAAAAGGCTGCGTCATATACGCCGGATGCCAAGTTTTCCACTATTTTTTCACGGTCGTCTGTTATTGAAAATGTGAGTTTGTCTGCTTTTGCAGGTGACGGTCCATTATAGGTTTCGTTTTTTATTAGATTTATAGATTTATCAAGAACTTTTGAAACAATAAACTGACCGTTAAACATTGAATATTTTAATTCAAGTCCGTATCTGCCTTTTGTGGCATTGAAAAACTGTCTGTTGCACGGTGCCGATACAGCCGTTGACAGAACATTTAAAAATCCGTTTACGGCGCTTTCAAGTTCTATAACTAAAGTATAGTTGTCAACTGCTTTGACTCCGAGTTCGGAAACATCTTTTTTGCCCGCGTTGATTGCAGAGGCATTTTTTATAGACGAAACTGTAGAGTAGAGAGGACTGTTTGTGTTCGGGTCAACCGCACGCTGAAGTGCAAAAACAAAGTCGTCTGCAACAACATCGGGGTTGAAGTTTTCGCCCATTCTTTCTTTTATTGTATCATTTATGTGCCACTTACAGCCTTTTTTTAAGTGAAAAGTGTATGTCAAACCGTTGTTTGTAACTTCCCAACTTTCTGCCATGCCGGGTGTAACTTCGCCTTTGTCATCAACTCTGACAAGTCCCTCATATATGTTTTCGCAGAGTAAAAAGTCGTCCTCGGTGCTTGCAACCTGAGGGTCAAAACTTGTCATATTACCTTCGATTGGATATATTAAATCAATTTTTTTGTCTTTTGAACCGCATCCGCTGAAAATTGTAACTATAACGGCGAGACAAAGAAGTATTGCCGATACGCTTTTAATTCTTTTGTACATTGTTTTCTTCTCCGTTGTATTAATTATACACATTATATCAAACGAAATTTGCAAATACAAGGCTATTGAACGATGCAATATTTTATTTTCATAAATTTTTCAAAAAATTAATTTTTTGGATGCAAAAGTGCGAAAAAATGAGAATTTACAAAACGCTTGGCGCAGTGTGCAATTTATTTTTAAAGATATTAGCCGCTTTGTAAAAAATTATCAAAAATAAGGTTGACAAAGACAAATAGTTAGTATATTATATATACCCAAATTAAAATGGCATTGTGTACGCAAAAGGGAGTTTGAGCCGTTTTTTGCGACACAAAAAGTTTACACTTTTGACACTGAAAAGTGTGCTTAAACAGTGTAAATTCAGCCTTTTTCACATATCAAAAGAAGGAGTGAAATCTTAATGGTAAATGTGAAGGACGAGCAGTTAGGCGTTACAACCAGAAAGAGTTTTGCAAAAATTAACGAGGTAATGAAAGTTCCGAACCTCATTGAAGTGCAAAAGAAATCGTATCAATGGTTTCTTGACGAGGGTCTTGCCGAAGTTTTCAAAGACATCGGCTCAATCACCGACTACACAGGCGACCTTGTTCTTGATTTTGTTGACTACTCAATGGACGACGAACCGAAGTACAGCATTGCTCAGTGCAAGGCGAGAGACGTTACCTACTCAAAACCTTTAAAAGTTAAAGCCCGTCTTCAAAATAAAAAAACAGGCGAAGTCAAAGAAAATGTTATATTTATGGGCGACTTCCCGCTTATGACAGACAGCGGTACATTTGTCATCAACGGCGCCGAGAGATGTATAGTTTCCCAGTTAGTTCGTTCTCCGGGCGTATATTACGGAATGACTCACGATAAGACAGGTAAAGAACTTTACACAAACACTGTTATTCCGAACAGAGGCGCATGGCTTGAGTACGAAACAGACGCAAACGATGTTTTCTATGTAAGAATTGATAAAAACAGAAAAATCTACATCACAACTTTCCTTCGTGCTCTAGGTCTTTCAACAGACGAACAGCTTCGCGAATTTTTCGGCGAAGACGAAAGAATAGAAGCTACGATTGAAAAAGATACTACTAAAAACGAAGAAGAAGCACTCCTTGAAGTTTACAAAAAACTTCGCCCCGGCGAACCGCCGACGCTTGACACGGCTCAGGCTCACCTGAACGGTCTTTTCTTTGACGCAAGAAGATATGACCTCAGCAGAGTCGGCAGATACAAGTACAACAAAAAACTCGGCATGTTCGACCGTCTTGCAGGTCAAAAACTTGCTCAGCCTGTTATTTCTCCCGTAGGCGAGTTCCTTGCAGACGCAGGCGAAGTCATTTCAAAAGAAAAAGCTGCCGAAATCGAAGATGCAGGCGTAATGGAAGCGTTTGTAGATGTTGACGGCAGAGAAGTAAAAGTTTGCTCAAACGGTATGGTTGACATTAACAAATATGTTAATTTTGACTGCAAACCTCTCGGCATAAGAGAAAAAGTTTCATACAGAGTATTGAGCGAAATTCTTGAAAAGTGCGGCGACGATGAAGACGCGCTCAAAGAAGAAATTGAAATTCGTCAGGACGACCTTGTTCCGAAACATATTATCATTGACGATATTTTCGCATCTGTATCATACCTCATCAACATTGCTTTCGGCATAGGCAGAACAGACGATATCGACCACTTGGGCAACAGAAGAATTCGTGCAGTCGGCGAACTTCTTCAAAATCAGTTCAGAATCGGCTTCACAAGAATGGAAAGAGTAATTCACGAAAGAATGACTCTTCAGGCTCAAGACGATGAAGAGATGATTACACCGCAGGCGCTCATCAACATTCGTCCTGTTGTTGCTGCAATCCGTGAATTTTTCGGTTCTTCACCTCTTTCACAATTTATGGACCAAAACAACCCTCTTGCCGAACTTACTCACAAGAGAAGACTTTCTGCACTCGGTCCCGGCGGTCTTTCAAGAGACCGTGCAGGCTTCGAAGTTCGAGACGTTCACTATACTCACTACGGCCGTATGTGTCCTATCGAAACACCTGAAGGTCCGAATATCGGTCTTATCTCGTATCTTGCTTGTTACAGCCGAATTAATGAATACGGCTTTATAGAAGCTCCTTATAGAAAAGTTGACAAAGAAACAGGAATCGTTACAGATGAAGTTGTATATATGACAGCAGATGTCGAGGACGATTTTGTAGTTGCACAGGCAAACGAACCGCTTGACGAAAACGGCAGATTTACAGGCAAGAAAGTTACTTGCCGTTACAGAGACGAGTTCATTTCAACATCGGCTGAAAAAGTTGACTATATGGATGTTTCACCGAAGATGGTTGTATCTGTTGCTACTGCAATGATTCCGTTCCTCGAAAACGACGACGCAAACCGTGCTCTTATGGGTGCGAACATGCAGCGTCAGGCAGTTCCGCTTCTTAAAACAGAGGCTCCCGTTGTAGGTACAGGCATGGAGTACAAAGCAGCGTACGACTCAGGTGTTGTTGTCATTGCAAAACACGGCGGCACAGTTGTTCATCTCGATGCTGAAAATATCGAAATTAAAACAAAAGACGGTTCAATCGACAGATATGAACTCATTAAGTTCAGCGGTTCAAACCAAGGCACTTGTATTAACCAAAGACCTATTGTTTCACTTCACCAGGAAGTTGAAGAAGGTCAGGTTATTGCAGACGGTCCTGCTACAAGTAACGGCGAGGTTTCACTCGGTAAAAACGCTCTCATCGGCTTTATGACTTGGGAAGGTTACAACTACGAGGACGCTGTTCTTATCAACGAAAAACTTGTAAGAGAAGATGTTTATACATCTATCCATATTGTAGAACACGAATCAGAGGCAAGAGATACAAAACTCGGTCCTGAAGAAATTACAAGAGATATACCTAATGTCAGCGAAGAAGCACTCAAAGACCTTGACGAAGACGGTATCATCCGTATCGGCGCAGAAGTTCACTCAAGCGACATTCTTGTAGGTAAAGTTACACCGAAGGGTGAAACAGAACTCACTTCGGAAGAAAGACTTCTTCGTGCTATTTTCGGCGAAAAAGCAAGAGAAGTAAGAGACACTTCAATGCGTGTGCCTCACGGCGAGTCAGGTATCGTTGTAGATGTAAAAGTATTTACAAGAGCAAACAGCGACGAACTCAGCCCGGGTGTAAACAAGGTAGTTCGTGTTTATATAGCGCAAAAAAGAAAAATTCAAGTCGGCGACAAGATGGCAGGTCGTCACGGAAACAAGGGTGTTGTTTCAAGAATTCTTCCTCAGGAAGATATGCCGTTCTTACCTGACGGTCGTCCGCTTGATATAGTTCTTAACCCTCTCGGCGTACCTTCTCGTATGAATATCGGTCAGGTACTTGAAGTTCATCTCGGCTATGCCGCTATGGCTCTTGGCTGGAAAATGATGACTCCAGTATTCGACGGTGCTCACGAAGACGATATCAGAGAGTGTCTTAAACTTGCAGGCAAAAGAGAAGACGGTAAAACAATTCTTACAGACGGCAGAACAGGCGAAAAATTTGACAACCCTGTTACAGTCGGCTATATGTATTACCTCAAACTCCATCACCTTGTAGATGATAAAATCCACGCTCGTTCAACAGGTCCTTACAGCCTTGTTACTCAGCAACCGCTCGGCGGTAAAGCTCAGTTCGGCGGTCAGCGTTTCGGTGAGATGGAAGTTTGGGCTCTTGAAGCATACGGCGCTGCTTACACACTTCAGGAAATTATGACAGTTAAGTCGGACGATGTTGTGGGCAGAGTTAAAACTTACGAAGCTATTGTTAAAGGCGAAAACATTCCTCGTGCAGGAACTCCCGAATCGTTCAAAGTATTGTTCAAAGAACTTCAGGCTCTCGGTCTTGACTGCCGTGTATATGACAGACAGGGCGAGGAAGTTGAACTCAAACAAGACCTCGACGACGGTGCTCCTGTTCAGAACATTACTGACGACAAAGCATTCACCACTGTAAACGATTTCGGCGACGAAACAGAAGGTTTCGGAATTGAAGACGCAGACGGTGAAGAGGAAGCAAATCAGCAAAGCGAGTCTATTTTCGAAGATTTTGATTTTTCAGATTCAAATGACGATTACGAAGACTGAATTCAGCTGAGTTAAAACAAAAACCTATATGTATGATAGATAAAGGAGATGCTTCCAATGACAGATATGGAATTTTCATCAATTAAAATCGGTCTTGCTTCACCCGAACAGGTTCGCTCATGGTCTTACGGTGAAGTTACAAAACCCGAAACTATAAATTACAGAACTCTTAAACCTGAAAAAGACGGTCTTTTCTGCGAAAGAATTTTCGGACCTACAAAGGACTGGGAATGTCACTGCGGAAAGTATAAAAGAGTTCGTTATAAAGGTAAAATATGTGAACGCTGCGGAGTAGAAGTTACCCGCGCCAAAGTCAGAAGAGAGAGAATGGGACACATTGAACTTGCCGCTCCCGTTTCTCACATCTGGTACTTCAAAGGTATTCCGAGCAGACTCGGACTTGTGCTTGATTTAAGCCCGAGAAACCTTGAAAAAGTTCTCTATTTTGCGCTCTACATTGTTACCGACCCCGGCGATACACCGCTTGAAAAAATGCAGGTACTCACCGAAGAAGAGTATCGAGAGATGCGTGAAAGATATGAGGATGATTTTGAAGCAGGTATGGGCGCTGAATCAATTAAAAAATTGCTTCAGGATATTGATGTCCACGAACTTCAGCAGCAACTTAAGGATGAACTTGAAACTGCAACAGGTCAGAAGAGAGTTCGCATTCTTAAAAGACTTGATGTTGTAGATGCTTTCTGTTCAAGCGGAAACAAACTTGAATGGATGATTCTCGACGCAATTCCGGTTATTCCTCCGGACATTCGTCCTATGGTACAACTTGACGGCGGAAGATTTGCAACTTCCGACCTTAACGATTTGTACAGAAGAGTTATCAACAGAAACAACCGTCTTAAAAGACTTCTTGAACTCGGAGCACCCGAAATCATTGTAAGAAATGAAAAGAGAATGCTTCAGGAGTCTGTTGACGCTCTTATAGATAACGGACGCAGAGGCCGTCCCGTAACAGGACCGAACAACAGACCGTTAAAATCTCTTTCAGATATGCTTAAAGGTAAGCAGGGCCGTTTCCGTCAGAACCTTCTCGGTAAGCGTGTTGACTATTCGGGCCGTTCGGTTATCGTTGTAGGACCTGAACTTAAAATGTACCAGTGCGGTTTGCCGAAAGAAATGGCAATCGAACTTTTCAAACCGTTTGTAATGAAACGCCTTGTTGAAACAGGTGTCGCTTCAAACATCAAATCGGCAAGAAAAATGGTTGAAAAAGCAAGCATTCCTCAGGTATGGGACGCTCTTGAAGTTGTTATCAAAGACCACCCTGTAATGCTTAACCGTGCCCCCACACTTCACAGACTCGGTATTCAGGCATTTGAGCCTGTTCTTGTTGAAGGTCGTGCTATCAAACTTCATCCTCTTGCTTGTACAGCGTTCAACGCCGACTTCGACGGTGACCAAATGGCTGTCCATGTTCCTCTTTCTGCAGAGGCTCAGGCAGAGGCAAGAATTTTGATGCTTGCAGCAAACAACCTTCTCAAACCGTCAGACGGTAAACCTGTTACTGTTCCTACACAGGATATGGTTATCGGTTCATACTATCTCACAATGATTAAAGACAATGAACCGGGCGCACCGCGTACAGAAAATATTAACGGTGAAGAAGTAACCGTTTTCAATATTTACAGAGACAAAGACGAGGCTATGATGGCATATCAGGAAGGTTCTCTTGGTCTTCACTCTCTTTGTAAAATCAGATACGAAAAAGAAATTGACGGAAAAATGCAGTCAAAACTTGTTGAAACAACAATCGGTCGTGTCATCTTCAATGAACCTGTTCCTCAGGACCTTGGTTTTGTTGACAGAACAGACCCCGACAAAGCATTCGACCTTGAAATTTCATTCGTTGTCAAGAAAAAACAACTCGGTCAAATCGTTGACCGCTGCATAAAGGTTCACGGCGTTTCGGTTTCTTCAAGCGTACTTGACGCACTCAAAGCGCAAGGTTACAAATATTCTACTATTTCAGGTACAACAGTTGCCGTTATCGACGCACTCATTCCTGAAAAGAAAAAAGAATTCATTGAAGAAGCAGAAAAGAAAATTGACGCTATTACCTATAACTATAACTTCGGTCTTATTTCAAATACAGAACGCTCAAGTCAGGTTATTAAAACTTGGGAAGACTGTACAAATAAGGTTTCAAACGAACTTACTTCAAACTTTGACGGTGCGCACAACCCAATTCATATGATGGTTGACTCGGGTGCGCGTGGTAGTATCGCTCAGTTGCGTCAGCTTGCAGGTATGCGTGGTCTTATCGCAAACACCGCAGGTAAAACAATCGAAGTACCTATCAAGGCAAACTACCGTGAAGGTCTTAATATTCTTGAATACTTCATTTCTTCTCGTGGTGCTCGTAAAGGTCTTGCCGATACAGCTCTTCGTACAGCCGACTCAGGTTACCTTACAAGACGACTTGTTGACGTATCTCAAGATGTTATCATTCACGACGACGACTGCGGCTGCAGTGAAGGTATTGAAGTTTCCAGAATTATGGACGGTAACCGTGAACTCGAAAGTCTTAAAGAAAGACTTATCGGCAGATATCTTGCCGAGCCTGTTGTTGTTGACGGCGAAGTTATTATGGATACAAATAAAATGATTACTGACGAAGACGCTGACAGAATTTGTGATGCAGGCGTTGAGACAGTTAAAATCCGTTCACTCATCACTTGTAAATCAAGACACGGTGTTTGCCGTAAATGTTACGGTGCAAACCTTGCAACAAATGAACCTGTTCAGGTCGGCGAAGCTGTCGGTATCATTGCCGCTCAGTCAATCGGCGAACCCGGTACTCAGCTTACAATGAGAACATTCCACACCGGCGGTGTTGCAGGTGGTGCCGACATTACACAGGGTCTTCCGAGAGTTGAAGAGTTGTTCGAGGCAAGAAAGCCGAAACAACTTGCTATTCTTTCAGAAATCAGCGGTAAAGTTTCATTTGAAACAATCAAGAAGAGTAAGCATGTTGTTGTTACTTCCGATGAAGACGGCGAAGTTAAAAAATATCTCATTCCTTACGGTGCAAGACTCAATGAAAATATTGTTGAGGGCGCATATATTGAAAAAGGTACAGAACTCACAATGGGTGCCGTAAATCCGCACGATGTACTTGCTATTTGCGGCAAGAGTGCAGTTTACAACTACCTCATTAAAGAAGTTCAGTTTGCATATCGTACCCAGGGTGTTGACATCAGCGATAAGCATATCGAGGTTATCGTTCGTCAAATGCTCAAGAAGTGCGAAGTTGACGATGCAGGAGATACAGACCTCATTTCAGGTATTATGACTGATGTTACTGAGGTTGAAGAAGCAAACAGAGTTATTAAAGAAAGAGTTGCAAACGGTGAAACTACTCTCAGAGAAGCAACTTATATTCCTATTCTTATGGGTATCACAAAAGCTTCACTTGCAACCGACTCATTCTTGTCTGCTGCTTCCTTCCAGGAAACAACCCGTGTTCTTACAGACGCTGCTATCAGAGGCAAGAGCGACAAACTTCTCGGTCTTAAAGAAAATGTTATCATCGGTAAACTTGTTCCGGCAGGTACAGGTATGGATATTTTCCGAGATGTTGATGTTGTTCCGAGTTATTTCAGCACAGAAAACAAGGAAGAAATTTTAAATCTTGAACAACTGCAAGAACTCTTGACAAACAATACTGCACAATGATATAATGCTTAATTGTGTAAGTGGTGTTTGGCACAAATTGACAAAATTGCTTGTCAAATTTTGTAAAAAATCACAAATCTTTGGGGCAAAGTGTATCTTTGCCCCAAGATGTGCGTATAAATGATACTTAAATTTGGTTTTTAAGTATGATTTATGCGTATATTGCGCAAATTTTTATTGGAGGTGAAACAATGCCAACCTTTAACCAGCTTGTTAGAACAGGTCGTAAATCACTTGAGAAAAAAGCTAAGGCTCCGGCACTTCTTCACGGACTTAACACAAAGAAGAATATTGTTACAGACAATGCTTCTCCGTTTAAAAGAGGTGTATGTACAGCCGTAAAAACTGCAACTCCTAAAAAGCCTAACTCAGCTCTTCGTAAAATTGCCAGAGTTCGTCTTACAAACGGAATTGAAGTTTCAGCTTACATTCCGGGTGTAGGTCACAACCTTCAGGAGCACTCTGTCGTAATGATCAGAGGCGGTCGTGTTAAGGACCTTCCGGGTGTTCGTTACCACATCATTCGTGGTACACTCGATACTCAGGGCGTTAACGGAAGAATGCAATCTCGTTCCAAATACGGCGCTAAAAGACCTAAGGCTGCTAAAAAGTAAGCAGAAAAAATCACTTGAAAGAGAAAATCTTCTTGTTTGGAAATCCGACAATGAGTTTATATATATATTACCTCTATTGTTGGCGCCACGGGAAATTTTGTCACGAGTACCTATGATATCATCAATATGAAGGAGGGAAGCGAAGTGCCAAGAAGAGGCCAAATCGCAAAGCGTGATGTATTGCCTGACCCGCTTTACAATTCAAAACTTGTAACTCGTCTCATCAATAACATCATGTATGATGGAAAAAAAGGTGTCGCTCAAAAAATCGTTTACGATGCATTCGACATCATTAAAGAAAAAACAGGAAACGAACCACTCGCTACTTTTGAGGAAGCAATGGAAAATGTTATGCCTGTACTCGAGGTAAAAGCTCGCCGTATCGGTGGTGCTACTTACCAAGTTCCGATTGAGGTTCGTCCTGAAAGAAGACAAACACTCGGTCTTAGATGGATAACACTTTACAGCCGTCAGCGTTCAGAAAGAACAATGAAAGAAAGACTTGCATCTGAAATTCTCGATGCTGTTAACAAAACCGGCGGTGCTGTTAAGAAGTGTGATGACACACACAAAATGGCAGAAGCAAACAAAGCGTTTGCTCATTTCAGATATTAATCTGATTTGCGTTTTAATTGTTAGGAGGATATTATGCCAAGAAAAGTATCTCTTGAAATGACAAGAAATATTGGTATTATGGCTCATATTGACGCCGGTAAAACAACAACAACTGAGCGTATCCTTTTTTATACAGGTGTAAACCATAAAATCGGTGAAACTCACGACGGCGCTGCTACGATGGACTGGATGGCTCAAGAGCAGGAAAGAGGTATTACAATCACTTCTGCTGCTACAACTTGTTTCTGGAATGACCATCGTATCAATATCATCGACACCCCGGGACACGTTGACTTCACAGTTGAAGTTCAGCGTTCGCTTCGTGTACTCGACGGTTCTGTAACCGTTCTTTGTGCAAAAGGCGGTGTTGAGCCTCAGTCTGAAACCGTTTGGCGTCAGGCTGACGAATACCAAGTACCCAGAATGATTTATGTAAATAAAATGGACATTATGGGTGCAGACTTCTATAATGTTTTGGATATGGTTAAAGACCGATTCAAATGCAATGCACTCCCAATTCAGCTTCCAATCGGCAGCGAAGACACATTTAAAGGTATCGTTGACCTTGTAAATATGGACGCTGAAGTTTACTATGACGACCTCGGCAAAGATGTTCGCCGTGAACCTATCCCTGAAGATATGGTTGAACTTGCAAATAAGTATCGTACAGAACTTATTGAGCATGTTGTAGAACAGGACGAGGCTCTCATGGAAAAATATTTCGAAGACGGTGAAGAAGCTATCACTGTTGACGATATTAAAAAAGTAATCAGAAAATCAACTATTGCAAATGAAATGGTTCCTGTTGTTTGCGGTACTTCATACCGTAACAAAGGCGTTCAACCGCTTCTTGATGCAATCGTTGACTATATGCCGGCTCCTACAGACGTTCCTGCTATCAAGGGTGTAAACCCTGATACAGACGAAGAAGAAGAGCGTCATTCTTCAGATGACGAACCATTCGCAGCACTTGCATTCAAAATCGCAACTGACCCGTTTGTTGGTAAGATTTGCTATTTCCGTGTATATAGCGGTAAGGTAGATGCAGGTACTACTGTTTATAACTCTGTTAAAGACGGTAAAGAAAGAATGGGCCGTATTCTTCAAATGCACTCAAACCACAGAGAAGATATCGACACTTGTTATTCGGGCGATATCGCTGCTGCAGTAGGTCTTAAAAATACTACTACAGGTGATACTCTTTGTGATGAAAAAGCACCTATTATTCTTGAGTCAATGAACTTCCCTGACCCTGTTATCAGAGTTGCTATTGAACCTAAAACAAAAGCAGGTCAGGAAAAAATGGGTATTGCTCTTGCTAAATTGGCAGAAGAAGACCCGACTTTCAAGGCTTATACAGATGAAGAAACAGGTCAAACAATCATCGCAGGTATGGGTGAACTTCACCTTGAAATCATCGTTGACAGACTTCTTCGTGAATTCAAAGTTGAAGCAAATGTAGGTGCACCTCAGGTTGCTTACAAAGAAACAATCCGTCAGAACTCTGAAACTGATATGAAATATTCTCGTCAGTCAGGCGGTAAGGGTCAGTACGGTCATGTTAAAATCAGAATTGAGCCAAACATTGACGCTGAAACAGGTGTCGGTGCAGGATACGAGTTTGTTAACCAAATCGTCGGCGGTGCTATTCCGAAAGAATATATCCCGGCTGTTGACGCAGGTATCCAAGGCGCAATGAAGAGCGGTATCCTTGCAGGCTACCCGGTTGTAGATGTCAGAGTTACTCTTTACGATGGTTCTTACCACGAAGTTGACTCATCTGAAATGGCATTTAAGATTGCCGGTTCTATGGCTTTCAAAGACGCTGCTAAAAAAGCAAACCCAATCATTCTTGAACCAATGATGAAAGTTACTGTCATTGTTCCTGAAGAATATATGGGCGATGTTATCGGCGACCTTAACTCTCGCCGCGGTCTTATCAGAAGCTTTGAAGACAGAAATGGTGCTAAGCAAATTAATGCAAGAGTTCCGCTTTCAGAAATGTTCGGTTATGCTACTGACCTTCGTTCAAAAACTCAAGGTCGTGGTCAATATACTATGGAACCTGACGGCTATGAGCCTGTTCCGAAGAATATTTCCGAATCTATCATCAGCGACAGAGCTAAAAAAGATTAATTTTACAAAAACCACTTGAATTTGCGCGCTATTTTTGATAAAATAGCGTTGCAAATCTAAACTTATAAATTTTTTAGGAGGAAATTCCAAATGGCTAAAGAAAAATTTGAAAGAACCAAGCCACACGTTAATATTGGTACTATCGGTCACGTTGACCATGGTAAAACAACATTAACAGCTGCTATCACAAAATATCTTGCTTCTAAAGGTATGGCTCAATTCGAAGACTATGCTGATATCGATAAAGCTCCGGAAGAAAGAGAACGTGGTATCACAATCAACACATCTCACGTTGAGTACGAAACAGAAACTCGTCACTATGCTCACGTTGACTGCCCAGGACACGCCGACTACATCAAAAACATGATTACAGGTGCTGCTCAGATGGACGGTGCTATCCTTGTTATCGCTGCTACTGACGGTCCTATGGCTCAGACAAAAGAACACCTTCTTCTTGCTCGTCAGGTTGGCGTTCCTTACATCATCGTATTCATGAACAAATGTGACCAAGTAGATGACGAAGAACTTCTTGAACTCGTTGAAATGGAAATCAGAGAAACTCTTGACGAATATGAATTCCCGGGCGACGATACTCCAATCATCAAAGGTTCAGCTCTTAAAGCTCTTGAAGCTACAAGCCCTGAAGATCCGGCTTGCGAACCAATCAAAGAACTTATGGACGCAGTTGACTCATATATCCCAACTCCTGACCGTAAAGCAGACCTTCCTTTCCTTATGCCTGTCGAGGACGTATTCACAATCACAGGCCGTGGTACTGTTGCTACAGGTAGAGTTGAAAGAGGTCAACTTAGAACAGGTGAAGAAATCGAAATCGTTGGTCTTAAAGACGAAAAAGCTAAGACAGTATGTACAGGTATCGAAATGTTCAGAAAAATCCTTGACTACGCTGAAGCTGGTGACAATATCGGTTGTCTTCTTCGTGGTGTTCAAAGATCTGAAATCGAAAGAGGACAGGTTCTTGCTAAACCGGGAACAATTCACCCTCACACAAAATTCCAAGGCCAAGTTTATGTTCTTAACAAAGATGAAGGCGGCCGTCATACTCCTTTCTTTAACAACTATCGTCCTCAGTTCTACTTCAGAACAACAGACGTTACAGGTGTAATCACTCTTCCTGAAGGCACAGAAATGTGTATGCCTGGCGACAACGTTGTTATGGATGTTGAACTCATCACTCCTATCGCTATCGAAGAAGGTCTTCGTTTCGCTATCCGTGAAGGCGGTAGAACAGTAGGTTCAGGCGTTGTTACAAAGATTAACGAATAATCTTTAAATAGCATTTGGAAAACAGACAGTTTCGGCTGTCTGTTTTTTTGTTGAAATTTATCGAATGTAAAATCTATGTAAAATTTTTAATGTCTGTGCAAAACTTTTATAAATTGTTTGAATATCTTATTGACTATACAGTGCTGAATGTTATTATATACTCAAATATTATATAGGTGATGAAATGAAAGAGAAGTTTAAACAATTTACAGACAAGCACAAGGAAATTTGGAAATTTATTAAGTTTGCTTTTACAGGCGCAAGTACATCTGTTTTGGAAATGGCAGTTTACGCAATTTGTCTTTATTGGCTTTTTGCTCCGCTTAATGATGTTGTGGTAAGCAACAGTCCTGTACTTGAATTTTTAGGAATTAAATATGTTGGTTATATGTGGTCGTACTTTATTTCGGCTGTAATAGGCTATGCGGCAGCATTTATAATGAACAGAAAACTCACTTTCCAGGCGGATTCAAACCCTGTTCTGTCAATGGTTTTATATATCATAATGGTTGTTTTCACAATTGCATTCAACACTTGGTTTGGCTCATGGCTCGGTACTGCAATGAAAGAAGCAGGCTACGACAACTTCTTCTTTGAAATGTTGCAAAAACTCGTAGTTATGACTATTCCTACTATTTGGACATATCCTCTTCAGCGTTTTGTTATTCACAGAAAGAAAAAAGACAATACGGACAAAAAGCAGGAAAACACAAATATCGAAGTTCAAACAACAACAGAAGCATAACCGAAAGGACTTACTATGGGAATAAAACTTATTGCTCTTGATGTGGACGGAACACTTGTTCATTCAGACGGCACTCTCAGTGAAAATAACTTATTTGCAGTTGAGGAAGCTGCAAGCGAGGGTGTAAATGTTGTAATCAATTCCGGCAGAACATTTTATGAATTACCTGAAGAATCGATTAAAAGCGACGCTTTTTCATACTATATTTATTCAAACGGCGCTGCAATCGCTGACACAGACGGTAAATTAATCTACTCCGCTTTTATTGACGATGGAATTGCCAAGGGCGTTTTGGATACTTTGCAAAATTGCAACACTATGATTGAGATATACAGTCATGGCCGTCCTCATACAGAAAGTAAATATCTTTGCAATGAAGCATATGACTATTTTGATATTGAAGATTGCTATAGAGGTGTTGTAGAAACTACCCGTGTCGGCATTGACAGCACAAGAGAGTTTTTCTATGAAAATTCAAATTCTGTTGAAATGTTCAATGTTTTCTTCAAAAATCAAGATGAGAGAAATAAATGTTTTGAGGTTTTCTCTCGTATTCCGGGATTAAAAGTAACAACTTCAATGGCTACCAATATGGAGATTTTTTCCGACAAAGCGGACAAGGGTACCGCGCTCAAATATCTTGCAGAATACCTTAATATAGACAGTGCAGAAATAATGGCTATGGGCGACAGCAGAAACGATTTGCCTATGGTTAAGTATGCAGGAGTCGGAGTTGCTTTGGACAATGCCTGCGAGGCTTTGAAAGAAGTTGCAGATGTTGTAACTGTTTCAAATGATGAAGACGCAGTTGCAGTGATGATTGAGTCGTCAGTTCTTACTGCTAAAGTTACAGTTTAATCGGAGAATATATAATGAGTGATATTGTTTCAGAAGATAAAATACATTTTTTAAATACAGGGCATTCCGACTGCATCGTTTTGGAAAGTCAGGGCAAGTTTGCAGTTATAGACGCTGCTGAGGACAACGACTATCCTGAAGATAAGCCATTTTTAAATTTAAAAGGCTATGAGGATGTTGTTGTTGACTATTTGGTGAAGAATTGCAGTTATGACGGCGAAAATGTCAATATAGATTTTGTACTTGGTACTCACGCACATTCAGACCATATCGGCGGTTTTGATACAGTCATTAATGACCCGAGAATTAGTGTAAAAAAAGCATATTTGAAAGAGTACGACGAAAAAAATATTTTTTTCGGAGAAATAAAGTTTTGGGATAACAAAGAAGTTTATCAGCAAATGTTGGACGCATGCAAAAACAACAATGTTGAAGTTGTGCAAAACATAAGCAATGAAAGTTTTATGTTAGGTAATTTTAAAATTACATTTTTAAATACCGAAAACAAAAAACGCTTTTTTAAGTACGGAGAAAATATTAACAGCGTTGTTACGCTTGTTGAAAAAAACGGAACTAAAGTTTTGCTTGTAGGCGACTTGAATTATAAGGCGAACGATGAAAAGCCGATTGCCGATAGGGTTGGTAAAGTAGATTTACTTAAAGTCGGTCATCACGGTTATTTTTGGTCAACTTCAAGATATCTTGTCAAAAAACTTGCTCCTGAATATTCTGTCATAACTAATACTTGGAGCGCAGTTTTTGCGGATGTCAAGTATAAACTTACAAAAGTTGCAAAATCAAAAGTTTTGTGTACGCAAGATGAAAACGGTGTGATTGCAGTTATAGGCAACAACGGAAAGATTGATATTCAAAAAAATATAATGAATGTTTAGTTTACAGAATTAAGATTTGATTTTATTATATAAGCACAATAAAAAACAGAGATATGATTTTCATATCTCTGTTTTTTATCGTCTAAACTATTCGATTTTGCTAATTTCAGGATAGTATCTGAACAATACTTTGCCGATAATTTTTTCTTTTGAAACATATTTGTTTTCCCAAAATCTTGAGTCATTACTTTTGTTTCTGTTGTCGCCCATCATAAAATAGTGCCCTTCGGGTATTTCAAACGGGCCGTAGTTTCCTCGCGGTTCTTCTACCGTTACAAAACTGTCGTCAAGCTGAATTGTATCTCCGTTTGTTTTTGTAACATATACGATACCGTCTTTTACTTCAAGTGTTTCTCCCGGTAAACCGACAATTCTTTTTACATAAAATTGTGTTTCGTCATCGGGATAGTGAAAAATGACTATGTCGTATCTTTGAGGTTCTTCAAATTTGTAAGTGAGTTTTGAAGCTATTACTCGGTCGTTCAGCTGAATTGTGTCAAGCATTGAACCCGTTGGAACGACAGCGTTTGCAAAAACAAATGCTTTTAAAACTATTGCTATAACGACTGCTATAACAATAGGAACGCAAAAGTCAACTAATTCTTTAAAAGACGACTTTTTCTTTTTTACGGTTTTTTTCTTGCTTTCCAGCTCTTCGACCTTCATTGTAGATTTCATTTCTTCTGTCGAATCAAGGTCGAAGTAAACTGCTCCGCAGTTTGCGCACTTTAGCCATTCTCCGTCTCGCAGGAAAACATCGCAACCGCATTTTTTACATTTTTTGTCAATCATTTGCAAGACTCCGTTTAAAATTTAAACCATTTTTTAGTAGATTTTTTTTCGGTGTTTGGAATTTCATCGTAGCTCAGCGCTCGGTCAATAAATTCAACATTACTGTTATCAAACTGCGTATCTACTATTTGTTTGCAGTTTTCACTGTATGCAGTATTGTCAAGCACACCGTTTATATAAATCTTTATGCTCGAGTTCTTTTCTCTTACAAGATGAATAACAGTATCTTCTGTTTTTGAAGAATCGGAAATGACCTGTGTATTGTCAACTTTGAATATTATTTTGCCGTCTTTTGTTTTGACGCAAATGTCGTTGTTTTGGCAAATGGTTTCGTTAGACTCATTGCAGGTAAAGGAAATGGTAAAGTCGTTGATGTTTTTCATTCCTTTATAGCGTTTATCTTCTTTTCCGAATTGGTACAGTTTAAATTCAAACGGAAGAAGCGATATTTCCATCTTTTGATTGTATGAGTACAACTTTTCGGAATTAATAGAACTTTCGTCATAGACATTGTACCTGTTAACTTCGTTCAAAGTTTCAGGTACGCCCATAAGTTTGTTCAAAGTTACGGTGATTTCGGCGGGTGAATCGCTCGGGTTTCTGAGTGCTACGATACCTTCGCCGTCCTGCGTCCATGCGCTGTACATATATACATTGTTTTTTGCAGGGTCTCCGCCGAGAAAATGCGAGTTTCTAATGATGTGATAGTTTTCCTTTGACCATTCAAGAACTTTCGCCAAAGATTTCCACTTTTCTTCATTCATCATATTGTACGACAAGTACAGTTCATTGAATGCCTGACCGCGCACTGCGTTTGAGAAAAGGAACTTCTCAAACTCTTGGTCGGTGTAGTCAACTTTTGCAGTGTTGCCGTAAATAGGTTCGTGGTTGTAAATTCTTGACTGCGGAAATTGAAGCGCTCTGTTGTAAAGAAAGTCGTAATATCTGCTGTCTCGGTAAGTGATTTCAGATTCAACCTGTCTTTGATTTTGAATATTCTTTTCAAAGCCTATATCCGTACTGTTTTGAAGCCAAATGCTGTTCACATACTGAAGCCACCAAGGAGACGGATTGACATAGCAAGTCATATTAATATATGTCTGCGGTCTTTCTTTGCGCATCTTTTTGAAAACAGTAATCCATCTCGACCACATTTCCGTAATGTAGTACATTTCCTTATATCCGCCTGTAATATGGTCGTGAGAACTGTTTTGACATGGTTTCAGACAAAAGCCGTCAAGTTTCCAATAGTCAATATCATAGTCGCTCGCATTTGAAATGAAAAATTCCTGCAATTTATCTATGTATTTTTTGGAACCGACGCAAATATCGTTTGACTCTTTGTTGAAGTAACCGTTTCCGCTTTTTTCAATTCTTTTTGCAAAAGTGTTTTGGAAATTGTAACCTCCTCTCGGACCTAACCAAAGACCGAAGTGAGAGCCGAGTGAAGAACTGATTTTTGTATAGTCGTAAAGACCGTCTGCAAACTTTTTGTTAAAAGACCAAAAATCGCTTTTATAGTCGTTCCAGCCATCGTCGATTACATAGGCGTCTATTGTCGGAACACCGTGAGAAGTCAAACCTTTTTCAATTTCATAGAAAGATTTTTTTACATTTTGCTCGTTTATGTCAAGCATATGGTCGTACCATGAATTGTACTGAATTCTGTAATTGTTTTCGGTGGAAATTGAATCAATGTACTTTTCAAAAGCAGATTTGATAACTGCCATATCTTTTGACTCTGCCGCACCGAGTACGGTAACGGGGAATTTGAAAACTTTGCCCGGTTGAATTGACTTGCCCAAATAATATTTTACATAGCCTATCGCGTGCTTGATTTTGTTGCTTGTAGCAGGAAATTCACAGCCGTAGAAAAACGAGTTTACATAAAAAGGCTGACCGAGTGTTGCATAGTAGCCGTCGTAAAAAGCGTCGTCTTGCTCAACAGGAACGGTAAAGTGGTTTGTGGAGTTGATGATGCCGACATTTTCGAGTAAGGCATAGTCTATCGGTTTTTCCTTAGTTTGAGAAACTATGATTCTTTTTTTGATATATGTTCCGTCTGCCGATGATTGAAAAGCTATTTTTACAATAGTGTCGTATTTTTCTTCAAAAGTGAATATGGTGCCTTCATTTTCTTGTTTAATATCTACAAGGCAGGCAGATTTTGATGAAATTTCGTCGCCGTCAATGAAGCGAATAGTAAACTCCGAGCCGTTACCGTCGGGTACAAAAATATCGCCGGAAAGTTTATTTTCAACAGGACCGCTGATTAAATGGTCTTGCTGAATACGAAATTCACGCTTTAGGGTTTTATTCTCAACAAAATATTCCATTTCAGTTCTCCTTAAGAATAGATTTCAAAGCCTGTGCCAATTGGTCAGGGCAGGAAGTTCCTTTCATATTGCAGTTTATACCCTCCAAACGCTCTATAACTTCTTCGGGTTTAAGTCCTTTTGTCAGTGCGCCTATACCTTTCAGGTTGCCGTTGCATCCGCCTACGAAACCTATGTCTGCAATTTTTCCGTTGTCATCTATTTCTATATTAATTTGTCTTGAACAAACGCCGTGGGGTTTGTATTGATACTTTTTCATTGTTTAAAATTCCTTCTTTATAGTAAAATAATTATATATTACATTATACACAACAAAACTATCTAATGCAATGTTTAACTGTTGTCAAAAAATTAAATATTTTTGAATACCTTAACTATTTTTAACAAAAACAGTCTTTGATTGTAAAATCAATTTGTCTTTTTTACCGTTGAAATAAAAAAAAGTAAATGGTAAAATTTAATTAAAATAAAAAGCATATTCATTGTAATATAATTATAATGCGAAAGGATTGTTTTATGAATTATTCTCAAATGACAAAAGAGCAGCTTGTTTGCGAAAAATCAAATCTTATGAAAAGATACGAAGATTTTAAGCTTCAAAACTTAAAACTTGATATGAGCAGAGGAAAGCCGTCAAAAGAACAACTTGACATTTCAATGGACTTGGTGAACACACCTGTTGACTACACCGAAAACGGTTTTGATTTAAGAAACTACGGACTTTTGGACGGTATTTCAAGTTGCAAAAACCTTTTTGCAGAAATTCTCGATGTTAAACCGGAAAACATTGTTGTAGGCGGTTCGGCAAGTCTCAATCTTATGTTTGACTATGTTTGTCAATGCTTTACAAAAGGTGTTGAGGGTTGCGCTCCTTGGTGCAAACTTGACGAAGTGAAGTTCCTTTGTCCTGTTCCCGGATATGACCGTCATTTCACCATTTGTGAATATTTCGGTATAAAAATGGTAAATGTTCCTATGACAAGCGAAGGCCCCGATATGAGCGTCATTGAAGAACTTGTCAAAGATGAGAGCGTTAAAGGTATGTTCTGTGTTCCGAAGTATTCAAACCCTCAAGGCATTACTTACTCTGACGAAACAGTAAAAAGAATTGCCGCTTTGAAACCTGCTGCAAAAGATTTCAGAATAATTTGGGACAATGCATATTGCGTTCACGACCTTGACACAGAAAATCCCGATAAACTTCTTAACATTTTCAGCATTCTCGGAGATTACGGCAATGAAAATATGGTTATAGAAGTTGCGTCAACAGCAAAAATCACATTCCCGGGCGCAGGTGTTTCCTGTCTTGCCGCAAGTGAAGAAAATGTTGCTGATATTAAAAAAAGACTCAACTGCGAAACAATCAGCTACGACAAGATGAATCAAAAAAGACACAGCGAATATTTCAAAAGTGCCGCTGATGTTAAAGAACATATGAAAAAACACGCAGAAATCATTAAGCCGAAGTTTGAAATGGTGCTCAAACATCTCAACAATGAACTTAAAGATACAGGTATTGCACATTGGGAAAATCCAAACGGCGGATATTTCATCAGCCTTGATGTAATGCCTCAAACTGCAAAGAGAACAGGCGAACTTTGTAAAGAAGCAGGCGTTGTTTTGACTCCGGTAGGTGCAACTTTCCCTTACGGAATTGACCCTGAAGACAAAAATATCAGAATCGCTCCTACTCTTCCTCCTCTTGAGGAACTCGACAAAGCAGCCGAATTGCTTTGTATCTGTGCAAAGATTGCCGCAATAGAAAAGTTGGTTGGTTAAATGATTGCAGGTGCTTCTACATCTTGTTTTTACCCTCTTGAAACAGAAAAGGCTTTGAAAAAAGTCTGTGAACTCGGTTTTAAAAAGGCTGAAGTCTTTTTTAACGCCGAGTGCGAGTTGGAAAAGAACTTTGTTGACGATTTGAATTGTATTAAAAATGAATACGGTACGGAAATCGTTTCTGTTCATCCGCACAGTTCATTTATGGAAACGCAGTGTATTTTCAGCGACTATAAACGCAGATTTTTTGATATTTTGCCGCTTTACGAAAGGTATTTTGAAGTTTGTCGTGAACTCGGTGCAAAACTTGTAGTTCTTCACGGCGCTCTTAAAAAAACAAAGATACCTATTCCCGACGAAAGATATTTTGAACGGTTCAACATTTTGGCTGAAAAAGCGCGGGAAAACGGCGTTGTTTTAGCGCAGGAAAATGTAAATCTTTTCAAAAGCGAAAGCATAGAGTTTTTAAAAAGAATGAGGTCCGAGACAGGAAAGAATTTTCATTTGGTTTTTGACATTAAACAGTCGCTCAGGGCGGGGCAAAATACTTTTGATTTTTTACAGGAGTTCAAAAACGATATTTGCCATGTTCATTTGAGCGATAACAATTCCGAAAGAGATTGTCTTCCGCCGGGCAGGGGAGATTTTGACATTAAAAGCGTGCAAAACATTTTAAGTCAGGCGAATTATGACGGAAGTTTTATCATAGAAATCTATTCATCAGGTTTTGATGTGGAAAAAGAACTGATTTTAAGCAAAAAATATCTTGAAAACATATAAAAATCGAGGCGCTTTTTATAAACGCCTCGATTTTTTATCTTCAGTCGATATTTGCTAAAGCAATTTTACACCGATATACGAGATAACTCACTTTTTATTGATTTTTGAAAAATACTGTGCTAAAATAATAAAGCAGAAATTTTTACTTTTTTAAAAGTACTGTTTTAAGTTTTTATAAATGCCGACGCATTTTAATCGGAGGTCTGAAGTATGAAATGCCCTTTTTGCGGTTACTCGGAAAGCAAAGTTATTGATTCTCGTCCAACAGATGAAAATGAAAGAATTCGCAGAAGACGCGAATGTTTACAGTGCCAAAAAAGGTTTACAACTTATGAAATAATCGAAGATGTTCCGATTATTGTTGTGAAAAAAGATAAAAGTCGAGAGGTTTTCGACAGAAGCAAACTCACAAAAGGTATGTTGCGTGCTTGCGAAAAGCGACCTGTAACAATACAGGTGATTGACAATGCAATCGACGAAATCGAGGCACAGTTGCAGGCAACTCTTGACAGGGAAGTTACAAGTGTCAGAATAGGCGAAATGATAATGGAAAAACTCAAAGATATTGACGAAGTTGCCTATGTACGCTTTGCAAGTGTGTACAAAGAGTTTGACAGCGCAGAGGCTTTTAAGGAAGAACTTGCCAAACTGTCTTAATGGGTCGGTGAATTCAAATAAATAAAAATATTACAAAGAAACAGTTTGCGGTTTTGTTTGTCTGCTTTTTCTGTTTGCTTTTGCTTCTTGTTTACGGCTTGTTTCAGTCAAACAACAGTCAAAACGGAGGTATTGCCGTTTTGGGTTACCACGGTGTTGTGAGCGACGAGGAAAAGAACACTTTGAAAGCGGACGATAAATATACTTTGTCGGTGTCGCAGTTTCGCTCTCAGATGCAGTATTTGTATGAAAACGGTTTTAAAACTTTGAGTATGCAGGAATTGCTGGACTACTACAACGGCAAGATAGTAGAAGTGACAAAAGCGGTAGTGCTTACTTTTGATGACGGTTACAAGAATTTCAATGAGTTTGTAAAACCTATAATTGAGGAGTTTAATTTCAAAGCTACATGTTTTGTTATCGGAAAACATACGGACGATGACAGAGAGGAATTTTTAAAGTCGCAGGACATTGTCAACACTGAAAATGTTGAGTACTATTCTCACTCTTATAACTTGCACCGAACTGCCAAAGGCATTGACAGAAAAATAATTGAAGTTCTCAGCAAAGAAGAAATAGACAGCGATTTCAAAAACAACACTGTTTCAAGTGAATTTTTTGCTTTTCCGTACGGCAGAAGCAGAAAAGATATAGACGATATTCTTGAAAACAACGGTGTAAAACTTGCATTCAGTTACAATCAGTACAGAAAAATGACAAGAAACGACGACCGATATTACTTGCCGAGATATATGATTTTGGACAGTACGCCGTTATTTTATTTGAAACTTATTACAGAATAGAATGAGAAGTCAGACAAAATTATACATATATTTTTTCTTATTTAAGTTTTAACTTCCTTTGCTTTAATTTTATAATGATAAAAAACAACCTACAATGTTTTTGCATTGCAGGTTGTTTTAATATACGAATATTAATCGGTGTTTTGACCGTTTATTTTTTTGTGCTTTTGGTACTCTTCAATGATTTCGGTGTATCTGTTGTAGGCGTTTGCAACTGCATCTTCCCAAGAAAGATATATTTTTTCCGACGCATTTTTGCCGACTTCAGTCATAAGTTCTTTGTCAGAAATGATTTCTTTTAATTTAGCAGAGAAACTTTGAGTGTTTTCTTCACACAAAAAGCCTGTCTCGTTGTCTGCTATGCCTTCGGCGGCGCAGGAATTTTTGATGAGAAGACTCGGCACGGAACAAGAGGCGGCTTCACGAACAACAAGACCGTTTGTGTCAAATGTTGACGGAAAAAGCAAAAGGTCTGCCGATGAAAAATATGTTTTGATTTCATTTCTGTCGGTTATTATGCCCGTAAAAATAACATCGTTTTCAAGACCGAGCTTTTTGGCAAATTTTTTGATTTGTGAAAAATTTTTGCCTCCGCCTACCATCAGCATTTTAAATTCAATTCCGTCATCTTTTAAATTTTTGAGAGACTCAAGAACTATTTTGAGGTTTTTGTACCACATAATTCTGCCCACAAAAATGAAAACGGGAATGTCGGGTTTGATGTTGTATTTTGTTTTTAATTTGTCTATTTCCTGCTGCGGCGCTGTACCGCGAGCCATATCTACACCGTTCGGCATAACTCGGTAACTTCCGCCGTATCCGAATTTTCTCAAACTTTCCGCCGTACCCTCGCTCGGTACCCAGACTTCGTCTGCCGCGTAGATATTGTTTCTGAAAAATCTCTTTGCAAAATCTGAAAGATATTTTACATGTACTCTTTCCATAATGTCGTACTCGTACTTTGTATGGTATGTAAGAACTACAGGTACATCGTAAACCCTTTTGACAAGTCTGAAGAAGTATGAAGACGCAAGCGGACAGTGAGAATGAAGAAGGTCAAAGTGTTTGTTTTTTAAGTCGTATCTGAATTTTTCTTTGAACGGCCAGCCGATAGGATACTTGTCTTTGTTCGGAATAGGAAGACTTTTGTATCGGTAAACTTCAAAATCATAGTTATCTTTTCCTGCGTGTGGATTTTTAGGGGTAACAACCGTTGCGTCGCAGTGATTTTTGTTGAGATATGTTGCATAGTTCATTACAGTACTGCAAATACCGTCTATATTTGGGTAAAAAGCGTCTGTTCCGAGTGCAATTTTATACTTTTTGCTCAAATCAGCACCTCGATTATTTTAACATTATTGCATATTTTTTAAAACTAAATTTTCTTTTATGAAGTATTATATTAAAATATAACATAAAAGGGCTTTAATGTAAATAAAACGCATCTTAATTTTTAATTAATTTTTATTTATGCCTTGATTATCAATATATATGTATATTATAATATAGGCTGAATAAGTTTTATGAGGTGAAATTATGTCAGTTCAATACAGTGTTACTCTTGATAAAATAATTAAAGAACATTCGCTTGAAGTGGTCTATACCCCTCAAGACCCTAAAGAAATTTTAATTACGACAAACGAGGTAAACAGACCGGGTATTGTTTTGACCGGTTATACAGATTTTTTTGATTCTTTAAGAATACAAATTCTCGGTTGGGCTGAAATCGGATTTTTAAAAAATATGAGCGACGAAAAAAGAAAACAGGCGCTCGGCACTTGGCTTTCTTTAAAACCTGCGGCGGCCGTTGTAACGAGAGGTCTTGAAATAGGGGAATACTTTAAAGAGGCGTGTCAAAAATACGGTGTGCCTCTGCTCAGAACAGACGAAGAAACTTCTCCGTTTTTGGCAACGCTCATTTCATACCTGAACAATCAGCTTGCTCCCCGTGTTACAAGACACGGCGTGCTTGTAGAAGTTTACGGTGAGGGTGTTTTAATAATAGGCGAAAGCGGTGCAGGTAAGTCGGAGACTGCTGTTGAACTTATAAAAAGAGGACATCGTCTTATTGCCGATGATGCGGTTGAGATAAGAAAGATAGACAACAAAACGCTCATAGGTTCTTCGCCGAACAATATCAGGCACTTTATTGAACTCAGAGGTATAGGCATTATTAATGCGCGCAGAATATTCGGTATGGGCGCCGTAAAACAAAACGAAAAAATCAATATGGTCATTTGCCTTGAACAATGGGACTCTACAAAAGCGTACGACCGTCTGGGGCTTGACAATGAATACACAAAAATTCTTGATGTTAAAGTTCCTGTTTTAACGGTTCCTATTAAACCCGGCAGAAACCTTGCCATCATTGTTGAAACGGCGGCTATGAATAACCGTCAAAAGAAAATGGGCTACAATGCCGCAAAAGAACTGATGCATTCTTTGGGAATGGATAGTTTTGAACCTGATGAAAAAGAATTGGAAATTTGGTCTAATTCTTGATTAAATAGATAAAAATAAGCAAAAGGAGTAAAAATCAGTAATGAGTTATTATGTAGGAGTTGACCTTGGAGGTACAAATATTGTTGCGGCGGTTGTTACCGATGATTATAAAATATTAGCAAAATCATCTACACCGACAAATGCACCTCGCAAACCTGAAGAAATTTTTGACGATATTGCAAAAGTTGTATTTGAGTCTGTTGAAAAGTCAAATCTCACTATGGACGATATTGAATGGGTAGGCATGGGTACGCCCGGTACGGTAAACCAGAAAAACGGATATATTGAGTTTGCAAACAACTTGAAGTTTGACAATGTTCCTGCAAGAGATATGCTTGCACAAAGGCTTAAAACAAACATCTATTTGGAAAATGACGCAAACTGCGCCGCGCTCGGCGAAGCGCTTGCAGGCTGCGGACACGGTGCTCCGAACTTTGTTGCAGTAACACTCGGAACGGGTGTAGGCAGCGGCGTCATCATAAACAGCAACATAATTACGGGTGTAAACTTTGCAGGCGGAGAATGCGGACACATGGTCATTGTCAAAGACGGCGAGCCGTGTTCCTGCGGAAGAAACGGTTGCTGGGAAGCGTATGCAAGCGCAACAGCGCTCATTCGTCAAACAAAAGACGCTATGGCTGAAAACCCAAATTCACTTATGCACCAAGTTGCCGAGAAAGAGGGCAAAGTCAGCGGCAGAACTGCTTTTGACGCAATGCGATTGGGCGACGAAACTGCAAAAGAAGTTTGCGACAAATATATTGAATATGTTGCGTGCGGTGTTACAAACCTCATCAATGCAATGCAGCCTGAAATTCTTTGTATCGGCGGAGGCATTTGTAACGAGGGCGAAACTATAATGAAACCTATCAGAGAGTATGTTGCAAAGGAAAGATACAGCATACATTCCTCTCTTCAAACAAAAATCGTAAAGGCAGAACTCGGCAACGACGCAGGTGTAATCGGCGCGGCTTTGCTCGGCAATGTTAAAAGAATAGGGATTGATGAATAATTGAATAAAATAATCAATACGGCAAAAGAATTCAATATTTCATATATAGAAAACGAGCCTATGAAATTGCACACCACCTTTAAAATAGGCGGTGTTGCAAAGGTTGCCGTTTTTCCTAAAAATGCAGACGAAGTCAGCACAATTGTGAGTTGTGCAAAGCAAAACGGCATCCGTCTTGTTACTGTCGGCAACGGCTCAGATTTGCTTGTCAGTGATAACGGGATTGACGGCACGGCGCTTATAATTTCAAATGAAATGAGTAAAATAGAACTTATAGATGAAGAAACTGTTTTTGCTCAGTCGGGTGCAAGTCTTGCGCAACTGTGTCGCTTTGCGCTTGAAAACTCACTCTCCGGATTGGAGTTTGCATACGGAATTCCCGGTTCGTGCGGAGGAGCGGCATTTATGAATGCAGGCGCTTACGGCGGCGAGATGAAAGATGTTCTTTTCAAGTGTGAACATATTGATACAAACGGAAACAAAGGCTTTTTTGAAAACGAAGAACTTGGTTTTTCGTACAGAAAAAGCGTATATTCCGACAACGGCTATGTAATTACGGGAATTTACTGTAAATTAAAAAAAGGCAACTACGAAGAAATTAAGTCCAAAATGGACGATTTTCTTCAAAGAAGAAAAGACAAACAACCTCTCGAATATCCCAGCGGCGGAAGCACTTTCAAACGACCGAAAGGCAACTATGCAAGCGCATTGATAGAGCAGTGCGGACTGAAAGGTCTTTGTGTGGGCGGTGCCGAAGTCAGCAAAAAACACGCAGGCTTTGTCATTAATAAGGGCAATGCTACTTGTGAAGATGTTTTGAAACTTTGTGAAAAGGTAAAGCAAATTGTTTTTGAAAAAACAGGCTATGAACTTGAAATGGAAGTAAGGTTTGTTGAATAATGAAAATTGTTGTTAAGTCATTTGGTTTCGGCAACGGTATGATTGAAAATGCAAACTATGTTTTTGATGTCAGGTGTTTGCAAAATCCTTTTTGGATAGACGGACTTCGTGAAAAGCGTGGCTGCGACAAAGAAGTCAGCGATTACATTTTTTCTTTTGACGAGTCAATTCAGTTGCTTGAGCAGATTAAAACCGTGCTGAAAAGTACGATAGATATGTTTGAAAAAAAAGAAAAGCAAGAGATTGTAATAGCGTTTGGATGTACCGGAGGGCACCACAGAAGTGTTGCGTTTGCAGAGTGTGTCTATGCTTGGCTTTGTGAAAATTTTGAAGATGTCGAAATTGCGCACAGAGATATTGACAAGGGCGACCCTCCGCTTAATTCCGCATTTAATTAGAGCTTTACGGCTTTGCTGTGTTGCTGTATGCCTGTGTTTATTATGGGTATATTTATTTTTAGGTCAGATTTTGGAATTAGATTAGAATAGAGATAGATAATGTCATTTGCATCAGAAGTAAAAAAAGAACTTTTAGAAAAAGAATATGAAAATCAGTGCTGTAAAAAAGCACTGTTGTACGGAATGTTGGTTTTCGGTAAAAGTTTTACCGACTTTTCAATATATTGTCAAACGGAAAATAAGGAAATTGCGGAAGTTTTTCGTTCACTCTTGGCAGATATTACAAATGTCAAGACTTCATTTTCCGTTTCTCCGTCAGGAAAAATGTTTACTGTTGAAGTTGAAAACAGAAACGATTGTCAAAAAGTAAGAAGTTTTTTCTCTCACGAAAAAAGAGAAATTTCATTGAAAATAAATCACTCAAATTTCTATTGTGAAGAGTGCAGAAAAGCGTTTTTAGCAGGCGCTTTTTTGGTTTGCGGAACTGTTTCAAGTCCTCAGAAAGACTATCACCTCGAGTTTACGGTACCGTACATCAATTTGTCGAAAGACTTTTTTCTGTTTTTGCAGGAGTTGGACCTTTCTCCGAAAGAAACAAAACGCAGAGGTTACCCTATCATATATTTTAAGGAAGGCGAGTCTATTGAAGACTGCCTGTATTTGATGGGCGCAGGCAATTCAATGTTTGAAATGATAAATGTTGAAATAGAAAAAGAACTCAGAAACAGCGTGAACAGAAAAACAAACTGCGACACTGCAAATATTGAAAGAATGGCAAAAGCGTCTGCATCTCAAATTGAGTGCATTTTGCTCATTAAAAACAAAAAAGGTTTAGACTATTTGAAAGATGATTTAAAAAATATTGCTTTGCTCAGAATGGAAAATCCCGACGCGTCATTGTCGGAGTTGTCTTCGCTCAGCGACCCGAAACTGTCAAAAAGCGGAATAAATCACAGACTGAGCAAAATTATGGCTATTGCACAGGAGTTAAAGTAAAATGTTTACACACTTGCACTTACATACTCAATACAGTTTGCTTGACGGTGCGTGCCGTCTGCAAAACTTGGTATCTCGGGCAAAAGAGTTAAATATGACTTCTCTTGCCGTTACAGACCACGGCAATATGTTCGGTGCAGTTGACTTTTACAGAGAGTGCAAAAAGCAGGGAATAAAACCTATAATCGGTTGCGAAATATATGTTGCTCCGAGAAACAGGTTTGACAAAGATAAAGTTTTAGATAAAGAATATTCGCACCTCGTACTGCTTTGTAAAAATGAAACGGGATATAAAAATTTAATTAAAATCGTTTCAAGAGCATATACCGAGGGCTTTTATTTTAAGCCTCGCGCAGACAAAACGCTTCTCGAAAAGCACAGCGAGGGTCTTGTTTGCCTGTCAGCCTGTCTATCGGGAGAAATTCCGAAAGATTTGCTCAGAAAAGATTATGAGTCGGCTAAAAACACTGCTTTGTGGTACAGTGAGATTTTCGGAAAAGAAAACTTTTTCCTTGAACTTCAAAACCACGGACTAAATGAGCAGTTTACTGTGAACGAGGGTTTGAAAAGAATAAGCAGAGAGACGGGTATTCAACTTGTTGCAACAAACGATGTTCACTATGTTTTGCAGGAAGATTCAAAAATTCAGCAAGTGCTCATTTGTATAGCGACAAACAATGTAATCGGCGAAGATACGGGTATTGAATTTCATTCAAATGAATTCTATCTGAAAAGTGAGGAAGAGATGAAACGCGCTTTTCCGGATATTCCCGAAGCCGTTGAAAACACGCAAAAAATTGCCGATATGTGCAATTTCGATTTTGAATTCGGAAATACTAAATTGCCGTTTTTTGAAACTCCGGGAAACTGCGACCATTTTGAGTATTTTAAAGATTGCTGCCTTAGGGGAATGAATAAGCGGTACGGTAATTCTGTTCCTGAAATATATAAAAAGCGTTTGGGATATGAACTTAAAACCATTGAAAAAATGGGCTATACAGACTACTTTCTGATTGTTGCCGATTTTGTGAATTTCGCGAAAGAAAAGGGCATTCCCGTCGGTCCGGGCAGAGGCAGCGGAGCAGGCTCCATTGCCGCGTATTGTATGGGTATTACAGATTTGGACCCGATGAAATATAACCTGATTTTTGAAAGGTTTTTAAACCCCGAGCGCGTCAGTATGCCCGACTTTGATATTGACTTTTGCTATGAAAGACGCGGAGAAGTTATAGACTATGTTACGGAGAAATACGGCAAAGACCATGTTTCGCAGATTGTTACATTCGGAACTCTTGCGGCAAGGGCGGCGGTTCGAGATGTCGGCAGAGCTATGGGAATGCCGTACGCATCTGTTGACGCAGTTGCGAAACTTATACCGAGAGATTTGCATATAACGCTTGAGCAGGCGCTTAAAAAATCGCCTGAGTTAAAAGAACTTTGCGAAAACAACGAAAAAGTGGCAGAGTTGATTGAAACTGCAATCAAGGTTGAGGGTATGCCGAGAAATGCCTCTACTCACGCGGCAGGTGTTGTAATAACACGGGAGCCTGTTGAAAGTTATGTTCCTCTTGCAACTAATGACGGCGCTCCCGTAACGCAATATATTATGACCACTCTTGAAGAACTCGGTCTTTTAAAAATGGACTTTTTGGGTTTGAGAACGCTTACTGTCATAGACGACAGTTCAAAAGCGGCAGGAATAGATATAAACAGCATTGATATTGAAGACAAAAAGGTATATGAACTTTTTGCAAAAGGCAAAACAGACGGCATTTTTCAGTTTGAATCTCCCGGCATGAAAAGAATGCTGATTGATTTAAAACCGAAAAGACTTGAAGATTTGATAGCCGCAACTTCTCTCTATCGTCCCGGTCCCGCCGACCAAATCAATGCTTTTGTCGAAAACTCAAACGACCCAACAAAAATCAAATATAAAACACCGTTTTTGAAACCTATACTTGAAAACACATACGGCTGTATTGTCTATCAGGAACAGGTAATGCAGATATTCAGAGAACTTGCAGGATACTCTTACGGCAGAGCGGATGTTGTTCGCCGCGCTATGAGTAAAAAAAAGCAAGATGTTATGGATGAAGAAAGAAAAAATTTCATCTATGGTATAGAGGGCGAGTGCGACGGTGCACTGAAACGCGGTGTTGACGAAAAAACTGCAAATGAAATATATGACCAAATGCAAGAGTTTGCAAAGTATGCGTTCAATAAAAGTCACGCCGCATGCTATGCGCTTGTTGCTTACCGTACGGCATATTTAAAAGTTCACGCGCCTGCACAGTTTATGGCGGCTTTGCTGACTTCTGTTTTGGGCGACTCTAACAAAGTTGCAAAGTATATTGCAGAAAGCAAGAAGATGGGACTTGAACTTGCCGTGCCTAATATAAACCGTTCGGAAAAGTGCTTTACGGCAAATGGCAATGTCATATCATACGGTCTTTTAGGTATTAAAAATTTAGGGCACGATTTCATAAATGAAATAATCGAAGAAAGAAAGAACGGCTCCTATAAAGATATTTTCGATTTCTGCTCACGCCTTTGCTCAAAGCATTTCAATAAAAGAGCAGTCGAAAGTCTTATCAAGTGCGGAGCATTTGACGGCTTGGGCGCAAGCAGACGGCAGATGCTTTTTGTTCTTCCGTCCGTTGTTTCGTCGCTTGAAGATGTGAAAAGAAATACAATGTACGGTCAAATCGGCTTTTTTGATGTCGCATCTGACGATGAGTTCGGTATAAGTAAGGAATTGCCGAATGTTCAGGAGTTTTCAAAAAGCGAACTTCTTGAGATGGAAAAGGAAATGACCGGACTTTATTTTTCGGGACACCCTATGGAAAAATATGCCGAGAGTATAAGTAAACTCGGATACGCTTCAAGCTATGAAATTCTTGAAAGCGACAACGAAAAGTTTTCTCGTTACAAAGACAAATCATCTGTTACTTTTTGCGGGATAATAGACAAAATAACGTTGAAGCAAACAAAAAAAGGCGATACTATGGCTTTTGTTATGCTTGCTGACTTTACGGGAGAAATAGAAACGATTGTTTTCCCAAATACTATGGCTAAATACTCGTCGTATCTGACGAACGGAAATGTTGTCAGTGTTTTCGGAACACTCTCTGTTGAAGAGGAAAAATCTCCGAAAATCATTGCCGAAAAGTTTTTTGAGCCTCCGACAGCGAGTTCGGTAAAAAAATCGGTTTCGGCAAAAAGAAAAGGTCTTTTTGTCAAGGTTAAATCTAAAAATTCGAGTGAAACGAGCAGGGTTTTGAATGCTTTGTCAAAATACAAAGGAAACTGTGATTGCTATTTCTACTATATTGATGAAAAAAAGTATTACAAACAAAATATTAAATGCAAATTCAGTCAAAATATGATTTTGGAAATCAAAAATATTGCAGGCGATGACGGTGTTGTCTTTGTCGAATGATTTAATTCAAATTTATTTGACGGTTTTTTGACGGTTTGGTGTTTAAACACTTGACATTTTGTGTCGATATAAGTAAAATTATTATTTGGAGAGTATGTATTAAATTTAATTAAAATCAAACATACGGAGGAATTTATATGAAAACTATTGCAGTTTTAACAAGCGGCGGCGACGCACCCGGAATGAATGCTGCTGTTCGTGCGGTTGTGAGAACAGCTTGCGAAAACGGAATTAAGGTTTACGGTGTTAACAGAGGCTATAACGGTCTTATTAACGGCGATTTGGTAGAAATGAATCTTCGTTCTGTTTCCGACATTATTCATAGAGGCGGTACTACACTTCACAGTGCAAGAAGTCCTGAATTTGCTACCGAAGACGGTATGCGCAAGGCTATTCGCACTTGTCAGGAGTACGGTATTGACGGCGTTGTTGTTATCGGCGGCGACGGTTCATTCAGAGGCGCAAGAGACCTCTCCGAAAGGGGTATTCCGTGCGTAGGTATTCCGGGAACTATCGACAACGATATAGCTTGTTGCGATTATACAATAGGTTACGATACCTGCCTTAACACAATTATGGAAATGGTTGACAAAATACGCGATACGACAGAAAGTCATGAAAGATGCAGTGTTATTGAAGTTATGGGCAGAAGAGCAGGTTATTTGGCGCTCAACGCAGGCATTGCCGTAGGCGCTACTGCTATTCTTATTCCGGAAATTGACTTTGATATTGAAAAACATGTCATTGACCGTATGAGAAGAACTCAAAAAACAGGCAAAGTTCATTTCCTCATCATTGTAGCAGAGGGCTGCGATGTTGATGTTGCCGAACTTGCAAAAAATATTCAGGCTAAAACAGGCGTAGAGTCAAGAAGCACTGTCTTGGGTCATGTTCAGCGCGGCGGTTCTCCGACGGCGAGAGACAGAGTGATGGCGTCAAGAATGGGCAACTACGCAGTTAAAAAGTTACTTATGAACAATATCGGCAATCGTGTTGTTGCGGCTCAAAAAGAAGAAATCGTTGACTACGATATTTTCGAGGCACTCAACATGAAAAAATCAATAGACTTGGCTCTTTACGATGTTGCGCACGAAATCTCTATTTAACTTCATAGTATTACGGTCCGTTTAATATGGGCCGTATATTTTTGTTATAGATTGACAAAAAAATAACAAATAGTTTTTCATAATTGCTACATTATGTGGTATTTTATTAATTTAATAAATATTTCTTGAAAAAGGAAAATGGATAATATATAATTGTTTTGCTGAAAATTAAAATATAACTATAATTAAAATATTTAGTGAGGTAATTTTTTATGGACGCTTTAAACAAAAAGACAGTAGAAGACCTTGATGTAAAAGGCAAAAGAGTTCTTGTTCGCTGCGATTTCAATGTTCCGCTTAAAGACGGAGAAATCACAAACGATAAAAGAATAGTTGCTGCACTTCCTACAATCAAATATCTTGCAGAAAACGGTGCGAAAGTTATTCTTTGCTCACACCTCGGTCGTCCAAAGGGTGAGTACAAACCTGAATTTTCACTTGCACCTGTTGCAGCTCGTCTTTCAGAATATCTCGGTAAAGAAGTTAAACTTGCAGAAGATGAAAATGTAGTAGGCGAAAACGCTAAAAAACTTGCAGGTGAACTCGAAGACGGCGATGTAATGCTTCTTGAAAATGTTCGTTACAGAAAAGAAGAAACAAAGAACGAAGAAAACTTCTCAAAAGAACTCGCTTCTCTTGCAGAACTCTATGTAAACGACGCTTTCGGTACAGCTCACAGAGCACACTGCTCAACAACAGGCGTTGCTTCATATCTTCCGTCTGCTTGCGGATATCTTATCCAAAAAGAAATCAAATTTATGGGCGAAGCTCTTGCTAACCCGAAAAGACCGCTTGTTGCTATTCTCGGCGGTGCTAAAGTTTCAGATAAAATCGGCGTAATCACAAACTTGCTTGACAAGTGTGATACACTTATTATAGGTGGCGGTATGGCTTACACATTTATGAAGGCACTCGGTCATCAAATCGGAAATTCTCTTCTTGAAGAAGACAAGGTTGAACTTGCAGGCGAAATGATGAAAACTGCAAAAGAAAAAGGCGTTAAATTCCTTATTCCTGTTGACAATAAAGTCGGCAAAGAGTATGACGAAAATACAGAGGCTCAAATCGTTAACAGCGACGAAATTCCTGACGGCTGGATGGGACTTGATATCGGTCCTAAGAGCCAAGAAATGTTTGCAGAAGCTGTAAAAGACGCAGGTACAGTTATTTGGAACGGTCCAATGGGTGTTTCTGAGTGGGACAACTTCGCAGCAGGTACAATCGCAGTAGCGAAGGCAGTTGCAGAAAGCGGTGCTATTTCTATCATCGGCGGCGGCGACTCTGTTGCAGCAGTTACAAAACTCGGCTTCTCTGATAAAATGAGCCACATTTCAACAGGCGGCGGCGCTTCACTTGAATTCCTTGAAGGAAAAGAACTTCCGGGTATTGCGGCAATCAATAATAAATAATTAAAATAATTTAGAATTGAGGGTTTTATTATGAACAAAAAACTTCGTAAAGCAGTTATCGCCGGTAACTGGAAAATGAACAATACTCCTGCACAAACAACAGCTCTTCTTAACGAAATGAAACCGCTCGTTGCAGACGCAGACTGCGATGTAGTTATTTGCGCTCCTTTTGTTGACCTTCAGGCAGCACTCGATGCAACAGAAGGCTCAAACATTAAAATCGGCGCTGAAAACTGCCACTGGGCTGAAAGCGGCGCTTTCACAGCAGAAGTTTCTGCTCCGATGTTGAAAGCTATGGGTGTACCGTATGTTATCATCGGTCACAGCGAACGCCGTCAGTATTTCGGCGAAACAAACGAAACAGTAAACAAAAGAGTTCGTGCTGCACTTGACAACGGCTTGAAAGTAATCCTTTGCGTAGGCGAAGTTCTTGAAGAAAGAGAACAGGGCGTTACTTTTGAAGTTGTAGGCATGCAGACTAAAATTGCTCTTCAGGGCGTTACAGCAGAAGAACTTGAAAATGTTATCATTGCTTACGAACCTGTTTGGGCTATCGGCACAGGCAAAACTGCTACTGCTGACCAGGCAGACGAAGTAAACGGATATATCCGTCAGGTTATCGCAGAACTTTACGGTAAAGACGCAGCAGACGCATTTGTTGTTCAGTACGGCGGTTCAATGAACGCTAAAAATGCCGATGAACTTCTTTCAAAAGAAAATGTTGACGGCGGTCTTATCGGCGGCGCTTCACTCAAAGCAGAAGACTTTTCTGTTATTGTTAAAGCAGCAAGCAAATAATTTAATATCGGTCAACTGACTTGAATAGGGCGGCTAATTACCGCCCTATATTTACAAAAGGAGTAAAGTATATATGAAAAAATCTCTTGTTTTATGTATTATGGACGGTTTTGGAAAAAACGACAGCGATTACGGCAACGCAATCAAAGCCGCTAAAACTCCGAGACTTGACGATATTGTTAAAAACAATCCAATGACTTATATCGGTGCTTCAGGACTTGATGTAGGTCTTCCCGACGGACAAATGGGCAACTCCGAAGTAGGTCATACAAATATCGGCGCAGGCAGAGTTGTTTACCAAGAACTTACAAGAATTACCAAGTCAATAGAAGACGGCGATTTCTATGAAAATGAAGCTATGAAAACTGCTGTTCAAAACGCTGTTGATAACAGTACTGCTTTGCACCTTATCGGTCTTATGAGCGACGGCGGTGTTCATTCTCACAATTCTCATATTTGGGCAATAGTTGAACTTGCAAAGAAAATGGGACTTGAAAAAGTATATCTTCACTGCATTATGGACGGCAGAGATGTTCCCCCGACAAGCGGTAAGGACTTTATAGCAGACGCTCAGAAAAAACTTGCTGAAATCGGCGTGGGTAAAATTGCTACTGTTGTAGGCAGATTTTACGCTATGGACAGAGATAACAGATGGGAAAGAGTTTCAAAGGCTTACAATGCTTTTGTTAACGGCGAGGGTATCCATACTAATGACCCTGTTAAAGCAATTGAAGAAAGTTACGAAACAGTTGACGCAGACGGCAAAAATGTTACAGATGAATTTATCGAGCCTACAATTTGTCTTGAAAATGAGGGCAGAATAAGCGAAAACGACAGCGTTGTGTTCTTCAATTTCCGTCCTGACAGAGCCCGTGAAATTACAAGAACTTTTGTTGACCCTGATTTTAACGGCTTCGAAAGAAAATATTTCCCTGTAACCTATGTTTGTATGACTCAGTATGACGCTGAAATGCCGAATGTACTTGTTGCATTCAAACCTGAAGAACTTACAAACACACTCGGCGAATACCTTTCTGAAAAAGGTATGACACAGCTTAGAATTGCCGAAACAGAAAAATATGCTCATGTAACATTTTTCTTCAACGGCGGTAAGGAAACAGTAAGCGAGGGCGAAGACAGAATACTTGTTCCTTCTCCGAAAGTTACAACTTATGACCTTAAACCTGAAATGAGCGCCTATGAAGTTTCCGAAAAGGTAAACGACGCTGTAAGAAGCGGTAAGTATGATGTTATTATTCTTAACTTTGCAAACTGCGATATGGTTGGACATACCGGAGTTTTTGATGCTGCCGTAAAAGCAGTTGAAGCAGTAGATACTTGTGTAGGCACTCTTTACGATGCAGTTAAAGAAATGGGCGGCGTTCTTTTAATTACTGCCGACCACGGCAATGCAGACAAAATGTACGAAGCAGACGGCTCTGCATTTACTGCGCACACAACAAACCCTGTTCCGTTCATTGTTGCGAACTATCCTTGTGAACTTCGTGACGGAGGAAAACTTTGTGACATTGCTCCTACAATGCTCAAAGTTCTCGGTTTGGAACAGCCGAAAGAAATGACAGGCGTTTCTATCATTAAATAATGTATCGTATGTAAATATGATTAAATAAAAACATCGTCCGAACATTTTTGTTTTGTTCGGGCGATTTTTTATATTTATTTTGTTGACAAATTTATAAATAATATATACTATATTTATAAGTGTTGCTGTAAATATAGTGAGGTGTGCGAACTTTGTTTTTTTCAAAACCTAAGGAATTCCCTGTTTCTGTTTCAAAACAGTTTGAAAGAAATTGTAAATCAGAAGATTTTAAAAAAATTCAAAATCTTTTTAAGAGTGAAAAAATTGTGAAGTGGCTTTTTGCAGGCGACAGTATCACTCACGGCTGCCGTCATACAAACAACTATCCACGGTTTTCAGAGTACTTTGACTTTTCTTTGCGACAAAATAAATCTCGAAAAAACGATATTGTTTACAATACGGGCGTTTCGGGTGCAACTACTCAAGACTGCATCAAGTACAAATTTGACTGGCTCGAGAGATTTGAATACGATGTTTGTTTCATTTGTTTCGGTATGAATGACTGCTTTAAAAATATTGTAAGTGTGTATGATTTTTCAAACAACATAAGACAGATTGTGAGTATTGTTCGAGAGAAGGGTGCTGTTCCTGTTTTGCAAACGCCTCAGACAAGTTCCCGTCAAAATTATTTTGAAGATTATAAAACAGTTTTGAAGAAAATTGCAGACGATGAAGAAATATTGTTTGTCGATATAAATTCGTATTGGCAGGAAAATATAAAAGTGTTGAAAAAATTTATGAGCGATTCAATTCACCCAAATCAATACGGACATTTGTTGTGGGCACAAATTCTCTTGAAATCGCTCGGACTTGACAGCGAAATGCTTGACAGAGTGCAGTACAAAAGTATTTCAAAAAAGATTAAACTCAAGAAAAAAGATTTTTCTTCTGTTTTAAAAAATGAACAAGTAGAAGTGCTGTTGAACTATCAGAAACCTACAAGGTGGTTGCTTGCAGGAAATTTTGATTCGGCAAAAACATTTCCGAAAAGAACATTTCCCCAAAACTTTGAAGAGTTTTTCAGATTTAATTTTCGTCAAAGCGAAATGACGGATATGATGCGATTTTGTTCATATATAGACACTTCTGTTGTTGATGAAAAAACAATAATTGACAATTTTGATGTATATGTAAAAAAATTTTATCCCGATATAATTTTTTGCGACAAATCAAGTTTCCGTTTGTTTGAGAACTACTCAAATGCAAATGATATATCTGTTGTTATATTACAATGATTATAATAATTATAGATAATATAGATAAAAACGCAGAGTTTTTTATAAACTCTGCGTTTTGTTTATAGTTTATATTAGTTTTATTAAAGTCTTGAAAAACCGTGTCCGTTAGTAACGGCGTCAATTTTTTGACCTCTTTTGCACATTTCACAATTTGCGTGAGATGTTGCAACATAGTTCGGCACATCGTCAAGTCCGAAAATAGAGTTGACATAAATTCCGTTAATATCATTGACAGCACTGAAAGCTGCTGCTATTCCGATTGTTTTGCCTTTGTAGTAGTCTATACACTCAATAGCTCTTTTTACTGTTTGTCCGCTTGTAATACAGGAAATGATGATGAGAACTTTTCTGCCCTCTATCATTCTTTTGAGATTATCCCTGAAAAACATATTTCCCATAGAATCGTATTCGGGTGCAAGAACATAAATGTCGTCGCCCGGATTCGGCGCCATAAGGTTTGAAGAACAAAGTTCTTTTGCAATGTAGCCGCCGAGTGTTTCGGTGTCATACAGGCAAAGAATTGTATCTACATCTACGCCGTTCATTAAATAGTATTCACTAATCATTTTTGCTGCTTCTTCGGAAACACGATAGTGGTGTTTAATATCGGAAGTGCCGATATAGTAGTTGAGATGGTTTCCTCCTGCAATAAAATGACCGGGAACTGCGTGAATAAAAACCTGATGATTTTTTGATGATGTTAGTGTGAAATATTTTTCATCCATAGATATACCACTCCTTTATTATATTTTACTTCATTATTTTATCTTTTGCAATAAAAAAATTATAAAAAACAAATAAATTGCCCACATTTATATTGATGATTTTTTTATTAAAGAATAAAACAAAACGGCAGGTAAAAAATAAATCTGAGGTGTTTAAATGAAAAAAGCAATTCGTATATTTGACATTGTTTTGGCAGTTGTTTTAGTACCTATTATTATTTTAATGGGTTTGGGAAATTATTTTTTGCCTAAAAACTATGTAAAATACAATGATAAAAATTTCAGTATTCAAAATGTTTATTCATGCGATGAAAAAGCCAAGTTCAAAAATGTTGACTGGCAAACGGCAAACAAAGTCGGAAACAGCAATGCAACTGTCAAACTGTTCAACATTTTTCCTATAGACGATGTAAATGTAAAAAAAGAAAACAGAAAAAAAGTGTATGTAAGCGGAGAAAGTTTCGGTGTTAAACTTTTCACTGACGGAGTCATTGTTGTGGGAACAAAGTCTGTTGATATAGACGGAAAGTCGTACGACCCTGCGGGAGATTGCGGTATTCAAACAGGCGATGTTATAATTTCAATTAACTCTAAAAATGTTTATACTGCTGCCGATGTCGAACTTGCTTTGAATGACAATACGGGCGGACCGTATAAAATCAAATATAAAAGAGACGGACAGGTTTACGATACATTGTTAAAACCCGTATATTCAAATTCTCAGGGCTGTTACAAAGCAGGTATGTGGGTTCGCGACAGTACGGCGGGAATAGGTACTATTACATTTTATAATCCGAGAAATTACAAGTTCGCTTCTTTGGGACATCCTATAAACGATGTAGATACAAATGAGATAATGCCGCTGCTTGACGGCGAGGCTGTTGAAGCGTATGTAAATAAGGTATATAAAGGTACAAAAGATGAAACGGGTTCGTTGTCCTGTGAATTTACAAATCAAATTATCGGAAATCTGACAAAAAATACTATGTGCGGAGTTTACGGAGAATACAATCATACACGCCAAATGAACAAGGACAGACTCTATGAGGTTGCGTCGGCACAGGAAGTAAAAAAAGGTTTTGCTCAAATACTGACAACTGTTGAAAAAGGAGAGCCTAAACTATATAGTATAGAAATAAGTAAAATAAACTATAATAATACTAAAGAACAGAAAAGTATGGTCATCAAAGTTACGGACGAAGAACTTATACAAAAAACAGGCGGTATCGTTCAGGGAATGAGCGGCAGTCCGATTATTCAAAACGGCAGACTTGTCGGTGCAGTAACTCATGTTATGGTGAACAATCCTAAAAAAGGCTATGGCATTTTTGCACAAAATATGGTCGAAGAGTCTGAAAAATGAGTAAAATTTTCAAAATTGATAAAGTTCACAAATTGTTTACAATTTGAAATGAAAAATTAAATTGTTATATGTTTAAGAGCATACCACTATATATTGTGGTGTGCTTTTTGTTTTTTACATCATCTGTAAAAATGAAATTCGTTGTTTTTAACGAATTTGATATATGCCGTTAGTATATTTTGCACAAAAGAAAAACAGGAAAATTTTTTGTAAAAATCACTTGACATTGGCTGTTCTATATATTATAATTTGCGAAGTGCGTTAATAATAAACGCAGTAAATAAATGCGATGAAACCGGAGGTTGCGTCTTAACCCGGACGGTAATTTCGGCGGAGTATGTTCGTGTTTAACTCGGGCGATAATATTGAAGACACATTTCTGTAATTGACTTGCGAACTTTTGCAGAAAACCAAGGTGTTACTATGCCCGAATGGAATTTTTCATTCGGTTTTTAAAACAGCAGGGTGGAAACACCAGGTACCGTGTTTAAATCTTCAATAATGCTCGCCGACCAAATTTTTCATGGAGGAAAATAACATGTCAGCAAGCAAGGTTAAAATCCGTATCCGCCTCAAAGGCTACGACCACAGCGTTGTAGACCAAGCGGCAGAAAAAATCGTTGAAACAGCAAAGCGCACAGGCGCTCAGGTTAGCGGTCCTATTCCGCTTCCGACAGAAAAAGAAGTTGTAACGATTCTTCGTGCTGTCCACAAATACAAAGACAGCCGTGAGCAGTTCGAACAAAGAACTCACAAAAGACTCATTGACATTCTCAGACCTTCAAACAAAACTGTTGAAGCTCTGACAAACCTTGAGCTCCCCGCAGGTGTAGATGTAGAAATTAAACTCTAATTTCCGTAAAGAACTTGCGAGAGGTCAAGTTGGCAAACGCCAACCAATAACCAAGGAGGAAAGAAAATGAAAAAAGGAATCATCGGAAAGAAAATCGGCATGACTCAGATTTTCACCGAAACAGGAAAAGTAGTTCCTGTAACAGTTGTTGAAGCAGGCCCTTGCACAGTTGTTCAAAAGAAAACAACTGAAAACGACGGCTACGAAGCAGTTCAGGTAGGCTTCGGCGATGTTAAAGTATCAAGAGTCAACAAACCAATGAAAGGCCATTTCGCTAAAGCAGATGTTGCTCCTAAGAAAACTCTTAAAGAGTTCCGTCTTGAAAGCATCGACGAGTTGAATGTAGGCGACATCATCAAAGCAGACATTTTTGAAGTCGGCGAAAAAGTAGATGTAAGCGGTCTTACAAAAGGTAAGGGAACAGCCGGCACAATCAAGCGCTGGAATTTCCACAGACACAGAGAGAGTCACGGTACAGGTCCTAATGCAAGAAGACAGGGTTCACTCGGCGCTTGTTCATCACCTTCTCGTGTATTCAAAGGCAAGAAAATGCCGGGTCATTTAGGCCACGAAAAAGTAACAATCCAAAATCTTGAAGTTGTTAAAGTAGATACTGAAAACAACCTTATCGCAATTAAGGGTGCTATCCCCGGTCCTAAAAAGGGCATCGTAGTAATTGCAGATTCAATTAAAGCGTAAGGGAAGGAGAGATTAGAATGCCACAAGTACAGGTTTACAATCAGGAAGGCAGAAAGACATCAAAGATGGACCTTTCAGATTCAATTTTTGGTATTGAACCAAACAAATATGCAATGCATCTTGCAGTAGTAAGTTACCTTGCAAATCAACGCCAGGGCACACAATCCACTCTTACCCGTGCAGAAGTTTCCGGCGGTGGTATCAAACCTTGGAGACAAAAAGGTACAGGTCGTGCTCGTCAGGGTTCTATCAGAGCTCCACAGTGGATTCACGGCGGTATTGCTCTTGGTCCTAAGCCAAGAAAATATACAGTAGGTATCAACAAGAAAGTTAAGAGACTTGCTCTCAAGTCAGCTCTTTCTTCAAAGGTACTTGACGATGAAATGCTCATCGTAAACAAAGTTGAACTTGCAGAAATCAAAACTAAAGCAGTTGTTGAAATGCTTGCTAAACTTAAAACAGGTAAGAAATCACTCATCGTTCTTCCTGAGAACAATGATGTAATATTCAAGAGTGCTCGTAACATTAAAGGTGTTAAAGTTGTTACTGTAAACACACTTTCGGTTTATGACATTCTCAATTGCAACAGCCTTATCGTACTTAAGGACGCTGCAAAGAAAATTGAGGAGGTATATGCTTAATGAAAACTTCACAGGACATCATCCTCAAGCCTATCGTTACTGAAGAATCAATGATGGGAATCATGGCTAAAAAATACACTTTTAAAGTTGCTAAAGACGCAAACAAGATTGAAATCGCAAAAGCAGTTGAGGAACTTTTCCCGGGCACAAAAGTTGCAAAGGTAAACACACTCAATGTACGCGGCCGTATGCGTCGTCAGGGTATGAACAGCGGATATACACCTTCTTGGAAAAAAGCTGTTGTAACTCTTACTGAAGATTCAAAAGAAATTGAGTTCTTCAGCAACATGATGTAACAGACCAAATAAACTTAAGCGAAATCAAAAAATCAGATGATGAAGTATGAAAGGAGCCATCCTTTCGCAAAGTTATCTGGAGGAGTGAAATAAATGGCAATTAAAACATATAAGCCGACCACCCCTGCAAGAAGGAATATGTCGGTTGTTGACTATTCTTCTTTGTCAAAAGTTGCTCCCGAAAAAAGCTTGCTTGAGCCTCTCAACAAGAATTCGGGCCGTAACTCTTACGGAAGAATCACTGTTCGTCACAGAGGTGGCGGAAACCGCAGAAAATATCGTGTAATCGATTTCAAAAGAAATAAATTCGGTGTAAGTGCTGAAGTTAAGTCAATCGAATACGACCCAAACCGCAGCGCTCACATTGCTCTCATTCAATATGAAGACGGCGTTAAAAGCTATATCATAGCACCTGTAGGTCTCAAAGTAGGCAGCACAGTAGTTGCAGGCCCTGACGCAGACATCGTTGCAGGTAACGCTCTTCCTCTTCAAAATATTCCTGTTGGTACAGTTGTTCACAATATTGAACTTTATCCGGGAAAAGGCGCACAACTTGCTCGTTCGGCAGGCAACAGCGCACAGCTTATGGCTCTTGAAGGACCATACGCTCTTCTCAGACTTCCTTCAGGCGAGCTTCGCAATGTTCCTAAGGAATGTATGGCAACAATCGGTACAGTAGGCAACGAAGAACATTCAAATGTTAAAATCGGTAAAGCCGGCAGAAAACGCAATATGGGTTGGCGCCCGACAGTTCGCGGTTCTGTAATGAACCCGAATGACCACCCTCACGGCGGTGGTGAAGGTAAATCTCCTATCGGTCGTCCCGGTCCTTGCACACCTTGGGGTAAACCTGCTCTTGGTTACAAGACTCGTAACAAGAAGAAAAAGTCAAATAAAATGATAGTTCGTCGTCGTAACGACAAATAAACGAAAGGAGAAGATTAAATGAGTAGAAGTACTAAAAAAGGCCCTTATGTAGAAGCAAGCCTTATGAAAAAGGTTGACGCTCTCAACGCAGCAGGCGACAAACAAGTTATCAAAACTTGGTCACGCAGTTCAACAATCTTCCCTGAATTCGTTGGTCATACATTCGCAGTTCATGACGGAAGAAAACATGTTCCGGTATATGTTACCGAAGATATGGTAGGACACAAACTCGGCGAGTTCGCTCCTACAAGAACATTCAAAGGCCACGCAGGCTCAAAGACATCTAAGTAATCGAAAGGAGAAAGCAAAATGGAAGCAAAAGCAAAAGCAACTTATGTTCGTATTTCTCCGCGTAAGGTTCAGATTGTTCTTGATTTAATCAGAAATCAACCTGCTGAAAAAGCAATGGCAATTTTGAAGTTTACACCAAAAGCTGCTACCGAGCCGCTTATGAAACTTCTCAAATCTGCTATGGCAAATGCCGAGAATAACTACAACATGGATGTAACAAGACTTTATGTAAGCGAGTGTCATGTTGCACCGGGTCCGATTCTCAAGAGAATTCAACCCAGAGCTCAGGGCAGAGCATACAGAATTAACAAAAGAACATCACACATTACCCTTGTTCTCAAGGAAATGGAAGATTAAGCGAGGAGGAAAAGTATAAATGGGACAGAAAATTAATCCTACCGGATTAAGAATCGGTGTTATTAAAAACTGGGACTCTCGCTGGTACGCAAGAAAAGATGCTTTCGGTGATACTCTTGTTGAAGACCACAACCTTCGTGAGTATTTGCTCAAAACTCTTTACGGTGCGGGTGTTCCTAAAATCGAAATCGAAAGAGACGCTAAACGCGTTAGAATTAACATCCACTGCGCTAAACCGGGTATGGTAATCGGTAAGCAAGGTGCTGAAATTGAAAAACTCAAAGCAGTTTGCGCTAAAAAACTCGGCAAACCTGCAAACGAAGTTTTCATCAATATCATTGAAATCAAACAACCTGACATCAATGCTCAACTTGTTTCTGAGAGCATAGCTCAGCAACTTGAAAGACGTGTTTCTTTCAGAAGAGCTGTTAAACAAGCTATCGGCAGAACAATGCGTCTTGGCGCAAAGGGTATCAAAGTTCAGGTTTCAGGAAGAATCGGCGGTGCCGAAATCGCTCGTACAGAAATGTACAAAGAAGGCACTATTCCGCTTCAAACTATCCGTGCTGACATCGACTACGGTTTTGCAGAAGCTGCAACAACATACGGCAGAATCGGTGTAAAAACATGGATTTATCAGGGTGAAGTTCTCAGAGAATCACGCAACAGCAACAGAAGAAAAAGAACTCCACGCAGGGAAGGAGGAAATAAATAATGCTCTTACCTAAACGCGTTAAGTACCGTAAACAACAAAGAGGTCGTATGACCGGTACTGCACAAAGAGGAAACAAAGTAACATACGGTGAGTATGGTCTTCAGTCAACTGAGCCTGCATGGATTACATCTGCTCAAATCGAGGCTGCTCGTATCGCTATGACTCGTTACACAAAGCGTGGCGGTAAAGTATGGATTAAAATTTTCCCCGACAAGCCAATTACAGCAAGACCTGCCGATACTCGTATGGGTAAAGGTAAAGGCGGCGTTGATTACTGGGTAGCAGTAGTTAAACCGGGCAGAGTAATGTTTGAACTTTCAGGTGTTACAGAAGAAACAGCTCGTGAGGCACTTCGTCTTGCAGCTAACAAACTTCCTGTAAAATGCAAATTCGTTAAAAAAGAAGAGGGAGGCGAGCAGTAATGAAAGCAAGCGAAATCAGAGCTCTTTCTGCAGAGCAACGCGCAAAAAAACTTGCAGAACTCAAAGAAGAACTTTTCAATCTTAATTTCCAGTCTGCTATCAATCAGCTCGACAACCCTATGAGAATTAAAGCTGTAAAGAAAGATATCGCAAGAATCAAAACTGTTGAACGCGCTATCGAACTTGAAAGCAGCAATTCTTAAGAAAGGGAGGTAACTACTGGTGGAAGAAAGAAACCTCAGAAAAACAAGAGTTGGTCTTGTAGCAAGCGACAAAATGGACAAAACAGTTGTAGTTGCAATCGCTGACAAAGTTCAGCACCCGCTCTACAAAAAGATTGTTAACCGTACAGTTAGATACAAAGCTCATGATGAAAATAACGAGTGCCATGTAGGCGACAAAGTTCTCATCATGGAAACACGCCCGCTCAGCAAAGATAAGAGATGGCGTGTAGTTGAAATTATAGAAAAGGCTAAATAATCATACGGATTACTGGCTTTTATATTAAAATAATAACTGCGAATAACGCAAAGTGTTATTTGACAGTGCGAAGGAGGAAAACACTGTGATACAACAGGAAAGTCGTCTTAAAGTTGCCGACAATACCGGTGCTAAAGAACTTTTGTGCATCAGAGTTCTCGGCGGTTCAGGCAGAAAGTTCGCTAACATCGGCGATGTTATCGTTTGCTCTGTAAAGAAAGCAGCACCCGGCGGTATCGTTAAAAAGGGCGAAGTTGTTAAAGCAGTCATCGTTCGTACAACTAAAGGTGTGCGTCGTGACGACGGACAGTATATTCGTTTTGATGAAAATGCTGCCGTAATTATCAGAGAGGATAAAACCCCTCGTGGTACCCGTATTTTTGGACCTATAGCAAGAGAGCTGCGTGATAAGGATTTCATGAAAATTCTTTCACTCGCTCCGGAAGTTCTTTAATGGAGGTGCCGACAGATGAGTAAAATGCATGTTAAAAGCGGAGATACCGTTATGGTTCTCAGCGGTAAATCAAAAGGCGTTAAAGGCGAAGTAATCGCAGTAAGCCCGTCAGAAAACAAAGTCATCGTTAAGAAAGCTAACATTGTTACAAAACATGTTAAGCCGAGAAAAATGGGTGAAGCAGGCGGTCTTATTGAAGTTGAAGCTGCTATGTACGCATCTAAAGTTCAGCTTGTTTGCCCTAAATGTGGCGAAGCTACAAGAGTTGGACATAAAAAAGACGGTAAAAACCGTGTTCGCATTTGTAAAAAATGCGGAGCAGAATTTTAAGTAAGGGAGGAACATAACAAATGGCTGCAAGGTTAAAAGAAACCTACAAGAGTGAAGTAGCTCCGGCATTGATGAAGAAATTCGAGTATAAATCTGTTATGCAAATCCCGAAGTTCGACAAAATTGTTATCAATGTTGGTTGCGGCGAAGCTCGTGACAACTCAAAAGTTGTTGACGCTATTGTCAACGACCTTAACCAAATTACAGGTCAAAAACCGGTAATTTGTAAAGCAAAAAAATCTGTTGCTAACTTTAAACTTCGTGAGGGTATGCCAATCGGCGTTAAAGTTACACTCAGAGGCGACAGAATGTACGAATTTATGGACAGATTTTTCAATCTCGCTCTTCCTCGTGTTCGTGACTTTAGAGGTATTAACCCAAATTCATTCGACGGTAGAGGCAACTACTCAATGGGTATTAAGGAACAACTTATTTTCCCTGAGATTGACTATGATAAAATCGATACCGTAAGAGGTATGGATATCTGTTTTGTAACAACTGCAAATACTGACGAAGAGGCTCGTGAACTTTTAGCTCTCATGGGCGCACCGTTTGCTAAGTAAGGAGGGATTATCGTGGCTAAAACATCTATGAAAGTAAAGCAGCAAAGACCTGCTAAGTATTCAACAAGAGCTTATAACAGATGCAAAATCTGCGGTAGACCTCATGCTTATCTTCGTAAGTACGGTGTATGTCGCATTTGCTTCCGTGAACTCGCTCACAAAGGCGAAATTCCGGGTGTTAAAAAATCATCCTGGTAAGAATCAGGCAGTTGCTAATTTATAAAGGAGGAAATATCAATGCATATAACAGACCCTATTGCAGATATGCTTACAAGAATTCGCAATGCAAATTCTGCAAAACACGATACAGTAGATATTCCCGCATCTAACATGAAGAAGGCAATCGCTCAGATTCTTGTAGATGAAGGATATATCAAAGGATACAAAGTAATTGAAGACGGTAAACAAGGCGTTATCCGTGTTACTCTTAAATATGGCGAAGGTAAATCTCAGGTTATTACCGGTCTTCGCAGAGTATCAAAGCCCGGTCTTCGTAAATATTCAAATGTAGAAGATATGCCTAAAGTAATGAGAGGACTTGGTGTAGCAATCATTTCCACATCTAAAGGCGTAATGACTGACAAAGAAGCTCGCAAACAAAATGTTGGCGGCGAAGTGTTAGCATTTATTTGGTAAGGAGGTGCAGTTGGAATGTCTCGTATCGGCAAAATGCCTATCGTAATTCCTGCCGGAGTTGAAGTTAATGTAAACGACGCAAATACTGTTACCGTTAAAGGACCTAAGGGTACCCTTACTCAGAATGTTCACAAAAACATAACAGTCAGCGTTGAAGGCAGTGAAATTTTAGTAACAAGACCGAACGATGAGAAAGAGAACAGAGCTCTTCACGGTCTTAGCCGTTCACTTATAGCTAATATGGTTAAAGGTGTTACAGATGGTTTTACAAAAAATCTTGAAGTAAACGGCGTTGGTTACCGTGTTCAAATGCAAGGTAAAAATCTTGTAATGAACCTCGGTTACTCTCATCAAGTAATTATGGAACCTCTTGACGGTGTAGAAGTTGCTTGCCCAAATGCAAACGCTATCGTTGTTAGCGGTTGCGACAAACAAAAGGTTGGTCAATTCGCAGCACAAATTCGTGAGAAAAGACTTCCTGAACCTTACAAGGGCAAGGGTATCAAATATGCTGATGAGCATATTCGCCGTAAGGAAGGTAAAGCAGGTAAGAAATAATAAAGGAGTGAATTACTAATGGTTTCAAGACGAGATGTTAACAAAACAAGACAGAAACGCCATGCCCGCGTTCGTGCGAAGGTATCAGGTACTGCTGAATGTCCGAGACTCAATGTATATCGCTCCCTCAGCAATATATATGCTCAGTTGATTGACGATGTAAACGGTGTTACTATCGCAAGCGCTTCAACAACTGAGAAAGAGTTTGCATACGGCGGAAATGTCGAAGCTGCTAAAGCAGTTGGAAGTTTATTAGCAAAAAGAGCCACTGAAAAAGGCGTTGAAAAATGCGTATTTGACCGTGGCGGATATGTTTATCACGGCCGCGTAGCTGCACTTGCAGACGGCGCTCGTGAAGGCGGACTTAAGTTCTGATGAAGGAGGTAAAGACTTTTGGCTACAAAGATTGACGCATCTTCAATGGAACTTGAAGAAAGAGTTGTTGCTATCAACCGTGTATCAAAAACAGTAAAGGGCGGTCGTATTTTCAAATTTTCTGCTCTTGTAGTTGTAGGCGACCATAACGGACATGTTGGATTTGGTCTTGGTAAATCCGGCGAAGTTCCGGACGCTATCCGTAAAGGTATTGAAGACGCAAAGAAAAATCTTATTAAGGTATCACTCAAAGGAACAACAATTCCTCATGAGGTTATCGGTAAATTCGGTGCAGGTGTGGTTCTTCTTAAACCGGCTGCAGAAGGTACAGGAGTTATTGCCGGCGGTCCCGTTCGTGCCGTTGTTGAAACAGTCGGTATTCAGGACATCAGAACAAAGGCTCTCCGTTCAAATAACCCTTGCAATGTTGTTAGAGCAACTATCAACGGACTTGCTCAACTTCGCAATGCAGAAGAAGTTGCTGCTATTCGCGGCAAATCAACAAAAGAGATTTTAGGTTAAGGAGGGGTGGATAATGGCTGATATTAAAGTTAAACTTACAAAAAGCTTAATCGGAAGCAAAAAAGACCAAATTGCCACCGCTCATTCCCTTGGTCTTCGTAAAATCGGCGATGTTTCAGTTCAACCTGACAACGCTCAGACAAAAGGTAAGATTAATAAAATATCTCACCTTGTAACAGTAGAAGAATAAGGGAGGTGCCGGAATAATGAAATTGCATGAACTTTCTCCCGCAGCAGGCTCAAAGAAGTCTGTAAAAAGAGTTGGTCGTGGTACTGCTTCAGGCCAAGGTAAGACAGCAGGTAAAGGTCAGAAAGGTCAAAAATCTCGTTCAGGTTACAGCAGACGCTTCGGCTTTGAAGGCGGTCAGATGCCTCTTCAAAGACGAGTACCTAAAAGAGGTTTTAACAACATCTTTGCAACTGAGTATGCAATTGTAAACCTTTCTTCCCTTGAAGAAAAATTCGAGGCTGGTGCTGTTGTTGACGCTGAAAGCCTTAAAGCAGCAGGTCTTATTAAAAAAGAACTTGACGGTGTTAAGGTTCTCGGAAGAGGCGAAATCACTAAGGCATTAACTGTAAAGGTAAGTGCCGCTTCAGAAAGTGCTAAAGCAAAAATCGAAGCAGCAGGTGGAACGGTGGAGGTGCTTTAAATGATTAAGACTTTCATTAATGCATGGAAAGTACCGGAAATCAGAAAAAAGATTTTATTCACCTGTTTAATAGTTCTTATATTCAGAATCGGTTCAGTTATTCCTGTTCCGTTCTTAAGCATAGTTAACGAAATTGATGTAGGTAAGGGCAACACTATTCTTACCTACCTCAGTTTGATGACCGGTAGCGCGTTTACCTACGGTACAATTTTCGCTATGTCGATTACACCGTACATCAACGCTCAAATCATCATTCAGTTGCTTGCGGTTGCAATCCCTTCTCTTGAAAGATTGCAAAAAGAAGGTGAAGAAGGCAGAAGAAAACTCTCGACAATTACTCGTTTTCTTACAGTAGGTCTCGGTGTTTTACAATCTCTTGCTTACTTCTTCTTCCTCAGAGCAAACGGCTATCTTATGACAGACGCTGCAGGCAATGCATTTGAAGGATTTGCAGCAGTATTTCAGGCTATCGTAATCATCACTGTTCTTACAGCAGGCACAGCAATCATTATGTGGCTCGGAGAACAGATTTCAATTCAAGGTATCGGTAACGGTATTTCAATCATACTTTTCGCCGGTATCGTTTCAAGATTCCCAACACTTATCAAACAACTCTTCCAGTATCTCGATACAGGCAGAACAGTTTATAAGTTCCTTGTTCCCGTTGTTATTGTTTTGTTCTTACTTATGATTGTATATATCGTATTTATGGACAATTCCGAAAGAAGACTTCCTATTCAGTACGCTAAGCGTGTTGTAGGCAGAAAAATGATGGGCGGTCAGTCAACTCATATGCCAATCAAGGTAAATATGAGCGGCGTACTTCCTGTAATTTTCGCAAGTTCAATTCTTTCACTTCCGGGTACTGTTCAGATGTTTATTTCATCTGATAAATATGAAGGTACATTTTGGGAAAGCTTCTTCAATGCTTTCCAGGGCGACAGTTGGTGGTACGCTGTAATGTATTTCCTTCTCATCATCTTCTTTGCATATTTCTATTCGACAATTCAGTACAATCCAATAGAAATGGCAAACAATTTGCGTAAAAATAACGGCTCAATTCCTGGTATCCGTCCGGGCAGACCGACCTCTGACTATATTTTCAGAGTGCTCAGCAGACTTACACTTATCGGTGCACTTATGCTCAGCGTTGTCGCATTGTTCCCAATCATCTATTCACTCATCTGTGACGCGGCTATTCCGCCTCTTACAGAAGGAGGAGCAGACGGTGGAATGTCAATTTCACTCGGCGGTACATCTATCATCATTATGTGCGGTGTAGCACTTGAGACAGTTCGTCAACTCGAATCTCAAATGATGATGAGACACTATAAAGGATTCCTTGATTAAGAAAGGGTTTAATTAAATGAAACTAATTCTTCTCGGAGCCCCGGGTGCCGGCAAAGGCACACAGGCTGAAAAGATTTGTGAAAAATTAAATATTCCAGCAGTTTCAACCGGCAATATCATTCGTGCCGCTGTTAAAGACGGTACTGAAATGGGACTTAAAGCAAAGTCCTATATGGATGCCGGAGACCTTGTACCCGATGAAGTAGTCATCGGTATCATCAAGGACAGGTTAAACGAACCGGATTGTAAAAACGGTTTCATTCTTGACGGATTTCCGAGAACCATTCCTCAGGCTCAAGCGCTTGAGGATATGGGTGTCGAAATTGACAAAGTCATTGACATTGAGGTTCCGGATGAAAAAATCACTGCAAGAATGAGCGGTCGCCGAGTTTGCGCAAAATGTGCAAATTCATACCATATGCTTTACAAAAAACCTCAGGTTGAAGGTGTTTGTGATGCTTGCGGCGGCGAATTAATTCAGCGAAAAGACGACCATCCCGACACTGTTCAAAGAAGACTCAAGGAGTATCATCTCCAAACAGAACCTCTTAAAGATTTTTATCAAAAAAGAGGCAAGTTAAGTATAGTTGAAGGTCAGGAAGAAGTTGCAGATACAACAGCGCTCGTCTTTAAAGCTTTGGAGGACTAAGCATGATTGTGCTGAAGACTAACCGAGAACTCGAACTTATGAAAGAAGCTTGCGAGATTTCGGCTGAAGCATTACAGATAGCAGGTGAAGCTGTAAAACCCGGTGTTTCCACTTGGGAAATAGATAAGTTGGCATACGACTTTATTATAAAGTCGGGAGCAACGCCGAATTTCTTGAACTACGGCGGTTTTCCTGCTACTGCATGCATTTCCATAAATGATGAAGTTATTCACGGCATTCCGAACAAAAACCGCATCATCAAGGAAGGCGATATAGTAAGTATCGACCTTGGTGCTGCGAAAAACGGCTACAACGGCGATAATGCTGCCACATTTGCTGCGGGAAAATGCTCCCCCGAAGCAGAGCGGCTGATGAACGCAACGCGTGAGAGCTTGTATAAGGCTATCGAGCTTGCTGTTCCCGGCAACAGAATCGGCGATATAGCAAACGCAGTTCAGACCTATGTCGAGGATAGAGGTTTTTCAGTTGTCCGTGACTATGTCGGTCATGGCGTAGGTACAAAACTACACGAAGAACCGAGTGTACCTAACTTCGGCCACGCCGGACGTGGTATCAGACTGTTACCCGGAATGACATTGGCAATTGAACCGATGATTAATCTGGGAACCTATAAGGTAAAACAGCTTTCTGACGGTTGGACTGTTAAAACTGCTGACGGTAAACTTTCTGCTCATTTTGAGCACACTGTTGCTGTTACTTCTAACGGTCCCGTTATTATGACAAAATTTTAGAAAGCATATCAATTGCAGGTTTGAAAACCGAGAATGTGATTCCAGTTAATACTACATCATCAACAACAAAACTATATTAGTTGTTAAGAGAGGTAAAATGATGTCAAAGTCAGATATGATTGAAGTTGAAGGTATTGTAGTTGAATTGCTTCCAAACACAATGTTTAAAGTAGCAATTAACAATAATCATATAATTTTAGCCCATATTTCCGGTAAATTAAGAATGAATAACATTCGCATTCTTCCCGGAGATAAGGTAACTATTGAAATGTCTCCGTACGACCTCACAAAAGGTCGTATCATATGGCGTTCAAAGTAAATAAAGGAGGATAAATAAATGAAAGTTAGACCTTCTGTAAAGAAAATTTGTGAAAAATGCAAGATAATTAAGCGCAACGGAAAAGTAATGGTAATCTGTGAAAATCCGAAGCACAAACAGCGTCAGGGCTAATCCTGAACTTAATAATCGGAGGTGCAACTGAACAATGGCACGAATTAATGGTGTTGACTTACCTAATGACAAAAGAGTTGAAATCGGTTTGACCTATATCTACGGTATCGGCCGCAAAACTGCTGATGACATTATCAAAGCAACAGGAATTAATCCCGACACCCGCGTTAGAGATTTAACTGAGGACGAGATTTCAAAAATCCGTGATTACATTGAAGCGAATCTTAGAGTTGAAGGTGACCTTCGCTCTGATACAGCATTCGACATCAAAAGACTTATAGACATTGGTTGCTATCGCGGCGTTCGTCATAGAAAAGGTCTCCCTGTAAGAGGACAGACTTCAAAGAACAACGCTCGCACAAGAAAAGGTCCTAAAAAGACAATAGCAAACAAGAAGAAATAATCATAGGAGGAATTTGTAGTATGGCTACAGCTAAAAAGGCCACAGGCTCACGCAGACGTCGTGATAAAAAGAATATTGAGCGTGGTACTGCCCATATTCAATCAACCTTCAATAACACTATCGTAACAATTACCGACACTCAGGGTAATGCAGTTTCTTGGGCAAGCGCAGGCGAAATGGGCTTCCGCGGTTCAAGAAAATCAACTCCTTTCGCAGCTCAAACAGCAGCTGAAACAGCAGCTAAAGCAGCAATGGAGCACGGTATGAAAACTGTTGAAGTTTATGTAAAGGGTCCGGGCGCAGGTCGTGAAGCTGCAATCAGAGCATTGCAGAGCGCAGGCTTGGATGTAAGTCTTATTAAAGATGTTACTCCTATTCCGCATAATGGATGTCGTCCGCCAAAAAGAAGACGTGTTTAATTTATTGGAGGTGACTTTAAATGGCAAGATATACTGGTCCCGCATGTAAACTTTGCCGCCGTGAAGGTAAAAAACTTTTCCTTAAAGGCGACAGATGTTACTCAAAAAAATGTGCGTTTGAGCGTCGCTCATATGCTCCGGGTCAACACGGTCAAAACCGTAAAAAGACTTCTGAATACGGACTTCAGCTTAGAGCTAAGCAAACAGCCCGTCGTTACTACGGTATCGCAGAAGGACAGTTCCATAAGTATTTTCTCATGGCTGAACGCAAATCTGGTGTTACAGGTTCTAACCTTCTCCAAATTTGTGAAAGCCGTCTTGATAATGTTGTTTACTCAGCAGGTTTCGCAAGCTCAAGAGCTCAGGCTCGTCAGTTTGTAAACCATGCGCTCATCACTGTAAACGGCAAAAAGGTTGATATTCCGTCATACCTTGTTAAAGCAGGCGATGTTGTTGCAGTTAAAGAAACAAGCAAAACAACAGACGAATTCAAAAATGTTGTTGAAGCTAACGCTGCTCGTCCTGTTCCGCAGTGGCTTGATGCAGATAAAGAAGCTATGTCTGTAAAGGTAGTTAAACTTCCTGAAAGAGAAGAAATAACTGTACCGGTAGAAGAACATCTTATTGTCGAGTTCTATTCTAAATAATAACTGATTATTTAGATATTTAAATACAGAAATAGGAGGCTTTTAAATGATAGAAATTGATAAGCCTAAAATCGAAATAGTAGATTTATCTACTCAGGGAAGCAGAAGCGTAGGTAAGTTTGTTGTTGAACCTCTTGAAAGAGGTTTCGGCACAACTCTCGGTAACAGTATGAGAAGAGTTCTCCTCTCATCACTTCCGGGATATGCAATAACTTCCGTTAAGATTGACGGTGTATTACACGAATTTTCAACCATTCCTCATGTAAAAGAAGATGTTACGGAGATTGTTCTCAATCTTAAAAGCGTTATTCTTAAAATACATGGTGATAGTGCTAAAACTCTCTATATTGAAGCAAACGGAGAGGGCGAAATCACTGCAGGTGATATCGTGCACGATTCAGATGTTGAAATTCTTAACCCTGAGCTTCACATTGCTTACCTTGATGAGGGCGCAAGCGTTAATATGGAGTTGACCGCTGACGGCGGAAGAGGATATGTTCCTTCAGACCGCAACAAGCAACTTCTCGAGCCCCCGATTGGTACTATTGCAATAGATTCGATTTACACACCTGTTCTCAAAGTTAACTATAATGTTGAAAACACTCGTGTAGGTCAGCAAACCGATCTTGACAAGCTCATTCTTGATGTTGAAACAGACGGCACTATTCCGGCTGATGAAGCCGCTTCACTTGCTGCGAAAATTCTCAATGAACATCTTACACTGTTTGTAGATTTGAGCGAAGAAGTCGGCAGTCAAGAGATTATGGTAGAAAAAGAAAATGACGGAAATCAAAAAGTTTTGGAAATGACTATTGAAGAACTTGACCTTTCCGTTCGTTCATTCAACTGCCTCAAGAGAGCTGGAATTAATACAGTAGAAGACTTGATAAGTAAATCTGAAGAAGATATGATGAGGGTAAGAAACCTCGGCAGAAAGTCGCTTGACGAAGTTATAGCAAAACTTGCCTCACTCGGTTTTAACCTTAGTCATGACGAGAATTAAAGGAGGGAATTTCAATGCCAGGAACCAGAAAGTTGGGCAGAGCAACTGACCACAGAAAAGCAATGCTCAGAGGTATGGTAACATTTCTTTTAGAAAACGGCAGAATTGAAACAACCGTTACAAGAGCCAAAGAGGTTCGTGCTATGGCTGAGAAAATGATTACTCTCGGCAAAAACGATACCCTTCATTCAAGAAGACAGGTTCTTGCTTATGTTACAAAGGAAGATGTAGTTAAAAAACTTTTTGATGAAATCGCTCCTAAGTATGCAGATAGAAACGGCGGTTATTGCCGTATTATCAAAACAGGTCCGCGCAGAGGCGACGCTGCCGAAATGTGCATTATCGAACTTGTTTAACAGATAATATATTACGAAGGGTACTCTTTTGAGTACCCTTTTTTGTTGAGGTGTAATTATGTCTAAAAGTAAATGTGCATTAGTTGCGCTGTCAAATCCGCTAAGTGTAAATTTTAAAGATAAAATCAGTGAGTTAATAACTTTTCTAAATGAAATATTTACGGGTGTTGTAGTTAGTGATTTTATTTTTGAAAATGTTATTTGCAGTGAAAAAGATAAAGCAAACGAACTTAATTCGTTACTTAAAGCTCAAGAAATCAGTGTCATTTTTGATGTTTCGGGCGGAGATTTGGCAAACGGAACACTTGAATATATTGATTATAATTTGATAAAAGACAGTAATAAAATGTTTTTCGGATACAGTGATTTGACATGCGTTTTAAATGCCGTTTATGCAAAAGCAGGCGTCAAAACATATCTGTATCAAGTGAAAAATGTTTTGTGTGACAATTCAATGACTCGCTGTGAAAATTTGAGTGACTTTATTTACGGAAAAAACAGCACAATTTGTGATTTCGGCTATGATTTTATTCAGGAAAATTGTATGCAGGGTATCGCAGTAGGCGGAAATATAAGATGTTTTTCAAAGTTGATTGGCACAGAATATATGCCTTGTTGTGAAGATAAAATAGTTTTTTTAGAGTCATACAGCGGTGGATTGGAGAAGATATATTCTCTTGTTTTTCAGTTGAAACAAAGCGGTGCTTTCAACAGGTGCAGCGGTATTTTGCTGGGTACTTTTACTGAAATCGAAAAGAAAAACTTAAAAACAGAGTTGTTTGAAATGCTGAAAAATATTTTGCCGAACATACCGATTGCATATACAAGTGAAATAGGCCACAGTGAAAATTCAAAGTGCTTTGTCATAGGGCAAAACTATTTGCTTAAGAAATAATTTGTAAAATAAAACGCATAATAAATTTTAATTTAGGCTCACTCTTCTCACTTTAATTTATTCGTACGAGAAAAGACAGATAGACATTGCCGCAATGCCGTTTTAACCAAACTCTTTTACTGAGAAAAGTAAAGTCATTTTTTAAAGCCGAATTTGACACGAATACAAAAAATTCAAAAATTTGCATACGATATATACAAACGGAGCCGATATTTGACGGCTCTGTTTGTTTTTTATGTAAATTTTTAGCGTATCTATTGAAAAAATGATTGAAATCGACTAAAATATTTAAAAATGTATTCGGAGGTTTATTATGAAAAAAGTTGCTATCATAATGGGTTCTGACAGCGATTTTCCTATTGTAAAGTCTGCTGTTAAACAACTTAAAGAACTTGAAATTCCTTGTGAAGTTCATGTCCTCAGCGCACATCGTACTCCAAACGAAGCGCACGATTTTTCTCAAAATGCGAAGGATAATGGTTTTGGCGTAATCATTGCAGCGGCAGGTATGGCTGCTCATCTCGGCGGTGTACTTGCAGCGTCAACTACTTTGCCTATAATCGGTATTCCGTGCAAAAGTTCAAATTTTGACGGTATGGACGCGCTTTTATCAACGGTTATGATGCCTCCGGGTATTCCTGTTGCAACAGTCGGTGTAAATGCGGCTAAAAACGCAGCTTTGCTCGCTGCTGAAATTCTTGCTGTTTATGACGACGAACTTGCAGAAAAACTTTACGAATTAAGAAGAAATATGGCAGATGCCGTTCTTGAAAAAGACGCTGCAATTCAGCAGGCTGTTGATGAAATATAAGGAGAATAAGATATGGAAAAAAGTTTCAGCGAAAGTTATGCAAGCGCAGGTGTAGATGTAACAGCAGGTTATGAGTCTGTAGAGAGAATTAAATCTCATGTTGCACGCACAAAAATTCCGGGAGTTTTATCACAAATCGGCGGATTCGGCGGTCTTTTCGGAATTAATGCAAACGAATATAAAAACCCTGTTCTTGTTTCGGGTACAGACGGTGTCGGTACAAAACTTAAACTTGCTTTTCTTATGGACAAGCACGATACAATCGGTATTGACTGTGTAGCAATGTGTGTAAACGATGTTGCTTGCAGCGGTGCAAAACCATTGTTTTTCCTTGACTATATCGCTTGCGGTAAAAACTACCCTGAAAAAATCGAACAAATAGTTAAAGGTGTTGCAGAGGGATGTGTTCAGTCGGGTTGTGCGCTTGTCGGCGGCGAAACCGCAGAGCATCCGGGACTTATGCCCGATGAAGAATATGACCTTGCAGGTTTTACCGTTGGTATCGGAGAAAAAGATAAACTCGTTTCAGGTGAAAATCTTAAACCGGGTAATGTGTTAATCGGTGTTAAATCAAGCGGTGTTCACTCAAACGGTTTTTCACTTGTAAGAAAAGTTTTCAATATCAATGAAAATACAATAAATAAAAAATATGACGAACTCGACAAAACTCTCGGCGAAGTTTTATTGACTCCTACAAGAATTTATGTTAAACCTTTGCTTGCACTTATGGACGCTGTAAATGTAAATGCCATTTCACATATCACAGGCGGCGGTTTTTACGAAAATATACCGAGAATGCTTACAAACGGTAATAAAGCTGTAATTGAAAAATCAAAACTTTTCAAACTTCCTATTTTTGATATTATTGAAAAAGAGGGCAATATCCCCGAAAGAGATATGTTCAACACTTTCAATATGGGTACGGGGCTTGTAATTGCAGTTGACGAAAAAGATGTTGATACAGCAGTTTCGACACTCAAAGAAAACGGCGAAGACGCTTGTGTCATCGGCGAAATAGTAAGCGGCGATGCAGAGGTAGAAATATGCTGAATATAGCAGTTTTTGTTTCAGGCGGAGGTACAAATCTTCAGGCGCTGATAGACGCAGAAAACAGGGGAGAAATCAAAAACGGCAAAATCACTTTTGTACTTGCAAGCAATGAAAATGCCTACGCGCTTGAGAGAGCAAAAAAAGCAGGCATAGAAACAGCCGTCGTTTCAAGAAAAAGTTTTGAAACAAAAGAGGACTACGACAAGGCTGTTTTGGAAGTTCTTGACGGAAAAAACATCGACCTTATTGTTCTGGCAGGATTTTTGTCGATTTTAGGCTCAGATTTGATTAAAAAGTATGAAAATAAAATCATAAATGTTCATCCGAGTTTAATTCCTATGTTCTGCGGAGACGGTTTTTACGGTAAAAAAGTTCATACCGCAGTTTTAAACAGCGGTGTAAAAGTAACGGGTGCAACAGTTCATTTTGTAAACGAAATTACGGACGGCGGAGCCATAATTTTGCAAAAAGCAGTACCTGTTGAGCAGGGCGACGACGAAGATATTTTGCAATATCGTGTAATGCGTTCGGCAGAGTGGGAAATTTTGCCTAAGGCAGTCAGTCTTTTTTGTCAGGGCAAAATAAAAATTAACGGTAATAAAACAGAGATTATTTAACGGAGATAATATGGATATTAAAAATATTAAAGAAGAACTTTCATCAACTTCATATCCGGGCAGAGGTATCATTGTCGGAAAAAGTAAAGACGCCGAAAATGCAGTGATTGCATACTTCATTATGGGCAGAAGTGAAAACAGCAGAAACAGAATTTTTGAGGAAAATGACCGCGGCGGAATAAGAACAAAGGCTTTTGATGAGAGCAAAATGGTTGACCCGAGCCTTATCATATATAACCCTGTTCTTGAATATAAAGAAAAAACGATAGTAACAAACGGCGACCAAACAGACACTGTTTTTGACTTTTTCGCAGAGGGAAAAACTTTTGAAGAAGCTTTGTCAACTCGTGAGTTTGAACCCGACGAGCCAAACTATACACCGAGAATTTCCGCTGTTGTTTTTGAAAACGGCGATTACAGAATGTCGATTTTGAAATCAGCAATGGGCAATCCTGACTCTTGTCAAAGATTTTACTTTGACTATTCAAACGCTCAGGCAGGCGTCGGTCATTTCATTCACACATACAAGTGCGACGGCAACCCTATTCCGAGTTTTGAGGGCGAACCTCAGCCGTTGGAAATCGGCTCGGATATTGATGAGTTTACCGAACTCGTATGGTCATCTCTTGACAACGACAATAAAGTTTCTCTTTTTACTCGTTTTATAAATCTTAAAACAGGCGAAAAGCAGACTCGTATTGTAAATAAAAACAAGTAATTTAGTTTGCAAAGGGCGTTTTCTGCCCTTTGCTTATCTATTTTACGGAACTTTATTTGATGTTTAAATATATGAATTGGATATTTTGAAAGGAAACGGACGATATGAAAGTACTTGTAGTAGGCGGCGGCGGAAGAGAACACGCCTTAATCAAAAAAATTAAAGAAAGCAAAAAAGTAGATGAAATTTATTGCGCTCCCGGAAACGGCGGTATTTCCTATGACGCAATTTGTAAAAATGTGTCTGCAACAGATGTTGACGGTATGGTTGCTTTGGCAAAGGAAATTGAACCCGACCTTGTTGTAGTTGCGCCCGACGACCCGCTTGTACTCGGTATGGTTGACGCTTTAAATGAAAACGGATTTAAGACATTCGGTCCGAAAGCAAATGCGGCAATAATTGAAGGCAGCAAAGTTTTTTCAAAAAATTTGATGCTCAAATACAATATTCCTACTGCTGAATACAAGGTTTTTGACAACGCTGAAAATGTTTTAGACTATATAAAAGAAAAAAATTCATTTCCTACCGTAATTAAAGCAGACGGTCTTGCACTCGGAAAAGGTGTAATCATTGCCGAAAATTTAGAGCAGGCTGAAGACGGCGTTAAATCTATTATGGAAGACAAGGTTTTCGGTGATTCGGGCAACAATGTTGTAGTTGAAGAATTTTTGACAGGCCCCGAAGTCAGCGTTCTTGCATTTACGGACGGAAAGTGTGTTAAACCGATGGTTTCTTCTATGGACCACAAAAGAGCACTTGACAATGACAAAGGTCTTAATACGGGCGGTATGGGTACAATCAGTCCCAACCCGTACTATACAGATGATATTGCCGAAAAATGTATGAAAGAAATTTTCATTCCCACAATCGAGGCAATGAATAAAGAGGGCAGAACTTTTAAAGGTTGTCTTTATTTCGGACTTATGATTACTGAAAAAGGACCGAAAGTGATTGAGTACAACTGTCGTTTCGGCGACCCTGAAACACAAGTTGTTTTACCGCGCTTAAAGACGGATATTATAGATATTTTTGAGGCTATTAACAATGAAACTCTTGAAGATTTAGATATCGAATGGAGCGACGGCGCAAGCGCTTGCGTGATTGTTGCTTCAGGCGGATATCCTCAGGCGTATAAAAAGGGTATAGAAATTTTCGGTCTTGAAAACGGTCAGACAGACGGTGTTACCGTATATCACGCAGGTACGGCTGTCAAAGACGGAAAACTTGTTACAAACGGAGGCAGAGTTTTGGGTGTAACCGCGCTCGGAAAAGATTTGCAGGAAGCGCTTGACAAGTCGTACAAAGCAGTTGAAAAAATTACTTTTGACGGCGCTTTTTACAGACACGACATCGGTAAAAAAGCGTTAAATATAAATTAAAATTTTATAGTTTATGAACATTTATTTAATTATCGGTTGATTTTACAAAATGTTATTGACTTTTTTACTAATTGTGATATATTATTTCCTATAAAAACAGAAACTAATATTTTACTGTAATGAGGGAGTAGTATGGCTAAGGTAAAAAAAAGCAGAAAAGGTTTAATTGCAACTATTAGCATTGTTCTTGCAGTGGTAATCGTTATTACTTCAGTTGTGATTGTTAAAGTCAAAAACAAAAAAACAGAGGTTACTTTAACAGATATTTCAACAGGTAACATCAGTGAAACAGTTGAGGGTACGGGTAAAATTACAGCCGGTGCGACAAAAGAGTACAAAGTTCAGGCTGTTGCAAATGTTAAAGAAGTGTATGTTAAAACAGGAGACCGAGTAAAAGAGGGCGATTTGCTCGCAACTTTTGACACAGAATCGCTCGACACTCAAATTAAAACACTTGAGTCTTCGTACAACTCTGCAAAGGCTTCTTATGATAATGCCGTAAAAAATCAGAAAACGGCAAAAGACAATTTGTCAAATACGGAAAAACAAATTAAAGAACTTGAAAAGAAAAAACAGCAAATCAAAGAAAGTCTTGCAAACAAAGTTTCAAAATCATCTGCACAAGCAAATACTTACAGCACTTATGATGCATCTTCTTTGACAGAAGCATTGTCAAAAATCGCCGAAGAGTTAACAAAAATTACAGACGATGTAGAAACGCTTACTAAACTTTTGCAAACAATAACCGACGAAATAATAAAGCAAATTGAAAACGGCAATATTGACCCTGATAAAATTGCACAGGCAGTTGCAGACGCTGTTTCAAAATTGCTTGAACAGGGATTAGACGGCTTAAAAATTGATAAAGAAGAAATTATAGAAATAATTAAGTCAGTTATTAAGTCTGTTGATTGGCAAAAAATAGTTAAACAAATTACAGACAGCGACAGCGTTGCGCTTGCTTCAACCGAAATTCAGCTTGCGTCACTTTACGCACAAAAGGGCGTGTTCAAAACGCAAGCCGACGGTACTCTTGTTTCAGCGCAAAAAACGGCGCTCGAGTCAACCAAAACAGCGCTCGATGTTGTTAAATCGCAGTCTCAAAGTATGCGTGTCGGTTGGAAAGCGTCTTTTGACGGTGTTATAACTGCCTGCGACCTTGTGGCAGGAGAACAGACATCACTTTTGAGTAAAGGTATCAAACTTGAAAATACAAACAGTTTGACAGTTACCATTTCTCTCGGTAAACAAGACGCACTCAAAGTAAAAGTAGGTATGCCGGTAAAAGTTGACAACGGAAAATTTGAGGGCGAAGTTACATTTGTTTCTCCTACCGCTTCGGGCGGAGACGGTTCAAGCATTTTGGACAGTGTAGGTTCAATGGCAGGCGTCAGCGGACTTTCAAGCCTTACTTCGGCAGGTGCGGGTGTTGATTGTCAGATTACAATTAAAAATCCCGATTCATCTTTGATAGTCGGTTTTGATACCGATGTTTCAATAAGCACAGGCGAATATACCGATATTGTAGTTGTTCCTATCGAATCACTTGTTCTTGAAAAAACAGGCTCCTATGTTTATCTTTACGATGAAAAAGAGTCAACAGTAAAGAAAGTACAAGTTGAAACAGGTGCAACATCTGACACTCTTTACCAGGTTACAAGCGGTATAAATGCAGGCGACAAAATTGTTACTGCACCGACTTCGGTTGAACTCGAAGACGAACAGGAAGTAAAAGTCGTAGAAAAATTAAAAGAGAAAAAATTAAACAAAACAAATAACACAAGTAAATAGGAGAGAGAATTTTGAATTTATCCGAAAGTTTTAAAATTGCCATAAACGGCATAAAGGCAAATTGGATGCGTTCTCTTCTTACTATGCTTGGTATAATAATCGGTATCAGTTCTGTTATTATGATTGTAGGTGCAGGAACGGGCGCAAAAGACTATATCGTGTCTATGATTGAAGATATGGGTTCAAATGCCGTAATGATCAGCGCAGATATGACAGTTGCGCAGGACAACGACTACATTACTCTTGACGATGTTGACGCAATCAAAAACAAAGTTCAAAATGTTGACAGTTGTTCTCCGGTTATGATGGGCTTTGGCAGTGCTGAACTTGAAAATAAAAAAACTGCCACTTGTATGATGATGGGCGTAAATCCAGATATCAGATATGCACTGATGACTGACTGCAAATACGGAAGATATTTCAGTCAGGAAGAATATGACGCTTCGCGCCCTGTTGCCGTTATAGGTTCTATGAGCGCAGATATGGCTTTTGGTTATGAAGATGTTGTCGGAAAAGACCTTGACATATCTTCAAGCGGTAAAAGTATGAAAGTTAAAATTGTCGGTGTTGCCGATATAGACCAACTGACACAGACTATGGGAGGCGGCGCGTCTTCAAATGAAATGTTGTCAAGTATGTTTCAGGGAGCCGACGAAAATACAATAAACATTGCTTTATTTGTACCGTGTACAACGCTTACTCAAATTACAGGTGCAGATGCTAAACTTTCTTCAATGTTTGTAATGGCTGAGGACGGCGCAGACTACGACGCTGTCGGCAACGCTTCACTCAACTTGTTGAAAGCAAGACACGGAAACTCTGACAGGAATGTTTATGTAGTTCAAAATATGGCGACATATATTGATTTGATTGACACAATAGTTTCTATTTTAACTACATTTATTGCCTGCGTTGCCGCAATTTCACTGCTTGTCGGCGGTATCGGAGTAATGAATATTATGCTCGTTTCGGTAACGGAGCGAACGCGTGAAATAGGTATAAGAAAGTCGCTGGGCGCAAAAACAAGCGTCATTACAATGCAGTTTTTGACTGAGTCAATTATTTTGTGTTTGATAGGCGGTATTTTAGGTGTGATAATAGGTGTCGCAGGTGCTTTTGCAGTTTGCAGTATCATAGATATTCAACCTACAATTACTGTCGGCACAATACTTATAGCATTGTTGTTCTCAAGCGGTGTAGGTCTTTTCTTTGGAATTTATCCTGCCAAAAAGGCTGCTCAAATGTCGCCGATTGAGGCTTTGAGAAGAGAATGATGTATTTTCAAAAACCCATACATACTGTATGGGTTTTTATTGTTGCAAATGGCAGCGGATTGTGATATTATACAATTATTATATTTTTTCAAAAAGAGAGGAATTATTTAAAATGGATAAGGAAACATTGTCTAATTTTAAATTTAAAGGCGAATATAAAAGCTGCGAAAAATTCGGAAGCGGTCATATAAATACTACATACTTAGTTTGTTGCGAAGATGAAAACGGCGAAGAATATAAATATGTTGTTCAAAAGTTAAATAAAAATGCGTTTAAAGATGTGGATAAACTTATGGACAATGTTTTTTCGGTAACATCGTTTTTGAGAAATAAGATTAAAGAAAACGGCGGAGATACCGAAAGAGAAACACTCCACTATATTAAAACAAAAGATGGTAAAAAGTACTACGAAAGTGAAAACGGCGACTGCTACAGAGCATACATCTATGTAAAAGACAGCGTCAGCCACGACACAGTTGACTCTGCCGATGTTTTCAAAAAAAGCGGTGAGGCGTTCGGTAAATTTCAAAAACTTCTCAGCGACTATCCGGCTGAAACTCTCAATGAGACAATTCCGAATTTTCACAATACTAAAAACAGATTTTTAGAATTTGAAAAGGCGGTAGAAAATGATTTCAGCAAACGCGCAGATACCTGTCAAAAAGAGATTGAATTTATCAAAGCAAGAAAAGATGATTGTTCTGTTTTGGTTGACCTCATAGAAAAAGGCGAACTTCCTATCAGAGTTACTCACAACGACACAAAACTCAACAATGTAATGTTCGATAAAAATACAGACGACTGTGTTTGTGTAATCGACCTTGATACAGTTATGCCGGGTCTTGCTCTTTACGACTTCGGCGACTCAATTCGATTTGGCGCAAATACTGCTGTTGAAGACGAAAAAGATTTGTCCAAAGTTTCCGTTTCTTTGGAATACTTCAAGGCGTATGTAGAAGGTTTCCTTTCTCAGTGCGGAGAAAATCTCTGTCAGGCAGAACTTGACAATCTTGCGTATTCGGCTAAACTTATGACTCTTGAGTGCGGTATGAGATTTTTGGGCGACTATTTGAACGGAGATGTGTATTTTGCAACTGCATATCCCGAACACAATTTAGTCAGAGCAAAAGACCAACTTGCACTTGTTGCCGATATGGAAAGCAAAATGGATGAAATGAAAGAAATTGTAAAGACAGCAATTTCAAAGATTAAATAAGTAATATAAATAAAAAAGGCACTTTTTTGTACTGCCCCAAATTGTGCAGACAATACAAAAAAGGCCACCGATGGCAGAATAATTAAATTTTAAGCAACAAACTGATTTCGTTTTTCAAGCGGAGTCAG
>DVEP01000030.1 GCA_015655975.1 Eubacterium sp. | reverse complement strand
TTTTATGCCAAGAAACTACAGACATATAAGCGATTATGAAAAAGAAATAATAGAAAAATTTAATAGCGGAGAAAGTTTGAAAAGTATTGCAGAAAATATGGGCTTTAGTTACAAGCAAGTAAGAAATTTTAAATATAGATATAACTGTAATCAAAGAAAAATAAATGCAGGTCAAGCTATTCACAAGAAAGGCAGACCGTGCAAAAATCAAGACGGAAGTTTACCACCATCAATACAGCAGTTGGATAAGCTTGCTCAAATGAGATATGTAATGGCAAGCAAGGATAGATATATCAAACGATTGGAAATGGAAAACGAGTTAATGCGGGATTTTCTCTCGCTAACAGAAAGGAAGTGAAGTCGTCGATTAAGTATCAAGTAATTCTTAAGTACAAGAACAAATATAGTATAAGCTCAATGTGCAAATTTTTTGAAGTATCAAGAAGCGGATATTATGCGTTTCTAAAGCAAATGGATATACCCGACAGAGATTTGCCTTTGGCTGAAAAGATAAGAGAATGTCAAAATGGAAGCCACAGAACATACGGTTATCGCAGAGTGCATATATGGCTTGAAAGACAAGGAATATACCGTAATCCAAAGACTGTACTTCGTATAATGCAAAAGTATAATTTGTTATCAGTAGTACGCAGA
>DVEP01000005.1 GCA_015655975.1 Eubacterium sp. | reverse complement strand
TGCAATACTTTTCAAACTTTCTCCGCTATTAAATTTTTCTATTATTTCTTTTTCATAATCGCTTATATGTCTGTAGTTTCTTGGCATAAAAATATCCCCCCTATGGTAGTTATTCTATTCTACCATAGGGGGTGCCTTTTTTTCTATTGTCCATTTTTTACGGACTTGTTCATTTGAACTGCCTTTTCTATGTGTGTTTTGTTTTGAATGCGTTTGTGCAATTTATTTGTTCGGGCTTTTGTTATTTGCCGATTTTTGTTTCGCAAAGTTCATCTGTTGTATATGTTTTGAAAACAACTGTGTCAACAGTTTGGGGTTGGTTTGCCTGTTCGTAGAGTAATCCGATTTCGCCGTTTTGCATTTGTGTCAGACACGAGTAGGCAAAGTTTGTGTTTTTGTCTGTGATTTCTTTTTTGTACTTCCATTCTGTTTCATATCCGTTTTTACTGTCGGCATTTTCTTTTATCAATCCGACATATATGAAACCGTTTGTTCTGCTTTCGCCTGCGGGCGCGGAGAGAATAACTGCATCGCAGCCGTCTATTTTGCCGTTATAATTGATTGCCGAAATCTGACAGCCCGAGCCTGTTGTGAGAGGAAGTTCTGTCACAAGTCGGAGGTCGCTCCAATTGTTTCCGCCGTCCGTACTCGTTGCAGTTGCAACATAGCCTGCGGTTGTGCGTGAGTATGACTGCAAAGTACCGTTCGGCAATTCGACTACCTGTGTTTCGCTGACATTGTTTGCTTCGTCGGTCAATTCTACGCTTTGCCCCACGCTCCAAGTAGTTCCGTTGTCATCACTGAAAACAGAGACAAATTTTTGCACGCCTGTTTTTCCGTCAAGAAAGTATGCTGAAAACAACAGCCTTCCTGCGTATTTTCCGTTTTGTATTTGTATTGCTCTGCCGGGACAAACCCCCATAAAAGTTGCGTCGTTTGGTTTAATTTGTGCGTTTAAGTTTACAGGTTCTGCCCAAGTTTTGCCGTTGTCGTCTGAATATGTCATATATATGTACGAAGTTTTAAGAGGCTTGAACAAAGCGTCTTTATACATAATATTCATTGCAACTTCTTTTTCTGTTTTAACTCCGAAAGAGAAGTTGTACCAAAAGCGTTGCTTTTTTTGTTTTACGGTGAGAGGTTTGCCGTTTTGTAAAATTTCGTATTTGTCGTTTAAAGAGTATTCTGTTTTCTCACCGTTTTTGTCAAAAATCGCTCCGTTTTCTCTTACGGTGTAGTTGAACTCTTTTTCTCCGTCCTTACAAAGCGCAAGATATTTCTGTCCGTCAATTTCAACAAAACCGTTTCCTTTTTGTACTGTTGCAGTGCCTGTCGAGTATGGATATGCATCAACAAACATAAAAATTCTGCCCGTTTTTCTGTCCTGTACCATACTTGAGTCAATAAAAGACGCGCTGTTTTTTACGGTCAGTTTACCGTTTTGCTTCAATATTGCTTTGCTGTTTTCCCAGTCGTCAAACAAAAGCGCAAGTTTCGACTCGCTCCAGGTTTTGCCGTTGTCCGTACTGACAGAAACGGCAGTGTCAATGTTGTTTGCAGAGTCTCGCGTACCGCCGAATCGCGCGTCTATGGACGCTACCAGTGTGCCGTCTGATGTTGTAATGAGCGACGGTATTCTGTAATAGTTGCTCTGCACTCCGTTTTCGCTTGAAAACGGTTTCACGCCGTTCGGTACTTCATTTTTCGGATTTTTCATCACGGGAGTGATTACAAAACCTAAACCGCCGACAATTAAAATTACTGCTGTTAAACAAATCGCAACAATATTCAACACTTTTTTCTTCATTTCTTTCCCCTCTATTTTTTCATACAAAAAACGCCGCCGAAAAAACGAACGACAAATTTTTGCACAAAGATGTGTGTTGTATAAACATATCATAACACATTTTTGTACCGTTTATCAATCCGATTTTTGCGACGACGCAAAGGAAGAATTTTTAGATTTGAAGCGAATTAAACTGCTTTGAATAAATTATTATTAATACGACAAATAAATGACCTGTATCTTATATAATTTACTATATTAATTACATTAATATTAATGTTATATTTTGCTTAATCAGACGCGTTGAGGTATGCTTTTTTGCATTATACTGCGCCGTAAGCAAGCATTGCGTTTGCAACTTTTACAAAACCTGCGATATTTGCACCTGCTACAAGGTTGTCGGGCATACCGTATTCTTCAGCGGCAGCGGCAGTCTTTTTGTAGATGCCTGCCATAATCTTCTGAAGTTTTTTGTCAACTTTTTCAAAATTCCAGTTATATCTGATTGAGTTTTGAGACATTTCAAGAGCAGATGTTGCAACACCGCCTGCGTTTGCGGCTTTTGCGGGAGCAAAAAGAACATTGCTTTCAATGAAAAGTTTTGTTGCTTCGGGTGTGGACGGCATATTTGCGCCTTCTGCAACGGCGATACAACCGTTTTTGATTAAAGTTTCGGCGTCTTTTTCATCGAGTTCGTTTTGAGTAGCGCAAGGCAAAGCGATGTCGCACTTAACAGACCATACGCCTTTGCAGCCTTCGTGATATTCTGCGCTCGGTTTTTCTTTTACATACTCAGCAAGGCGTTTTCTTTCAACTTCTTTGATTTTCTTGAGAAGGTCAAGGTCTATGCCGTCTTTGTCATAAACATAGCCGTTTGAATCGGAAACCGTAACAATTTTTGCGCCGAGTTGCTGTGCTTTTTCAAGCGCGTAGATAGCAACATTACCCGAGCCTGAAATAACAACTGTTTTGCCCTCAAAAGACAGGCCTTTTGCTTTGAGCATTTCCTGAGCAAAGTAACAAAGACCGTATCCTGTTGCTTCGGTGCGGGCAAGACTTCCGCCGTAATCGAGACCTTTACCCGTAAGTGCGCCTGAAAACTCGTCTCTCAAACGCTTGTATTGACCGAACATATAGCCTATTTCTCTCGGACCTACACCTATATCGCCTGCGGGAACATCTCGCTCTGCGCCGATATGTTTTGAAAGTTCTGTCATAAAACTCTGGCAAAAACGCATTACTTCAGTGTCAGACTTTCCTTTCGGGTCAAAATCTGCGCCGCCTTTTGCACCGCCGATTGGCAAACCTGTGAGCGAGTTTTTGAAAATTTGTTCAAAACCAAGAAATTTTACAATTCCTTCGTAAACAGATGGGTGAAAACGAAGTCCGCCTTTGTATGGTCCGATAGCAGAGTTGAACTGTACACGGAAACCACGATTTACATGCAAAACACCGTTGTCATCAAGCCATGGCACTCGGAATTTAATAATACGCTCGGGTTCGATAATGCACTCCATTACACCTTTTTCGATGTATTCGGGGTGTTTTTCAAGCACCGGTTCAAGTGATTCGAGGACTTCCTCTACTGCCTGATGAAATTCAGGTTCACCTGCGTTTCTTTTTTTTACTTTTTCCATAAGCCCAATAAGGTATTCGTTTTTAAGACTCATGATTTCACCTACCTACTAAAATTATGATTTACATTTCTCGATATTTTATGAAATATGAAAAATATAAGAAATATTTTACTGCAAAATAAATTAAAAAATCAATATTTTTTTACAAAAAAATTCAATTGCAACTCAATTCTGTAAAAATTGTTTAAAAATTTTTGTTGACTAAGGCAGTCTGTTATGCTATACTTACACAGAAAGGTTTTAGTGTGGTAAAGTGATAACACGATAAAACGCACTGAATTATCAAAAATAATTAAAAACAATCACTATTTTTAACCATTTATGAAGGAGAAAGTTATGAAAAAGTTAATCTCAATTATTTTGGCGGCAGTTTTAATTGCAACAGTTTTTGTCGGCTGCAGCTCAAAAAATGAAAATGAAAACAAAAATGAGGGCAATCAGGCTTCAACATCTGACCTTGCATACATAAAGGAAAAAGGCACTCTTGTTGTAGGTATTACAGAATTTGAGCCAATGAATTACAGAGACAAAGAAACAAAAGAGTGGACAGGTTTTGACACAGAGTTTGCTCAGGCAGTTGCAGAAAAACTCGGCGTTAAAGCAGAATTTCAGGTTATTGACTGGGATAACAAAGTTCCCGAACTTGACGCAAAATCAATCGACTGTCTTTGGAACGGAATGACAATCACAGACGAAGTTAAGAAAAATACAAATGTTACAAATGCCTATGTTGAAAACGCTCAGGTTGTTGTAATGAAAAAAAGTGAAGTTTCAAAATACACCTCACTCGAAGATATGAAAGACCTTTCATTCTCGGCAGAGGCAGGCTCGGCAGGTGAAAAAGCACTCCAAGAGGCAGGCATCAAAAATGTTACCGCAGTAACAGCGCAGTCAGACTGTCTTATGGAAGTTCAGTCGGGTTCATCAGACGCTTGCGTAATCGACTTAACAATGGCAAACTCAATGATAGGCGAGGGAACAAGCTATTCGGAACTTGCTTTTGAGGTTAAACTCAATGTTGAACAGTACGGTATCGGTTTCAGAAAAGGCTCCGATGTTACGGAAGAAGTAAACAAAATTATGGAAGAAATGAAAGCGGACGGTTCTCTTCAAAAACTTGCAGACAAATATAAACTTACACTTGCAAAATAAAAAATTTATATTAAAATGTTTATAGCAATTTAATTTTAGGAGGAGAAATATGGAAATGTTTTGGCAGGTAACGCTTGACTTGCTCAAGGGTTTCGGCACAACGCTTGAACTTTTTGCTTTGACGCTTGTTTTCGCATTACCTCTGGGACTCATTTTTAGTTTCGCTTCAATGAGCAAATTTAAGCCGTTAAAGTGGCTTATGAAAACTTTTGTTTGGATGATACGAGGCACACCTCTCATGCTTCAAATGATTATCATTTACTACGGACCCGGTCTTGTCGGAACTTGGGCGCAAGGACTTGAAAACCCAAATTCGTTTGTTACATGGCTCGCATCTTGGTCTGTTTTTGACAGATTTGCGGCGGTGCTTATAGCTTTTGTAATCAACTATGCGTGCTATTTTTCGGAAATTTACCGTGGAGGAATAGAGAGCATCCCCGTCGGTCAGTACGAAGCAGGACAAGTGCTCGGCATGACAAAAGCGCAAATCTTTTTCAGAGTTGTTTTAAAACAGGTGGTAAAACGAATTTTACCTCCTATGAGCAATGAAATCATTACACTTGTTAAAGATACTTCACTTGCAAGAATTATTTCTGTTTATGAAATTATTTGGGCAGGTCAAAACTATATTAAACTTGAGGGACTTATCTGGCCGTTGTTCTATACAGGCGCATTTTACCTTGCGTTCTGCGGAATTTTGACAATCATTTTCAACAGGGCAGAGAAAAAACTCAATTATTACAGAGGTTGATAAAATGGCAATGCTTGAAGTTACCGATATTCATAAAAAATTCGGTGATAACGAAGTTTTAAAAGGAATAGATTTTTCGCTTGAAAAGGGCGAAGTGCTTGCCATCATCGGCTCATCGGGAAGTGGCAAAACTACGCTTTTGAGGTGCCTCAACTTTCTTGAAATGGCAGACAGGGGAGTCATCAGCGTTGACTCAAAAGTGCTTTTAAATACAGACGATGAAAATTCTTTGACGGAAAAAGAGATACGGAAAAATCGTCTGCGTTTCGGTTTGGTATTTCAGCAGTTCAACTTGTTTCCGCAATATACCGTAAAACAAAATCTGACTCTTGCGCCGACGCTTGCTTTGAACGACGAAGTAAAGGCGTACAAAAAAGAAAACGGCTCATCAAATTTGAAAAAATTCAAAGAACAAAGGAAAAAAGAGATTGAAGAAAAGGCAAACGACTTGCTTTGTCAAGTCGGTCTTTCGGAAAAGGCGAACGCTTACCCATGCGAACTTTCAGGCGGTCAGCAACAGCGTGTGGCAATCGCAAGAGCGCTTGCAATGTCGCCCGATATTCTTTGTTTCGACGAACCTACATCGGCGCTTGACCCTGAATTGACAGGCGAAGTGCTCAATGTTATACGAAGCCTCAAAACAGGCAACAGTACAATGATTGTTGTTACTCACGAAATGGAGTTTGCAAAAAATGTTGCCGATAAAGTGATGTTTATGGCAAACGGCGTGATAGAGGAAATGGGCACACCCGAGCAGATTTTTGAAAATCCGCAAAGCGAAATCTTAAAGTCGTTTTTGAGTAAATCGCTCGAAAGAATATAAATAACTTTAAACGATTTAAAATTATTTAAATAAAACACAAAAAATTAACCGTACGATTTTGGTCGTACGGTTAATTTTTTTGTTGTGTAATTAAATTATATATGAATGCTTAAATATATAATTTGTATCTCTCTTTAAATTGTTTGAACTTTATTTTCTGTGAGTAATCATTGTTCTCAAAGAGTTTGCTACGGCGATAAGGCACACACCGACATCTCCGAAAACGGCAAGCCACATTTCGCTTATTCCGAACGCTGCAAGAGCTATGATTACAGCCTTTACAAGAAGTGCAAAAATGATATTTTCCTTATTTATAGCCATTGTCTGTCTTGCAATTTTAATTGCTTTCGGTATTTTTGAAAGAGAGTCGCCCATTATTACAATGTCGCTTGCTTCTATTGCAATGTCGCTTCCTACACCGCCCATTGCAATTCCTATATCGGCGCTTGCGAGTACGGGTGCGTCATTTATACCGTCTCCCGTATAGAAAACTTTGCCCTCTTTTTTAATTTCTTCCATTTTTTTAACTTTGTCCTGAGGTAAAAGTTTGGAGAAAAAGTTTGTGATACCTGCTTTTTTTGCAATATCCTGTGCAATATCTTTTTTGTCGCCTGTAAGCATATATGTTTTTTTGACGCCGAGTTTTTTCAACTCTCTGACAGCGTCCTTGCTGTCTTCTTTGATAATGTCTGCAAAAACAATGTTGCCGACAAATTTGTCTTTCGTAGCGCAGTAAACTGCCGTACCTATTGACTGTGTTTCTTTGAAATCAATGTTAAGGCTTCTCATCAGTTTTTCATTTCCGACAAAGTATTCTACTCCGTCAACAATTGCGCTCACACCCATACCCGCATAGTTCTTCGCGTCTTTAACCTCTGCATTTTCGGAATATTGACCGAAAGCAAGGCAGATGGATTTTGCAATAGGGTGAGTTGAGTATCTTTCGCAGGCAGAAATAATTTTGAAAAGTTCACGCTCGTTGTCCGTGCCCTCGCAGCTTACATACTTGAATTTTCCGCTTGTTATTGTACCCGTTTTGTCGAAAACGCCTATATTACACTTTGTGAGTTCTTCAAGATAATTTGAGCCTTTTACCAAAATACCCTGTTTTGAGCAAGCACCGAGTCCGCCGAAGAAACTGAGCGGAACGGAAATTACTATCGCACAGGGGCAAGATGCAACAAGTGCGGAAAGTCCGTTGTATATCCATTCGTTCCAATCTCCGCCGAAAAATATCGGAGGTACAAGAATTATAAGCAAAGAGATTGCACAGACAATCGGTGTGTAAATCTTTGCAAATTTTGTGATGAATTTTTCGGTACTGCTTTTTTTGTTTTGAGCATGTTCGAGCATTTCAAGAATTTGCGCTATGGTTCCGTCAGAATACTTCTTTTCTGCTCTCACTTTCAGCGTTGCGTTGATACATACCGAGCCTGACAGAACTTTGTCGCCTGCTCCTACTGAAACGGGTATGCTTTCGCCTGTCAAAGCCGCCATATCAAGTTCGCAGTTGCCCTCAATGATTTCGCCGTCAAGGTTGATTTTTTCTCCGGGTTTTACAACTATTGTTTCGCCGATTTCAACTTCTTCAGGTTTTACGGTTACCTCTTCGCCGTTTCGTATAACAGTAACTTCCGTCGGTTTCATCTTAAGCATTGATTTGATTGCATTTCGGCTTTTTCCGAGTGCAATGCTTTGCATAAATTCGCCGAAAGTAAACAAAATCATTACTGCACAGCCCTCGGAGTATTCTTTGATGGCAAATGCACCGAGTGAAGCGATGGTCATTAAAAAGTTTTCATTGAAAATGTTGCCGTGAATGACACCCTCGACTGCTTCTTTAATTATGTTGAAACCTACAAATAAGTAGGAAATTCCGAAACAGATTAGGGCAATAAATTCGTATTGTGCAAAGAATTCAACTTCGCTCGCGATAATTCCCAAAATAAAGAAAACTACCGAAGTGGCAAGTTTGAAAATGACTTCGTTTTTTTCGTGTTTGTCGAGTTCTCTCTCGTGGTCGTGTCCGCAGCCGCAACCGCAACTGTCATGGCTGTGCTCGTGATTGTGTTCGCAGCTGCAAGCGTCGTGGTTGTGTTCGCAGCATTCACTGTGTTCATGTTTGTCTTTCATAAACTCACTCCTATTCTTCAATATGCTCAATTCCGCAGTTGATTATTCTCTCTACATGGCTGTCGGCAAGTGAATAGTAAACTTGCTTGCCGTTTCGTCTGTATTTGACAAGATGACTTTGCTTCAGCACTCGCAGCTGGTGTGAAATGGCAGTCGCGCTCATTTGCAGTTCGTCGCCTATTTCGGACACGCAACGCTCTGAGTCAACCAATGACAACAGTATCTTCAGTCGTGTTGAGTCGGAAAAGATTTTAAATAAATCTGCAAGGTCGATAATGATTTCTTCGTTTTGCATTTTTTCACCTCACTTGAACAACTGTTCAAGTGTATTGTATATCTAAACTTTCAAAATGTCAATGCTTTTTTAAAATTTTTTTGAATGCATCGTTTAACAATTGTTTTTCTCCCCGGTTTGATTGTAATGATTTTACAATTTATTATAAAATAAAATATAATCTTAATTTGTACTTGTTGCTGCTTTGAATTTTGATAAATGAAACGCGAAAAACACGATAAAAATAAAAAAAGCCCTGCCCATTGGCAAGGAGTTCCCTCATTGGCTTCACGCAGCCTTATTTTCGTTGTCGTTGTTGTTGGCAATGTCTTCAACAATTTTGTTGAAAATTCGTATGTCTTCGTCGGATGTTTTGACTGAATCGTTTCCGAGAGCAAGACCCATACCAATCAACTTGATTATGTTTTTCAGCATATTCACTTATCACTTCCTTTCCTTTTTCTTGTCTAAATAATAAAATACATTTGTTATGAAATTATCATCGTTTTTTAAAGATTATGTAAAATTTTAAAAAATATGGGGATACGAAATCGTATCCCCTGAATAATCAAAAGCCTGATTTTTCCATTTCTGCCTGCTGAGCCGCAATCTTTTCCGCTTTTCGCTGAGCGCGTTTTTTCTTCGCTTTGTAGCCGAGAAGTTTTTCGACATGTTCCTGCGGAGTTGCACACGAGCCGATTGTAACAGGCGCTGTACCGTAAATTCCGTGGAAATCGGAACCGCCTGTCATTAATAGTTCATTGTTTTTGCAATATTTAATTAAATCTTCAATTTGCTGTTCAGACGCGCTTGGGTGCCAAACTTCGATTCCGTCAAGTCCGAGTTCTCTGTACTTTTCTATTTCCTCAAAGTTGTCATAGAAAGCAGGGTGAGCAAGCACTGCAATGCCGCCTGCATTGTGTACTTCTTCAATAACTTCGGTGATTGACGGGTATTTAGTCGGCGCAAGAACATTTGCTTCGCTTTCAGGACTGAAAAGTGTATGGAACAAATCGCCGAAGATTTTGTCCGTGTAACCTGCGTCCATAAGCGCGTGCATAATGTGTTGTTTGTAAAGGTTTGTAGAGCCTGATGCGTGTGAGATTATAAACTCCGAAGAAACGGGAAAGCGAGAAGCGACTTTTAACATCATTATTTGACCTGCGCGCTTTCTGGCGATGCTTGTACGCTTGCAAAGGCCTTCGAGACGGTCGGGCGCATCTGCCAAATATGCAAGAATATGAACTTTTTTTCCGACTTCTTCGTCGAAAGCTGAAAGTTCAACACCCGGAATTACTTTAACATCGTATCGTTTGCTGATTACCTGTGCTCTGACTGTACCTGCAAGGCAATCGTGGTCTGTTACCGCAATAGTGTCAATGCCACTCTTTTTTGCAATGGCTATCAAGTCTTCTATACCAACTGAACCGTCGCTTAGTTTAGTATGACAATGAAGGTCAGCTGCCATATATCCATTTCCTCCCTTTAAAGTGTGTTAAATAAGCCCCACTACAATAAAATATGGGACTTACCGCATTATTTATTATATCATACGATTTTTTTAATTGCAAGCCGAAACATACACAAAACGACAAAATTAAACACATTTGTCGGCGCCTGACAGGCAAAAAAATGTAATTTATTTAAATATTTTTGTAATAATTTATCTTTACACATTCTAAAAAGTGTAAAAAAGAAAAAATTAAAATTTTTTTATTAAAATTATAATTAGTTTAAATTTGTTCAAAACTCTTCAATTTTCTTGCAAGCAGAGAAACGGGCAGTCCGACAACATTGAAGTAGTCGCCGTCAATTACTTTGACGAAAAGTTTACCGCCCGACTGAATACCGTAAGCTCCCGCTTTGTCGAAACAGTCCTTTGTTTTTATGTATTCGTTTATTTCGCTGTCGTCAAGTTCAAAAAATGTAACTTTAGTTTCACAACAAAAAGACTCCGATTTGCCAAAACTTGCTATTGTAACGCCCGTGATTACGCTGTGCGTTTTGCCCGATAGTGTTTTGAGCATTTCAAACGCCTCTTTTTCGTCTTTCGGCTTGCCCAGTTTTTTGCCGTTTGCGACAACTACCGTATCGGCGCCTATTACAATATCGTTTTCGTTTATGAAAGGTTCAGCCTTTGCAAAAGACAGCTTTTTGAGTCCTTCAAAAATTTCATCGTCGTCAAAAACAGTTTCGTCAATGTCGGCAGATTTTATAACAAAATCTTTTGTAATACTTTGCAAAAGTTCTTTTCTTCTCGGAGAATTTGAAGCGAGAACAATCATTTATAAAACACCTCTGTAATAAAGTCCTTTTGTTGCGCCATACAAAACAGCGCGTTCGCCTTTTAAAAATGATGAAGCAATTTTTAAAACTTCTTCTTTGCTTTCATCGGTGAAAAGCAAGTCGGCAAAATCGGCTTTGACTTCGCTTAACTTGTCGGAAATGTCGAGTATATCGCAGTTGTAAACTGTTACGCACGGCAGAGAAGAACACTTGACAGGAAATTTTTTGCCGAGCCTGTCTGTCAGTTCACCGTGTTTTTTGCAGTTTTGACATCCGATTGAGTTTTTTACAGGGCAGTTTCTTGTTGTCATTAACGGAAGTCTGCCGTAAGCTATAAGCCCTTTTTCTTTTTTGATTTTTGCTTTTGAAATTTGTTCAAGCGTGAGTTCAAACGGCATTACAACATTTTCAAAGTCGGTGTATGAGTTGAAAATGTTCATAGAATGGTCGGCAAATATTTCAAACCCTGTTTCTTCTGCGAGTGCAACCGCGTCGAGTGTCGAGCAAAGCGCTTTTTTTACGCCGACGGCAGAAAGTTTTTCGAGTTTTTTTCTGATTTCGTCCTCACAACCGAATAAACCGCTCGGTATATATACTTGTGCACCGAATTTTTCAAAGTTCTCTGTTTTTTCATAAATCGGCAGCCAAATTCTTTTGAAAGGATGATTTGACGGAATTTGTTCTGCGTTTTCAAACCTTGCACAAAGATACGGACGGCGAATTTTTCTGTCGGGGGCAATTTCTTTGAACTCTTTAATTTCAACTTCTTTGTGTTCACAAAACTCTTCACAAAGTTTTTCAACGGCTTTTCTTCGCATTTCGTTTATCGCGCTCGCGCTCAAAATCAAACCGTCTTCGATTTCACACGCTGTATTTTGTGCAAAAAACTGCGTTCCCCCGAGTTTTGCAAGTCTTTTTGAAACGCTTTCGCAGTCAATCGGTTTGTTGAGCGCTTTTTCGGGAACTTCACCCTGTACACAAACTTCTTTGCCGAGCGACTTTGCGTACAAAACAGCATTTTGACCGTTTTTGCAAACAAATTTGAAATCAACGGCAATGTTTTGAATTTCTTTTTCGTAGAGTTTTTCAAAAGATTTGAGCAGTTGCGAGGAAGCGCCCAAAACATTTTCTTTGCTGCGAACTCCGAACATATCTTTGCCGAGTTTGTCGTCAAAATATCCGCTTGTAAAACCGCTTCTTGAAAAGACATTCATAAGTTCCTGCCTGTCTTTTTCGGTGTATGTGTTTTCGAGCGATTTTTTACAGTCGCAGACTGCCGCAGCGACATATTCGGGGCGTTTCATTCTGCCCTCAATTTTGAGAGAAGATACGCCGAGTTCACAAAGTTCGCCGATTTTTTCGATTAAAGAAAGGTCTTTTAAACTGAGATCTGCCGAGCCGTTTGATTTTGCAGAAAACGGCAGACGGCACGGTTGAGCGCAAAGCCCCCTGTTTCCGCTTCGTGAACCTATCATAGCAGAAAGCCGACACTGTCCCGATAGGCACATACAAAGCGCGCCGTGTACAAAAACTTCTGTTTCAATATCGGTCTTTTCCGTTATTTTTTCTATTTCGCTTTTTGTCATTTCACGGGGCAGTACCATTCGGCAAAAGCCGAGTTTTTCAAGGTACTTTGCGCCGTAAGATGTGCATACACTCATCTGTGTAGAAGCGTGTAAAACAGCGTCTTTGTAAGTGCTTTTTACAGCGCTGATAAGCCCTAAATCAGAGATAATCAGGGCGTCAATTCCGAAAGACAGTGCTCTTCCCACAAAATCAACGGCAGTTTTCATTTCGCTGTCAAAAACAGCCGTGTTTATTGTGAGATAGACTTTGACATTTCTTTCGTGGCAATATTTGATTGCATTTTCAAGTTCTTCGTCATTAAAATTGCCGGCGTTTCGGCGTGCGCTGAACAGTTTACCCCCGAGATAAACTGCATCTGCACCGCTTCTGACTCCGGCAATTAAAGACTCACCGCTTCCTGCGGGAGCAAGTATTTCAATTTTCATAGATTATTTCTGTGCTAACTTTCCTCTGAGATTTGCTATTTCTCTGTTGAGCCTTTCAATTTCGTGGCGCGCAACATCTGCTTCCATTCTGGCTCTTGCAGAGTCTTCAAGATAGTCTTTGATTTGAGCGCGAAGATTGTCTGAAGACGCGCTTGCTTTTTTCGCTGCGTCCATTTGGTCAAGCGCAATTAACACTGCCGCCTGAGTTTGTGAAAGAGCAGGATTTTCTGTGATAATTTTTTTTATTTCCGTGTTCAGCGCTTCTGCCAAATCTGTTACATATTCGGGAGTGTCCTCTGAAACGATTGTGTATGAAGCGCCGCCTATTGTGATGCTGACTTTGTTTTTGTCCATTATTCCACCTCAAAATCATCATTTGAAAAATCAAATGTAAAAATGTTGTTTTAATTTCAGTTTTAGTATAACAATAAAGGTTTGTCTTGTCAATTCATAAAACTTGGTTGTAATAAATAGTTTTGAAATATGAAATTATAATGTGTTTTAAAAATATTTTAAACGCATCGCACTTGCAAAAATCGAAAAAATTCTGCATTGCGATGCGCCAAAATGTTTTGCGTTTTAAATATTGTATTTGTCTATCTGCGATTTAATCAAAGCTTCGTCATCAAAGTAGTTGATTTTCATAGCAGATTTGACGCTTTCGAGAGTTTTTGCGGCAACTTTTTCAGCCTCTATGCTGCCGTTTTTGAGAATTTCGTATATTTCGGGAATTCTTTTGCCGAGTTCAAGCCTTTTCTCTCTGATAGGAGCAAGTTCGGACTCCATAACCTTGTTGAGAAATCTTTTAATTTTCACATCACCGAGACCGCCTCTTTGGTAATGTTCTTTGAGTTCGTCAAGGTTTTTGTAGTCGTTCCAAAATTCAGCAAAGTGTTCGTCGGTGCAAAATGCGTCGAGATATGTAAACACCGTGTTGCCCTCGATATTGCCGGGGTCGGAAACTTTGAGATGGTTCGGGTCGGTGAACATACTCATAATTTTTGCCGAAACTTCTTCTGCCGTATCGGAAAGATAGATACAGTTGCCGAGCGACTTGCTCATTTTCGCTTTGCCGTCTATACCGGGAAGTCGCAGGCAAGCCTTGTTTGTCGGCAAAAATGCAGTCGGTTCAACAAGTGTGTCGCCGTAAACCGAGTTGAATTTGTGTACAATTTCCTTTGTCTGTTCAATCATAGGCAGTTGGTCTTCGCCGACAGGGATGGTGTCTGCGCCGAAAGCGGTAATGTCAGCTGCCTGGCTGATTGGATATGTGAAAAATCCGACCGGAATGCTTGCCTCAAAGTTGCGCATTTTAATCTCCGATTTAACGGTGGGGTTTCTTTGAAGTCTTGAAACTGTAACAAGGTTCATATAGTAAAAAGAAAGTTCCGTCAACTGAGGAATTTGAGACTGAATGAAAATTGTCGTTTTTTCAGGGTCAATTCCGCAGGCAAGGTAGTCAAGAGCAACCTCTAAAACATTTTGTCTGATTTTTTCGGGATTTTCTGCGTTGTCCGTGAGAGCCTGAGCGTCGGCAATCATAACATAGATTTTATCGTACTCGCCTGAGTTTTGAAGTTCAACACGCCTTTTAAGAGAGCCGACATAGTGTCCGACATGAAGTCTGCCCGTCGGTCTGTCGCCTGTAAGAATGATTTTTTTCTTTTCCATTCTTTAATATTCCTTTCTTAAAATTCTATAATATAACAATAATACCACAAAACACTTTCAATTTCCACAGTATTTTAAATGAAATGGCAGGTGTTGACTGAATTTTTTTTGTATGCTATATTTGTACGGAAAAATAACTTCGGTTAAATGTAAAAACGCAAATAAACAAATAAATTTATAAATGTATTATATTGTTTATATACTGCAAGTTCCTTTTCTCATACCAAGTAAAAAATAGGAGATTTTCATGAAAAACGGTTACAAAAAAACGGTCAACGCCTGTTTTGTCGGTTACATAGTGCAGGCAATCATCAACAATTTTCTGCCGCTTTTGTTTTTGACTTTTCAACGACAGTACGATATCCGCCTTTCGCAGATAACAGCACTCATTACAATCAATTTCTTTTTGCAGTTGTTTGTAGATTTGGCATCGGCTGTTTTCGTGGATAAAATAGGGTACAGAACATCTGCCGTGCTTGCCCACATTTTCAGCGCAACGGGACTTGTTTTGCTGACTGTTTTGCCCGATTTGTTGGGAAATGCATTTGCGGGAATTTTAATTTCCGTCGTAGTTTATGCAGTCGGAGGAGGGCTGCTTGAGGTTTTAATCAGCCCCATAGTTGAAGCATGCCCTACCGACAATAAGGAAAAGGCAATGAGCCTTTTGCACTCATTTTATTGCTGGGGATGTGTTGCCGTAATAGGTTTGTCAACTTTGTTTTTCAATATTTTTTCAACAGACGCGTGGAAAGTTTTGGCGCTTTTGTGGGCAGTCATTCCGCTGTGCAACGCTTTTGTGTTTTCAAAAGTTCCGATTGCGCCTTTGGTTGAGGACGAGAAAAATGCAAAGTCGATTAAACAGATTTTTTCGTCAAAAGTTTTTTTGGTAATGTGTTTGCTTATGGTTTGCGCGGGCGCGTCCGAGCAGGCTGTCAGCCAATGGGCATCTGCGTTTGCAGAAAGCGGTTTGAATGTCAGCAAAACAGTCGGCGACCTTGCAGGCCCCATGATGTTTGCCGTTTTTATGGGTTCGGCCCGTCTGTTTTACGGTAAATTCGGGCATAAAATCAATCTGAAAAAGTTTATGGTTTTGAGTTCTGTCTTGTGCTGTGTTTCGTATTGTATAATCGGCTTTTCGCAAAATGCGTTTTTGGGATTTTTGGGTTGTGCGCTTTGCGGTTTGTCGGTCGGAATAATGTGGCCGGGTACTTTCAGTATATCTGCGTCAATTCTCAAAGGCGGAGGTACTGCAATGTTTGCTTTTCTTGCTCTTGCAGGCGACTTGGGTTGTATGCTCGGACCGTCGCTCGTAGGTTTTTCATCGGCAAGAATTGACGACAACCTGAAACTCGGTATTGCAACCGCCATAGTTTTTCCTGCTCTGATGTGCATAGTTTTAATTTCAATGAAAAAACTTCTCAAAAACAGAAAGAACAGTATTTAACATAACCAAAAAATAAAAAAACACGGCAAAGTGCAAGTCGCACCTGCCGTGTTTTGACTAAAACAGTGTTTTGTTGTACTTTATCACAGTGTACAACATATATATTATACCTAAGATAAGTAAAGCCATTCCTGTCCAATAACCTAAATGTGTTTTGAAAACAAGGTTTACAGCGGGCATTGATATTACTCCCAACCCGACAATCGTTAAACCTATTCACATTTTTTTGGTAAAAATATTTATTTTTTCAGGTTCAATATTTTTGTAGTGATAGGCGTGTATAAGTTCGATTTTTCCGTTGATTCCTATTTGAAAAGCGCAGAATAAACACAACAGTCCTATTAAAACTTCAATAATAACTTCAATAAGTTCCATATAATTTACTATTTCTGCATTGCTGCAATTTTTGTGAAATTTTTGATACGGTTATTTGTTTAGATAATTTAAATATACTGCCGTCAAATATTTTTGTCAATATAGGAAACCCGTCAGATTAGATTTTCTGACGGGTTTTTTAAGATTTTTATTTTCTTTATGCTATGCGTCTTCGTTGACAATAAGTTTGCGTACGGGTTTGACTGCCATGAGCGCAAGCACACCGAGTACGGTAACAAGAATTTCGGGCAGCATATAACTGCCGTTATAAACAAGCGAGTAAACAACTGCCAAAGACTGACCCGAAAATGTGTCAAGCACAGATTGACTGAACGCGTTGTTCATTGTTTCCGCAAAGAAACTTTCTGCGTAACTTCCCCATAAAATCCAGCCTGAGAAAAAGTGTGCAATAAATCTTAAAAATACTGCTATACCGCTTCCGACTGCGATTGCTGCGGTGTGGTTTTTGATTTTGTTTTTAAACATACCTGCAAGACCGAGAACGGTAAATGCAACAACATAGTCTAAAAATGCCATGATTAAGACATTTCCGCCCGAAAGGCCTGCGAAAGCGTTGCTTTGGGTTGCACCGAGTATCGCCTGCAAAACGCTGTAAATGACGCCTGAAAAAACACCCCATTTTACGCCGTATTTGTAGCCGAGTACAACAATCGGCACCATTGAGAAAAGTGTGATTGAACCGCCGTACGGCAATTCATATACTTTGATGAAGGAAAGAACGGTCGCCAAAGCAATGAGAACACCGCAGGTAACGATTTTTTTCGTGTTTTTGTTCATAAAAGTACCTCCGAAAATATTACTCTATAAGTCAAAGAAAGCCCCTGAATACAGATGTACTCAGAGGCGCAAACTACTGCTTTTGTGTCTTCTGCGTTCGCATTACCGAACGAGTAGAAGGGTATTATCTCAGCCCGAAAGCACCCCTGACTTATTAAGTTGATTAAATTATATATTTTGAATTTCGTTTTGTCAATGTTTGTTGAAAAAACAACGCGTTTTTTCGCGTTTTTTGTTGTTATTAAGTTTAAAAAAAACAGCGTTGGTTCAATGTTTTTTGGTTGATTTGCTTTAATATACGATACATTGTAAAAAATTCTTGAAAAACGCTTTAGTTGAGTATAAAATAGTTTTCAGAACTTAATTTTAGTATTATTTTAATTTTATGAAACGGAGTAAGAACTATGGAAAACAATCAGGTTACAGTAGAAATTTCAGCAAGACATATTCATCTTTCTCAGGCAGACCTTGAAACACTTTTCGGCGAAGGTTATGAACTCACCGTTAAAAAAATGCTTTCTCAGCCGGGTCAGTTTGCCTGTGAAGAAAGAGTAACGGTGGTAGGACCGAAAAGAGAACTTGCAGGCGTTTCAATTCTCGGACCTGTCAGAAAAGAAACTCAGGTTGAACTCAGCCTCACTGACGCTCGTTCTATCGGCGTGAAAGCCCCTGTCAGAGAGTCCGGCGACATCGCAGGTTCGGCAGGCTGCAAACTTGTAGGTCCTAAAGGCGAGATTGAAATTACACAAGGCGTAATCGCCGCTAAAAGACATATTCACGCTACAACTGCAGACGCAGAAAGAATGGGTCTTGAAGATAAACAAATTGTTAAAGTTGAAATTCCTACAACAGACGGCAGAAGTCTTGTTTTCGGCGATGTTGTAGTCAGAGTTTCAGACAGCTATGCACTTGCAATGCACATTGATACAGACGAGAGCAATGCTGCCGCAATGGCTCCGAACTCTATCGGAACAGTGATTAAATAAAAATAACCCTAAAAGCCCGAATATGACTTGATTTTCGGGCTTTTTTCGAAAAAAATTTACAAAAATAATTTGGCAAAAAATTAACAATTATTTGGTAAAAAATTAACAATAACTTTTTTGCCGTTTACTGTTGATTTATAATTTTAGATGTGTTATTTTGAATGCTAAGGGGAGCAAAAACTTGCTTTTACTTAGCAAAGAAAGGTGATTTTAGATGAACGATTATATCGAAGGCGTATTAGCCAAAGTGGAAAAGAGAGACAGCGATAAGCCGGAGTATATCCAGTGTGTCAAAGAGGTTTTTTCCTCGCTTGAAAAAGTTGTTGAAGAACACCCTGAGTATGTCAAAGCGGACTTGTTGTCAAGAATGGCAGAGCCTGAAAGAATGATTTCATTCCGTGTTGCGTGGGTTGACGACAACGGCAACACACAAATCAACCGCGGTTACAGAGTTCAGTTCAACTCTGCAATCGGTCCTTACAAGGGCGGTTTGAGATTTCATCCTACCGTTAACCCGAGCATTATGTTTTTCCTCGGCTTTGAACAAACCTTCAAAAACTCTTTGACAGGTCTTCCGATGGGCGGTGCAAAGGGCGGCGCCGACTTTGACCCAAGAGGAAAGAGCGACGGAGAAATTATGCGTTTCTGTCAGGCATTTATGACAGAACTCTATCGTCATATCGGTCCGAGCGTCGATGTTCCTGCAGGCGACATCGGTGTAGGCGGCAAAGAAATCGGCTACCTTTTCGGTCAGTACAAGAGAATCAGAGGCGCTTTTGAAAACGGTGTTCTCACAGGTAAAGGCATTTCATACGGCGGTTCACTCATCAGACCTGAGGCAACAGGTTACGGCGCAGTTTACTATGCATGCGAAGTTTTCAAACACGAAAACGACGATATTAAAGGCAAAACATTTGCACTTTCAGGTTTCGGCAATGTAGCTTGGGGCGCAGTTAAAAAGATTACCGAACTCGGCGGTAAAGTTGTTACTATTTCAGGTCCTGACGGCTATGTTTACGACAAAGACGGTATCAACACAGAAGAGAAGATTAACTATATGCTTGAAATGCGTGCTTCGCTTCGCGACCGTGTTCAAGACTATGCAGATAAATTCGGAGCAGAATTTGTGCCGAACAAAAAACCTTGGGAAGTTAAGGTAGATGTTGCAATGCCTTGCGCTACTCAAAACGAAGTTACACTTGAAGAGGCACAGAAAATCATTGCAAACGGAACAAAATATTATATTGAAGTTGCAAATATGCCGACAACTGAAGAAGCAACAAATCTCTTTATGGAAACCGAGTCTGTCATCATTGCTCCTTCAAAAGCAGTAAATGCGGGCGGTGTATGTGTTTCGGGTCTTGAAATGAGCCAAAACAGTCAGCGTTTGAGCTGGACAGCAGAGGAAGTTGACGAAAGACTCTACAGAGCAATGGTTGACATTCATAAACATTCTGTTGAGGCTGCCGAAAAATACGGTCTCGGCTACAATCTTGTTGCAGGCGCAAATATCGCAGGTTTTGAAAAAGTTGCGGACGCTATGCTTTCACAAGGCGTTTATTAATATTTTTCATTAAACAGACCGAATTGCGAAAAAATAAATACAAATATAAAAAACAGGAAAGATTTTTCAATCTTTCCTGTTTTTTATGTGACATCTTATTTATAAATCATTCTGTCGCAATTTGATTATTCAACAACATTTTTTCAACGCAGTAAACATTTTTTACACGCAAACTCAGTGCGTTTGGCTGAATTTCTTTTTCGCTGTAAACATTTGAAACGCCGAACTTTGTCTTAGGAGCAGTGCGAATGATAAGATTGCCGTTTTTTTCAATATACTTTTTATAATCTCTCAGGTGCATTTCAAACTTCCTGTCAATATTGAAATAGTCGTTAATTAATGTGTTTTCGCTGAAAACCTGGAGATTGAGCCCGTTAAATTCAAATTCAAGAACAACATCGAACTTGTCGTCAAGAATGATTTCGGGCAGTTTTAACGAGTAGTATTTGCGTTTGCCGTTTGAATATAAATAGTAGTCGTACGGCAGTTTTTGTTTTTGGCAAGGTGTGAGCGACACCTCTTTTTTCAAATCGCATTGTGTCTTTTTCTCGCAGTAAATTTTTCCGTTGTCGCAGTAAACGGTGCCGTCGAGAAAATATGCTTTCTTGTTAATGAAATGGAATTGTTTTGCCTTTTCGTACGGAATTACTACTATTTTCACATCTTCAATTTCAACGCCGTTTTCACTGAAATCGAGAGAAAACTCTTTGCCGTTTATCGAGTATTTTGGAACAAGTCCCTCGCACTCTGCAAAGTAGCAAACCGTTTTGCCGTTTTCAACTGTTTTTGCAATAGGCTGCGCAAGAATATATTCGAAGTTAAGCGAGCCGAGTTTGATGTTGAAAGGATAGAAAAACATTGCGCCTGCTTTGACATTTATGCAAGGCAGTTTGACGGTTTTGCCGTTTATTTCAAATGTAACATTTACATTTTCAAAGTCCTTGTATTCCAAGCCTTTTTCATAAGTGCCTGCAAAGAAGTATCCGCTTGCGTTTTCGTCGGCGCGTACCGAACATTTCAAAAAGGAAATGTCAAACGGGTCGTTGCTTTTCCACTTTGGAAAATACGCTTGCTTTGTGCAGATTTCATTGTCAAAATCGCTGATGAAAAGGTGCATCAATCGAAGTCTGTCGCCGTGAGGACGGCACACACCGTATCGGCTGATCGGCGACTGGAAATCGTAGTCAATTACAGGGTAATTGTTCGGATAGCCTGTCAGTCTGCTTTCCTGCATCAGTCTGTCGTTCGGGTTTGCTCCTCCGCAGAACATATAGTAACCGAGCCAATTTACACCGCTTGCAAATTTTGAAAAACATACGCCGTACCCGTCTTTTTCACTGATATACGGTCTGCGGTGCTGTGTAACCTGGTTTCCGGGACCTGTTTCACACGAAGCGTACGGAACCTCGTCATATATTCCTTTCACTTCCGTATTGCTTTTGAACAAATCTCCGCCGATTTCACTTTCTGTTTTTGCAGGCGTAATTGCAAAACGATTTTTTGGCTTGAGCGCTTTTTTTCCGTAGTTCCACGGTCCGTCGGGGTAACCGCCCATCGTAGGCAGAAAATCTCTGTCGGGCTTGCCCGACGGCCATGCAGTCATAGTGAAAAACGGAGTTTTAAAACCGATTTCTTCTGCAATTTTTCTGAGTGTGCGAATATGTTCTGTCGGACCTGTGTACTCATTTTCAAGTTGAATTCCTATTACCGTTTCGCCGTCAAGATACGGAGCAACTTCTTTGTACAGACCTTGCCAAAACTCGCGCACTTCTTCGAGATATTTGGGACTGTCGCATCTTTTTTTCACCATTTTGTTTATGCGTTTAGGAAAACCGCCTCGTACAACTTCGCCGTGGCACCAAGGGCCTATACGCATTATACACGGCATATTTATATCTTTGCAGATTTGTAAAAATGAGGCAATGTCTTTGTTGCCTGAAAAGTCGAACACTCCTCTGATTTCTTCGTGATAGTTCCAAAAAACATAGGTCGAAACGGTATTGATACCGCAATCACGCATTTTTAAGAGTGTTTCTCTCCAGCGTTCTTTCGGCAGTCTTGAAAAGTGAAGCTCGCCGGCAACGATTGTGTAGGGCTTGTCGTCTTTTGTGAAATACTGCGTGTTTACGCCGTAGGAACTTTCAATATTTGAGTAGTTGAAATCGCCGTTTTTTACAGGCTTTGGACTTGCTTTAATTGTAATATCCATATTAAAACCTCCGTCAATTAAGCGTTTGATTTTTAATTTTTTTATTCTTCAAAATACAGGAAAAATTCAAAAATGTTTTTGTTATTTAAACTAAATCTTTTTCCCCAATAATTTCCCCATAAAACAGACCTTTTGTAGTCCCCTTTGCTTATTTGAAGCTTTGAATTGAACGGGTTTGCGTATGCGTTTATGTTTTTGCTGTCGGTTTTAACAAGGACTTTTGTGCCGTGAACGGTATTTACAAGATAGTTGTTAATTTTGAGCCTTTTTGTTTTAAAATCGTTACTTGCAAGTGTATTGCAGTCGCTGTTTTTATCGTAGTACGCAAAGGCTGACATATCTGCTTCCCACGAAACTTTGCTCATATCGGTGTCGGAATAGTTGTGTACTGCGCCTTTTTTGTAAGCAGTTCCGAAACTTCTTGCAATATGGTCTTCGGGATAATCATTGTAAAGCGCATTTCTTTCCCACGATACCGAGTATACATCGTCTGTAAGTTTAATGTCAACACCGATTTCTCCTGTTGCATATAAAGATGTAAATTTATTGAACGGTTTTACTTCAATTCTCAATCTTCCTGCTTCCTCGTACACAGTCAGTAAAAATATTCTGCCAAAACCAAAGTCTGCTTTGTAAGTGTTGTCTTTAACTCGGAAAATATCACGATGCTCAACTTCAAATTTTACCAAACCTGTGTATAGATGCATACCGTCTATTACGGCAACAGTATCTTTGTAAGTGCTTATTCTGATAAAGTTTTCGCCGTATTCAACATTTGGCGTTTGAGCAGAAATTGATATTTCGGGCGTTGTCTTTTTCAATCGGGAAGTTTCCGCAACTATACCGTTTACCGAAAATTCAACCTTCATATCGTCTGTTGTTTTTAAAGGCGATATTAAAACAGTACCTTTTTTGTGAGGTTCAATGCTCTCTTTGATTTTGTCGCAGTAAATGATATTTGAGTCTTTGTCGAAAACAGTTACTTGCACTTCGTCCAAATTTGTATGGTCAAATCGGTTTTGAAGGTCAAATGCTATTTTGTTTTCGCCTATATTTGTAAGGCTGATTTTTATGGGAGAAAATGCTTTTTTTGTGAGGAATGCTTCGGGTTTGAGCCTTTTGAATGCGTCAAAGATACATCCCCATTCTCCGTAGCCTGCCAAAGCGCCTTTTAAATGATTTTGGTGCTTTTCCATATTGCTTTCGGGCAGATAGAATACATCGTCGATAGCCGCCCAAATATCGCAGCCGAGCGCACCGTCTGTGTCGAAAATGTTGTCCCAACCGCGTTTTATGCTTTCGCCCCAAAATACACGGCAACTGTTGTCGTATTTCAGGTCGTTGATATTATAGCAGGGAATATGAGCAAACTCATCGTGTAAAATCGGCATATCGCTTTTACCGAGCTTGGAAGTTACTTTTGCGTAGTGCTTGCTGTAAATGTCGAACGGTAAAGGTTTTGATTTCACAGTGTACGGGTAGCTGAAAATAACGGGTCTTGTTGTATCGGTTTCTTTGATATAGTTGTAGCAATCTCTGAAACCGCTTGATTTTTCAAAGTTTGACTCGTTTGCAATCGACCAAATTATAACGCTCGGGTGATTTCTTGAATATGTTACCATTTCTTTGAACGAGTTTAGAAAATCTTGCGGCGGGTTGTAGATGTAAAAACCGTTTGCGCCTTTGAAACATGCAGAGTTTTCCTGTTCAACATACATTCCGAGTTCGTCGCAAACATCAAGCAAAAAGTCGCTTGCAGGGTAGTGCGAAGTGCGTATATGGTTTATGTTGTGCTCTTTGTAAGTTTTGATTTCTTGGTAAATGTCATCTTTTGTAACAGACCTGCCGTAAAGCCTTGAAACATCGTGTCTGCATACGCCTCTGAGTTTGACTTCTCTTTTGTTTATGTAGATTTTGTTTTTGTCCGTGCCGTTTTTTCCGCCGTACACTATTTCTCTGAAACCGAATTTAACTGAGTTTTTTTGCAGTACGGTTTTGTTGCCGTCGAGCAAAGTTGTTTCAAGTGTGTATAAATTCGGATGCTCTGCGTCCCAAAGTTCAGCAGAAAAAACATCGAGTTCAAAAGATGTTTTGCATGAATTAATTTGTATTGTTTTTGAGGCTTTTGTTTCGCCGTCTTTGATGATTTCAGCCTGAAGAGTAAGACCGATACATTCATCGAAAAGCGTCATATCAATTTTTGCAGTCGATTTTGATTTGCCTATAACAGTGTCTATATTTGTTTGCAAAACAGATTGTTTCGGCAGGCAAAACATGGTTATATCTCTGATAATTCCGCCTATATTATGGTGAGCGTAGTAACTTGCCCAGGCAGAGTTGCTTTGATATTTGCCGTCTGCGTTCCAAACCGATTTCTTTTTGCCTTCCAAGTCTGCAATGCCGATTGTAAGTGTGATTTCGCCGAGTTTTGAAAATTCGGATATATCAACATCCCAAGCTGTAAAACCGCCTGTATGACAAGCGCAGTATTTGTTGTTGACCCATACTCTTGCGTTTGAATATACGCCCTCAAATCGCAGAAAAACACGCTTGTTTGCATAGTCTTTCGGAATGGTTACGGTCCTTTTGCAGTAGTACTCAACATTGTTTTCTATGTTAAAACCCTGCATTAAAAGAGATGACGGAACAACTATATCCTGCCATTTTTTCTCGTCAATCATATTGAAATCGTAATCTTGATTGCCTTCAAAAGCATTTGGAATATTTTTTATTTCTTCAAATAAAAATTTCCAGTCATTTTGTGTTCTGTCGGTCAGTAACTGAAAGCAGTTCTCAACATCTTTTACCTTTTTCGGAATCGGCGGTAAATATTTCTCATCCGTTACGGTGTTTTTATTATAATTCATTGTTTTTCCTTTTTGTTATTTATTGGTTTTTGTATTGTTTGCAAACTGCAATTATTGAATTGATTAAAACGATTAGGTAAAATACTGCAACAGAAAGTCCCTGAGCAAGTTCAAAGTATTGGGCTGTCCACAAAACAGTTCCGAACAATCCCGAAAGCAGTGTGATGATATATGCATTTTTAAAATACATAGCAAGCAACAAACAGGCAGATACGCTGAAAACAAAGAAAATATCGTCGCAAATTACAGAATTACTGCCCAGTGCGTTTAATACAAAGTACATCACAAACCCTAAGCAGACCATAAAAGTTCCGAGAATGGTTAATTGACGCTTGTTCATAATTTTCATTTCGCCGTCATCACTGTTTTTTGCCTTTTTCCATTTGATATAGCTGTAAATCGCCATAGGCGCCTGCAGGAAAATCATAAAAGCAAATGTTGCATAAACTTTGGTATTGAATGCAAGAATGCCGTTTGTTATTGCATAAATAAAGCCAAATATAAATCCCGTCGGGAAGTTGAGAGATACTAAAAAGTTGAACACAACTCCTATTACGGCATTTACAGTCGCAAATGCCGTGTCGCCCGATATTATACCTGCCGAAATAACAGCAGTGAGTTGTGCTGTAAGTAAAATAAAATGTTTCTTATTCATCAAGGCTGTCTTTTATATTAAATCCGTCGTAACCGTTTGAATAGTATTTTTCGTCAAACTTAATGTTTGAAACGAGCCAGGTTGTGCGCTCTTCCAAAGTCTGTTCGCCGTGTCCTTTTCCGAGTCCGCCGTGGTCGTTTGCAAATATAACAAGCCACTCTTCGTTGTACTTTTCTTCTCGTTCTTTTACTGCGTTCAAAATCGAGTTTGCATACATATCGCAGTTTATAACAGAGGCTTTGTACTCGGTGCTTGTGCCAAATCCGTATGTATGGCCCGCTGTGTCAATGTTGTGGAAAATTCCGCAGACAATATCGTCGCCGAGCGCAATTCTGTCAAGCACATAGTCGCGCATACCTGTGTCATACGGCGCCGAGTCAGACGGCTTTTCAGGAGCGACAAAGTTGAAAAGTTCAAGCGTTTCTGCGTTCGTCTTTTTCAGTTTTTCTGCTTTTTCTCTGTCAATGTCGCAGAAATTCATAGGCAGATTGTTTTCCATAACATATTTAATTTCTTCTTTTAAGTTGACATCGAAATATTGGTCCCAGTCAAAAGCAATAGAAGAGCTTAAACCTTTTTCGGCAAATTCAAGCATAAAGGTTTTGTAGTCGAGATTTTTTGAATCGTCGTTTGTTTTTATTCCGTGTTTACTGCCCCAAACACCTGTGAAGTGAGAAGTCCAGCTTGCAGATGTAGAAGTGGTTTGAGCTGTTTCGGTATCTGCTTCACCGCCGCAGTACGCAATGTACGCTCCGCCTTCCTGTTTTAATCTCTGTATTGCGCTGACATTTGTAGCAGAGTTGTAAGCAACGCCGTTTTTGTTGTTTTCATCGGTAAGTACATACGGCAAAGCGTCGGCGCGCATTCCGTCAAAACCGAGAAAAAGCACTTTTCTTATTTTCCCGTCTTTTGAGTATGCGTTTGAGTCTTTGATTACGCAATCGTCCAAAAAGTTGTGCACATGGTTATATGTGTTGTATTCGGCAATCGCATTGTCCGAACTGTTTTCCCAAAAAGAGTAATCGTTTACTTTTTCAAGATAGGCATTGTCGCTTTGCGGCTTTTCATCTTTTTTACAGCTTGCGAAAGTTCCTGCAACCATTCCTACAGAAACAAGCACAGCCGTAGCCCCGAATATGATTTTTGACAGTTTCATAAAATCACTCCTAAATTATATATTTTTAAACTTATTATACAGTGGAATGTTTTTAAATTGTTTAGAAAAACTGCTTAATAATTTAGAAAATCTGCTGTTGTTTAATTTAGTGTTTCAACTGAATTCTTTTTGCAATTTGCCGAGTTGATAATTTTGAATATTTATGATATGTTTATTGAACGATACTTTATATACCCGTTTTATCACGAATACAAACGCAAAATTATATATAAATTCGTTACACTCAAATGTTGAAAGAAAGCGAAAATATGAATACTTCAACTCTGAAAACAAAGCGTCTTATTTTACGAAAGTTTACAAAAAATGATATTGATGCTCTTTATCTTATTTTGAAAGACGAAGAGGTAAATAAATTTCTGCCGTGGTATCCGATAAAAAGTATGCAGAAAGCAGAAGAGTTTTATGAAAAAAGATATGCGTCTGAATACAAAAAAGAAAAGTCGTACGCCTATGCTGTTTGTTTAAAAAAAGATGATTTTCCTATAGGGTATGTCAAAATTGATACAGATGACTCTTTTGATTTAGGTTACGGACTTCGTAAAGAATTTTGGAACAGAGGAATAATCACGGAGGCGGTTAAAAGCGTTTTAAAGCAGGCAGAAAGCGACGGTTTGCCGTTTGTTACGGCAACACACGATAAAAATAATATCTCGAGCGGAAAAGTGATGCAAAAACTTCAAATGAAATATTGCTACTCATACGAGGAACAATGGCAGCCTAAAAATTTTCCTGTAATATTCAGAATGTATCAGTTGAATTTCAATATGCCTGATAAATTTGTTTATAAAAAATATTGGAATATGCACGAAAATCATTTTATTGAAAAAATTCAGGCACAATCAGAACACGATATGGTTTAATACGGTTTTTCGGCGAAACTGTGTTGATGTGAAGTTCGATAAATATTTTGAGATAAAATAAAAAACCTCTTGCTGCAGCAAGAGGTTTTCGCCTTGTATGTAAAAAAGGCAACCACCTGCTATGCAGGTGGAAAAGAAAAAGCTTAAGCGAGGAAAGAAGTGACAAAATAAAAACACCTTGATATATTTAG